>PHDB01000019.1:0-55918 GCA_002842495.1 Bacteroidetes bacterium HGW-Bacteroidetes-6
TTTACTTTCAAATTGACTGCTAGTTCTGAAACAGATTCTTTAATTTGAATGAGGCTGATTTTTTCTCCAAGTTGGTTGTATATCTCAACCGATGAACCAGCTGGAATAGGCAGAGGCATTTCAATTTTAAACCTTCCATCGCTTGGAACAGGGAATATATTGAAATCGAGCTGATTCGATTCGTTTATTGAAGAGCAGTCAATTACAAGTGCTTTGGCGAAGTTGCTGTATTCGGTGCAATTGCCGGAAGTCACCTTACGACGATACCAGGTAGTTGTTGAAATAAGCCCAGGATCGCAGGTTACGCTTATTTGGCCAGGCAAATTGACATATCCAGACACACTATCGGTAGTACTATACTGCCATTGGTAGCTGTAATTACCCAAAATGCCACCCGATGCGTCAACTGTGGAGCCAATCAATGGCACATCGCCATAATCACAGAAAATACTATCGACTGAGCCGATTAATCCACCATCGAGCCCAACATAGGTTTGTGCTGTAAGATTGTTGCGATACGAACCGGAGTCGCCGTTGTTTCCGACAACAACACCATTTCCACCAATGCCACCGCTTGTATTCACGACTGGATTCATTAAAACAGTCACACAAGGGTTTTTTAATATTTTTACACGTCCGCCACCGCCACCAGCACCTCCGCGGGCATTATCGAAGCATGTTCCGGTGAGATTATTCGGAGTTCCGGCAGTTCCTCCTGCACCACCCCTTACCGAAAGTGTTCCTGTAACGCTCAGGGTTCCATTGGATTCGAGCAAAATACCTCCACCCGAGCCACCACCACCAGCTCCACCAGCTCCACCGGCAGCATCAAAAACCGATTCGGAACAAAGTCCGCATGCATTATAACCCGAAGTAGAACAATCGAGAGTATTATCGTCGGATTCGCCACCGCCATTTCCACCAACACCACCATCGGTTCCGTTACATGAAATTCCTCCCGACACAATCATTTTGTACTGCGCCTTGAGGGTTACCATTCCACCACCAGCGCCACCTTTGCCTCCGGTTGTTCCGCTCGACCATCCGCCGCCGCCACCGCCACCGCCAGCACCACCCGAGCCCCAAGTGATATCAAATCCGGTTGCAGTTCCATACGCATTGGAGCGTGCTCCACCAGCACCGTAATCGCCTCCTTCGGCTCCTGTATATCCACTACCATAGGCGCCATAACCACCTGCTCCACCCAGTCCTGCATATGAACCTCCTGATCCACCACCAGCACCGCCACCACCACCATTCATTCCGTCCCGGTTTCCCGAACAAAGAAATCCTCCACAAATCTGGGTGATATAGCCTCCATCACCGGCAACAGCTCCGGCAAGACCACCTCCCGAACCGTATCCGGCCAAACCGGCCTGCCCGGCATGACCCGGAACACCACTACCATTGGCATAGGTACCGCCCGCTCCGCCTGCACCACCAACATCGCCTTTCCCGTCGGCATTGATGGTTCCGTAAACTACAATTGTATCGGCCTGAACCTCGAGATAGCGACAAGCTGAATCAACCGTTACGGTAACTCCTATTTCAATTTGAAATTTCCCAACATTTGTATGAGTTCCACCAATGGTTGTACTAGCCGAAATAATCCAGTCTGCACCGCCATGGTCGGTAGGTCCGCACTGCGAATGCACAAAAAATGGCCAAAAAAGCCAAAAAAACACCCCCCCTAGTAAAAATGTCTTCATAGTGTATAAATTTAGGATGCAAATATACAAAAACAAAAAGCTCTTATCAATGGTATTAGCTATTTTATCGATATATTTTCCGATTACAATAACATACGTCAAAATCAATAACATCAAGAAGTGATTCAATAAAGCAAAAATCGCTTCTTTATAATACGCAAAAAAGTTGTAAGTTTGACCCGATGAAAGCGTTGAAACTGATACCCAACCTGCTTACGGGAGCTGGATTTTTGTGTGGAATGACTGCAGTCATTGTTGCAACTCAACCTTTCTACTATATCGACTATGTAATATATCTGATTCTGGCGGCTGGGTTTTTCGATTTTATCGATGGATTCGCTGCACGATTGCTAAAAGCACAATCGGAATTTGGGAAGCAATTTGATTCGTTGAGCGATTTGGTTTCGTTTGGAATTGCTCCGGCAATGCTTATTTATGCCGTTTTGCACTCTTGGATTCCCGAAACAGTCTTCCCTTCAACCAATTCAATTTTTCTCGCCATTCCAGCTGTTATTTATGCTTTGGCGACAGCAATCAGGCTTGCCGTTTTCAATACCGACAGCAGACAAACCGATAACTTCAGGGGAATTCCATCACCGGCAGCAGCACTATTTGTTACCACTGCATGCTTGTATTGGGGGAATTTTTCGGGCGACGAAAATGCTGTTTTGCAAATAAGTATCACTGCTATTTTTGCAGCTGTAGCCATGCTCATCCCCATTCCATTTGTATCGCTCAAACTCAAAAGTGCTGCAAGCAAGTTCATGGCAGTTTTGATGATTCTTGCCGGCACATTGTTTTTTGTCTTATTTTCGTTCGAAGGAATTGCATTGCTCATTTTGCTTTACATGGTGGCTTCACCAGCCATGTTTTTCTTCGGACGCGTATTTTCAGATAAAACCTAATTTTTCAAATTTACCTCACAGGAAAGGAACAGCATGAGAAATTCCGAACGACGCTTTATTTGCACCGGCGAAATGGTTTACGATATTCTGTTTAAAGACGACAGACCGGTGGAAGGCATTCCGGGTGGATCGATGTTGAACACGTCAGTTTCGCTGGGTCGTCTGGGTAAAAATGTGTTTCTGGCCGGCGATTATGCCGACGACGCCATTGGAAATATCATTGAACGGTTTCTGCTTCGCAACAACGTATCGACAGAATATGTATCGAAATACGACAACGCTTTATCGCGCATTGCCATTGCTGTATTGAACGAAAACAACGACGCTGAATATACTTTTTACAAAATACGCAAGGAAGGAAAAGCCGAATTGCTGTTCCCCGCTCCAATGGCCGACGATCTGATTTTGTTTGGGAGTTTTTATGGCATTAAAGAGGAAATAAGAGACTCGTTGGTAAAATATATCAAAGCCAGCCGTAACGAAAATGCGTTGGTGATATACGATCCCAATTTTCGAAAAAATCATCTTCGCATTCGTGAGCAAGTACTACCGTTTATCAATGAAAATTTTTCGCTGGCAAATATCACCAAAGGCTCTGATGAAGATTTCATCAATATCTTAGGCACATCCGATCCAAAAGAAATATACAACCATTTTGTTGGTAAAGGTGGTCGCTATCTCATTATGACAGCCAACCGACACGGTGTTACGCTTTGCACTCCACAGTTGATGAAACATTATGCAGTAAAAGACATTCCGGTGATGAGTACCGTTGGCGCCGGCGACACCTTCAATTCGGGATTGCTGTATGCGTTCAACAAATACAAGGTTTTTGCCGATTCACTCGAATCGTTGCCCGAACACAGCTGGGACAAAATTATTAAAACCGCCATTAGTTTTGCCGAACACGTGTGCATGAGCTATGAGAATTATCTTTCGTGGGATTTTGCTCGCGAAATTTCGGGGAATGGATAAAAACTAAATATTCGACCCAACATGAAAAAAACATTTCTATTTGCACTGCTGCTATTGCTTTGCGCTACATTTGGTATTGTTGAAGCACAGAGAACAGAATTACCTGCATTTGTAACAGATAGCCTCGACAGCTACATCAATAAAGGTTTGGCCGATTGGAATATTCCCGGTCTTTCGGTTGCTGTTGTAAAAGACGGAAAAGTTGTGGTGATGAAAGGCTATGGCGTAACGAAGGTCGGAGGAACCGAAGCAGTTGATGAGAACACCCTTTTCATGATTGGCTCGAACACAAAAGCTTTTACATCAACTGCCCTTGCCATTTTGCAGGAAGCAGGCAAAGTAGAATTGAACGATAAAGTGCAAAAATGGATGCCTGAGTTCCGCCTGCGCGACACGCTTGCAAGCAACGATATCAGAATTTGCGATTTGCTGTCGCACCGAATTGGATTCGAAACCTTTCAGGGCGATTTCACTTATTGGACATCGAATCTGACAAGAGCCGAAATAATCAAGAAAATGGCGTTGGTACATGCGCCATATCCGTTCCGGACCCACTGGGGCTATTGTAATGCCGCATTTGTTGCCGCCGGAGAACTTATTCCACGCATTACAGGCCGCCAATGGGAAGACGTAATAAGAGACAGCATTTTGATTCCATTGAACATGAATCGAACATTGCTACTTACCAGCGAAACAAAGAATGTAACAAACATTGCATCGCCACATACCATCGTTGGCAACAAAACAGAAGTAATTCCTTTTGCTAATCTCGACAATTTGGCGGCCGCCGGAAGCATAATGTCGTCGGCAAAAGACATGAGCAACTGGTTGCTTGCACAGCTTGACAACGGAATGCTCAACAACAAGCAGACTATTCCCGCAAATGCTATCCTGGCACTGCGAACACCGCATTCCATTATCGCTTCCGATCCGAGAGACAACAAATTAACCCATTTTTATTTATATGGCTTAGGCCTGAGCATTAATGATTTTGATGGAAAAATGTATTATTCACATACCGGTGGCGTAGATGGATTTTTATCGGTGGTGATATTTATGCCCGAAGAAAATCTGGGAATAGTGGTAATGACCAACAACGATCAAAACAGATTCTTTCTGAATGTTGCCAACGAAATCAGAGATGCTTTTCTGGGCTTACCCTACAAAAACTATAGCAAATCCTCGTTGGCTCAGTTCAACAGCAGCAAACAGCAAGCAGATGCAAGACTCGATTCGCTGCGTAATGTTGCAAAACAAGGCAATAAGCCATCTTTGCCGCTCGAATCGTTTGTTGGCAAATACAACAACGAACTTTATGGCGATATTTTCCTCAGCACCGAAAAAGGCAAATTGAAAATTGCATTCACCAATCATCCAACATTGATTGGGAATCTGGAATACCTGAGCAACGACACATTTCTTTGCACCTACAGCAATCCGGAGATGGGAATTATGGAAATGCCGTTCCGCATAAAGGATGGAAAAGTTGAAGGATTGACCTTGACGGTAAGCGATTTTCTTGAATTTCTCCCATACGATTTTGTGAAGGTTGATTGAGTTATCTTCGTCCAGATGATATTAGAAAGGAATTGTTAAGTTTGCTGACAATTAATGTCACCAATATGAAATCTGAAATTAGCAACAATCCGCTATCGTCCTTAAGCAACACAGATAGAATGCCCGTATTGTTTCTTGGTCACGGAAGCCCGATGAATGCTATAGAGGAGAACGAATTTGTTGCTGCATTCCGTCAGTTAGGAAAGGAATTGGCAAAACCATACGCTATTCTTTGTGTTTCGGCGCATTGGGAAACAAAAGGAACTTTTGTAACAGCTATGCAAAATCCACGAACAATTCACGATTTTGGAGGGTTTCCAAAGGCATTGTATGAGGTGCAATATGCCACATCAGGAAATCCTGAATTGGCAAGCGCAATCAAACAACTGATAACCAAAACAGACGTTGGGTTAGATATGGAATGGGGGCTCGACCATGGTACGTGGAGTGTTGTAAAACATTTATTTCCGAATGCCGATGTGCCGGTATTGCAGTTGAGTATTGACTATTCGAAACCTGCTCAATTTCATTACGAATTGGCAAAAGAGCTTTCGATTTTAAGGAGCAAGGGTATCTTAATAATCGGGAGCGGGAATATGGTTCATAATCTTGGATTGGTTGCTTGGAATAAATTGGAAGAAAAATCGTATGCCTACGATTGGGCAACAGAAGCAAACAACAAAATGAAAGCGTATATTTTAAACAACGACTATCAAAAACTTATCGAGTATCAATTGCAAGGCGAATCATTTAAGCTTTCCATTCCCACACCCGAGCACTATTTACCACTGATTTACGCCCAGGCGCTCAAAGAAGAAGATGAACAGATAACACTTTTCAATGATAAAATAGTGGGAGGGTCCTTGTCGATGACATCTTTGAAAATAATGCCCAATCTTTTAGCCTAGATTGTTCAATAGAAATAAATATTCAATCAAAGTGGTCAATTATTGACGCACTAAAAGAAACGATAAAACAGCAGCACTTAAGCCCAAAAACCTTTCCAACCGACAACCAACCAAACCAACCCTAAAACCCAATCAGTGAAAGCAGCCTCACTCAAAGAACTCAAAACAGAATTAAGCGGTCGTTCGCAAGGAGAACTGCTGGAGCTTTTTTTGCGTTTGACCAAATTCAAAAAGGAGAATAAAGAATTGCTCACTTATCTCTTGTTCGAAGCACACAACGAAGCGGCATATGTAGAGAATGTGAAAATCGAAATTGAGCAGCTATTTGGGCAGATAAACAAACAGAGTTATTTTTTCATCAAAAAGAGTGTGCGTAAAATATTGCGAGCCATCAGGAAGTATATCCAATATTCAAAGAAAAAGGAAACCGCGGTTGAATTGTTGCTTTGTTTTTGTTGTGAACTCAAAAAAATGAGCCCATCGGTTGAAGGAAACGTCGTGCTCACCAATATTTACAACAATCAAATTGAAGCCATCAAAAAAAACATTGCTTTTTTGCATGAGGATTTGCAGTTCGATTATGAAATTGAGTTGAAGAAGCTGGTGGATGGGGATGGGTGTTAGGGGAATGTTTCATTTTTTTTGTAATTTTGATTGGGAAGTTGGTGGAGAAAAAACATTGGGCGATTATTATAAGCAAACACAAAATTGCGTTTCGGCATGAAACAAGAACTGTTTGAAACAAAAATAATAGACAAGGAAAATGAAAAGAAATTTAAAAAAATCAAACAAAAATATCTCACCATTCATGGGATAATTTCTTCACTTGTTTTTATTGTTGTTTTTTCTGATATATCGGATAGTTTATTTGGGTCATTCCGGACAAAATATTTGGTTATGGGTTTGATTCTGACTGTTTTCCTAATTGGTTCAGTATATATGTTTGTGACAGTTTATGTAAAAACTCCATCATTAGGTAAAATCATCTTCTTCAACAACTCTCTTTCATTTGCTATAGAAAAGCGAAAGACAGATATACAAATACTTGAGTTAAAACAAGTCGATTTTTATATTGATAAGGATAACTACTCCATTGAAATCAGTTACTTCGAAAAAGCAGCTGTATTTGCGATGGATATAATTTTCGAAAAAGAGAAAGAACAATTGCAAGAAGTTATTAATATCTGGAAAGAAAAAGGTTTTAAAATCAAGGTTCACTCAAAATTTAATCCAGCAATAGACTCAATCAAAAACAAGCTTATTGAGCACAAAACGCCAGAAAGTAGCAGAATAAATCTCACAAAACACAAAGTCAAGATTCGAATGGGAAATCCACCATTTGCAATTTCAACAATTCCATATAATTCTCACCCAAAAGAAGAGTTATTTGCTTTGACTTACAAATGTTTTGAATTTTCGGGATGGGGTATTTCCGAGTATTATGAAAACGGGATCATTGGTCTCACAGACCCGATAATAAAGGCATTTGGTGATTATTTTACCGTTGTATTCAACGAAGATTGTTTTGTTTTAAGAAGCGAAAACGTGAATGGTGGATTATTATCTTTTGGATCAAAAAATTCAGTATCGGTTTTTCTCGAAAACATGACAATTTTGAGCAATGAATTTGACTCTCAATATTTAGTAAAATTGCACGATGAATTGTTAAGCTAAAAATATGTTTCTAAGTTAGAATTTTCACATGAAGTTCAGCGGTTCAAATTTGACAAATTCGCAAAAGAAAATTCACATAGGGTTTTCACCAGAATAAAAAGGTTTTTGCTTTTATGCGCACGTGAGCGCTAGCACCCGCATAACCCTCACAGGGTTTAAAACCCTGTGAGGGTTTTAGGACGCGGGTATAACCAATTAAAAAAATGCAGCTCATCCGGAGGAGATATATGGCTTAAGATTCAGCTATTTTGAGCTAGAAACATTATTTCTGGAAGTTAGGCGATACAATTTTACAGTAATGCTATTGGCAATAGACCCATATACTAAAATCAGTACTTCTACATATACTAAATTTGATACACCTAAATATACTAATTTTGGCACATGTGGGTTGATTAAGTTTTTCTCCCCCACCCTCATAACTCTAACAGCCATGCGCTTTGATTTTTTTATAATTTTGATTGGGAAGTGGGTGGAGGTGGGTGAAAAATTTCACATGGAACGTTTGGCATTATTAAAAAACTCAGCATTATGAAGACAATAATGATATTCTTCTTGGCTCTACGTTCACTAACCGTTTGTAGCCAAGATTATAATATTGAAAGCCATTTCAAAACTGAAAAAACATACCATTTTACGGTGAAGCGTGCAAAAATTGATTCCCGAGAGCCTATGTCAAAAGATTTGGCACAATTGACACAAATTGAAGCATCCTTTACTCAACACGACAAGTTTATGAAGTGTGTTTGGAAATATGGTGAGACTAAGGCCACCGGATCTGAATATTTAATTAGTCGGGTAGGACCAGAATACAATGAATTGATCAACATTTATAGAGGCTTTGAAATTGAAGTTTTGTTTGACCCTTATTATGGAGGAATAGAACTTCTGAATTATGAAAAAATGAAAGAAAACATTAAAGATGGTCTTTTAAAAATTTACAATAATCAGATAACTACAATTGATTCTGCAACAATGGTTCTTCTCAATCAGCAATTGGAACCAACCTATTCTACTCCCGAAATGTTGCTTTCTATATATTTCCCAGAAATAACTTTATATTTCAGCTTGTATTCTCGAATTTTCACAAAGGGAGTTGGAATTAAATCCGAATACTCATATCCCAATCCATTTGGAGGAGAAGCATTCCCTATTATCGGCAAGATGAGCATAGACTCTGCAAACAGCAACACCCTGATAATCAAAAACAAAGAAGAAGCAAAACAAGAGGAAGTGAATAGAATACTTAAGAATACGCTTGAGAAAATGTCTATGCTTGGCACTGCTCCAATTGATAAAGAAGAAATGCCCGATTTTACATTAATTTCTGAATCGTACTTTTACTACGACATTCAAAATAAAATAATCAATAAGGTATTGCTTGAAAAGAGAATAGAAGTATCGGGCATTACTCAGACTGAGATTTTAGAAATAAATTTGATAGAATAGCAACGGCTAATGACATAACTTATGCGGCCTCCATGTGCTTCAATGTTTTTTTGCAATTTTGAATTGGAGATAACCCGTTCCCGAAAACTTTCGTTACACTAACTGCCCAAAGCATCAACAAATAGCTACTATTTTATGAAGAAAAAATTCAGGGAGAAAAAACTGGAAATCCAGGTCAGTAACCTGAAAAAAGATCTGATCTTCTGGCTTGAAAACAAGACCAAAAGGCCCATGAGGTAAGGCTTTTTCCCGGCACCCGGACGGAATGAAATGTTTTGTATATTTGTCCGAATCTCAGCGATACAAGTTGTGCTTTATGACCGGGATTGGAATGATAGATACAATGCATTTACCAAACGTTGCAGAACACTTAATTACAAAGAAACTGCTACTCAATAAAAACCGGACAAGCCGAACTTCAGAAAATGCAAACTATGTAAAAAATGACCGGTACCATTAAAACCCAATATTATCAATCACCTTGCGGCGAATTGATACTCGGCTCTTTCGGGGATAAGCTCTGTTTGTGCGATTGGACAGACGGGAAACGCCGCATACTGATTGACAAGCGAATACAAAAAGGACTGAATACCCGATATGAACAGGGTAGCTCCGATGTGATTGCAGACGCCACGGTACAATTGGACGAGTACTTTTGCGGCAGCAGGTGTGAATTTGACGTGCCGTTACTGTTTGTGGGCTCTGATTTTCAGCAATCGGTGTGGCAGGTGTTGCTCGAAATCCCGTACGGTACCACCGAGTCGTATCTTGCTCTCTCGCAGCGTCTGGGCAACCCCAAAGCCATACGTGCTGTGGCCGCGGCAAACGGCGCCAATCCCATTTCCATCTTTGTACCCTGCCACCGCGTTATCGGCAGTAATCAAAAACTGACAGGCTACGGCGGCGGATTGGCGGCAAAGCAATTATTGCTTGAGTTGGAGATGAATAACGGAGGATTCAAATTGTTTTGATCAATAAAAAGAAGATCACCAACGGATCGGATATGAAAAACATATTATTGTTACTGGCGAACGGATTTGAAACATTTGAAGCAAGTGTATTTATTGATGTGATCGGCTGGAATCTTACCGAAGGAGACGGCAGTACCCAATTGTTCACCTGCGGATTAACGAAGGAAGTGAAAAGTTCATTTAACCAGACGTTTGTTACCGATTACCTGGTTGATGAGATTGACATCAACTCGTTTGAAGCACTGGCTGTTCCCGGTGGATTTGAGGTGTATGGTTTTTACAAAGATGCGTACGATGACAGATTTCTTGATCTGATCAGGGCTTTCAGAGCCAGAAACAAAATTATCGCGTCGGTTTGTGTGGGCGCTTTACCATTGGGGAAAAGCGGTGTTCTGAAAGGCAAAAAAGGCACGACATACAACAGCGCTGTCCGGCGTAAAGCATTGCTGGAATTTGGCGTTAACGTGATAAACAAACCTGTTGTAACGGATGACAACATGATCACATCCTGGAATCCGTCAACAGCCGCCAATGTAGCCCTGTTATTACTGGAGCTTCTGACCTCAAAAGAGAATGCGAGTAAGATCCGTAAATTAATGGGTTTTGAGGATAAGCAGTACTAAACTGCCCCGACCTTTATTATGACACCTTAAAACAGAAACTGCGCAACAAAATATGAAACCATGGAAACCATAAACAACATCGAATTACGGGACGAAAACATTTATCCGGATGAAAAAGTACTCCGGGCGGTCCTGGGTGAATCGTACGAAGCATACGCCATACTGCTGGAAATTTTTGACAAAAATGAAATGACCCATACCTGGAGATATTACCGTGACGGGAAAGCATGGTTGTGCAAAGTGGAAAAGAAGAACAGAACGATTGTTTGGATGTCGGCCTGGCGTGATTTTATGAAAGCAACTTTATATTTTCCCCTGAAATACATTGAGAAAGTGTACGAATGCGGTATCAGCGAGGAAACAAAAGAAAAAATCCGGTCGACAAAAGATGTAGGAAAATCAAAACCCTGTATCTTTGAGATACGGGACAAACAGATATTTGATGACTTCGAGAAGGTGATGAAGCTAAAGATCGAATGTAAATAGGCAAGCTGTCCACGATTTTCAAAACCAAATAAAAATCCGGCTGCCGGGCCGGGAACACAGATCGCAGGAAGAAAATGAAACAAAACAGGGTATTCATCTATTCAGGGTATTTAATTCCATTGGTATTCTGGAGTACAATTATACTTTGCGGACTACTGACCGGGAATTACAATCACCTTACCGATCTGGTCAGTGAACTGGGTGCAACAGGAACAAAAACCCAATACATTTTCACCGCAGGGTTGATTCTGAGTTCCGCCCTGAGTATTCTCTTCGTTTCCGGAATTTATACCACTGCGAAAAGAACGGGGCTCAGTTTGGTTCCGGTTTTATTTATCCTGGCTTTTTCCTTCTCAATCTCCGGAGCAGCTATTTTTCCTTTACCCTCGGCTTTACACGGAATTCTCGGGTCTTCGTCCGTTCTATTGCCATTATCCCCGTTGCTTGCCCTGATTTTGTGGAAAGAACGAAAAATATCCAAAATAAAAATTGTTTCCGGAATAGTATTACTCATCATGATACTGGGATTTTCAGCATTCTTTCCTGATATAATGGGCAATTATCCCGGAGTGAAACAACGATTTTTTCACATCGGCTGGACATTATGGTTTATCTGTTTAAGCCAGCGATTTTCTGAACTGGACAAGAAAACGAGTGAAAAAGCCGACTGCCAACCCAACGAATCCCGAAACACTATTCATCCATGAAATTTTACAGCTTAAACAAAGAACAACGAAAATCATTGGCTGATAAAATAAAAGATGAGATCAGGTCCGACATCAGGTCCGGGAAAAACGACCGGATATTGAAATACTTTTCCGACGAAGACACCTATATCCGCAAAACAGCCTATACCATGCTCGGCAGGATATACCGGGAAACGGCATCCATCCATCAGGAAATAATAAAACAGCTGGATCTTTTACTAAAAAGTCCGGACGAGAGAGTAAGGCAAACCGTCATAAATTCGGCCGGAGAAATAGGAATTGTCAATTTCCATGAAACAGAACATATACTGGCAGAAGGACTCTTTGACAAGCATCATTCTGTCCGGAATGCAGTAATCGGTTCGATGAAAAGAATCGGAGAAAAAAATCCGGCTCCCCTGCTGCATTTTGCAAAACGATTTCTGCATCACGAAGACGGGGAGGTGCGCAGGGAAATATGCCATGGGCTGGAACTACTCGGCCGGGAACACCCTGAAGAAATCCTGCCTTTGCTGAAAGAACTGGAGCACGATAAGACCGGCAAGGTACGAAAGATGGTGATCCATGTGATTGGCCAGATAAGTTATAAAAAGGGTTGCCTTGAAAAGGTAATAAAGCATCTGAATACATGGGAGAATGCAGAATTAGTCGGAAAAGCACTTAAAGAGATCGCCGACGTACACAACAGATACAAGAATTTTGCATTTTACACGGAAGCACTGGCAAGAAAGTACATAGAGAAAAACTCAAAATACGACTCTGCAAAATAAAATAATTACAGCTCTAATAAAAATACTCCAAAACATACCCCAGCCCAAAAATGAGCGAAGCAACACCATTCAATGTCCCAAATGCCATATTCACCTTTTTTAATCCGTTGCGATGCACATCAATATGCTGATAAACAATAAGCAATGAGAACAGAATACCGCCAACCATGGCATACCAGCCGCCATCAATGTAATGTATATATAAAAACATCAGCCCGATAGTCAGCAAATGAAAAATGGCAGCCAACCGAAGCGAGCCTGAGTATTCCAACCATACCGGAATAGAGTGCAGCTTGTGTTCGCGATCGAATTCCATGTCTTGCAATGCATAAATGATATCGAAACCTGCAACCCAAAACATCACGCCAAAGCAAAGCAAAAGCAAACCCGGTTCGAACATGCCACTAACTGCAATGTAAGTGGCAGCCGGAGCAATTCCGAGCCCAACACCCAGCACAACATGAGCCAGTGATGTAAAACGTTTTGTATAACTGTATCCGAGAATAATAATCAAAGCAACCGGACTCAGAAAAAGACAAATTTCGTTGATGAGTCCGGCAAGAATCACAAATACAACAGATGCAGTAATGGCCAGCGTCAATGCTTGTGCAGGTTTAATGATGCCTGTTGGTATTTCACGATTTTTTGTCCGCGGATTTTTCCCATCCCATCTATAATCGGCCCAACGATTAAAAGCCATGGCCGCTGTTCGTGCCGCAACAAGTGCCAACACTATAAACATAACAACCGGCCAGGTGGGCATAGGCGCCTGTTTAGTTGCCAATAAAAAGCCAATCAGCGCAAAAGGCAGGCTAAATATTGTGTGAGAAAACTTGATCAGTTTGAAATATTTCATTGTCTGCAACAAACTTCTTTTTGTTTTTACGACAGATGTGTTTTTCGTCGATTGATGCGATACACAAAATATTGCATGATAGCTATAACAAGCAATAAAACCATAGCGAACGACATTCCCCTGCCTATATAATCGCCATAGCGCACATAAAATGTAATTTCGTCGTTGGCATTCACGGTATTACGAATAACATCACGTGTCCAATATTCGGTCTTCTGTACCACGTCGCCCCGTTGATTAATAAAGCACGATATTCCGGTATTGGCTGCACGTGCTATAGGTCGCCGTGTTTCGATAGCACGAAGCGGGGCATAAGCAAAATGCTGGCGATGTCCGGGAGTATCTTTCCACCAACCATCGTTTGTAAGGATCAGAATCACTTCCGCACCGTTTTTTACAAAGTCAGACACAAATTCACCATAAACGCTCTCGTAGCAAATCACAGCACTAATAGGCACTTTTCCTCCTTTATAAACCGTGCGGTCTGAGCTTTTCCCCAACGTTCCAACCGTTCCTCCAAGGTCAATGGCCAATTTTTCGATAGGCTTAATGACATGGACAAAAGGCATCTGCTCTACGCCGGGAACCAGCCTCGATTTGTGATAGGTCAGCGGAATACCCGTGGAGTCGATAAACAAGGCTGTATTGAATGCTTCGTAATACATTTTGCTGTTGTAGCGTCGGGCCGAAGGACCCAAGGGTTCGTCCGGATCAAGCATTCGCAGCGTTCCTGCACCCGAAATAAACGAGGCCTGCGGTGAATAATCCTTCAGAAATTTTTTGAGTGCTGCAATACTTTGCGAATACTGAAACTCGTCCTCGAACATTCCATCCTGAAGCACACTTTCAGGTGCAACAATAAAATCCACTTTTTTATCAGCAAATGCAGCCGTCGGCGTTAGCAACCGATCAAGCACTTCGGGTGTCGAAAGCGAATATTCTTCGGTATATGGATTAAGGTTGGGTTGAACAAGAACAATATCGATTGGGTTAGGTTTCTCTTCGTAATTGTAATAACGATGAATCGACCATACCGAAGGCAAGACAAATACTACAGTTACCAGAATAATAAGATTTCGACGCATTTTTGACTGTTCACTTTTCTTATCCAGAATAAACATCAACAACCGAAAAAGTAATATATTGATTATCCAGACCCATGCTGTTCCTCCTGCGACACCTGTAAATTCGTACCACTGAACCCATGCTGGCCGCTGTGCAAAAACATTTCCGACATTAAGCCACGGCCACGACAAATCCCAGTGCTGATGAAGATGCTCAAATGCCAGCCACACAACAGCCAGAATAGTTAATCCCCCTGAATTTTTCTTTAATGCATATTGATTGATAAATGAAGCAATCTGAACAAACAAAGCCATCACCAGACTGTTTACAACAATAGCGAATATTGCACCCACTTCGGTTGAATTCCATATCCAGTAGGTAGTGAGTAAGTTCCAAAAGAAAAAAGCAATATACGAAAAGCGAAACGAAGCCATCCATCGGAAACGATCCGGATTCCGCACGATTTGATCAAGAACAATCAATAGTGGAATAAAGGCAATAAATACCAGAAACGGGAAACCTCTCATGGGCCAGGCAGCACTCATCAATATTGCAGAGACAATACAGAGAAGAAGCATGTATTTTTTCTTCAGAACAGGCATGGTGTCGATTTGGGACAAAGTTAAAAAGAAAACACAATTTGCTCAAAAAAGGGATAACTGTGTTTACAAATTAATTGTATCTGGAAAAATAGAAAAGAGCAAACATAAACATGTCGATGCTCATCAATGCTTTAATTAATAGCTTGTTTTCGAATTTTTTTGTTTTATTGATGAGGCAAATGACAGCTAAAGCCGCAAGAACATACATCAGAGGAGTGTATTCTGTTTCTTTTCGCATTGGGTCAACCGAACCTGATAATGTTTTATCATCCAATTGGTATTTCACAACAAAGCCCAAAATTGGAGTTGCTTTTGCTGTAACGTTTTTACCAAACAAATTGATAAATTGGTGTTCCTCTGCTGCATGAAATCGGTAGTTGCCAACATGATAACTATTTCGTGAACCGATTGAAACAACTCCTTCAATATGTTTTAGCGGGAGCATGTCGTCAACAACGAAAAGCATGGCAATTGCCAAAATTACAAAATTCACCCATTTTGGCCAGAGAATCTTATGCATCGGAGTCGATTCGTAGGCCTCACTACGGTTTTTAAATTCCTGATAGCGCATTTTCGCATACTGCCTGGCTCGTTCGCGGGCTGCATTGGCCATGTCTTCGTGTGAGTAGTGTCGTGTTGAAGTACTATGTGGTGCATTTCGCTCGCCAATAAGAATTTCGTAAGCCTCGGTGATACGAATAAACTGATCGTGTGCATCTTCCGCCGGGTTGATGTCGGGGTGAAATTTTCTGGCCAGAGTCCGATAGGCTTTCTTGATTTCGTTCAAAGATGCATTGTCCGAAACACCCAGTATTGAATGATAAACCGACATGAGCTAACTAAATAAACTGTTCGCCTTTTTCAATCATCACATCGTTCACAAACTGACGAATATTTTGTTCGTCTTCTTTCTTAACAACCATAAGAATGTTGTCCGACTCAACAACAATGTAGTCGTTGAGGCCCTGCAGAAGAACCATTTTTTCAGCAGGCATATGAATGAGACAGTTTTTAGTATCGTAGAGCATCACATTTTTGCCAATAACAGCATTGCCATTTTTGTCGCGTTGTCGATTTTCGTAAAGCGAGCCCCAGGTCCCCAAATCGCTCCAACCAAAATCGGAAACTATTACATACACATTTGGGGCTTTCTCCATCACAGCATAGTCGATAGAAATGTTTTTGCAAAGCATGTAGGTATTGAAGATGAAATCGGCTTCATCAACTGTACCATAAATACCCTGTCCCTTGGCAAACAATGCATTCATCTCAGGCATATGCAACTCCATCGCTTTAACAACAGCGACAATCGACCAAACAAATATGCCCGAATTCCATAAAAAATCACCGCTTTTGATAAATTCTTTTGCTAATTCAATTTGCGGCTTTTCTGTAAATGTTTTTACTTTTTTGATGCGGTTGTCGTCCTCGAGCTGTTCTCCGTTTAAAAACTGAATATATCCATAACCTGTGTCGGGACGTGTGGGTAAAATACCAAGTGTCATAAGCCAGTCATTCTTTCCGGCACTATCGATGGCTGCTTCAAGATGGTTAGTGAAAGAATTCTCGTCGTAGATAATATGATCGGACGGACAAACCACCATACAGGCCTCCGGATCCATATTATAGATACGATGAGCTGCATAAGCAATGCAGGGAGCCGTGTTCCTTCTCGACGGTTCCGATAAGATGTTATTGGGATTTAAATCGGGAAGCTGTTGTTTTACAACGTCAACATAGCTTTCGTTGGTAACAATCAAAATATTTTCTGGTGGACAAATCTGAAGTAATCTTTTGTAAGTAAGCTGTATAAGTGTGTATCCTGTTCCCAGAACATCAATAAACTGCTTTGGCTTCAATGTGCGGCTCATGGGCCAGAATCGGGTTCCCAATCCCCCGGCCATAATTACACAATAGGTTTTTCCCGTCATCGCTTTCTTTTTGCAAAAATAATAAAAACAATCAGATATTCTACGTGTCGACACAAAGGAGATAGATTCATTACATCAATTCTTCAACATTTGTCCTCTATCAAATTGATGTGTTGCAGAAAAATGAACCATCGTTAATAAAAGCCGAATTTTCAGTCTCGATTGTCAATCATCCCGATAGTGGCAACTATTGTTAGGCCTCGGGCTTTTATACTGGCTGTAAGAACTTGAAACAACATTAACTTGCCTGACTACTTAAATAACCATAACAGAGTAAAGTTACAGATCTGCATTTGAATTATAGTTTTTTAGCGAGTAGACAAAAAGCTGTTAATAACAAAAAGCTTTTCACCTTGAAAGTGCCCAAATTATTTTTCCATTCTTGTGGATATAACCAACCTGATCGCCATAGTGAATTTGATAAATATCGCTACTCCATTTCACAATACGGGTATATTGTGGCTTCACAAAGTACTTGCCGCACAAATCGGCAAAGCCATACAAACCTTCCGACATCACTCTAAAACGCCCATAGCTAGATACATCAATAGAATTCCAAAAACCCAAGCTTTTCGACCTCTTGGTTTTAGCATCAAAAATCATTTGCTGATTATTGTTGAAATACAAGTATTCCGAATCGGTATTTTTTACAGGTTTGTTATCTGAATAAGCAAACACAACACCAGCTGTATCGACCAGCATATAGTAACCACCACGATACACAATTGCAATTCCAACACTATCGAAAGGCTCGGCTCTTACTGCACCAAAAGTTGATAAATAATGCAATTCGGAACCTTTTTCGTTTATAATCATTGTTTTTTGGCGATTGGACACAATAGCCCTTCCATCGCAAAAAACGGTTGCTCGCGAAAACGGTCCTAACAGCTTTTCTCCTTCGATGTTAAAATAGCTGTATTTCCCTTTTGAATAAACCAAAACTTTGTTCTCGGCATACTCAACAGGAATCTGCGAAACAAAAACACCATTTTTCTTGCCACTGGAATTAATCAATAGCTGTTTCGAACCTTTTTTTACGCTGTAATAGCCTTCGCCAGCATATACAATATTTCGGGCTTTCGCAACAATTATCCCATCGGGTGCAACCAATGATTTGCGCGATTTCTTTGTAGCAAGACGCATTCCCATCTCGTCGGCTGGTAAAATTTTGTCAAAAACAGGCTTGAGTAAATACTTTCCTTTTGCATCAATTAAACCATAACCCTTTTCCATATAAACCACAGCGGTTCCACTCTGGAACTCGAAAGCTCTCAGAAACTGAGGTTTGACTACCATCTGAGCCGAAGCATCGATAAATCCATACAGATTTTGGGGTTTAACTGCTGCCATACCTTCACTAAAAGGATTGGCCTCTCGAAAAACAGGGTCGATAGCCCAATTGCCATCGGTATCGATATATCCCATTTTCCCACTTTTGATTGAGGCAACTGCTAATCCTTCGCTAAATGGAAGTGCTTTTTTAAATTTCTCCTCGATAACCATATTTCCTTCGGGATCGATGAAACCATATTTGTCCTTTCGTTTAACCAAAGCACGATTATCGGAAAAATCGTATGCTCTTACATAATCCAATGGAGTAATCATAACACCATTTTCATCAATATAGCTGTATTTTTTATCGGGTTTGAATATCGAAAAATTATAGAACTGTTGATAAATACCACTCAAATATTGACCATAGACATAGGGAAAAACAAAAACCGGAGGAGAAAAGCTCACAGATGCTTTTATAGCTTTGCTATTGGGGCCTCCAGGTGACTTGTAGAACAAAAGCGAATCGGCTTTAGCAGCATAAATGTTTAGTTTTTCGCCGTTTTTTACAACTGAATCTGTGTAAAAATCGGCTGGTCTTAAAAAACCTCTCACTTGGGAGTAGAAGCGATTAACATTGGTGATCATGGCATCCTGACTTTTGACGCTCACGTAGGCCGAATCAATTTTCCATGCTTTTGCTTTGGTACCTCTAAAGCGGTCGATATACTGAATATCTGATTTTATTATCAGACCTGTGTAACTAATACTACACCATTGGCCACTATCGGAAATAGCCAACGCTAGATTTCGATCCGAACCATAATATTGCGTTGGAGTTTTATTTTCATCGTAATGAGGCAAGAATTGATGGAAATATATAAATGCAAACGATGTAGGTGCCACAATGCGACCCTTAGTTTGATCGACAATCCCAAAATGCATACTTCCATAAAACGACAATGGACCAATTGTAAAACGGGTTGTATCGCCCCAGATGCCAACTAACGTTAATTCCTTTCTTCTATCGGGTCTTACAAAATGGTATGTTGGTGGAATTTTATAGCTCTCCGAAACAACATCCCACAAACCAAAAGTACCATCAACAGAATCTTTTTGCCATTTATAAACTCCGCGACTCGGTTTTCCCGCAGTCGTAAAAGCATCGTTCCTGCCGCTCACATTTAACCGACGGTAGTTGTTGTAAACAGCCAATTGATTTAATTGGTTATTTTTCCATTCATACATTTCAGTAACACTATCTTTTATAGTTCTAACAATATTTTTTCTTCCTGTAATCGCTTCAAATTCAGGAGGCAACAATTCTTTTCCATTGGGCGCCAACAATGCATCGCCCATATTTGTCTTAGCCACCCACAACCCACTTGCAAGAAGTGAAATGCTTGCATATTTTGGCTGGCACATAGGTTTTCCCGTAGTATCGAGAAGCATTCCCAAACCAGAATTTGGGAATGCAATAAAACCTGCGCCATCGTGTAAACGTAAACTTCTGAAATACAACCCGTTCACCCTGGAATAATCGGGATTGAGCAAACTCCATCCATCATCAGTGAGAGCAAAAATCCAAGTTCTTTTGGTTACCGAATCGGTCATCAACGACAAATCGATAAAATCTGGGTTAAGCACAAAGCCTTTATCTAGATCATAGATCCCCTTATGTCCATTTTCAATAACGGTAAACTGCCTATCTCTAAGGTAGTCAATTCTCTCAAGAGCGCGGGGTATGAGATTTGTCCCCAAACTATCAATTAAAAAGCAATAATCGTTTTTGAGAATATAATAACCGGACAAAGGAGTTGAGCGAATATATGAATTTTCAAAATCAATTGAGCGAGGTTCATTTCTAAAGACAGAAAAAAACTCATTTAGCTTTCCTTCTGTTTTGATATAAAAAGGAAGAGCAACAGGAGTGTTATCGAAATCGAAAAAAAATTGAATACTTGTTTTTTTGTTTCCTGTAATATGAATTTTCGCAGGGGAATAATAGCATAAAACAGAATCGGGGTTATTGAAATAGATCACTTCATAATTGAGCAAATAACTCTCCCATTTGGGCTGAATTAGAATTTGACCATCTTCCGAAGCCAGTCCATAACTTTCGTTCGACTGAATAATGTAATTTCCGTTAACGTACAATGCTGTATTCACATCGAAGTGAACTATCAAACTTCCTGATCTATCGAAAACATCAACTCCTGCACCATTGGTGCAAACAATGCGTCTTCCACCAACCAATTCAATTGTATTGTATGATAGTGGAATCAAAAGCTGCTTCTTTTCGTCAGCCAGTCCCCATAATTCGCCATTGCCAACTTTAAACAAGCTGGGCTCTAAAACTTCGGTATAGAAATAATAATCTGTGGAAAAGGAACGCGAAACCATATTGTAAATGGCTTGTTTGCCATCCTTTTCCACAGAAATGTATATTCTGCTATCTAGAAACTTAATTGCATCAAATTCTGGATTCAAGACAATTGCACCCGTAGTATCTATAAGTCCGGCTTTGCCACCTTGTTTCACAGGCATAAACCGTTGGTTCTGCGCCGAAGCAAAACACGACATCAGAATTGCTGCAAAGAACAGAATCCGGAATTTCATTGGTAATTTCATTAATGGTCAGAAGCCGTAGATAACCGACATCAGGTCGTCTTCGGACGCAATAGTGGTTCCGGTGTTTATCATTACTACATCACTAACACCATTATTACCATTATCGTATAGCGCAATTCCATCGCGTGCAATCATTGCTTCGCCATTTTCACCAATTGCAATCATCACAAAATCCTGTTCGGACGAAACAGGAATGGTTGGTTCCTTTCGATTACGATAAAACTCCAGAACCGCATTTTCATCAACAAACACCTGATAAACGCGATATTGCGAAGGAAGTTCGCTTCCATCAGCCATCAATCGTATTTTTTTTATTTTGCGGTTGATAAGACGATGTATAAAATCCCAATTATAAAAACCAAACGATGAAAGCTCCATTGTTCGACGTAATGTATTTTCGGCAAGTTGCCGGCCAATTTCCGTTTCAATCACTTTAATGTTTTCGACCGATTTCGAAACCTGAGCAATAACCTCATTTCCGGAAACAATTTCGTTGGAAACAGGCACTACAGAAGTTGTAAATGTATCGGAAGCACTTCGCAAAACAATTATATATTGACCTGGGTTCGATTTATCTTTGTCAATTTTAGTTACTGGCCAACTTTTATCGAAAATCCATTGTTCTTTTTCTGGATCAGCATATTTTTTATTCCCACTGAATTTCCACATCACATCGCCCAGACCAGCAAGTTCCGGAAAAACTTGGTAATTTACATTTATATCAAACACAAAATCGGATACAGTTTTCACTGTTTTATATTTAATCACTTTGGCGTCGCCATCAATTGCAACAGTGTCGGCTGGTTTTGGAGCAGCAGGTTCGGCACTTTTGGTAACTATGTATTTCCACTCGCCACTAATGGTGTCAAATTGATAAAAATTGTATGGTTTTTCACCATCTTCAATTGAAGAAGCCATCGAAACCGTAACATTCTTTCCCTGAGCAATTGCCAATTGCTCGCCACTGGTTGAAGTTGCATTAATCTGAAACATTCCAGCCGACTGCAAATGTCCTTCTTCGCCGGCACTGTCGTATTTCATTGGAATGCCGCTCAATATAATTGAAGCCTGATTGCTGAATTCTTCGTATGTCAATTCAGCTTTTCCTGTAAACTCTTTGTTGTCGGCAGTCACAAGCGAATTGGCCGGAACCAAAATAGTGCTTCCGCTTGCAATTTCGAGCAAGGTGTCTTTGCTCGTATCGATCAGAAAAGTGTTCTTCCCTAAATCGATATTCGGAAGCGGACGCGAAATTTCGAGAACAGCATTTTTGTCGTTCGAGCACGATTGCATCAATAGTAACGCAAGCGCAGCTAATACTGCATAAAATTTTGTTTTCATACTTTCAGGTTTTGGTGCTAAGATAAAACGAAACCATTTTGAGAATTATTCCAACAAGAGGCAAAAGATGCAAAACAATCTGGACTACTCCAGGCAAAATAACCACAACATCCTGTTTACAAAACACTTACAAGCATACAATAATTTGTAAATTTAACAAAACTATAACCTGTAAGAATTGATAATGAAAAGTAAAAAAACCGTATTTGTTTCACGAGCGTCATCGCTGTCATTCCGAAGCGGTTTCAGAATGACTAAACAATTTCACCTGCTGTAGCAATAAATTAATTCCCTTTTGAAAAAGCAGTTAAAATCATCCCAACTGCAAGTATCCACGTTTAAACGCCTCTGCGATGAGTGCAGCTGTATTACTCACATTGAATTTAAGTAACAAATTTTTGCGATGGCTATCTACTGTAGTAACTGAAATAAACAATTTGTCTGCAATTTCCTTGTTCACCAGGCCTTCGGCAATGAGTGCCAAGACTTCTTTTTCGCGGGGTGAAATATAGATTTCATTATTAGTATACTTGATAGTAGAATCGGAGTCGGGGAAATAAGTTCCACTATCCGAGACAATTTGAATTGCCTCAACAATGGCTTCGGCAGAGGAATTTTTCGACAACCAACCATCGGCTCCCGACTTATCGAGGTCGCGCTTCTGAACAATTCCAGGAGAGCCCGAAAAGAGCAAGACTTTCATATTCGGGTATTCTGACTTCAGAAAGCGGCACACATCGAGGCCCGATCCATCGGGCAGACGCAAATCGAGAATCACAAGCTCCGGCTTATAATTGCGAGCCACTTGAGTGCATTCGGTAACCGACGAAGCCGTTCTTATTTCGTCAGCAGGCAAAACCGATGCAAGCATTTTGCTCATTCCATCAAGCACTACGGGATGATCGTCAACTAATAAAATTTTCATACATCAAGCCTTTCAATCTCTAATTCAATAGTTACATGAGTGCCCTCGCCTGGCAGTGATACCATTTCCAATTTCCCATTCAACGAAGAAATTCGTTCGGCAACCGATCGCAGACCAATTCCTTTAACAGCAACAGCTTTATCAAAACCCGTACCATCATCCGAAACAGCAATCCATATACGGTCGGGCCCTGTTACCAATTCAATACTGATTCGTTTTGCCACAGCATGTTTCAGTGCATTGTTTACCAGTTCCTGCACCGTACGAAAAAGTTGCTTTTCAACCAATGCATCGTAACGAAATTCGCTTCCGGAAAAATAGTAATACAATCCGGGACTCAAAAACTGACGTTTCAGAGATTCAACAAGTTCACTGAAAGCTGCATTCAAACCGTATTCCACCAAAGTTTGCGGAAACAGATTCCGGCTCATCTGACGCAATTCAGCCGAAGCATCATGAATACGACTGGCAACTAAATTCAGCTCCCCAACTTTCACTGAGTTGTTGTCCGAAATCAAACCATTCAATTGCAGTCTGATGCCAGTGAGCATTCCTCCAAGCCCATCGTGAATTTCGCAAGCAAGCCGCTCACGCTCGGTTTCTTCGCCTTCAATATAAGAACGAGCAACTCTTATTTCGCTCTCATTTTCAATTTCGGTTCGTTTCCTGGCTTCGATTTCCAGCTTTTGAGCCACAATAATCCTTTTATTGCGATAGTAAAACACAATTATCAATGCAATCACCACAACCCCAATCAGCAAAAAAGTCATTTCGCGAACCCGTCGTTGTTTCAGCAAAGCATCTTTCTCGAGCTGTTCAATTTTGCGGAGTTTCTTCTCGTTTTGGTATTGAGCTTCGAGTTTGTTGATATCGCCATTTATCTCGGCTTTATGAATGCTGTCGGTAAGTGTTGTGAAGCCCGACAGATAGAAAAAAGCCGAATCACTTTTCCCCACAGAAATATACAATCCGGAAAGCTCCTTCAGCAATGCAAGGCGAAACTCAACACTGCCCGTGTTAACAATTGCTTTTCTGCAATCCGAAATTGCATCAAAATACTTTTTATCAACCTTTTCAATCTGTGCTCTGGTAAATAAAAAATATGAATTCTCGGGGCTTATAAGCAGCAATTGTTTTATCATTGCAGAAGCCAGATTGTATTTCTCTTGCAACAAATAAATCTGAGCTACGTTGCCACCAATTACAAGAAGACCTGTTGAATAATCTACTTTCTCCGAAAGTCTGAATCCTTCTTCAAAATAAACCAGGGCACTGTCGGCGTTGTTATCAATGGTCATCCATGCATTACCTGCATTATTCAGGCCCTTAATCATGGCCAGCGTATCGCGCCGAATTGCTGCCACTTCAATAGATTTTCTGTAATAATCGACTGCCTGCCTGCATTGTTTCAAGTCGAAATACACATAACCAATATTGAGAAATATTTCTGAAAGATGGTCAGTATAATTGTTTTTTTCACTAATTCGAAGAGCAAAATTGAGGTATTCGAACGATTTTTGATATCTGCCTGCCATTTCTGCATTAATGCCCAGCCTAATCAGCATATCGACAGCAAACGACAATTGCTTGCTTGCAATTGCTTGATTCAGCAAAGGAAGAAGAAGATTTTCGGCATCCAAAAAATCACCTGTTTGAGTAAGGGAATCGGCAAGTGTCACAACATCCATTAAATCGGTTTGCGATTGTTGCGTTTGAGAAAATGCAAATTTTGCAATAAAAAACAAAGCCAACGTGGCTAGGAACACCCTTTTTGCACAAATCAACCCGGCTTTTTCCATTTTCATTCAGTAAAAAGTGCCAAACAGCTACAAATTTACAAAAAATCCCCTTTTTATGGGATACATAGCTAAAATTTATTCACTAATTTTGCAAAAAATCACAACAACATGAAAAGCATCGTTTTTATTTTATCATTTTTGTTCCTCGTTTCGTTTGCAGGAGCTCAAATAGACATTGGTGGAAAAATCAAGGATAAAACTCAACAACGTATCGAAAACAAAACCGACCGAACAATCGACAAAGGTCTCGACAAATCGGAAGAAGGTGTCGATGGCGTTTTCAAGAAAAAAGACAAAGATAAGGATAAAGACAAAGGCGACACCGACAATGGCGATGGCAGTGGAGATGGCAATGAAGATGGCAGCAGCAGTAACAATGCGCCTAAAGTAAGCGACGAGAAGCCAGCATTAATGAGCTATACCAAATACGATTTTGTACCAGGAGATCAAATACTTTTTTTTGAAGATTTTTCGCAGGATGCAGTTGGCGATTTTCCTGCTTTGTGGACTACAGATGGAACCGGGGAAATAAGAACGCTCAACAATTTTCCCGGAAACTGGCTGTATATGAACGGTGATGACGCTGCATATTGCCTGATGAAAGATTTGGTGTTGCCGGAGAATTTCATTGTTGAATTTGACATTGTTGCACATAATGAAGACAACGATGAGGATGGTGTTAGTTTTAAATTCAACCTGTATTCTTCAGAAAAAGACTGGCTCGACAACCATGGCTGGCCTGGAACTGCAGGATTTTATTTCGAACCAAACTTTTATAATATTTCAGCAGAAGGATATGCTCCTGACAAAGATTTCGTGAGAATGGACAATGATGCCAAAACTTTCGTCAACAACAAACTGACCCATTATATTTTATGGGTTCAGAAAAGACGACTGCGCGTTTACTGCCAAGGACAAAAAATATTGGACGGTCCTACAGCTTTGCCAGAAGGTGTTTCCTACAACCGTCTGCGCTTTCACATGTGGGGAGAGCAGGGCGAGCATTTTCTTTCAAATATCAAAATCACCACTGCTGCTCCCGACACCCGGAGCAAATTGCTCACTGAGGGCAAACTCATTTCGTACGGAATTTATTTCGACAGCGGCAAAGACGAAGTGAAAGCAGAATCGTATGGTGCATTGAACGATATCGCAAAAGTTTTGAAGGAAAACATGGACGTTAAAATCAAAATCGTTGGACATACCGATGCCGATGGCGACGACAAAAGCAATCTCGACCTGTCGAAGCGTCGTGCTGCAAACGTAAAAAATGCACTTGTGAAAGACTTTGGAATCGATGCAGACCGTATCGAAACCGATGGAGCCGGCGAAAGCCAACCCATTGCTGGCAACGATAACCCAGAAAACAAATCGAAGAATCGACGCGTTGAATTCCTAAAACTGTAGTAAAACCTTAAAACCCAAATACCTATGAAAAAGTTGAATCCGGTATGGATTTTACTTGCAGCTATGCTTGTGCTCGCAAGTTGCAAAAAGGACGACGACACCAATCCAACTCCAACAAATCCAAGCACACCATCAAGCAGCGTTTTCACTTTCTTTAAAACCGGTGCTTCATGGACTTACGACACCTACGACTCGGATGGAGGTGCGCATTTCAACCAAACATACACCATAAACAGCATTAGTGCTCAGAATTATGCAACAGTAAACTGGAATGTAGCCGGATTATATTCCTATACTGTTTATTGGTATGCCGACAACAACAAGTTTTCGATGCTCTGCTACCCCGGCGATACTAAAATGCTCATTTTCTGCGATGCAGATCCAACGGTTGGAGAATCGTGGGCCGAAACATGGATCGACAGTACCACCAATGTTACCGATAGTTGCTACATTATAGCAACAAATGAAACTGTAACTGTCCCAGCAGGAACCTTTACCAACTGTATTAAAATTAAAGAAACCACCACCGACGATCCTCTTTGTTACAAATATTACTGGTTGAGTTTGTCGGCTGGAGTCATTAAAACCGAAGGCACAACAGCACAGGACTATCCGACCATTATTTATGAAGATTTGTCGGCACACAACTAATCTAAAAAATTCACAGATGAAAAAAATCATTTTAATCATCACTGTTTTTTCAGCAATTGCTTTTTCTGCAAACTCACAAACACTTGAAAAAGGAAGTAGTCTGTTCAATATTGGGGTTGGCCTGGGTGGCGATTACAGTTCCTATTCAGGTGTTTATTCAACCAACACTCCTGCCGTCGGGCTTTCGTTCGACTGGGGCTTCAAAGACGACATCGGTCCCGGGCTTATAACTTTGGGAGCATATGTTGGCTATAAACAACTCACATACAAACACATCTACTCCAGCACATACTATTACGATTGGAAATGGGCCTATACCATTGTTGGGGCACGGTCGACCTATCAATATGAGATTAATGATAAACTTTCGTTGTATGCTGGTTTGCTGGTGAGTGTCAACTTTGTAAAGTTCACTGAAAAGAGTAACGATCCATACTATGTTTACGACAACTACACCAGCTCAAACAGCGATATATTTTTAACTGTTTTTGGTGGAGCACGATATGGATTCGGTGAGCATTTCGGAGCATTTGCCGAACTCGGTTATGGCATCAGCTACCTCACTTTGGGTGTAGGATTTAAACTTTAATAACAACCTGTTCAAAATGAAAAAGTCAGTTTTGTTTCTCTTCACAATTTTGCTTTTCGCAACATTAACAGCACAAAATGTGGTTCGAACCGAATTGCTCAATTTGGCCCCCGGCGAATATCCGGTGTTTTCGGAGAGCAATCTGGCAATGAATTGCGGAACAACCGGCTTATGTATTCTTGTTGAAGCAAGCGATAGTAAATACTATGTGTATCATAGTGGAATAAAATCGGGGCCTTTCAATACGGCCGAAGAAGCTATGAAAGTTTGCAAATACAACGATAACAGTACAGCCAATCGACTTTCGGAAAGTAATTTCAATGGTGCATTTGAGCCTGTTTATGGCGGTGATGGTGCTAAAATTATTTTCAAGGGAATATCGTATGGCCCCTACAAGTACATAACGGCAACGAATGCATCGCCCGACAAACAACATTTTATGGCTGTTGCCCAAAAAGGTGAAAATATGGTTTTTGTCAGCGACCTGATGCCTGAAACAATTATTCAGGGCCAGCCTCAGCATTTTCACTGGAATGCAAACAACACAACAGGAATGACCGTTCTCAAAACAGGATTCGACATGAACTCGCTCAATAATATCGATTTTAGTTCTATGAGCGAAGCAGAACAAGTTGCATACATGCAAAAGTTAGGCGAAGCAATCGAAAACACAAAAGAAGAACTCTACATTCTCTTCACTGATGGGAAAAAATACGGTCCATTCGATTCGGGAAGCATCGGGAGTTCTAACCCGGCATTCCTGTTGTCAGCTCCCGGCCATTGGACAATGAGTCTGGGCGCCAAATTATTGATTGATGGCACAGTGGTGAAAGATTTTGGTGACAATTATTTCAATCTGGACGAAGTGTATTTTTCACCAGATGGAACCCAATATGCCGTATTGCTATATGATAAAATTGTTTTTTCGGACGGAAAAGAATATACGTATCCGATTCTTGTGAACCAATGCAACAATAATTCATCTCAAATTGAGTGGATTTGCTTCGAGAACGAAAGTAAAATAGTGTATTATTCGCGTACATGGTAGCAAAAACTGATGTGTAAAAGCACATTATACATTGCAGCCCTTTTGTTTTTGCTGTTTTCGTCGTTTAATGCTTATTCGCAGCAAATTGACTACAGTAAAGAATTTCCGATGTCGTACACTATTGCCGTTCAATATGTAGCACGCCATCAGGGAACAACTGAAAACATGCGAAACAATGGTATCGATCCGGCTTTGGGATGGAGCATTGTTTTCCCGGAATTAATCCGCTACGATGCCATTCAGGATTTTTTTGAGGTGAGTGCTCTTCAGACACTTTACATACAATTTGGCGATTCGTATGCCGATTTCTCCATCGGAGAATTTCAAATAAAGCCATCGTTTGCCATGCAACTGCAAAAACAATGGATGTATATTCAACCCAAATTATTCGGATTACCTCCGCTTGTATTCGATACTACCAATACGCCCGATGCCCGTAGGGCAATTGTGAGTCAACTCAATTCAGACCAGGGGCAGCTTATGTATCTGATTTTGTTTATTAAAATCATGGATGTAAAAAACTGGGTGTTTTTGTCAAACGAAGCAAAAGTGCGATGCTACGCAACAGCCTACAACAGCTCGTTCGAATATTCGCGCAAAACAATTGAACGCTTATCGGACGAAAGGAATTTCCACACCGGAATCACACGCGCCCTCAGCTCGACACTTTATTCCTATTCGGACATCGCAGTCGATTTCTACAAAAAGTTTGGTGTTGCTTTTCAAAAATAAACCACTTTGTCGCCAATCAGAATTTTGTAATCGTCCTTATCTAGGTTAAAGAAAATCACAATCCGCACATTTCTGTTATCGTAAACGGCAATAAATGCATCAACAGGCGATTCAAAACTATTGACGGCACTTGCCTGAAGTTTCAATGCATCCTGCTGTCTGATAGCCGCACTACGTAGCGTCGAGTATGTTTTATCAATAATGAAACGTTGGATTTTTTCGGCAGGAGCATCTTCTGCAATATCGTATTCGATACGCAAGGCTGTAGTATCGAAAGCGGCAAACCGACTTTTGAATTCCGCTATTGTTTGCACAAAACGATAAGCACCAACCTGTACAAATGCCTTATAGGGTTTGTATTCCATGCTATCGAGTTTTTGCTCCATATCCTGCAGTTTCTGTTCAAACTTATTGATTTGAACAACAGTGTCGATTTTTACAGGAACAGAATCTTCAATAACTAAAATAACAGTATCGGGCTGAGGAACCACAAGCGTATCGGACCGCAAAACTCCTGAATATACATCATAGTTCCCATTCTTATTGCTACTGAAGTAGAAAACGCTGTCGTAAACAACAAGATCGCGCACATCGCAGCCTGAAAAGCTATCAGGAATAAAAGCAATTGGTTGAGGCAATTCCCACTTCACTCCATCAAACCGGGTGCTGTAGGCGCAAAACCTGCCACTACGATTACTACTGAACAACAATGTGCCATCAGTCATAAAACGAGCATCGGTTTCGGAAGAATCGCTGTTTACGCCTTCGAGAAGTAAAGCTCCATACAATTTCATTTTTTCGTCAGCCATTCCATAATACAAATCAAAACCGCCCTTCCCGCTTTCTCTGTCCGACGAAAACACAAGCCATTGTGTCCACAACGCTGCCGATTGTTCCTGGCTATCATCGTTGTTTACAGGTGATTTCAGTGCTTTAAAATGATTGTATCGTTCTTTGCCCGACAACCCGGAGGTGAAATAAATATTGCCACCATCCCAAGCTCTGAAAAGAAATATGGTTCCGGCATTGGCACTCATTCCGGCAACCGCCGTGTGATTGTCGTTGTTATAAAAATAAGAATAGCTCACTTTTCCGGTCTGCGGATTGTATTCGTATACATTCTGATTGCCAGAAAGTGCCATTTCGCGTGTTTTTGGATTCACCCGTTCCGAGGTAAACAGAAGATGGCCTGAGTTCAGCATTATTGGTGCATAATCGCCTTCGGGGCCATTGAGCTGATTCAGCGGAGCAATTGTTATTCTGTCGGCATTGAATGCACTGTCCCACTTATTTAGAAGCTGCTGCGAAGAGACCTTGGAGAACAACCCCAAAACCATCAGAATAATAAAAGATAACTTCGCACTCATCAGCGTGCAGCTTTTTGTTCGTTAAAAACCTTGCGAATAAAAATGGCGTTGCTAACTCCGGCATAAGTTGCATTGTTGCTGACAGCATCCGAAAAACCATATGCAAATGCATAGCCAAAGCTGAAACTCTGAGCCGTAATTCCCGCATTAAACAACAAAGAACCATTGTCGCGGTAGCCTGCGCCAACCCAGAAAATTTTCCGGTATTTAAAATCGGCTCCCAGTTGCCAGCTAACAATACTGCTGCTGTATCCGGCCGAAGCCCATACCTGAAGTGAAGCATATTCGCTTAGGTTAAAAACATAAGCACCCTGAAATCCAAAAACCGGCTTCGCTTTGTTATCCCAATTCGAATTCATAAAACCATAACGAACCGGAATCAGTTGGGAAGCATTGATGCCAACATAGTATTTATTCTGACTCACCACTGCAATTCCGGCAGATGCATTACCTGTCGGTTGAAAAACAGTTCCTCCGGCAATCAATGGATCAGCAACGTGGTTAACAACCACATCATCGATATTGAACGACATCTGATTAAACGAACCCGTTCCATGGAACACAAATTTCATCGCTTTTTCGGGCACCAGATTCAACGAATACAAGAAAGAAAAATTGGCCGAAATCAATGTTGTGAGTCCAGCTTTTTCACGATTGATTACCAATGCCGCGCCAGTATTGTTTCCTGTGGGAGCCGACAAAGCCAATGTCTGAAACACTGGTCGGTTGCCGAAACCATCAATGCGCGAACCTGTTGAAAAACTGAGTTGAGGAACTCCATACCACGACGAGAGCGCTTGATTTTGTATTTCGGGAGCCACATTCTGAAATGGAGTCAAATTCTGCCCAATCTGAAACTGAGCAAACATCGCATTGAATGCTAAAACTAAAATTGAAATTATTATTGCTCTTTTCATAGGACTAATATTTTACGTCAATGCTGTTTTTGTATTCCTTTTCGATAATACCGTCGTTCAGACGGACCATATAATAATATACGCTATTAGGAGGAGCATTGTCGCCAAGCGGATCCCATGAAGCATTGCAGTCGGTCGATTCAAAAACGAGTTTTCCCCACGAATCATAAATCTGTATGAAAAAGTTCATGTAATTACAGGCGCCATCAACAAAATATGTATCGTTGAATCCATCACCATTAGGCGTAACCAGATTTGGCAGGGTAAAGCAACCTCCGAGTTCGCTATGTACCACAACCGTTGAATTGACAACACAAACACTATCGTCGGTAACGGTATAATTGTAAACCCCTGAGGCGAGTCCCGAAATCATAATCACATCGGTTGCAATAAAGCTATTGGGACCAGTCCACGCTATATTGTAGTCGGGCATGGGGTCTCCGCCGGTAATTCCAAGTGAAATAGATCCATACACATCGTTGTCGCAAATATTGTGAACAACCGTTTCGTCAACCACAAGTGGAGTTACAGATTGATTGATTGTAAAATCGTAGTATGCCTCGCAGCCTGTTTGATTGTCGGTGATGGTTATTGTATATGTACCTGCCAAGAGAGCAACCGATCCAATAAAACCGGTATCGGTAGTAAGATAGGAGCCCGTAACATAAGGAGTATCCCATTCGTAGTTAAAATAGTATCCGGGCACTGCTTCGGTTGCCCGAACGGTTGCCGTTCCCTGAAGTCCGTTGCACACATACTCCTGAAGAGTCGTGATGTATGGAATGGTATCGGTACTTGGAATCACAATTGTGTCAAAAACCATACAATTCCAAGCATCAGTAACTTCAATGCGATAAACCCCGCCGCGTACATTCGAAATATCTTGCGTATAGAAAGTTGAATCGAACTGTACATCGCTCCACAAATAGCCATAACCCGGAACGCCTCCGACAACCGTAATGTCGGCTCCACCATTGTTGAATCCATCACATGTGCTCGGGGTAATATCGGCAGGAGCATACGAAATGATAATCTGTGCTGGTTCTGTCAAATTGTACGAATAAACATTGATTGCAGCCATAGCATCTGTAACCGTGACTGTATATGCACCTGAAGCCAAATTATGAACAGCTTGACTCACATCGCCGGTATTCCACAAGTAAATGTAAGGAGCAGTTCCGAATCCGGGAACCGCAAGCAAAGCACCGTTGGTGTCGCCATAGCATGTGATATCGTGAACAACCTGAATCTGAGCCGACAAAGGCATCAGAAACGCAAATAGCGCAAACGAGAATAAAAATTTCTTCATAAACGTGGTGATTAATTCGGTACATAGTTAGACTTAAAACATTCAATTTAGTTGCATATATACATTAATTTAAAAGACTCTGCAAAAACAAAAAGAGGTTTCCCTTTTGGCAAACCTCTTTTTACTTAATAAAAAGCTACAATATCAGTACTATAATTCGCCTTCTTCCACTTTTACGCCCAGCGAAACAAGAATGTCGCGTACACGTATTTGCTCATTGATTGCGCTAATACGCTTGTTGTTTCCCGACTTTTCGTATTCTTCTTTGGCCTTGGTGTAGTTGCCTATTATTTCGTAGCACAGACCAATGCATTCATGAATATCCTGACTATCTTCCTTTTGCTGCAGAGCACGATAAATGGCAGCCATTTCACGCACCTTGCCAGCATCGGCCAAATCCTTCAACTCCTTAAATTTATCATTAAATTCCTTTTTCAGGTCTTTGTTGTCGGGCTTACATTTAGGAAAATCGTATTCAACAACAACCAGTCGTGGACTTAGATTGTAAGTATTGGAATTAACTACTCTGTTGTTGAGATCGGAATAAAACGATGTCGGCTCACTCACAGTCGGCTGTTCCATTATCAGAGTTTTGCTTTCGTTCTTGCTTTCGGAGTAGGAAAAATAGCGAAGATGATTCCCGTTTTTCGCACTTGTAACCGTAATATCTCCAACCAAAGCAGCGCTGCTCGAAGCTGTGAAACGATAATAAACAACCGGCACATCGCTTCTCTTGTCTTTTAACGAATCTTCGGTAAACGATTTTTCCGATTTTGCAATGTAGTTATATTGCCCACCAATAATATAATCGGCTTCGGCTTTATTTTCGGTAACTTTATAAATGCAGGTTGTTTGCCATGGGTTAAGGATGCTTACAGCTTTCAGTTCCCCATGATTTTTAACCTGCAACGAAAACATATATGCTTTCCGGAACTGATCGGCAAATGCAAGTTCGGTAGGGTCGGTACTGGTGGTTGTGAAAGAATCGACGTAGATAGTACCTCCCCCTACAAAAACAGTATCGGGCAAAACAAGATTGTAAGCATCGAGTTTCTGAGCACTAAGGCCAGTTGCCGAAAGCGCCATAAATAATGTGCAAATAATTTTCTGATATTTTTTCATGGTTTTATTTTTTATAGTTTACCAAAATCAATCTGATATCGCGGGTACATGTTCTAAATGATGTATCGTCCTTTCCTTCCTTCAACCAGATATAGTTATCGCCTCTTTCTTCAATCAGGAAAAAAAACTGTATTATGTCCTCAAACTTGTTTTTAAACTTACCGGCTTCGTCGGTTTCCATCACCTTGTCGTACTCACTTGCTGGCCGCATACGCCCGGAACGCGAAAAATAAGCATTGGCTTTAACGCTATAAACTGCTACATAACGGCGAACTGTACCATCTGTCTCGGCTACATTCATACTACGAAACTGCCAACGCGGATATGTGTCAAGTTCGAAAGGATTGAATTCTCCTCCCAAAACAAGATTCATTTCAAGAACCACCTGCGCAGGAGTTTTTCTTTCAGGATTAGGCTTGGTAACAATAACAAACTCGTGTCCATCCGAAATATCGTAAATAACCGGCGGTATTTGTAACTGCCCCATCACATTGGTGCAAAGCAGAATACCTGCCAACGAAAGCACCCATCTTCTCAATTTTCTGAAATTCATCATTTTTTTATTTTTTCGTGAAACAAAATATTAACAACGCGACATTTTCAATTGTCGTGCCGAAAAAGTTAAAACCGTTTTGAACAAACGCCATAAGCCCCGCATCAAAATTAGATATAATCTCATTAATATACAGTCATGGAATATATGTTTCACACTTTTTTATCAATAAAGAGGTAGTGATTAAAGCCCGAATAATTTAAATATTTTTAACTATTAAATCATTCCTGTTATTAAAAATTCTCATTTTTGCGTCTCTATACGTTTTCACCTATAGAAAAACAGATTCCACCAATTTTTATAACACAGGCTAATTCAATTTACTATCTTTACATTTATAAAAACCTATTATGAAAATTGATAAAATTCCCGGAAGCATAGACGAATTCATCGCAATGCGCGATATGACAGCACACACACCCGAAGGTGGGCTTGCATGTTTTATTGTAGCCCTTCATCATTTTTCGGTTGGGCATCCCGACGGCCTAAGCATGATGATAATTTGCCGCGACATCAACGACCTGAGTCAATCGAATGCTCCGGGCAATTACAAAGGCTACACCATTGGCAATTCGGAGCTACAACTCACCAAAATGCAATTAGGCAAACAGAATTATATTCCGGCGTCCTATTTTGCAGGATCAGCGCCCGAAAACAACTACACTATTCCACAAAACGGAGCCGAATTTATAATGTCGACCAACGCTTATAGTGGCGATATTGCATCGGGGCGAATTAAAATTTATGTTCTCTGTTCCGGTGCTGCAACTCCACGTCCGGCAACCATGGTAGTAAATGACAAAGGCATCTGGAAAGTGAAGGAATACAGCAGCTTAATCACTGGAATTCAAGCTCCCAGGTCAGATCAACGTCAGGACAACTTATAGAAGTTCGGATTCAATCTTTACCATAGCTTCAAGAGCTATAAACACAAATGACTCGAGCGATAAACCGGTCATTTCGCATTCCATAATATTTTCGCGTTTCACCGAAGCTGCAAAATGCTTCTCTTTCATTCGTTTTATAACCGACTTTGGCTTCACACTGCTGATCTTCTTATCGGGATACACCAAAGCAGTTGCGAATATTAATCCGGTAATAGTTTCACCGGCAGCCAATGCATAATGGAAACGGGTACTCCGCGGTTTTGGGGCCGACATTTCGTTGTGCAGGCTAATAGCCTCTATTGCTTCTTCGGTCAAACCCTCTTCACGCAACAGAGCGATGCAAACCTGACCATGCGTAAGCGCATCGGCATTGGTGACTTCGACGTCGATATCGTGCAACAGACCTGCTAGTCCCCAGATTTCCTCATCTTCACCAAATTGGCGAGCCAAAGCACGCATTACCGCCTCGGAGGCCAGGCAATGTGCTTTCATTTTCGGGTTTTGAATATACTTATCAAGCAGAGCAAGAGCAGATGTGCGGGTCATGGAAAGATTCTTTCCGGCAAAGATAAAAAATGATCCAATGCTAAATATCCATTATTAAATCAATTGAACCGGTCCGAATAGTCATTTCAAAAATAAATATCGAAATACATTTGGCAGATTAAAAATAAATTTCTACTTTTGCAGCCCAAAAAATACTGAAATGGCAAAGAAAAGTAAGGATGCACGTGTTCAGGTTATTCTCGAGTGCACCGAGCATAAAACAACCGGCGTAGCTGGCACTTCGCGCTACATCACTACCAAGAACAAGAAAAACACACCTGAGCGTTTGGAATTGAAAAAATTCAATCCAATCCTGAAGAAATACACCGTTCACAAAGAAATTAAATAATCTGAGCTATGGCAAAGAAAGTAGTTGCAACCCTGAAAACAGGTCAAACCCGCGGATACAGCAAGGTTATCAAGATGGAGAAATCAGCCAAAACAGGTGCTTATTGTTTCAAGGAACAGATTGTTCCCACCGACGAATCAGCAAATTTCTTCAAGAAATAAGATATTTTTCTGTTTACAACACAATGACTTCGGGATGCAATTCTATTCCGAAGTCATTTTTTATGCTTTCTACTATACGACCTGCCAGTTCAAGTACATCTTTACCTGTTGCCGAACCCAGATTTACCAGAATGAGCGGCTGTTTTTCGTGAACGCCTGCGCCGTTTAGCTGGAACCCTTTCCAGCCACATTGTTCAATCAGCCAAGCTGCCGGAATTTTAAAGTTCGTTTCCGACTCCATATAAAAAGGCATTTCGGGATGTCGTGCTCTAATCGACTCAAACAGCCCGGCATCAACCACCGGATTTTTGAAAAAGCTTCCCGCATTACCTATTTTTTTATGGTCGGGAAGTTTACTGTTACGGATATCAACCACCGCATTTCGGATAATCATAGGATTTTCCGAGTCCAATTCATTTTTTACCAAGTAGTCTTCGAGAGCTTTATAGTATGTTTGTGTTTGCGGAATTTTACTTAATGCATATTCAACCCACATCACTACCCACGATGGATGTTGCTTGAAAACACTTTTCCGGTAACCGAATTCGCAATACTCTTTTTCGATCGTTGCAAACAAACCCGACTCCCAATCGAAACAGTGAACGCGCTCAATAAACTGTGATGCTTCGACACCGTAAGCCCCGATATTCTGAACAGGCGAACTTCCAACAGTTCCTGGAATAAACGACAAGTTTTCGAGTCCAAAATATCCTTTCCCCAACGTTTGTTCAACAAATTCGTCCCAATCGCAACCAGCTCCAGCCCGAATCAACACATAATCTTGGTACTCCTCAATCACTTCCCAGCCTTTGTTTACCATTCGAATGAGCGTTCCCTCAAAATCGCGCGAAAAGAGCAGATTACTCCCCTGTCCAATGCAAAAATAGGGTTTGGGAAAATCGTTTGTTGCATCGGCCAAAGCCTGCAAATCGTCCCAATTTTCAATATCTATCATACACGCTGCCTGTGCATCGAGACCAAAAGTATTGAAAGGTTTCAACTGAATATTGTGGTTAATCTTCATACTTTGAAACTGTATAAGCAAATTTTTTCGCGGCCCCTCTTCGGGTTAAATACAAAACTAAAAAATAAGCCGCAGTTGCCACGAGCGATCCTAAACCAGCTAATCCTTCATTGAATCCGTAAGCCGAGATAACAAAAAACGAAGCAGCAAGAATAACAATAGGAAGAATAAAACTCAGCAAAACTGCCAGCAATCCCAATCCTTCGCTGATAGCAAGCTTTACCCGCTCTCCAACTTTAAAATCGGAGGCATTTGCAACCTTTACTTCAAATACTTTTTCTTTCGAATCGGATGGATTGCAAACCGATTTCACCTGACACGAAGCACAGGCTCCAACCGACACAATTGTAATAACCAATTCGCTCCGACGGACTTCACTCACAATACCATCATGTTCAATATTTTCCATTTGTATCAAGGATTATCGAGAGATAAGGGTATAATTTTACCATTCATGAATTGGTGAGCTGTGATTGCAAAATTCCAGATAAACTTTCCTGCATCTTCAGGTGACACAGATGCTTTGAATCCGGGGAAAGCAGCTTCGAGCATATCGGTTTGAACAGCCCCAGGAGCAATGGCATTCACAATTATTCCATTAGGCTTAAGCTCTTCGGCCAGGCTTTCAGTGAGATTGGCAATTGCAGCTTTCGAGGCACTGTAAACAGTCAATCCGGGGAATTTCTGACTCCCCTGAAAACCGCCCATGCTGCTTATATTTACAATGTGAGCACCTTTAGGCATGTGTGGTAAAGTAGCCTGAATAAGCCTGAATGGAGCCCAGAAATTAAGTCGGAAGCACCTTTCGTAGTCGCCTTCATTCATTTCGAGAAAATCCTTCTTCACCACCATGCCAGCATTGTTGATAAGCACCTGTGGTCGAAAATTAAGAGTTGTAATCATTCTTGCCAAAGTAGGCAAATATGCATCATACGACAAATCGGCTTCGAGACCGTGAAAGGTAGAATTTGTTTGTGCACAAACTTTGCTAAGTTCTTCGAAAGAATCATTGCTTTTACTTATACCAATAACCCTGTTTCCAGCTTTACTAAGAGCCTCAACAGCAATAGCATTGCCAATTCCCCGACCAACACCAGTGATTATGATATCCATTTCAGTTTCGTTTTATAATGCCATTGAAAAGCAAATTGATCAATTCGTCAAGCTGTTTTCACATATCAAAGGTATAAAAAAACAACGAGAAGATGTTTTCTGATTACAGCTACAATCCGATATTTATTGACTAAATGATGATGGTTTTAGTAATTTTGCATTTCTTCATGAACAGAATTTTACTCATCGACAACTTCGACTCCTTCACGCATATTTTGCGTGAGAGTTTACTCATGGCGGGTGCTGATACCGTAAATATTGTTCCTGTCAATCTGATCGATTTACCTGAAATCGTATCTGCTTACGACAAAGTGGTTATTTCGCCTGGTCCCGGGACACCAGACGACAACAATCTTCCAATATTGATAAATACACTGAGTGGCAAAATACCTGTTTTGGGTATCTGTCTTGGGATGCAAGCTATTGTAATGGCTTTTGGAGGAAATCTGATAAATCTGAAGCAGGTATTTCATGGAGAAACCAGAATTATCCGGCTCAGGGAATCACTGCTTTTTAAAAATCTGCCATTAAAAATCAATGTAGGACTTTATCATTCGTGGGCAGCAAAACAAGAAGACATCCCAACAGACATTGTAATAACATCTATTTCTGAAGACAATATTATTATGTCCATTGAGCACAAGATTTCACCTATTTACGGAGTACAATTTCACCCCGAATCGTATCTGACTAAAGATGGCATTCAAATACTTAAAAACTGGCTAGAATTATAGGCATTCAAAAGAGTCCCGAAGGACTATTTTGAATAACAGGAGTGCTATTCTATGAAAAATTTATCGGTAACTGTATTCATTCCATCCTTCAAGATAAATGAATAAACCCCTTTTGCCCAGGCATCAACCGGAATAATAAAGCTCGATGTGGTTTCGGATGCACTCATTGATTGCTGATAAACAACCCTACCACTGGCATCAATTACAGTTAAAAAATAGTTGGTCGCCACTATTGAATTAAACTGAATCTGCATAAAACCATCGGTGCAATTATTCATCACGATTGGCTTCATTTTATTTGCAGAGTTACAACTCGAAGCAATAGTTTTTAATACGTGTGTTGAACCATCAAAATCAGTTTGAGAAAGACGATAATACACAACATCATCGTATTGTTCATCAGTTACAGTATAGGCATGAATATCGTTCGAATTACCTGCTCCCTGAGCCTGAAATAAGAAATCGAAATGTTTTCCGTCAAAACTTCTTTCGAGTGTAAAATAGTCGTTATTGGTTTCGGAAGCAGTAGACCAGTACAGTGTAGTGATTCCTTGCTGACATGCCGATCTGAAACTCAACAGCGAAACCGGCAATGTTGAACCATTTATTGACCAAGGATATGTCATCAGCACATTCGAGGCCATTGTACCACCGCCACCGCCAATTCCATCATCGGTTGCAGAAATTGTGTTTTGCAGACCACTAACATCAACACAAGTTGGATCGACATCGGCAGTATAACAGAAAGTATAAAGAGCACATGTGTATGGAGGAGGGATAAGTGATCCATCGCCCCAAGCGGTAACATCAGTACAAGTGGGTGGCGGAGTAGTGTATCGGTATGGGTGAAGAAATGTCCAGTTAATCGTATTGCCTGCTATTGCGCCACTCCATCCAACTGTGGGACAACTTACATTGTTGACCGCATGAAAGCAGAAATTATTCCCGGTTGGGGTTACATTTCTGATATTCATCCAACAACTACCAACAGACAAATCGTATGTTTTTAGCCATTCCCAACCAGTATTTCTCAAATAAATACTCTCGCACACAGTAAAAGTTCCACCCAGTGAAGCATCGTAAGATGCAGGGGCCTGGGCACCATTCCAGGTTGTATAGACGCCTTGATTATTATCACCCGTTCCAAAAGCTGCTCCGCAATTATTAGTTGTATCTATTCTAATTCCAGTAGCATAGCAATTTACAGAAATATCCCAATTAAGAATACTTCCCGAGCCTTGAGCATCAACTACAAAATAATAAGTTCCCGCTCCGGGTACATCGTAATCCCATGAATTAAGACCATTGGACGAAAATAATCCGGTGGAAACTACCATTTGAGTGGAGCGAACACATGCTCCTGAAACACAGGGAGTCCCAAGCCCAATCAACTCAAGATAGGTTGTTCCGGACGCAGTTACATTATCTAACGTAAGCCTTATATACCCTGATGAAGTTGTTGTTACAGCGTAATACACATCTTCTCCATCTGTAGTAATAGGAATACCCAAACCATCGATATGACAACCCCAGCTATTAGTATTATTAACTGCTCCTGCATTGGTTTGCCCCACCAAAGAACCGCCACAAGGTATTGGTGTTGGATTTGCACAACTACTTGCTGAGGCTGCCGCTTCGTAAACGCAAATAGTAAACGAACCATCAATCGGGGGCGCTCCATAATAATCGTAAACACGTACATAGTAAGTATTTCCAACCGTTAATCCTGAATATGTAAACTGTTCGGTTCCTCCACTGAAGGTTGCATCCTGACATTGAAGAGATGATAACGCCCCACATGCACCGGACAAAAGCTGAACTACTGCATCCATATTAGCATTTCCGGTTACAGAAATGGTCGTATTAGCTGCAGTTGCAACAAATTTATACCACACATCATTGTTGGCTGTTCCACCACACGTAGAAGCTGGTGCCGATTGTGTTGCATAGTTTACCGTACCAGCTGTAGGCGTACAAACACCAATTGCACCTTCAACTATTGTTGTTGCAGTAGCACATTCATCGTTTGCCGGTGGAGTTGCACAATAAATATGAATGTCATCAATTATGGGATAACGTATAGAGGTCGGTCCATTATTGGCACTAAGCCTAATCAAAACATTTGCACTACCAGAATATGCCGACAAATTGATTGGAGTTGCATAAAACCAACTTGTGCTCGTCGGTTGGAAATTCCCAACATTTGTCCATGTTCCTCCTCCATTGGTTGAAACATCAACTCCAATCTGTGCCCTTGTTGAGCTATTTCCCAACCGGGAAAATTTAAAAGTAATGTATGGAGTCGACCCACAGGTTGTAAAGTTCATTACAGGAGTAGTAACACTTCCAGCAGCTCCGGCAGCGGTTACTAAATTAATACAATCTCCTTGTGTAGGATCTCCTGTACGCTGAACTGTATTTATATGTGTCCAGGTGCCAAAAGAAGTTATTAAGCCTGTATGAACCGGAGTAAATACTTGAGCTGATAACGAAATCGTTGTTAATAGTAATACAACAAAAGCAATTGATTTCCAGTAAAATTTCTTCATGGCTCTTTGTTTTAGTTATCCCGATTACTGAACTGGTATTGATGTCGCAAGAGTGTAATCCTTTCTCTTATCAGTAGCCTGATCAGAGTTTTCTGTAACTGTTGTGGCGTTAACATTTAAATTCGAAAATAATCTTGCGTTCTGATCAACTTTGCAAGAGGGCTGTTCGAGTGTAATATCTTTACAAACAAGTGTAGTAGCTTGCGTTACAGGAACTTGTTTATACACAACAACAATACTTGATGGCGGAACATCGGTTTGTGCTTCAGCTGGCACTAAAAAACCCAACAAAGCTATGGTCAAAAATAGAACTGTAGTTTTCATAATCCCTGTTAATTAAGAAGAAACATGTCAATTTACGACAATATGACTAAAAAATCAATACATCGTAAAATCACGATATTTTAATCACTAAGTAAAAATACTTATGAAAACAAGTAATAGTGCGCCCGAAGGTTAAGCAAAAAAAAATCCGCCAAAAGCATGATTAACATTTCATTAACTTACATGCGTCGGTATTTAACATTTTAATTCAAATATATTTCGTAATCTCCCGGCAAAATCTCCATCTCACTTTAAAAGTACTCCACATGTAAACACCGCCATCAAACTAAACGGATTGCTGATAAAACGCTCAACTCCCACAACCGTTTGGGGTATAGAGGCATGTTTTTGAATGTATTCTTCAGAAGATAAAATAAAAGCAGGACCTCCACCGATACCAGCACAAAAGCCGAGCATAATTGAAGGTGCAACCAGCTTATTGTAACCAAAAATAAAATGCAAAGTAGGTAAAAATACCTTGACCCTAGTATTCCTGAGCTCTTCAAACATAATACCCGCAGAATCGACAGGAAAAGCTATTCTATCTGTAAATGAAAAATAATTTAACGACATAAAAAAACCGACATAAGAACCTTGCATTTTTGGCCTCACCGAAAGTCCACTAATTCTGACCGGTTCGGAATAAATGTTCTTCCAGGCTAAATTAAATTGAAATCCTTTTATTTTGCTATTATCGGACAACATCATAGGCGTCATTACTCCCGCCTGTATTTCGTAAGTCATATTTTTGGCGAACAAATGCTCATAACCCACATAGAAATGATTAAACATAGGACCCAAAGGACCAATTTCGACCATACTCTTCCGGGGAGTCGACTTTTTCATTTTCGTAACCAAATCGGGAAACTTATCGAAAAAATAAACGGTATTCCCATTTTGGTAGCTTGCTCGTTGGAGTTCGCTCGTATGTATCTTATATTCTTTATCTGGCTCGTCAACCAGAATAATAGTTATGGTATGTTTCTCAATTTTAACAATCTGCCCAAGTATTTCTTCATCACTCCAAGTAACTAGCGTATCCTGCCCAAACAACGACATATTTGCTACAAGAAAAAAAAGAAAGAGCAGGATTTTCGCCATACATTATTTTATTTTGCCACTTTTTTTCGGGCCTTCAACGTATTCTGAAGCAACGCAGCAATGGTAGTAAGTCCAACACCACCTGGAACAGGAGTAATCCACGAAGCTTTTTTCGACACTTCTTCAAAATCGACATCACCAACGAGGCGAAAGCCGTTTTTCTTGGTTGTATCTTCGAGACGATGCATCCCAACATCTATCACAACAGCACCTTCCTTAACCATATCGGCCGTCACAAAACGCGGCTTGCCAATGGCTACAATCAGAATATCGGCTGACGCTGTAATTTCCTTCAGGTTTTGTGTTTTACTATGACAAAGTGTTACTGTCGAATTTCCAGGATTGGTTGTGCGCGACATAAGAATAGACATAGGTGTGCCGACAATATTGCTTCGACCAATCACAACACAGTGTTTTCCAACTGTTTCTATGCCACTACGTTTAAGCATTTCCATAATACCTGCTGGAGTTGCAGAAACAAAACCATCCTGACCCAACACCAATTTGCCAACATTGATCGGATGAAATCCGTCAACATCTTTGTCGGGGTTAATCATTTCAATAATTCGTTGTTCGTCGAACTGTTCGGGTAGGGGCAGTTGAACAATAAACCCATCCACTTCCGGATCGTTGTTCAAAAAACGAACAGTATCTTCCAACTCTTTCTCTGAAATCGATTTATCGAGCCGATAAATAGTGGAAGTTATACCAACGCTTTGACAATTTTTTTCTTTGCTGGCTACATAAGTTTGACTTGCCGGGTCTTCTCCAACCAATATTGCAGCAAGGTGAGGGGCGCGTGCTCCGCTGTCGATCAATGCAGCCACTTCGGCTTTGATTTCAGCTTTAATTTGCTCGCTTATCAGTTTTCCGTCAATCAATTTCATGTTTTTCTTTTTTTATCCTCTACGGGCATTTTTCATTTGCTTCATAGCATTGCGGGCTCCACCAGTGGTAACCATTTTCATGATTTTACGGGTATCTTCAAATTGCTTAATAAGCTTATTGACATCGGGTACTGTTGTACCGCTACCATTGGCAATACGCATTCGACGCGATCCGTTAAGCAAACCCGGATTGGTTCTTTCTTCGGGAGTCATCGAATAAATAATAGCTTCAATACTTTTAAATGCATTTTCATCAATATCAACATCTTTCATCGCTTTGCCCATTCCAGGAATCATCCCCATAAGGTCTTTCATGTTTCCCATTTTTTTCACCTGATGAATCTGTTTGAGAAAATCGTCGAAAGTGAATTGATCTTTTGCAAGTTTTTTCTGCAGTTTACGGGCTTCTTCCTCGTCGAATTGCTCCTGAGCTTTCTCTACCAACGAAACAATATCGCCCATACCAAGGATACGATCGGCCATACGTTCGGGGTAAAAAACGTCAATCGCATCCATTTTTTCACCAATTCCGACAAATTTGATAGGTTTATCAACAACAGCTTTAATAGAAATGGCCGCACCACCACGGGTATCGCCATCGAGTTTGGTAAGAATTACACCATCGAAATTAAGCACTTCGTTAAAAGCCTTTGCCGTATTCACTGCATCCTGACCTGTCATGGCATCAACCACAAATAATGTTTCGGCAGGATTGACAGCCGAATGAATGTTGCGTATCTCCTTCATCATTTCCTCGTCAACAGCCAAACGACCTGCTGTATCGATAATTACGGTATTAATTCCATAATTTTTTGCGTGAGCAACACCATTTTTTGCAATTTTAATTGGATCGGTTACTCCTTCCTCGCTGTAAACCTGCACTCCAATCTGCTCACCTAGAACCTTAATCTGATCAATAGCCGCCGGACGATATACGTCGCAGGCAACCAACAAGACCTGACGGCCTTTTTTGCTTTTCAGATAGCTTGCAAGTTTTGCAGAGAATGTGGTTTTCCCCGAACCTTGCAAACCCGACATCAGAATAACGGAAGGATTGGGTTTGAGGTTGATTTCCTGTTTCTGTCCCCCCATAAGAGCGGCCAACTCGTCGTGAACAATTTTAACCATCATCTGACCTGGTGAAACCGATTTTATCACGTCCTGCCCGAGAGCCTGTTCTTTTACCTTATCAGTAAACTGCTTGGCTGTAGAATAGTTAACATCGGCGTCCAGCAAAGCCTTACGGATTTCCTTGACGGTTTCTGCAATATTGATTTCGGTGATACGCCCCTGCCCTTTCAGCAGCTTGAACGCTTTATCCAACCTGTCGCTCAGACCTTCAAACATAGATAAAATATTTTGATGCAAAAGTACTAAATATTTTCAATTCAATTTGAGCAGCAAGGCTGCAATGGACTATTTGAGCCAACAATCCCAACCTTTGTGTTTGCCTCTCTGACATTTATCACATTGCGATAAATCGGAGCCAAGCTGGTGTTACCTTTGTAAAAACAAAAACAATGAAAACTCAAATAGCTATATTTTTCGCAATACTCAGTTCGGGTCTTGTTGCTCAAAACAACAACCTATATCAGTTCAAAGTAAAAACCCTCGAAGGAGAAGAATTCGACTTGGCATCGCTAAAAGGGAAAAAAGTGATGGTTGTAAACGTAGCCAGCAAATGTGGATACACTCCACAATACGCCGACCTGCAGTCGCTCTACGAGCAATACGTCGACAGCAACTTCACCATAATTGCATTTCCGGCCAATAATTTCCTTAATCAGGAGCCTGGCGATGCAAGCCAAATAAGGGAATTTTGCACAGCAAACTACGGTGTCACCTTTCCTGTAATGGAAAAAATAAGCGTGAAGGGAAAAGACATTCATCCACTATATTCGTGGCTTACACAGAAATCGGAAAATGGAATAATGGACGCTCCTGTTCAGTGGAATTTTCAGAAATTCCTGATTGACGAAAACGGAAACCTCGTGAAAATGATTCCGCCAAAGCAAAGCCCATTGAGCGAAGAAGTATTGGAGTGGATCCAAAATTAAATTAATAAAAAGCTTCGAAAATTTGCTTCAAATTTCTTTTGTACATTTGAAACAAAAACATGAAAACTTTAATTATTGTTATTTTAATTTTTACATTTGCTGCAACAGGTGTAAATTCGCAAAACTGCGACAATTTTAACGTGGCAAACACAACAACTGTAGCTGGATGGACTGAACAGGTTGGGGATTGGGCTATTAACAATAGTGCATTATCGGTTTCGGCTCCTTCTAGTTGGAATTTTATCACTTACGACGGCAGCACTCAAGCCGATGGTTGCATTACAGCCCGATTGCAATATGGATCAACTTCTGGCACACAGTTTATGGGATTAACAGGTCGCTACGTTTCTCCCACATCTAATATCATGGTAAAAGTTCAGGACAATGGGAGCTCTGGTTATTTTGACTCGTATTTCTTTTACTGCGATGATATTTCAATTGCCACTACACAAGGTTTGAATTTCGGCACCGATTTAAACATGCAGGTTCAATATTCGGGAACTACAGTAACACTCAGGATTGATATTGACAGAAACGGCACATGGGACTCGACATACACAACAACCGTAACAAACACAGGCGCAGGCCTCTGTGGTGTTTCGTGTTACGAAAAGGGTACGGCCGACGACTTTTGCTATGCTGCGTCATGTTGCACATTGCCGGCTGCAGCCGGAACTATTAACGGTTCACCAACTGTTTGCGAAGGCGAATTGGGGACTTCTTATAGTGTGCCTGTTATTACCGATGCCACTTCGTATCAATGGAGCTACAGTGGTACAGGAGCATCCATAAATGGCTCGACTGAGAGTATCACAATCGATTTTGCCATGTCGGCCACCGATGGATCGCTCACTGTGTTTGGGCAGAATAGCTGCGGCGATGGGGCAGTTTCCGCCAGTTTTCCAATTACGATTGACCCTCTTCCGGCTGATGCAGGTACAATTTCCGGTAACGATTCCATATGCCTGAACGAATCGGGTGTTGCGTATTCAGTTCCCGCAATCAACGATGCAACTTCTTATTTTTGGAATTATTCAGGAACAGGTGTCACTATTAACGGAACCGGGAACAGTGTAACTCTTGATCTTGACTGGTCTTCTACTGATGGCGACCTGACTGTTCGGGGAGTCAATAGCTGCGATTCCGGATTGGTTTCACCAGCTTTCCATATTACAACATATCTCTGCGAAGGAATTGATGAAAATACAGTCAATTATCCTGTTTCGATTGTACCTAACCCAGCAACAGATATGATCAGTATCGAATTCCCCGGAATCGAAAACAAGGACTGTATTCTTTCTATAGTGAATTCAATTGGCCAAACAGTATTTGTTTCAGAAACTTTCAAGCTTCAAACAACCAACAAGGTCTTTATAAATCTTGAAACCCAGCCAGCTGGAAATTATGTAGTTCGGATTGTCGGATCGGATTTTACAGCTCAGAAAAAGCTTATTATTTCCAGATAAGAACTAACTATTCCTCGTCCCAATCGATGATGAATTTGGTTTCTTCTTTCTTCTTGTCGTCCTTTTTGTTAAGGGTTGTATCGTTTTTGAATAGACCAAACTCGCCATTGAGAATTTGCTTCAGATTTTGTTTCTCCACTTTAATATCCTGTTTCACTTTTTCCTGCATGGCTTTTTTGTCGAGCTGTTTATACTTAGGGTTATCAACCGTTCCGGTGATTAGAATAAAAATAGTGGGATTCCCAACGCCATCGTCTTTCACATAGCCATATTCATTTTCAGGTGTATTGTTGTTTGCTTTTGGCTTTTTCACTTCGGCATATTTCACTTCGAGGTGATATTCAATTTCGTTTTCGAACGTGTGCGTTCCTGAAATTTTCATATTCATCACATTCGATCGAATTTCGGTTTTGGGGATTTTGATTTTTTTATCGCTGATTGAAATATTGCTGCTCAGTTTTTCGAAGCGGATATTGGAAAAATCGCGGTCTTTAATAATTTCCTGCAAATCGTTGATGGGTGCATAGCCAACCAGTTGTCCGTCTGAAATCTCAATTTCGGCACTTGCAACAATCGAAGCAGGATCGACCTCGAGGGTTTCGGAGAAAACAGCTCTAAACTGCAACGAAACCGTAGCTTTTCCTCGCAAATTATCGAAAGTAAGGTCTTCTTGTCCAAAATTGTTGAACACAATAAATGCTTCGCGCACATCGAGATTTTTCAATCTGGCATCGCACGACACAATCACTTTGTCTTTGGTGCGCGTATCGCAACTTCCTTCGCCGGTGATACTACCTCCAAGCGTGTTCATACTCACATCTTCGGCCAACAATCGGTTATCGTTCAAATGCACACGTGCCTTCACTTTGCTGGCTCCAAATTTATTATACGAAAGTTTATCGGCCGAAAAATCGACCATAGCAACAACCGCGTCGGGTAACACAAATCGGATTTCGCTGCTATTAGCCGAATCTGAATCGCTATCGGGAAATAAATCGTTTACCATCAAATTGTTGGAATGAATGTCAGCTTTCAGACGCAAGTCGGCATTTTCGGCAAACAAATAAGGCAAAAAGTCTTTCATGAAACCACTGCCGCTAAAATCGCTGCTGCCATAAGCCAGGTCGAATCGATTCAAGTCGAGGTCGGTATTTGAAAAAGATGCATCGAGCAATTTGATGGCGGCAGTTTTCTCCATACCTGTTGCACGAAATTGTGCATTTTCGATCAGCACAGTTCCCTGACTTCTGCTATCGATAAAATCTTTTGCCGTTACTTTTTCGAAATCCTTAATTTTCCCGGAATATTGAACATCGAATTTCACATTGCCAGCCATAATCTTAATATCGCTCCAGCCTCCCCACTCCTTTATTTTGTGTAGTTCTAAATCGCCTTTAGCCTGTAATTTGATTTGTGGAAACGAAAAATCTTTTATCTGCAAACTGCCGGTAATTGATTTCCCATCCATCTGAGCCGAAAAATCCTTCATTGAAACAACCCATGTAGTTTCTTTTCCAAAATCGGAGCTTGTAAAATGGCCGTTAAAACTGATATTGCTCAACGAAATACCACTTTCTTTTTGTTCCATGAAGCCGTTTTGCAAATTCACACCAACTTCGACAGCAGGCATCACATCCAAGCCATAACGCCCTTTCACCTTTGCAGCAATTGAAACAACACCCCTGTGACTAAATCCTTTAAAAAATGATTGATATTGCTGCGGGAGCAAACTAAGAAACTCATTCAAATCGGTTTTATAGGAATTTACCGAAATATCGACCATCTGTTTCGAACTGTCGTATTCCACTTTTCCGTCGGAAAGCAGCAACACATCGGCAATTCTGATTTCGGCTGACGAATAAGAAACCGTTGAAGCGAGGGTATTGACATTCAAAACTGCATTAACACGTGCTTCGGCTCCCGGAATAAGTACCAGTCCTGCGGTTTCGATGGTATCGACCTTCAAATCGGACGAAAATTTCATTCCAAATTCATCTGCAGTAAAATTACCCGACGCATTGGCGTTATTGAAAAAAAAACGATACTTCTGCTTGCTGCGCACATCGGAATAAGCTACTGCAACATCGGTAAAATAGAGTTTTTCGAGATGAAATACGGCATCGTTTCTGCCAGAGTTTGTCGTGGTATCGGGTTTAATCAAATGAAAATTGTCGGAGCCATCGGCAAAAACCTGCAAATTAACATTACCATGGCTCATTCCAATTTGCCGAATGGTGTAATTCCCGGTAATAATATCAATCAAATCAAATTCGAGCGAAATCCAGTTGGCAGCAAACAGAGTTCCCGATTTCTCAGGAGTAGCATCGCTGGCAGAAACACCGTTAAAAACCACCGATACCATAGGGAAATGATGAAAAAGCGACACATCGATATCATCAACTTTTATTTCGGTATTCAGTTCCTGATTGACCCTACTGATGACTCGTTGTTCAATTTTATTCTGAAAAATCACAACCAGTAACCAGGCCAGCAAAATGAGTGAAATAAACGAGCCAAGTACCCAAAGAAATATTCTGAGTACTCTCCAATACCATTTTCGCTTTCTCTTAATCGGTGCTTCCTGATCCATAGCTTATACTAACGCAGAAAAAATGAGAAAATTTCACTATTCATTATTCTTAAAACTATCCCAACCCTGAGCTTTAAGAGAAATGCTCTGCCCCACTTTGCTGATGAGGTTAAGACCTTCGTTTTTATCGGTGATATGGCCAATCACCAAAATATCATTGTTGTCTTTAATCTTCTCGTAGTCTTCGAGCGGAACAGTAAAAAGCAATTCATAGTCTTCGCCACCATGCAAAGCCATAGTCATGGAAGAAATATTGAATTCTTCTGCAATTTTTGAGGTTTCGAAATCGAAGGGGATTTTATCTTCGTAAATACTGCAACCCGTTCCGCTCTGGGTGCAAATATGGTGCAACTCCGACGACAATCCGTCGGAAACATCAATCATACTCGATGGCTTGATTCCGGCTTTGCGAAGGGTTTCAATAATATCCAAACGAGGCTCGGGTTTAAGCTGACGTTCAATTGCATATTCTAATCCCTGCAAATCGGGTTGGAAATTCGGATTGGCTTCGAATGTCTTCTTTTCGCGCTGCAAAACGAGCAAACCTGCATAGGCACCGCCCAAATCGCCACTCACACAAATGAGATCGTTGGGTTTTGCACCATTGCGATACACAATATCGCTGGCTTTTGCTTTACCCAATACGGTTATAGAAATCACAAGCCCAACAACGCTGCTGCTGGTATCGCCACCAATCAAATCGACTTTATACTTGTCGCAGGCCAGTTTCATTCCAGCATACAATTCCTCAAGAGCTTCGAGCGGAAAACGACTCGAAACGCCAATGCTTACAAGAATCTGCTGTGGAATTCCGTTCATTGCAGCAATATCGCTTAAATTGACAGCAACAGCTTTGTATCCCAAATGCTGCAAAGGCATCCAGGTCAAATCGAAGTGAACTCCTTCGAGCAACAAGTCAGTCGAGATGAGTGTTTGCTCATCTTTGGCGTATTGCACCACTGCGGCATCGTCGCCAACACCTTTGAGCGAACTTTTGTTGACCAGTGGAAAATATTGAGTCAGATGACGGATAAGACCGAATTCGCCAAGCGAAGATATTTCAGTACGTGGGGGATTTTTGTCGTCGAGCATTGGCTATATATATTTTGGATTTGCAAAAATAGCTCAATTTGCAAGGGGTTTTGAAGCCTTTTTGCGATTGTTTTCAACTATTCGCTTTTGATAGCATTGGTATTTAGCGGCAAAACACTCACTGTTCCCTGAAACAGGTATTGCTTTCGATCGTGAATTCGCTCACACATGACCCGGGTACGTCGTAGTTCAACTCTCCGGAACTCCTTGTTTCGGTAGCGAAAAAGAGTTCCATCGGTGAGTAATTTCACATGCACATGATCTGGCTGTTGGTCGGTATTTTCCCTATGATGCGTGGTTGCCCGTGGTTTTTCAATCTGCGAAAGAACTTCGGCCTGCCATTCACTATCGAACGAATATAACTCCAATGCTACTGTCAGCATCATCCGATAAGCAAACTGCCATTCAACACCATGAGGTCGCGCCTTGCGAACTTTTTGCCGATACACAAACGCATGGGCAAGTTCGTGGCAAAGCACAATGAGTGACTGACCAGGTGGCAAATCTTTTTGAATAAAAATCTGCGCTACAGAGCGCTGATTTTGTGCCTTAAAAGAGCCCAGACGCAATTTCGCTTTTCGCTGAAACAAAAACTCCACATTCAGTTCCTCAGCCCATTTTTGGATAAATGCAGCCGTGCCTTCGTTAAAGTAGAAAACCAGAAATGAATCGGTGAGTAACTTCATACTGAGTTTTGCAAAAAATGTAAAAAAAACGAAAAAACATCAATCCAGCTTCAAAACTGCCAAAAATGCACTCTGCGGAACCTCGATGTTTCCCACCTGACGCATACGTTTTTTCCCTTTTTTCTGCTTTTCAAGCAGTTTTCGCTTACGTGTAATATCGCCACCATAACATTTTGCAGTTACATCCTTGCGATAGGCCTTGATGGTTTCGCGGGAAATAATTTTTGCACCAATTGCAGCCTGAATGGCGATATCGAACTGCTGTCGAGGAATCAAATCTTTTAACTTTTCGCACATGCGCCTGCCAAATGCATACGAATTGTCTTTATGTATGAGCGTTGAAAGTGCATCGACTTGTTCACCGTTGAGCAAAATATCGAGCCTCACCAAATCGGCTTCGTGATAGCCACATTCGTGATAATCGAACGAAGCATAGCCTTTTGATATACTTTTAAGTTTATCGTAAAAATCAAATACAATCTCGGCCAGCGGCATTTCGAAAGTGACTTCAACACGATCAGTTGACAGAAAAACCTGATTTTTCAGCATCCCACGCTTGTCGATACAAAGCTTCATGATAGAACCCAAATATTCCGACTTTGTAATTACGTTGGCCATAATGTATGGCTCTTCGATGTAATCGATTTTAGTAATATCAGGCAAACCACTGGGGTTGTGAACTTCGATGAGTTCCGCTTTGCGGGTATAGACTTTATACGAAACGTTGGGAACAGTGGTAATCACATCCATATTGAATTCGCGGTCGAGACGTTCCTGAATAATTTCCATATGGAGCAATCCAAGGAAACCGCAGCGAAAGCCAAATCCAAGTGCTGCAGACGATTCAGGTTCAAATGTAAGCGAAGCATCGTTGAGTTGAAGCTTTTCAATCGATTCGCGCAATTCTTCATAGTCGTCGGCATCGATAGGGTAAAGACCGGCAAAAACCATTGGTTTTGCTTCTTTAAAACCTTCAATCGGATTTGAGCAGGCTTTATCGACATGGGTGAGAGTATCGCCAACACGAACTTCGCGGGCCACCTTGATCCCTGAAATAATATAACCCACATCCCCCGCAGAAAGTGTTTTTTGTGGCATAAGCTTCATGCCCAGCACACCAATTTCGTCGGAATGATATTGTTTTTTGGTGTTAAAAAACTTCACATGATCACCTGTATTCATGGTGCCGTTAAAAATACGGAAATAAGCTATAATGCCACGAAACGAATTGAAAACGCTGTCGAAAACAAGAGCCTGCAATGGAGCATCTGGATCGCCTTTTGGAGCAGGAACCCGATGAATAATGGCATCGAGAATTTCTTCAATTCCCATACCAGTACGCGCGCTAGCTTCAATAATGTCTTCGCGCTTGCAGCCAAGCAATTCAACAATTTGATCTTTCACCTCCTCGGGCATAGCACTGGGCATGTCCATTTTGTTGAGAATGGGAATAATTTCGAGATTGTGGTCGATTGCCTGATACAGATTCGAAATAGTTTGAGCCTGAATACCCTGTGAAGCATCAACTACCAATAACGCACCTTCACAAGCGGCAATGGCGCGCGAAACTTCATAAGAAAAGTCAACGTGACCCGGTGTGTCAATCAGATTGAGTTTGTATTTTTCAGCACCTGCTTCGTAAAGCATCTGGATAGCGTGACTTTTAATAGTAATGCCCTTTTCACGCTCTAAATCCATATCATCAAGTACCTGATTCTGGAAGTCGCGTTCGGAAACAGAACCAGTGACTTCGAGCAAACGGTCGGCCAGGGTCGATTTGCCATGGTCGATATGTGCAATAATGCAAAAATTTCTGGTATTTTTCATCGGGTGCAAAGATACGACGATATTGGGAATTAGAAATCGCAATCTGTAAAAATATAAGCATCACAGATAATTAAACACTTTTTCTAAATTTGGCCTTGGCTGGATGATCGATTATTCTTAATGAATAAATTTCACTTTGATTAGAATTGCTATTTTTACAACCAAATATTCCACAATGAAACAAAACGATAAACTACCTCTTCTACAGCAAGCCGACTTAAAGGGTAAAGTTGTGTTGGTCCGTGTCGATCACAATGTGGTTAAAAAGGGAATTATTCACGACCCTTACCGCATCGACGCCACATTGGGGACGCTTTACTATATTGTTTCTCGCGGCGGAAAACTCATTTTGATGTCGCATGTGGGACGACCCAAAAACAAAAAAACAGGCGATATTGCTATCAACCAAGAAACATCGGTGCAACCGATTGTAGATTATTTCGAAAACAAGCTTCATGTAAAATTCGCCATTCCTGAGTTCTTACCTGATGGCGACAAAGGTTACACAAGCATCGAGACATCGGTAAACCACATGATACGCGACCTGCGCGAAGACCGAATCGACGGAATTTACCTCCCGAATACCCGTTGGTTTTCGGGCGAAGAAGCTAAAGGCGAAGAAGCCAATCGCTTAGCGTACCAACTGGCCGGACTTGCCGACATATTTGTGAACGATGCTTTCGGATCGTGGCAGCCACATGCTTCAACTGTTGCAATCACGAAGTATTTGCCCTCGTATGCAGGTTTTTTGCTTCAGAAAGAAATTCAAAATCTTGATCGCATTTTCAAACCACAGAAACCGTTTGTAGCTGTAGTCGCTGGTTCGAAATTCGATACAAAAATAGACAGCTTATTCACCCTGCTCGAAAAAGCGGATTTTCTGGTTTTGGGTGGAGTTATCTACAACGCTTTTTTGTCCGCCAAATACGGTTTCGAAATCAAGGGTTTGGATGACGAAGACATTGCCCACGCGAAACGATTTGTCGATTTTGCAGCAAAACACCCTGGAAAGCTCGTTGAATTGCCATATATTATTGAATCGGATACACTCGAAGGACGTAAAAAAGGGAAATACAGAACCCACGACATCCGCAAACTCAAAAAAGGCACCAAGCTGAATTATATCCTCGACGTAGCCCGCAATTCATTTGCAGAAAAAGATGTCTTAAGCATTTTTCATGGCGCGCATACCATTTTTGTAAATGCAGTGATGGGATTCACACCACATTTCAACGAAGGCACCATCGCTCTTGATGAATTAATCGACCAGAACGTAAATGCGGTGAAACTCTACGGTGGTGGCGACACCATGCAGGAATTGAAGCGATTGCTGCCGGGGCTCTACATTATGGCCATCGACAATCCGAAATATTATATTTTCACTGGTGGCGGAGCCGTTTTGAAAGCCATTGAACAAGGAACAGCAATGGGGCTAGAGCCGGTGAAGGCGCTTTTGAGTAGCCAGAAGTGAGTGGTCAGTTGTGAGCGATGAGTTTTAAGTAAAAAGTTATAATTGTAGAGACGCGATTCATCGCGTCTTAATGAGAAGTAGTCTGTGTAGAGGCGTTGCATCGCAACGACTTATATTAGGGGTAAGAAGTAAGAGGTAAGGAGTATTGGTTTAAGCTGTGGTGAGTGGACAGTAGTCAGTAGCCAGTTTTCAGTTGTCAATCA
>PHDB01000019.1:55988-57150 GCA_002842495.1 Bacteroidetes bacterium HGW-Bacteroidetes-6
ATAACAAAGCACGAGCGCCTTAACAATCCCTTAACAACCTGTTTTATCTAATAAATCAACACACTGAAAGATAAAATACCAATATTTATTAAACAAACTCTCTCCAAGCCCCTAACATGCAAACAATTATCGGTTCTGTATGCAACCAATTTACCGAAAAAGTTGTACTATTGTAAGTAAATTGACACCTATTCTGCACCACCATGAAGAAAATTTATTTTTTGGGTGTTCTGTTTTTTGCCTTTCTTTTTTCTGGCGAAATTCAGGCACAAACAGAAGAAACACAAGTTGTGTTTTATCCAACATCGTTTGGAATAAGCCGCCCACTGAGCGAAATTGCAGCCGAGAACCCCTATGTTGAAACATCCAAAACGAGAATCATTAAGGAGCAACCCGACAGGGCAAACAGGCCTCCCCAAACATTTATTTACACTGCCGCCGATGGACCGGAATATGGCGAAGACACAACCACATGGCAAACAACCATGGGAACACGCGACATTTCGAATCGTGCGCCACTCATGAATTGGCAGGGGCAGACCTACACACTTGGGCGTCCAATGGATCCATCTGGTGCTGCGGATGACCAATATTACCTACAAGCAATTAACAGCACACCATTTAGAGTTTACAATAAATCGACCGGTGCTGCAGTAACAGCAGCTACAAACATTGGAAATTTATGGAGCCCTGCAACAGCCAATGCCGGAGATCCCATTATCATTTACGATAGATTTGCCGACCGTTGGGTTCTTACTCAATTTGGAAGCAGCAATCAGATTTACATTGCCGTTTCGACAAGTGGCGACCCTACAGGCACCTACTACACATACACGTTTATTTCCCCAGAGTTTCCCGATTACTTGAAATTTTCGATCTGGGGCGATGGTTATTACATGACGTCAAATCAGACCACTGATAAAATTTACGTTTTTGAGCGTGACCAGCTATTGGCAGGAAATCCTTCAGCCAGAGGCATATACTCGACATTCACAACTGGAACTGTTGCCGCATTTTTCTGTCCTTTACCTGCCGATGCTGCCGACAACACTGTTCTCCCAACAGTTGGGACTCCACTCCCCTTTGTTGCTTATTACGACAATGGCTGGGGTGGTGGAACCGATGGCGTAAAAATCTGGAACGTAACCACAAACTGGACTAC
>PHDB01000101.1 GCA_002842495.1 Bacteroidetes bacterium HGW-Bacteroidetes-6
AATTGACCGTTGGATTTTATCGGAATTGCACAGTCTAATCAAAGAAGCGGAAGAAGCTTACGAAGACTATGAACCCACCAAAGTTGCCCGTGCAATTTCCTATTTTGTACAGGAAAATTTGAGCAATTGGTACGTGCGATTATGCCGCAGAAGATTTTGGAAAGGCGAATATGAAGCCGATAAAATCGGAATGGTATTCATGGCTCTGGCTGGTTACGACCCCGCCGAAGGCATCAAATTCTGGGAACGAATGGCTGCCAAACAATCGGGACCATCTATTCCTCAGTTTTTGAGTACACACCCAAGCGACGAAAATCGAATCAAAGCTATGAAGGAATTCCTTCCAACGGCTAACAAATATTACAAGCCTCAACAGTAATTACACAACAATAGAATATATGAGCTGGACCATTATACTTGCACTTATTTTCATCGGCATCGTACTTGTGATGCTCGAAATCTTTATTCTCCCTGGAATGATTGCGGGTATTATCGGCGGTATAGCTATCATTGTTGGTATTTATCAGGCTTATGCCACTTTTGGCAGCACAGCCGGACATATTACAGCTTCGGCCACGCTGGTTCTCACCATTTTATTGCTCATTTTATTATTCCGGTCGAACACATGGAAAAAAGCAGCATTGCACGATGTGCTTGAAGGACGTGTAAACACCGAGGGGCAGACCAACTTAAAAATTGGCGAATCGGGTATTACCATTTCAAGGTTGAGCCCAATTGGAAAAGCTGAAATCAATGGAGCTCTTTACGAAGTTCACAGTCTGAGTGGTTCAATAGCTCCAAACTCCGATATTGAAATCACAAAAATCGAAGGATATAAAATCTTTGTCAAACCCAAAAACATCTAACATATGAATTTATTGTTCATTCTTCTAAAAACCAATTCAACTCAGATTGGGATTTATTTTGCTATTGCCATTGGTGCGCTGATCGGCTTGTGGTTAATTTTTTACCTCATCCCTGTTGGCTTGTGGATTACCGCATTGCTTTCAGGTGTACGCATTTCGCTGGTTCAGCTTATTCTTATGCGTTGGAGAAAAGTTCCACCAACCATCATTGTAAATGCACTTATCACTTCTAGCAAAGCCGGCATCAAACTTAATCGTAACGAACTCGAAGCTCACTATCTGGCTGGTGGACGTGTAAAGAATGTCGTAAACGCACTTATTTCGGCTGATAAAGCAAATATCCCACTCGATTTTAAATCGGCAACTGCGATCGATCTGGCTGGCCGCGATGTATTCGAAGCTGTGCAGATGAGTGTTAATCCAAAAGTAATTAATACTCCCCCTGTTACTGCTGTTGCCAAAGACGGTATTCAGCTTATAGCGAAAGCACGTGTAACCGTTCGTGCCAACATTCGCCAATTGGTTGGGGGTGCTGGTGAAGAAACTGTTCTCGCCCGTGTAGGTGAAGGTATTGTAACTTCCATTGGTTCTTCGGTCAACCACAAAGAAGTTCTCGAAAATCCCGATAAAATTTCGCGCGTAGTACTTGAAAGAGGACTCGATGCAGGAACAGCTTTTGAAATACTTTCAATCGATATCGCCGACGTTGATGTTGGAAAAAATATTGGTGCTATTCTTCAGATGGATCAGGCACAAGCCGACAAAAATATTGCCCAGGCAAAAGCCGAAGAGCGTCGTGCTATGGCTGTTGCTCAAGAGCAGGAAATGATTGCGAAAGCTCAGGAAGCCCGGGCCAAGGTTATTGAAGCCGAAGCCGAAATTCCAAAAGCTATTGCCGAAGCATTCCGCAGCGGAAATCTGGGTGTAATGGATTATTATAAACTCAAAAATATTCAGGCCGACACCGACATGCGCGAAAATATCGCCAAACCCGGTCCACAAGGCACCGATATTAAGAAGTAATTCTATTTACCGACTTCCAACTCTCCCAATTTCGGTTGCGGAGAGTTTTTTTTGTCGTGTTTTTCAGACATCCTGATTTTCAACAACCTTTTATACAATGTATCAGGAATAAACACATGTATTCAATACAACGACAACAAAAAACGTTGGGCTTCTTCGGCATCAGGAGCTTTTCCGTGCCAGCGATAATCGTCCTCGATTTCAGGTACTCCTTTGCCCATAATAGTTTGAGCCAAAAGCATTGTTGGTTTTTGTGAATGCGGATTATTTAAAACAGCCGCTAAGGCAGCTATATTGTGTCCGTCTACTTCTTCAACATGCCAACCAAATGCTTCCCACTTTTTCTTGAGTGGTTCGAGTCTCATCACTTTCTCAGTCGAACCATCAATTTGTAAACCATTGCGGTCTACAATGGCAGTGAGATTCGACAAATTGTAATGAGCTGCACTCATGGCCGATTCCCAAACGCTTCCTTCCTGCAATTCGCCATCGCCCATGATACAAAATACCCTGGAGGCCGATTTTTGCTGTCGTTGTCCCAAAGCCATTCCAACAGCAACTCCAAGTCCTTGCCCCAGCGATCCCGACGAGATTTCAATTCCCGGCAAACCGTGGTCGCGTCCCGGATGACCTTGCAGGCGGCTGCCAAGTTTTCGGAGTGTGAGCAATTCGTCTTTGGGGAAATAGCCTGCTTCGGCAAGTGTTGCATACAACACCGGAGCCACATGTCCGATACTCAAAATAAGGCGGTCGCGCTCAATCCATTGGGGTTCGGAAGGACGATTTTTCATTGTATGAAAATACAAAACGGTAAAAACATCGGCCAGCCCGAGCGAACCGCCCAAATGTCCACTACCAGCTGCTTCGAGCGAACGAATTATGTTTTCGCGAACTGAAAGTGCTTTTGAACGAAGTCCGGAAAGATCGGCCATAATTTGTAGTTTTAGTGCTTATTCTTCGAAACCAGCCACAAATACAAATCTTCCACTTTGGTGCGGGCCCAGGGAGTTTTGCGTAAGAATGTAAGGCTTGAGTTCAAGCTTGGATTTTCCTTGAAACACCTGATTCTGATTTTTTCGCTTAGCTCTTCCCAGCCATAATAATCAATCAGATATTCGAGTATCATTTTCAGCGTAATGCCGTGCAGAGGGTTGTTTGGTTGCGTGGAGGGTTCGTTCATAGACGCAAAGATAAGCATATAAAACATCTCTTATTATATTTGCAAAAAATCTCAATGCCAAATAAAACTTTCAAAAACCGCAGCGTAGGAATCGGTCTCATGATAGCTGGAACTCCAATGGTAGCGATAAATTGGTATCTTATTCAATATCAAAACCAATACTATCCCAAATTGCTAATGGCTGGAATTATTGTTTTTTTTATTGGATTGGGATTCACTCTTTTTCCGGGCACCAAAATCGAAATAGACGGCAAGCAGAATTATCTGAAAACACTGATGAAAGAAACTCCGCTCTACGTGAAACTTATTTGGACACTATTTCTTATGGTTGGTGTTGTAGCAGCAATTTTATTTTTTTCAATATTCAAGCTCAAAATAGCATAAGGTTTCCATTTTGTAGTTGACAACAGGCATAACATCTCGATATTTTGGCTAATTTTGTCGTTCGAAATGAGAATTATTTCTGCTGTTATAAACGATTTGGTCACCGACCAGCGTGTACATCGCTCTTGTATGCTGATGCACGAAATGGGTCATAGTGTTTGCCTGATCGGACGTCGGCTTCCCAACAGTATGGCAATGCCACAAAGGCCATACAAAACCATTCGCATGCATTTGTTGTTTAAAAAAGGAGCATTTTTTTATGCTTGTTTCAATATGCGGCTCTTTTTGCGACTGCTGTTTACCCGATTCGATGCAATTTGGGCAAACGACCTCGACACATTGTATGCTTGCCGATTGGCGTCGAAACTGAAAGGCAAAAAACTGGTTTACGACAGCCACGAATATTTTACAGGAGTGCCCGAACTTATTGGTCGTCCCCGTGTACAGAAAATATGGAAACGTATCGAGCGTCGCATTGTGCCTAAACTGCCGTTTATGATTACGGTAAACGATTCCATTGCCGGCTTGTTCAAGCAGGAATATAATATTCCCGTGTTGGTTATCCGGAATGTACCTATCCGGAATGGTTTGCTGAAAACAAAATCGCGAACTGATCTCGATTTGCCTATTGACAAAACAATACTTATCGTTCAGGGGCGAGGCATCAATGTTGATCGTGGTATCGAAGAAGCGGTTGAAGCCATGCAGCTTATCGAGAATACACTACTGCTTATTATTGGCGGTGGCGATGTGTATCCTGTCATCGAAAAAAGGGTACAGGAGAAAAATCTTCAAGAAAAAGTGCGGCTAATTCAGCCAATTGGACGCGAAGAACTATTTCAATATACTGCTAATGCAGATATAGGACTTACACTAGACAAAGACACGAATATAAATTACCGCTTCAGCTTACCCAACAAAATTTTTGATTACATCAATGCCGGATGTGCTGTTTTGAGCAGCAATTTGCCGGAAGTTGCAAAAATCGTAAAACAGTACGAAATAGGCTCTATAGCAAGCAACCATTCGCCGGAAGCTATTGCCTTAACTATAAATAATATGATTTCGGATCGTTTGCAATTAAACGTTTGGCGAGAAAATGCGTCGAAAGCTTCGGAAGAACTCTGCTGGGAAAACGAATCGCAGAAACTGTATGAAAAACTTGGGGAATACTTCGGATAAATACCTGCATGTCGTCTCGTTCGATATTCCGTTTCCGGCAAACTACGGAGGCGCAATTGACGTTTATTACAAACTTCGTTGTTTGCACGATCTGGGAATTAAAATTATTCTGCACAACTTTCAGTATGGTGGCCGAAAACGCGAAGCCAAACTCAACGAGTTTTGCAGTCATGTTTACTATTACCAGCGCAACAACAACAAAACCAACATTTTATCTGGCAAACCATTTATTGTGGTTTCGCGATCATCGGACGAATTGCTAAAACGGCTTGCTGCCGACAACCATCCAATTCTTTTCGAAGGACTTCACACCTGCCTGCTTCTGAATCATCCGGCGTTGAGTCACAAAAAACGATTTGTACGCACACATAATATTGAGCACGATTATTATCTTGGCCTGGCCCAGGCCGAAAGCGACCCGCTTAAAATGCTCTATTTCCAAAGCGAATCGAGGAAGCTAAAACGTTTCGAGAGAAATCTGGCACATGCCGATGGTATTGTTGCTATTTCAAAAAACGACGAGCTTCATTTTGCTTCAATCAACAAAAACACATGTACTGTAAGTGCTTTTCATTCTTCCGAATCAATTGATATTCAACCAGGCATAGGAAAATATGCTTTGTATCATGGCAGTCTCGATGTAAGCGAAAACAACCGAGCAGCACTGTATCTGGTGAATGAAATATTCAACGAAATAGACTATCCTCTAGTGATTGCCGGCAACAAACCCAGCAAAGAATTGCGTGCTGCAGTTAAAAAATATCAGCACATCGCTTTGCGCGACAACTTGTCGACCGATGATTTTGCAACACTGGTTGAAGAGGCTCAAATTAATATTCTGCCAACATTCCAGGCAACGGGCATTAAACTCAAACTTTTACTGGCATTGCATCAGGGACGTCATTTATTGGTAAATACCCCCATGGTTGCCAATACCGGAATTGAAGAGTTGTGCTATATAGCAGATACTCCGGCTGAAATCAAAAAACAAATTACACAGCTTGCCGAAATGCCGGTAAGCGATGCCACCATCGATTTACGACGCAAAATTTTGGTTGAAAATGGCTTTTCGAACCGCTACAATGCACAAAGACTGGTTGAGTTTGTGTTTGGGAAATGATTCTTATTTTTCTTCACGTCGTTTTAACTGCTCCGTAAGCATTTCGCCGTTGGTGGCAAAACTCTCGGCGGGCAATTCCTGAAACATAATCACCATGGCTTCTTTGGGAATACCGGTGATACGATGCATTTCGTCGGTGAAGACTTTTGAAAGTTCTTTTTTCTTTTCTACCGGCAGTGGCAATACCGAAATCTGAATTACTGGCATATGATTCTGATTTTATAATCCAAAAACATGTTTGAATACTACTGATTATCAGTAACACGACCATCGTTGAACCAAAGTGTGCGAGCTGGATATTTTTCAACAACAAGCATATCGTGGGTTGCCATTAGAATGGTTTTGCCCGAATTTTTCAGAGCAACAAGTGTATTGAGTACTTCCTCAGACGACTGCGGGTCGAGATTTCCGGTAGGTTCATCAACAAGTAATAGGTCGGGATTGTTAAGCAAAGCACGTGCAATAACCACTTTTTGCTGCTCGCCGCCCGAAAGCTGATGCGGCATTTTATCTTTTTTGTGCAACACACCGGTTATAGAAAGAACTTCGTCGATGCGATCGCTCATTTGTTGACGATCGCGCCAGCCGGTTGCAGCCAACACAAAATGCAGATTCTCTGCAACCGTTCTATCGGTGAGCAACTGAAAGTCTTGAAACACCATACCTAATTTGCGACGTAGAAGCGGTATTTCGCGCGAACGGATATTTTTCAAGTCGTAACCGGCAACCATTCCAGCTTCGCCTTCGAATGGCAAATCGGCATATAGCATTTTTAGCAGACTCGACTTTCCCGAACCTGTACGGCCCAGAAAATAAACAAACTCTCCTGCCCCAATCTGAAACGACACTTTGTCGAGAATAATATTTTCGCCTTGAATAATCATGGCGTTTTCGATTAAAATTAGCTTTGTGTCTGTTTGTATTGCTTCTTCCTGAATCATTTCCGGGGCTTCTTCCATTTTTCTTCAATTTGTAGCAAAAGTAAGAAAGAATATTGGAAATGCAAAAGGTAGTGCCTTGTCTCCAGAGTTTATTTAACGATCTTCATCTCACAGGCTTTGCAATCGTATTCCAGATGAAACATGGTACCGTTTAATTCAATAGAGTGTGGATAGGTTTTGTTGGATGCATTTCGATGAACCGGACATGCGTCGGCTTCGAAGCGCAAACAAAGTTTTGTGGTCATCAAAACACAACCTTCGTTCGAAAGTGATAATTCGAAAGCATCATCAATTTCGCTTACGCCATGACGTTTCCAAAATTTTTGACTTAACAAATTCGAGACATTGGCTTTGTAATCGAGTTTATCTTGGAAATAGGGTTCGTTGTTTAAATGCAATTCCTTTTCGCTTTTATTGAATTTTGTTCCCAATAAATTGGAAAGCTTTTCCAAAGCTTCGCGTCGCAACCGGTTGAGTTCACCAATGGGAATAAACCACACACTTCCCCACTCTATTTTTAACTCATTGATAACAAATGAAGTACCACCTGTTTTTCGAAGTTGCTGCTCGACTGTTTCGCTGGCTTTTTTCTCGTCGCGAGCGGGGTTTTTCTCAATTTCGATGCTGCTTTCGGCATGATAAAGCTCATCTGTGGTTGACGCACTGAGCATAAATCCATTTTCTGTTTCTTTGAAGTGCAGGTCGATGTCAATAAAACGGGCATTTTCGGTAGCAGCCAGCAGTTTACTAAAACCCAGGTCCGAATTGCGATACACCAGGGTATCTATTTTAATATTAATCGATTCGGAAGTAAAAACCCGATTGTTTTCCGATTGTTGAACACTAAAACCATTGAGTTTACCATCGGGCATAAAAAAGCATAAACCATCGCCATTGTTGAATTTTTCGCGCGTGTTGATGGTAATGTAGTTGTAGCCTACTTCAATCACTTTGCCAATTGGTTTTCCAACCGATTTGGGCGACTTCGAAGTAATTCCAGCTTCTCTATTATGCAAAAAGTAATCGGAATAGCGCCTATTGAATGTTTTATCGGGATCGGGTTCGAAATCGAAGCGAAAATGCCCAAGCGAAGCATGAGCGTATCGTTCGTTGTTGGCGATTATTTTGTCGAGTTTTTTGCGGTAAAATGCGGTAACGTTTTTTACATAGCCGATATCTTTCATGCGGCCTTCAATTTTAAAAGCAGTTACTCCTGCATTCAGCATTTCGTAAAGAAACTCCCCCCTGTTCATATCGCGAAGCGACAATGCATGCGTATCGCGTTCAATTACAGTGTTACGCTCGTCGAGCAAATTGTATTGCAAGCGACATGGTTGTGCACACTCGCCACGATTTCCGCTACGGCTGCCTATAAATGCACTCATATAGCATTGTCCGCTGTAAGAAACACACAAAGCGCCATGAACAAAGGCCTCAAGTTCGATATGTGTTTTGTTTCGGATTTCCTGAATTTGAGACAACGAAAGTTCACGTGCCAGAATGACCCGATCGAAGCCCACTTTTTCGAGAAACCCGATTTGTTCAGGATGAGTGTTGTTGGCTTGCGTACTGGCATGAAGCGATATCGGAGGAAGATCCATTTCGAGAATTCCCATATCCTGAATAATGAGCGCATCGGCGCCTGCTTCGTAAATGCGATGAATCATCTTCTCAGCTTCGGACAGTTCGTGGTCAAATAAAATGGTGTTTAAAGCCACAAATACTTTCGAATGAAACCGATGCGCATAATTGCAGAGTGTTTCAATATCCTGAATGCTATTACCGGCCGAAGCGCGGGCACCAAATCGGGGTGCACCTATATAAACCGAATCGGCTCCAAAATTAATGGCAGCTATTCCGTATTCCGCATTTTTGGCGGGACTGAGAAGTTCAACAGGATTGGTTTTCATGTGGCAAAGGTACGAATAATGTGGGGTTGCGGATTCTATATGTATTTTTAATCACACTTCGACGGAGCTCAGTGCGACTGTATATCTTAATCTTTCACACAAGTCATTCAGAGCGTGTCGAAGGATGACAAAGAAGAAAACACGGTTAATAAATTATTTTTCATTCCGTAAATCACATTTCGACTGGGCTGCTAATGACAATGTTTTGCAACATGCTTTTATTCAAGTGTTTGAGAAATTACACCACATTTCGACAGGCTCAATGTGACTGCGTTTTTGTCTTTTTTTTAAGGTTGCAAAACGTGTTTTGCTGGTGGTCTCAATGTGACTAGATATTTTAATTTTTCACACAAGTCATGCAGAGCGTGTCGAAGCATGACAAACGTAAAACAATTTTTAAATTCCGTAAATCACATTTCCCTTCGTCTGCACTCAGGGCAAGCTCGCTCAATGTGACTGAGAGTATTGGTTTTTTATTCAAGAATGTAGTCATCCAGAGCTTGTCGAAGGATGGCAAAGAGGAAACACCGCAAATAACCTATAT
>PHDB01000137.1 GCA_002842495.1 Bacteroidetes bacterium HGW-Bacteroidetes-6
CCTTTGGGTTTCCGGTTGTGCCGGAAGTGTAGATGATTGTAGCGAGGCTTTCGGGCGTAATGTGTTCCTGCAGTCCGGCAAGCTTATTAAAATCCGGTTGATTGCTTCCCCTGTTGATAAAATCTTCCCATGAACAGGTTCCTTTAATCTGTTCAATGGAAACAATTTCGCCTATATAATCTATGCCATCCAGCGCTTTGCTTATTCTTACATACGCATCCTTACAACCAACGATAATCAGCTTTACAGAAGCATCGCGAAAGATAAACCGGTAATTTTCAACACTTAAGGAAGGATAAACCGGAACATGTACACACCCAGCCAGCATTATACCCATATCAAGGCAATTCCATTCGGGCATATTGCTCATGATGGTGGCTACCCGGTCGCCGGGTTTAAGCTCCATTGACAGCAAGGAACAGGCGATCTTTTCTGATATGGAAACATAATCCGGGGCAGAGAGCTGTTGCCATTTGCCCTGCTTCTTGTTGCTGAAAACAATTGCTTTCGCAGAATACTCTTCGCGATAAAGCTGAAGCAGGTCGAATATCCGGCTCACATAGGCCATAGCACGATCTGTATAGGTTTATTAAAATTTCCCTGCCGGGCTAATTATTATCATCAAGATCGAAAATTTTGCGGATGATAGTGTCGTATTTTTCATTGATAAACCGTCGGCGCAGTTTCAGGGAGGCCGTCAACTCACCGGTATCCACAGTCCATTCATGATCAATCATTTCAAAGCGCTTAACCTGTTCGGTTGTCCCGAAGAACTTATTGAACTTATCAAGTTCCTGCTGAAAACGTTTTTTGATCCGGGGCATGGCAACCATTTCGGCATCGGAAGTATAGGGTATTTCTTTAATTGCACACCAGGCTCTTAAATGCGGAAAGTCAGGAACGACAAGTGCGGCGGCAAATTTCTGGTTTTCGCCAATCACCATCAGCGTATCAATAAAGGAAGATTCCTTAAACTTATTTTCTATCAGTTCGGGACTGATGTATTTGCCGAGCGAAGTTTTGAAAATTTCCTTTTTACGCCCTGTAATCCGCAGATGGCCGCCGGGTTCTATATGGCCAACATCGCCGGTGTGAAACCATCCTT
>PHDB01000020.1 GCA_002842495.1 Bacteroidetes bacterium HGW-Bacteroidetes-6
AGCGGATAAGTGTTTTGTCGCCGTAATATGCCACATTGCCCATCATCGACTGAATATCGGTGCTTGCTCTATCGACATATCCATCGCTGTGAAGAAGCGAAGCGCGTCCATCGATAATCCATTTGCCATTGAGCAAGCCAGTACCAAAAAGTACGTTCGAGCCCAAGGTGTTGTATGAGCCACCACGGAAATTGAGATTTACAAACGGATCGGGCTTAAAAGAATGTGTTTGAATGTTGATGGAGCCGCCAAACGAAGCTGCACCATTGGTCGAAGAACCAACACCGCGCTGCACCTGAATGTTTTCGGACGAAGAAGCCAAATCGGGAACATCGACCCAATACACACCATGCGATTCCGGATCGTTGTATGGCACTCCGTTGAGGGTGACGTTGATTCGGTTTTGGTCGGTACCGCGCAATCGGAAAGCGGTGTAGCCAATTCCTGTTCCTGCATCGCTGCTGCTGGTCACCGACGGAAGAAGGTCGAGCAAAACCGGAATGTCGGCACCCGTGTTGATGCTTTGCAGTTTTTCAGCGCCGAAATTGGTGAATGTAGCTGCATCTTGTCCATTCAGTCGAATGGAACGAATCACAATTTCGTCGCTCACCACTGCCGATGGTTTGAGTTTGACTTCAATTGGCTTAGATGGGACAGCTGCAATTTCGATGGTGTCGGCTTTGTAGCCGAGAAACGAAACCACCAGTTTAAGTGGAAATTTTTCGCGGGTTTCAACCGCAAACGAACCATCGGGTTTGGAAAAAGTGCCGGTGAAAGTTCCGGCTACGTACACATTTGCTCCTGCAAGCATTTCGCCCGATAGTGCATCGGATATCTTACCTTGCAAAGTGACTTTTTGGGCTTGAAGTGCGAAAATGAGCCCGACGAAAAACAAAAAGACAACAACCTTTTTCATTTTGTAATGTGTTTTAGATACCGGCGAGAATGAAAAGCTTGCGCATTCACTTTTGTCGGTAGGCCCGCCGCAGTTGTTCAATTGTCGTACTGTTGTTGCGCTTTGGAATATTCCGCTCAAAAAAACGATCCCGGAAATCGTCATTCTGCCGGTATAAACCAAAGCAGGATTTTCAACGCGTCAGCTCGACTTTTGAAATTCCGCTTTGGAATTACAAATGGCCAAGGGGTGGAAAACCATTTAAAATATTGAATAAACCTCCCTGCGCCGGCATTACCCGGATCAGGTTCTAAGGGTCTGTTCTCAGCCCCGCAAAACGGAGCACCCCTGTTGTGAGAATGCACAAAGATAGAATTATTTTGAGAAATGGATGGTTGAAATATTTTTAAATTACAGTTTAAATCTCAACAATGTTGCTTTTTTATGCTAGGCAGTAACGGTTGGCAATAAGAAACGTAGGGCATTCCGAAGCCCCTACCTATCAAGCTACCGAGCCGTTTATTAAATGTTATGTCGTTCAAATTTAGCACTTTCCGCCCTATGTTTTTTATTGCGTGTTGGCGGCTGTTTTTTTATAGTTTTAATGTTTCTATCATTTTTTCCAATTCTTGCACTTTGTCTTTTTGATTACGATTTCCATACTGTCCTTTTTCCAATAATAATTCTCTGTCAAGTCGTGTTTTTAGCAAGGATTTTGATTTTTCCGAAATGGGATTTTTGTCGCTTGATAAAATTGTTAAAAGAGAATACAAGTTGTCAAAATTGTCAATTACTTCTTGTTCATAGTATTCTTTGACATCTGTAAAAATTTGATTGGCAACTAAAAACAATAAGTGTAGTGGCATTTGGTAATATTCAGAGTTGTCAATGTGTGAAAATCTGTCTTGCGTTAAAATGTGATTCACTAATTCTTTGAAAAATAATTGTTTTTCATTTTTGTCTTTAAATGCAGATTCATTTTCAAATAGCAATGCAATTCCCGAACAAATAAAAGATTCCTTCACTAATGATGAAAAATCAACTTTTGAAGGTTTCCAACCTTGATGAATTGTTTTGAATTTATTGATTAATTCTTTAGCCGTTTGAATAGGGTTGTCTAGTTGGCTTATTATAAAGCCTATCCCTTTTAATGCTGACCAATAAGGTTCAGTATATGTCCTGTCCCAAAAGAATTTGTCAGAAGAGATGTGACCTGTAATTGCTTCAAGCAATGCTGAGGTGAATTTTTTATCTTCTTTATCTCTAATTACTTCTATATAAAAATTGAACTTCTGTAAATTGAATGAATGTAAGTCTGAACTCAAAAATTCAATAGCTTTTTCCTTATATGTTTCCGTCAATAGTTTTATTTCTGAATTGTAAATTTCATTTGGTTTGAATTGTTGGTGATTTATTCTTGGTCTGTAACTAAAAATCCAATCTTCAATTTCAGAACTTGTTAATTTCTTCGTCAAAGATTGAATTATGTTTTCATAGTTTCTTTTCTTTTCCTCTAGCCATTCTTTTTGTTGCTCAATTCCTAGCTGAAAAATCAGTTCATTTCTTTCATTTTTTATTTCAGAATTTTCATAATTAGAAAATTGTTCTGTGAGTTTGTTTGATGCTTCAAAATAATTTTGCACTACAATAAACAAAAGCACTTTTAGCTCAGATTTTACAACCGTTCTATCATCAATTAAATTGGATAGTAATTGTAAATAGAGTTGTGGCTTGAAGTTGAAAGAGGAATTAAACACACAATCCTGAATTATCGGAAATTTTAGATTATCCCAAAATTCAATCCAGAGAGAAATGTCCGTTCTGATAAGAACAGAAGAAATAAAACTATACTCGTGATTAAGCATTGTATATTCAGAGTTGCGTGTTGTTTCCTGAACATATTCCCACAGATTATCTTTTGATTGAGTTTGTAGTAAATTGGTGTAACTATCAAGATACTCTCTACGATACATTCTGATAGAATCAAGAATATGTTCGGGGCTAACGTTTATATCAACCCATTCTTTTCGCTTATTCAAGACCCATTTTTTTGGAAAATTCTCTACTAAATCAACATAAAAACTGTGAAGTATTTCAGTTTTTTCTAACAACGATTTTAATACATCTAAAGAGCTAAATCGCAAATCCTGAACAATGTTCAGAGCTAATTTTTTCTCTAACCATGAATGAACATAATTTTGAATGACGTGAGATTCATCATTGTAACCGTCTTTTTTGAAAATTCTCCTCAAAAATTTATTAAAGACAAATTCAGATAAGTTTTGCTCTGATTCTAAATAAGATTTATATGAAATATAATGAGGCTCATTTTCTAAAAAACGTTTTAAATCTTCCTCTATATTGGGCAAAATAATTCCTGCAACTTCTATATTTTTGCTTTGCTTAATTGATGTGTATAATAAATCAGTAACATTACGAATAAAGGGCTCTACTGATTTGTTCAATGAAATATTTGTTTCTAACAACTCTATAAAATTGAGTTCAGGAAACTTTTGTTCAAGAACATAAAAGTCATATTTATAAAATAGTTCTTTATTCATTACTTTTTACGTTTAATTTTCCCAATGGTCTTTAGAAATATAGTTTTCAATTTCAACAAAAGACGTTTCAGAAAATTATTTTTAGAATCTTCATTTTCTTTTGCGTATTCAATAATATCTTGAGAATATTCTTCAGAATTATACCATTTTTCTATTTCGTTAATTATGAGTTTGCCTGATGATTCAGGTATTTTTGCAATACACGTTGCCCTATTCCCAAACTCATTAAATGAACTTCCTATAAACCAAACATTTTTATCCGCAACAATAAACCTATCGTGAAGAATACTATTACCCCGTAGAATATGCACATCAATTTTACCAAAAGGTTTGCTGTTGTATTCGTTTATTACGGTAGCAATTTTTTGAGCCTCTACTTTTGAAACCGCTTCTTTGCTATTAAGTATATTTATTTTAACTCCCGAACTTTTAATTTGAAACGCAAATTCAATAATATCCATACTATTGAAATATGGGTCGCATAAATAGCAAGTATCATTAGCGTTGTTTAAAATTTCTCTAATGGCAGCTTTTGCGTTTTCTTTCAATTTGCTTCTTTCTGTTTCTTCTTTTGCTCCTTGAAAAAAAATAAACTCCTTACGTTGTGCAAGTTCTATATATAGTCGATCCTTATCAGCTTTTTTGAAATAAGATTCAGCGATAAAAACTTCGGGTTTCCCAATAATATTAGGTTTCTCTTTAGAGAACTTCTCTACTACAAATTCTTTTTTCCCTTTTTCTGTTTCTACTTTAACGTGAAAGTCAGCTTGTTTCATAGACATTCCAAATTGAATGCTACTAATAAAAGTAGCTGGTTCGTGAATAGCTATTAAATCATCTTGTTGGTTATAAATTCTTAGTTCAAACAAATGAGGTTTGTGTGGAAGTTCTATACGACCAACTTGATTATTTACTTCAAAAACTTTATCGAATGCTATAACATCTCCGTGTGTATCTATAATTCTAAACTTTAGCGGTTCAAATCCATTTTTTCGTGTTAGTATCTTATAAAAGACACCTATTGGTTCGGTAGAAAGTGAAATTTCTATTTCTCTGAAATAAGGATTTGGTACAGATAAATAAATGTTTCCTATATGTTCTTTCTTTTGGATAATGTCAAAGCCCAACCACTCTATAGTTAGCTGTTGCATTGCTAACATATCCTTTGATACAGTGGACGAAATGAAATGATTGTCGGTTTTTCGTTCATTGTCAATTTGACTCCACACTAACAACCCTGACTTTCGTATAGGAAGAATTGAAGAAATACCTTTTTCCGTGTAAAAATTGGAGGCGAAAACCAAAGAATGTTCTCCCGAAGGCTCTTTTACAAAAGATGTATTAACAAATGAAATATTGTTTCTATCAATAACAAAATTTCCAATTGGATTATTAAACACATTTAAGGCTTCGTCAACAGACGAAATTTCGTCAATGGAAAGATAGAATGAATAATTGTCTAACCCTGCTTGTCTAACACAACCGTGAGTCCATTTGTCGTTGGGTATACTGTAAGAATATTCGTCATCAATTTGTAATTCTATGACAGAAAATAAATGAAACCAATTTTTCGTCTTTTTATCTTGCGCTAATAAAGATGTCCGAATGGCTTTGGTGTATTTTTTTTTTAGTTTTTCTATCATTTACGGTCATGCATTTTAGGTCGTTTTAAAATTGCCCCCACCGTTCAGGGGAAGCCCGAAGGGATTTCCCTGAACGTTTAGCAGACGCATTGCGTCAATCCATCATGTAGATACTGCGTCTATTCTGCATATTCCGGCATAAAGCGCAATAACTGTTTGTCTCATTTTAAAATTTGCTTTAAACAAAGATAGATAAAATTGTTTTGGGAAAGAGGTGTTTTTGGATGTATTGAAATGTTTCTGTCAGAGTGATTTTATGTCACATAGAAATAATTGATAAATATTTCTTGGTTTAGGGAGCGTGTTCTTAATGTGTTGTGGCAGGTAGATGTTGAATTCTGCTATGATTCAAAAAACTCGTAAAAAATATTGAATACTTGAAATTGCAAACAAAATTACACCGTCGATGTAATAACACAAAATCATATTTGCTTTGCGCAACAGCAGTTGCATATATTGATTAATCAAATTTTCAATTTGGGATTAGACCTGATAATTCTATTGACAATAGAGGAAATAACCGTATTACTCTATTGCAGAAAGAGTAAATAATTCGATTACTCTTTTGTGAAAAGAATAAACGCAATGAGGTTTTTGTTTATAAACTCAAATATTTCAAGATTATAACAGAACGAATTATAAAACAGATCAATTCAACCAACCACGCATGGTGTCATACTGAACTTGTTTCAGTATCTACCATGCGTGGCTCATCATCCTCCGAAGATTCTGAAATGAATTCAGCATGGCAAGGTGGATGATGATTGCGCCTATTAGTAAGAGCTGTTGGATCACAATATAATTCGTTTTGGTATTACTCAAAGAGAAAAAACAAAAAAAGCCCGGAAAACCGGGCCTTTCAGAAATAGGAGTTGAAATTATTCGCTCATGCTTAAAAATCGTTCTGCTTCGATGGCCGCCATACAGCCCGAGCCTGCAGCGGTGATCGCCTGGCGGTAATGCAAATCCTGCACATCGCCGGCCGCAAAAACGCCTTCAACACTCGTTTTGGTTGAACCAGGAGTGGTTTTGATGTATTTGTTTTCGTGAAATTCTATCTGTCCGGCAAAAATTTCAGTATTGGGGCTATGACCAATGGCAACAAAAACGCCATCAACATCGATGCGCCTATCTTCGCCGGTTTTGGCATCAGTTACAATAATTCCGGTAACAGCTTTGGCAAAACCTTTTTGCTCGCCTACAATTTCCTTGGGAATGCTGTTCCACACCATTTCGATGTTGGCTGTATTGAACACTTTTTGCTGCATTACCTTCGACGCACGCAGTTCGTCGCGACGGTGAATCAGATACACTTTCGAAGCCAGTTTAGAAAGATAGGTTGCCTCTTCGGCTGCGGTATCGCCACCACCAATTACGGCTACGGTTTTGCCACGGTAGAAATATCCGTCGCAAGTGGCACAAGCCGACACACCAAACCCATTGTATTCCTGTTCGCTTGGAAGTCCCATCCAACGCGCCGAAGCACCGGTGGCAATGATAACTGTTTCGGCAAGAATTTCTTTTCCGCTGTCGTCGGTAAGTAAAAACGGACGCTTAGAGAAATCGACTTTTTCAATGGTTCCCCAACGCACTTCGGTGCCAAAGCGTTCGGCTTGTTTTTTCAAATCTTCCATCAAAACAGGACCTGTTACGCCTTCAGGGTATCCGGGAAAATTCTCAACTTCGGTTGTAATGGTCAATTGACCTCCGGGCTGCATTCCTTCGTATACCAGAGGTTTCATCTCGGCGCGGGCAGCATAAATAGCTGCGGTGAAGCCGGCAGGACCCGACCCGATAATCACACATTTTTGTTGTTCGCGTTCGTTACTCATATCTTGTCTTTTTATTGAATTACAATGGTGTCGTACACACTTCCATAGCCGCCAAACACCCCAACAGCTCCAACCACATTGTGACGAATGGTAACGGGATTCGAAAACGGATTGCCACCGCTAAACGATTCCTGTTCAACTGTTCGCCAAAAATCGTAATGCTCTCTATCCATGCAGCTCAGCCGAACAACCACCGAATCGCCTTTTCGGAAAAGTCCGAACTCCTCATCGGAGTATGCACTGTCGTTTGTGAGACTATTCATCCCTCTGAACATAGAGAAATCGATTGATTGACCAGCAAAAAAGATATCGTCGTATGTGCTTCCAAACAAAGGAATATCAGTAAAGTCGCGACCCAGACGTCGGGTAAAGATACGATAATAATTTTTTTCTGCTGGATCGTCGGAAAATTTTGCCCAGATATAACCAAGCGAATCGGAAACAGGCTCGGCTTTCCACCACAGCGAATCGAACGAATGTTTTGTTGGAATGGTTGTGTAGCCGGTTATTGATTGACCTTCGGCTTCAATTGTAAGCCAATAGGAGCCATTTTCGGTTCCTTTAAATTTGCTGCCTTTGTAGTAAATGAAGGGCCATACGGAGTTGTTGATGTTGTTGAAATCGACAACTGGTTGCAATGTATCGTATTGAAACCCATCGTAAACAACAACAGTTGCATTTGTTACGAAAAGGTTGGCAAGAGTGGTGCTATCAACCGGGTCGAAATAACTGCTGTTTCTGGTCAGAACCACAACCGGATAGGCGTCGTTCTCAATCCACCCTTCAACAACCAATTTGGCCTCGGGCTGAGGTAAGTCGATATCGACATCCTTTTCGCATGAAACAAAAAGAAATACTGCTGCAATGATATAAAGTGCTTTTTTCATGACTTAAAATTTAAAATTCCAGGTGATAGAAGGAAGGAATGGGAAGAGAGATACCTGTTTTGCTTTAATGGTAACATCGCCGGCAAGCAAATCGCCGTTAACATCGAAGTAAATGAAATAAGGATTGCGTCTGTTGTAGAAATTGTAAACAGAGAAATTCCAGCTTTCTTCAATTTTTCGTTTTTTCTTCTTGCTTTTAGGATACCATGTGAGACTGAAATCGCCACGATGATAAGCCGGCATTCGGAAACCATTGCGTGGGCCATACTCATTTACAATGTTTCCTCCGATGATATAACGCGAAACAGGCATTGTGGCTGTGTTACCAGTTGAGTACACCCACACAAACGACATCGTGAGTTGTTCGGTAATCTGATGCGTGAGAACAATTGAAATGTCGTGGCGTCTATCGTATTTGGCAGGAAATTCATCTCCATTGTTGATGTCGTCGAATATGCGTGTGGTTTTTGCCCAAGTGTAGCCAATCCAACCTGTTGTGCGACCAATTTTTTTGTTAAGGAATACTTCAAAGCCATACGATTGACCTGTTCCAAACACAAAGTTGTTGTCGGTGTTGTTGTTTATGTTGTCTTCAATCAGCGCGCCTTCGGCATATTCAATCTGATTTTTCATTTGCTTGTAATACACTTCGAAGCTTGTTTCAATAATATTGTCTTTGAAGTTGCGGTAGTATCCCAGCGAATACTGTGTGCCGTATTGAGGTTTGACAATTTCGGTACTTGGGAACCAAATATCGGTTGGCAGGCTCACCGTTGTTGGAGATGCAAGATGGATGTATTGGTAGTTTTGAGTGTACGATGCTTTTACAGAGCTTTTGGTATTGATGTTGTAGCGGGCACTGATGCGCGGTTCTATATGCCAGTAGTCTTTTACCATTTCGCCGGCTCCATAATGAATGGTGTCGATAACCAAATTAGTAACGGAATCTTTAACATAGCGGTCAAAGGGGCCAACATGTGCAAAAAAACTACCACGAAGACCTGCATTTATCTTTATTTTCTTGCTTAAGTCAAATTCGTCGTTGATATAAATAGCTGCTTCATGAGAGTGAAGTTTTACATCGTCGCCCAGCTGAAGTTCAACGCCATCGGCTTGTGCACTGGCATTATTGGGTGTGAAAATGTGGTAAACATAATTGGCTCCGAATTTTAACACATGACTTGATGCAGGTAAATAGGTGAAGTCGAGTTTTGCGTTGTAATCGGTAATCCCCGACATCAATTTCATTTCGTATAAATCTTGCGTTGCACCCATTTCGAACTGATAATCACTGAAGATAAGGCTGGTGTTGGCAAACAGTTTTTGGTTGAAAAGGTGATTCCAACGAGCTGTTACAGTTGCATTTCCCCAGCTGATGCTATTTTTGAATTGATCTTCGGTGCTTTCAAGGTCGAAAATGTCGCGTCCGAAATAGCCACTCAAATACAATCGGTCTTTGTCGGACAAACGGTAATTTACTTTGGTGTTGAGGTCGTAGAAATAATAACCCGAATTACGAAATGGACTTGTCTTTTTGATGAAAGGCTTCATCGCAATGTCGGCGTAGGTTCTTCGGGCACTGATAATGAATGAAGATGTGTCTTTTTTGATAGGCCCCTGAACAGTGAATCGCGAAGAAATAAGTCCGATTCCGCCATTCACCTGATATTTTTTCATATTGCCGTCTTTCATGCTGATATCAAGTACCGATGCAAGTCTTCCTCCGTAATTGGCAGGCATGCCCGCTTTTGTCAGTTCCACATTCTGCAAAGCGTCCGCATTGAAAACACTGAAAAAGCCAAAAAGATGACTTGCATTGTACACTACGGCTTCGTCCAGCATCACCAGGTTTTGGTCAGGCCCTCCTCCGCGTACATAAAAAGCACTATTGCCCTCGCCACCCGATTGTACACCGGGCGTAAGCTGTATGGTTTTCAGAATATCCACTTCTCCAAAAAGCACAGGAATAGTTTTTATTTTTTCCACTGGCATCTGAAAGGTACCCATATCCGTATTTTGCAGATTTTCGTCGGGTCGATCACCAGTAATAACCACTTCTTTTGTTGTAATAGCTTTGGGCTCCAATTCAATGTTAACGGTCATGTTTTGATTGAGATTGATCGTTTTTGTGAATTGTGTATACCCCATAAAGTCCGATACAAGCGTGTATGTTCCCTGGTCGAATGTGATTGAATAAAAACCATAATGATTGGTGGTGGTTCCTTTGAGTGGTTCTTTTAAATATACACTGGCACCAATGAGCGATTCTCCGCTCGATGCATCTTTGATATAGCCACTAACAGTGTATTTTTGTGCCATCGAACTAAGCGATAACAGGCTGATAAACAGAAATATGAGTTTTTTCATAAAAATATATAACGGTGGTCCTTAGCAATTTTATTGCCACTTACAAAAACTGACAAATAGACAGATTATTGTCGAAAAAGTTACAGGGAAAATTACTTGCCACTTTTTTTACAAGACAACAATATGCAAAATATTGCATATTGTTGTTTCAGAATTACTGCCCGATTGCAAGCTTTTTTTTTATATTTTTGTCGCTCCGAAATCAACAAAGAATACAAATATGGCAGTAAACATCGAAGAATTGAAGAGAAGCCGGAAGGTGCTGGCTTCATTTGATTATAGTGTAACCCCTGTGGACAAAGGATACACTGATAAAGTACTTTACATCAATGTTGGCGATGGAAAAATCCTGAGTAAGGATGTTCCTGCTCAGATGAAAGAAAAATTTATCGGCGGCAAAGGATATGGTTTGAAATTGTTGTGGGATGCAACAAAACCAACAACCAAATGGAATGACCCCGAAAACGAAATTATTATTTCCGGTGGTCCGATTTGTGGAATTACACAATACAGTGGAGCTGGTAAATCGTTGGTGGTGTCTTTGTCGCCCCAAACCGATATCCCTGTCGATAGCAATGTTGGTGGTTTCTTTGGTCCATTTTTGAAAATTGCAGGTTACGATGCTATCGAGTTGCAGGGAAAATCGGATAAAGACGTTGTTATTTACATTGATGCAGCAACCGGTCATGTCGAAATTTTTGAAGACCCGGGTTTCGAACACGATTCGCATATGCTTGCCGAAGAGCTTACCGACCTTTTTGCTAACGAAGACAAGGAAAAGAAAAATATTGGTATTGTTTCAGCGGGCGATGCAGCCGATCATTCTCTGATTGGAATGCTGAACTTTACTTTCTACGATAGCAAACGTAAAAAAATTCGTCTGAAACAAGCTGGACGTGGTGGAATCGGAACGGTTTTTCGCGATAAAGGAATACGTGCCATTGTGGCTAAAGTGCCTTCGATTGGCGGAAACATAAATAATGTTGTTGACCTTGAAGCAATCATGGAGCGTGGCCGCAAGTTCAATAAAGAAATGCGTGAACTCGATGACAGCCAATGCGAAATGCGCAAAAAAGGAACAGCTCACCTTACCCATATTATGCACGATTACGACTTACTTCCTGTGCATAACTTTAAATTTGGGATGCATTCCGAAGTTGGTAAAATCCATGGTGATGTTTGGATGAGCTATTTTACACAGGGAGTTCCCGATGGTTGCTGGATTGGTTGTAATATGAGCTGTGCCAAAGGTGTCGACGATTTTGAATTAAAATCGGGTCCCTACAAAGGACAGAAAGTTATTGTTGACGGTCCGGAGTATGAAACAACATCTTCGTTGGGCTCAATCATGGGTATTTTTGATCCCGAATGGACTATTGAAGCCAATTTCTATTGCGACACATATGGAATTTGCACCATTTCGTGGGGTTCTATTATGGGTTTCATTATGGAGTGCTACGAAAATGGAATTTTGAATAAAGAGCGAACCGGTGGTCTCGATCTGAATTTTGGCAAGAAGGATGAAGCTATGGAATTACTGCATCAGCTTGCTCGCGGCGAAGCCTTTGGAAAAACGGCAGGTCTTGGTGTGAAAAAAATGAAAGAGCTTTTTATTGCGAATGGCTGGGGTGATGCTCAGTTTATTAATGATATCGGAATGGAAAACAAAGGCTTGGAATACAGTCAGTATATTTCGAAAGAGTCGCTTGCTCAACAGGGTGGATATGCAATGACCAACAAGGGGCCTCAGCACGACGAAGCCTGGCTTATTTTTATGGACATGGTAAATAACCAGATTCCAACATTCGAGAAGAAAGCCGAAGCACTGTATTATTTCCCTATGTTTCGAACATGGTTTGGTTTGCAGGGTCTTTGTAAACTCCCTTGGAATGACGTGGAACCAGCCGATAATCACCTTACAGAAGAGCCGGGAAAAGTTCCGGAGCATGTTGACAACTATGTGACTATTTACAAAGCTGTAACAGGAAATGATTTTTCAAAAGAAGAACTAATCCGTCAAAGCGAGCGTGTTTACAATTATCAGCGTGTTTTCAATATTCGTATGGGAAAAGGTTTGCGCATGCACGATGCTCAACCATACCGTGCAGCAGGCCCTGTTACAAAAGAAGAATACGAAAGCCGCGCCGAACGCTACGATAAGCAGTTGAAAGAACTGGTTGGTTTCGACCCTGAAGGAAAAACTACCGAGGAGAAAATGGCAAAAACACGCGAGTATCGACTCGATCGCTACGAGCAACTACTCGATGCAGTTTATAACCGTCGTGGATGGAGCAAAAATGGAGTTCCGACTATTCAACACCTCAAGGAAATTGGCATGGATCTGCCCGAGGTAATGGATGTTGTTGCGCCGCTTCAGTAAACTTAAAAATAATAAAAAAGCCCTGGATTTCAGGGCTTTTTTATTGCTGTGGCTTTGTGTTAACTGAAGAGCATCGCTCCGATGATTGCAGTTGCCATTACCAGTATGTACATGGCCCAAAGCGCGGTTTCTTTAATTGAGTTCATGGCCTTAGTATTTTTGATGTGAAACATTGAGTGCGATTTCTGATATAAAGATAAACCTCAAAGAGCTCCAATATTCAGGTGCTTAAGCTAAAGGATGATTTCGTTAAGTTAACGACAATGACTTATGAAAGCGCCTGTATATTTGTATTAAACATTTGTCAATATTTAATCATTGTTTTTTCGACCTTATTATATTTTAAGGTATCAACACGAAATATATTTTTTTAAACAATTTAACAAGTGTGTAATACAAAGATAAACAGATGGTTGCGTGCATGTGTTGAAAAGTAATATATTTTTACTACTATGTATCGCATAGAAGTGAAAAATATTTAGTACTTTTGTATTATGAATGAAGAAAAAATCATATCACAATTTCGCAAAGGCGTTCTCGAAATGTGTGTTTTGAAACTTTCAGATGGATCGGCTAAGTATACAGGCGACTTATTGAAAGAATTAAAAGCAGCTCAACTATTGGTTGTAGAGGGAACTATTTATCCTTTGCTGAATCGTCTGAAAGACGATGGGTACCTTGAGTATTATTGGGAAGAAAGCACCGGTGGACCACCAAGGAAGTATTATCGGACAACCGATAAGGGGAGGGAATATCTTACATTGCTTCGTAGCGGATGGAACAATATGGTGAGTTCGGTAAATCAAATATTAAATAACTAAAAATGAAAAAGAATTTTTCAGTGAATATTGGCTATCGCCTATTCAACATAGATGAGGATGCTTATGAACGATTGCAGCAATATCTCGAACGTGTCCGGCAACGTTTAAGTGCCGATGAAACCGACGAAGTTGTTCGCGATATTGAGATAAGAGTAGCGGAATTGCTTTCGGAACGAGTGAGTGCCTCGAAAGAAGTGGTAGTGATCGCGGATATCGACTTTGTTATAAGCGAGCTTGGAGAACCTGAGCAAATTGAAGACTTTTCGGATTCCGATACCGATAAACAAGAAGAGACCCGTCACGAGCGAAGGCTCTATCGGGATGCAGACAATAGAATTCTGGGTGGTGTATGCTCTGGTTTGTCCGAGTTTTTCGATATCGATTCGCTTTGGGTCCGGATTGCATTTGTAGTCCTTTTTATGATAGGGGGTTCCGGATTACTTATATATCTGATATTGTGGCTTGTAGTCCCGCCAGCTATCACCAATGCCGATAAACTGCGAATGCGTGGTAAAAAAGTGAATGTGAACAATCTGAGCGACAGAATTAAAAACGAGTTCGATCATGTCCGGAATTCGTTTCGAAAAGGTAAGCCGGGAAAAAGAAAAGCAAGTACCAATCCCGTTGTATCTTCAGCGTCAACAGCTAAAAGCATTGTGGAATCCGATATTTTCAGATGGATTATTTATATAGGATCGGTTGTTATTGGCATATTCATGATTGTTTTCGCTATCACATTTCTCATTGGTTTTTCGCTGGCATTGTTTTCCGATTTTACTTTCTGGGGACAAATACATGTCTCAGGCGCAACATTGTCGCCAATGGATTTACTTTTTGTAATAGCAACATCTACAATTTTAGGATGGATTGGGCTGATATCGCTTGTTGGTGTGATAGCTATTCCCCTTATTAGTATGATTGTATTAGGATTGCGTCTTATTTTCCGATTCAGGTTTCCTTCTCGTTGGTACAACAGAATTGTTGCTACAATTTGGGGAGTTTCGCTTGGAGCGTTAACTACTGTGATAATTTATCATGCGATTTACTATTCTAAAGCGACTTACGAAACCACAACGGTATCGGTCCCAATATCAGAAGCTGTTGTGCAGTTTTCTATGTCGCAAAACGATCCATGTTTTCCTGTTTCGGAAAATAAAAATAAACATCTCATGTTTTTTGGGCAAGAGAACGGAGAAACGACACTTTGTTTACGTCCGGAAATTGAGTTTAAACCTGAGCGGGTTGATAGTGTTATCCGCGTGGTAATGCATATACAAAACTCAGGCAAACCATCCGAAATGCCAATAAAAACATGTCAACCTACAGTAGTGGATTCGGGACATGTAATAATTCCTGGATATACACTCTTTCAGAAAGGATGCATTCAGCATGTTGATATCGAGATATTCGTTCCCGTTGGAAAAACTATTTTTATTTCGGATGAAATGAGGATTCTCTTGGTTGACTATAATGAAATAGATGAGCGTTACGAACGACATAACCATTTTGTTATGACCGAAGAAGGGCTGATTCCCAGTATTGAGTTGCCATAGTTTAAGACCGTTTTGATTGTTTAAGTCCGGTTGTGCTTTTGTACGGCCGGGCTTTTTTATTTATTGTCAGTTGATTTTTACTTATATTTGCTCAAGTCATGAAAAACAGAATAACTTTTCTCGGAACCGGTACTTCAACGGGTGTGCCTGTGCTGACATGCAGTTGCGAAGTATGTTGCTCGACCGATATTCGCGACAAACGGCTTCGAACATCAGCTTATGTTGAATGCGGAAATGTAAAAATACTCATCGATTGTGGTCCCGATTTCAGACAACAACTTCTAAGCAATAGAATTTCCGATTTTGATGCAATATTGCTTACACATGGTCATCGCGATCATATTGCCGGCCTCGACGAAGTGCGTGCATTCAATTATATCCGCAATAAAAAAGTCGAAATTTTTGCTTCGGAAACAACAGCTAAGTCTATTAGTACCGAATTTCCGTATATTTTTGAGCCTGGCGATTACAAAGGCGCTCCGAAAATTAATATTTCAGAAATTAGCGATTTAGCATTTTTTGTAGAGAATTTGAAAATTCAGCCACTACCTGTTTTGCATGGAGAAGCTGTTATCCAGGGATTCAAAATCGGAGGATTGGTGTATATCACTGACGCTAGTCACATCGACGATTGTGTGATTAGTCAAATAGGCCAACCCGAAATACTGGTATTGAATGCACTTCGTAAAAAGAAACATCCAACTCATTTTTCGCTCGATGAGGCGGTTGGTATTTCCCGAAAAGTGAATGCCCGTAGGACTTTTTTTACACATATCAGCCATTTTTTAGGGAAGTATGATGAAATATCAGCCCAACTTCCCGATTCAGTTTTTCTTGCATACGATGGACTTACGGTTGAGTACTGAAAATATCCCCTTTTTGCAGGAGCTTTGTTTTTTCATTTTCTGCTATATTTGCAAAAAAAAGAAAGATGAAAAAACTGATTTTACCAATTCTTTTGTTGGCTTTCACCTTGTCGGGTTGTTATTACGACGATGGTCCTGTTATTAGCTTACGTACACCTGAGGCACGTTTGGTTAACAAATGGAAATACCAGAAGTTTACTCAAAATGGAATGGATATTACCTCAACTTATGCACATAGTTGGGCTGAATTTAAAAAGGATAAGAACGCTTCTTTTTACGATGATGCAACCGATTATAGCTATTATGGCACCTGGGAGTTTTCGGATGACTTTAAAACACTCTATATTGACTATATTGACGATAGCAGCAATGTATGGAGTGTAGATTATACCATTCTCAAGCTTCGCAATAAAGAAATTTGGATGACTACCGACATGGGGTCGGTAACACAGCGAATAGAATTAGTTGAATATTAAACCTAAAACCAGAAATAAAATGAAAAAAGTTGCCTTATTGATGAGTATGGTCGTTTTTGCTTTTATGCTTGGCTCGTGTGGCGGCAGCAAGGATGACAAAAAATCTGAAACCAGTGACAGCACTCAGGTGCAGGATAAAGAAACTGTTGACAAAAATATTGATCCCAATGCCAAGTATGCAGTAGAAAAAGGAATTATTGAATATAAAATGGAAACCATGGGCATGGTGTCAAATATTGTTGTGAGCTGGAAAGATTTCGGGAAATTATCGTCGACAACAACATCGATGAACATGATGGGCTTTAACACTACATCTTACATGGTGAATGATGGGGAATATGTGTATTCATGGGATGGCACAACCAAACAGGGTACAAAAGTGAAATATAATATGTCGGATGAAAACGAAATGAATTATCGCAATATCGACGACAAACAAATGAAGAAATTCAATATAAAAAACGAAGGTACTGAAGAAGTGGGTGGAAAGAAATGCGATGTTTATAGCATGAATATGAATGGTGCTAGTACTAAAACATGGGTTTGGAAAGGCATTGCGTTAAAAATGGAATCGACAGCCAGTGGAGTTTCAATGAAAATGGAACTCGTGAAAATGCAGGAAGATGTTGAGCCGGCAGCCGATGCTTTTGATATCCCTAAGGATATTAATTTTCAGGAACTAAACGCTAAGACTAAATAGTACTTACTTTTTATGAAAAAAAGCTGCCATTGAGCAGCTTTTTTTGTGTCAATTTGTCAGAATATTGAAGGTGCACTAACACTCGAATCTTCAAATGTGCCAAAAAAGTCATTAAATGTTGTTTGGTACATAAGTTGAGAATGCCGACCCGATTAAAAAAAGAATTATGGGAAAAATTATTGGAATAGACTTGGGAACAACAAATTCCTGTGTAGCTGTAATGGAAGGCAGCGAACCAATTGTAATTGCAAATAGCGAAGGCAAGCGAACCACACCAAGTATGGTGGCTTTCACCGATAATGGTGAACGTAAGGTTGGCGATCCGGCAAAGCGTCAGGCAATTACCAATCCGACACGAACTGTATCCTCGATTAAACGTTTTATGGGTGAAACTTTCGATAGGGTTACAAAAGAAACCGGTCGGGTTCCTTACAAAGTAGAAAAAGGAGCCAATAATACACCACGTGTGTTGATTGACGATCGCCACTATACACCTCAGGAAGTATCGGCAATGATTCTTCAGAAAATGAAAAAGACAGCCGAGGACTATCTGGGAACTGAAGTTACTGATGCTGTTATTACAGTGCCGGCCTATTTTAACGATTCACAACGTCAGGCAACAAAAGAAGCCGGCGAAATAGCGGGTTTAAATGTAAGGCGTATTATCAATGAGCCAACTGCAGCTGCTTTGGCATATGGTCTTGATAAAAAAGGTCGTGAAATTAAAATAGCCGTTTACGATTTGGGAGGTGGAACATTTGATATTTCAATTCTTGAATTGGGTGACGGTGTGTTTGAAGTGAAATCGACCAACGGAGATACACACCTTGGAGGCGACGATTTCGATCAGCGCATTATCGACTGGTTAGCGGAAGAGTTTAAAAAAGATGAAGGTCTTGATCTGAAAAAAGATCCCATGGCTTTACAGCGTCTTAAAGAAGCTGCCGAACGTGCGAAAATAGAACTGTCTTCGGGAACAAGCACCGAAATCAATTTGCCTTATATTATGCCGGTTGATGGAATTCCGAAACATCTTGTAAAAACACTGACACGTGCAAAATTTGAACAGTTGATAGACGATTTGGTTAAAGCAACCATTGAGCCATGTCGTAAAGCATTGGCCGATGCGAACATGAAACCAGCGGATATTGATGAAGTAATTCTTGTTGGAGGATCAACCCGTATTCCCGTTATTCAGCAAGTTGTTGAAGAATTTTTTGGCAAGAAGCCCTCGAAAGGTGTAAATCCGGATGAAGTAGTTGCGGTGGGTGCAGCCATTCAAGGCGCTGTTCTTACTGGAGAGGTGAAAGATGTCTTGTTGCTCGATGTAACTCCATTGTCATTGGGTATCGAAACTCTGGGAGGTGTTATGACCAAGCTTATTGAATCGAATACAACTATTCCTACCAAAAAGGCAGAAACTTTTTCGACAGCAGCTGACAGTCAGACATCGGTTGAGATTCATGTTATTCAGGGCGAGCGTTCTATGGCGCGTGATAATAAATCGATTGGACGTTTCCATCTCGATGGAATTCCCCCGGCACCACGTGGAGTGCCTCAAATTGAAGTGACATTCGATATTGATGCCAATGGTATTTTGAACGTTTCGGCAAAAGACAAAGCTACTGGAAAATCGCAGCAGATTCGCATCGAAGCTAGTAGTGGCTTAACCGACGATGAAATCAAACGCATGAAAACAGAAGCCGAAGCCAATGCAGATTCGGATCGCAAAGAACGCGAACGTATCGATAAAATTAATCAGGCTGATAGTTTGATTTTTAATACCGAAAAACAGATGGGTGAGTATGGCGATAAAATTCCAGCTGAAAAGAAGGAGCCTATTAATGCAGCTTTGGTTGAATTGAAAGAAGCTCATAAAAATCAGGATCTGGATGCAGTTGATGCTGCGACTACCAAGCTCAACGCTGCATGGCAGGCTGCAAGTGAAGAAATGTACAAGGCTGCCGAAAATCAAGGGCCTGAGGCTAGTCCACAAGGAGAACAAAATCAGGCTAATGCGCAGGATGAAGTTACAGATGTGGACTTTGAAGAAGTAAAGGACAAATAACAGTTTTTTCATTTTTCAAAACCGGTACAGCTGAAAAGAGGTGCCGGTTTTTTGTTGCAATATTTCTCATGAACAGGTGTCTTTCTATTCAATTTCGGGTGTTGAGTTGTTCTCCCGAATAATTCGCTAAATTTGCATTGTCAATCTATGATTATGATTCCATTTTCTCCACCGCGTATCGATAAGGCAACCATCGATGCAGTTATTGAAGTTCTTGAGTCGGGTTGGATAACAACGGGTCCTAAAACGCGTGAATTCGAGAATATGCTTCGAGAATATTCAGGTTGTAAAGAGGTTTTATGTCTCAATAGTGCATCGGCCGGTTTAGAAATGGTTTTGCGATGGTTTGGCGTTGGCCCTGGCGATGAGGTCATTCTTCCGGCATACACATATGCTGCCTCTGCAAATGTGATTGTTCATTGTGGTGCTAAACCCGTGTTTGTAGACAGTCGTTCTGATGATTTTAATATCAATCCGGAGTTAATTAAAAAAGCGATTACTCCTGCAACCAAGGTTATAATACCAGTTGATTTAGCTGGCTTTCCTTGCAATTATTCTGAAATCAATAATATTGTTACTGATGTAGCAGTTGTTAGCATATTTCAACCGTCAAATGCAACGCAAAAACAATTGGGACGCATATTGGTGTTGTCGGATGCAGCACATAGTGTCGGAGCTAATTACCATTCTAAAAAAGCTGGAGCGTTGACTGATATTTCTGTGTTTTCGTTTCATGCTGTGAAAAACCTTACCACAGCTGAAGGGGGCGCAATTTGTTTAAATCTTGGAGATTCGTTTGATAATGCTGCAATAAAACAAGAACTTTCGGTAAAATCGCTTCACGGTCAAAATAAAGATGCTTTTACCAAGCTGATTCCCGGGAACTGGAAATACGATATAGTAGAAGCGGGTTACAAATGCAATATGACCGATATTCAGGCTGCAATCGGCATTGTTGAGCTTAATAGATACGAGAATGACATGCTGGTACGCAGGAAAGCAATTTTCGATAGCTATTTCAGATTGTTATCTCAGCATCCTTTGGTGGAGCTTCCTGTGGTGAAAACCAATATGGCAGAATCTTCGTATCATGTATTTTTATTGAGAGTGAAAGGTGTTTCGGAGCAGCAGCGAGATGACATTATTCAGGAAATTTTTAAGCGCCAAGTAGCTGTAAATGTTCATTTCAAGCCTTTGCCCATGATGACATTCTACAAAAATTCAGGCTATTGTATAGAAGATTATCCGATTGCATATGATAATTTTAGTCGGGAGATCTCTTTGCCAGTGTATTATAATCTCACTGACGAAGAAATCGGAGTTGTTACCAAGGCTGTTCTGGAATCAATAAATGTTGTTACCCGATGATAGCCAAGCGCATCTTCGATATTGTTGTTTCTTTAATGGCTATATGCTGCTTGATTGTTCCGTCTCTGATAATTATAATTTTTGTAGTGACAGGCTCTCGTGGAGGAGCTTTTTACCGACAGGAGCGTGTAGGTAGAAATGAGAAATTGTTTCGACTTTTGAAATTTCGGACGATGTATTCGGGTAGTGACAAAAAAGGATTGTTGACAGTAGGAAGTTCCGATAGCCGGATAACATCGGTTGGTCGTTTTTTGCGTAAAACAAAGATTGATGAATTACCTCAGCTATTGAATATTTTTGTAGGACATATGAGCTTTGTAGGGCCACGACCCGAGGTGCCAAAATATACATCGATGTATAATGATCAACAGCGAAGGGTGTTTTGTGTTAAACCAGGACTAACCGATCTTGCTTCGATTGTTTATATTAATGAAAGTGATTTGTTGGGAGCCCAGCCGGATCCCGAACAATTTTATATAGATGTGGTTATGCCTTCAAAACTCGAATTAAATATTCAGTATATCGAGAGTCGGAGCTTTTTTGGCGACCTGCGGATAATTTTCAAAACACTTTCCAAACTTTTTTAAAACAAAGCACCAGGACAAAAATCCTGGTGCGTGCAGTAACCTGAAGTAAAGGGTATATGGGTATAAACAGGTTCTCTATTGACGTTTGACGGTTAACAGCCCTTCTTGTGTGATTCCATCAGGAAATCTCAGCAAGTAGAAATATGAACCTTCAGGGGCTTGTGAAGCATCCCAGTCGTTTTGATAATTTTTCGACTGGAAAACAAGCTGATTGTTTCGGTTATAGATATACAACTCGGTGTTGGGATAGTATTCGAGATTGACAATGCTGAAAGTTTCGTTTATTCCATCACCATTTGGTGTTATGACATTTGGAATATTCAAATCGCAATGTGTGAAAATAACCATGAAACTATCGGCATACATTTTACAACCTTTAATATTGGCAATATACAGACCCGGGTTGCCGACAGTAACTTTTGGCGCATTTAAATTAAATTGTGGCCAAGAATATGCATAACCTGTGTTTTTTTGTTCAACACTTAGCATGAGACTGGCTCCGGTACAGCCAGTAACAAGATAATTACTGCTTAAATCAGGTTTGGGAATAATGCGAACTTGGAGCGCTCTGTTGAGAACAGTGCCGTCTTCGAGGGTGACAGCAATTTTATAAAGACCACTATCTTCGATGTATATTTCGGCTGTAGTGTCTCCATTACTCCACAAATAGTGATTATTTCCAGGAACAAAAGCATTGAGCTCAAATGCTGTTTCTGAACAAGTGTCTTTAGGAAGAAGCGCAAAATAGTTAATTTGGCTGTTATCTTCATTATCATCAGTTGCACTGTTATTTGAGTCCTGATAGGTGACATATGTTGAGTGAACAGGATAGACAACAGGATTATTATTGCTGAAAATAACCGGACTGTGATTGTCGGGGGTGTTGATGGTGAAGTCTGCTGTAATTTGATTCTCCTGAGTGATATCCGAGTTATTCACTGCTACATCTTCAACGACATGTAACTGGTGTTTTTTGGAATAATCGTCTTTAATATACGAGATAATCTGAGGGTGAAGAGGAAGTAGAGAAATCAGTTTTATTACATCATCGGTAGATGCATCGGGGTTGATTATTACATATGGCGACATGTTGTTTTCGGAGGCTGGAACATAAACAACGGGTTCACTTTTCGAGTGGCCTAGTATTACTTCCGGATAAACCAGATTGTCGGGTTGTGTGTTTTCAACAATAGAGTTGGTTGTTGATTCTGAACGATTGCTTGTCGAAATAAAATAAACAGCAGTAACAATAGCAGCAGCGGTAATAATAACTGCAGCTACCTGTAAAGGATTCAGGTTGAAAGAATTTTTAGGGGTTGTTTTGGCTGTTTTGCTGAGAATATCCGAGCTAAGTTTATCAAAATACCCGTCAGGTACCGAAAACGGATTCGTGCTGACACTTTTATCAATGCCATGCAGAATCGGATCACTGCCTGTAGGAATATTTTTGTGAAAAATCTTCATAATTCTGTTTCTTTGACTTTAATAGAATGCTATCGTTTAATCTGTTTTTAAAATTTCTTCAATTTTTTTTACGGCAATATGATACGATGCTTTTAGTGTGCCAATGCTGACTCCGACCACATCAGCAATTTCCTGATAGCTCATTGAGTCGAAATAGCGCATGATGAATACTAATTTTTGTCGCGCAGGCAGTGTTGCTACAGCAAACTGGAGCTTTCTTTGAATTTCCGATCCTTCAAAATAAACATCAGTTTCTAATTGTTCACCAAAATTTTCAGTTATTTCATCGATAGAGACAAAATATTGACTTTTTTTGCTTTTGAGGAATGAAATGGCTTCGTTTGTAGCTATTCGGTAAATCCAGGTGTATATTTTTGAATCTTCGCGAAACTTTTCAATATTCTGCCAAACTTTTACAAATGTGTTTTGAACAACATCGTTGGCATCGTCGTGATCAACAACAATTCTTCGTACTAACCAGTAAGTTTGTTCTTTGTATTTATTGAGCAAAAGTACAAAACCACTCTCTCGGGTAGTTTCAGATTTAAGCAGATTCAGAATTTCCGGATCTGTGATTTTGCTCATATTGCGTTGTTACTTCGGCGAGGTTTTACGTGTAATTACTCTTTTTGTTGCTTCAATAATGTTGCTCGATTTGAGTCCGTATTTAATCATAAGCTCCTCGGGAGTGCCACTTTCTCCAAAACTGTCGGGCATGGCCACCAATTCAACAGGAACGGGTGTTTTTGTTGAAGCCAGTGCAGCAACGGCTTCGCCCAGACCCCCAGCTGCAACATGCTCTTCGGCAGTAACCACGCAACCTGTTTTAGCAATGCTTTGTAAAAGAAGTTGACTGTCGAGCGGTTTGATGGTGTGAATGTTTATAAGTTCAGCCGAAATGCCACTTTTTTCAAGTTCTCGAACAGCTTCAATAGCTTCCCATACCAAATGACCTGTTGCGACGATAGTAACATCATTGCCTTCATTAAGCAAAATACCTTTCCCTATAACAAAAGGCTCGTCAACCGGCGAAAAATCGGGAACAACGGGTCTTCCAAATCGCAAATAAACCGGACCATTGTAGTCGGCGATAGCCTGCGTTGCTCTGTAAGTTTGAGAATAGTCACACGGATTAATTACTACCATGTTCGGAAGAGCTCGCATCATGGCTATATCTTCCATGATTTGATGGGTTGCACCGTCTTCGCCAAGTGTAATTCCTGCATGCGAAGCACAAACTTTCACATTTGTTCGGCTATAAGCTACACTTTGCCTGATTTGATCGTATACGCGACCGGTTGAGAAATTGGCGAAAGTTCCGGTGAAAGGAATTTTACCATCAATAGCAAGACCTGCAGCCATGCCAATCATATTGGCTTCAGCAATTCCAGTTTGAAAAAATCGATCAGGAAAATCATTCTGAAATGCATTCATTTTGAGAGAGCCGGTCAGATCGGCACAAAGTGCAACAACATTCGGGTTTTTCTTTCCCAAATCGTGCAAAGCATCTCCAAAACCCGATCGTGTGTCTTTTTTTTGTCGAATCTCAAATTCTTTCATTTATAGTGCTTTAAAAAATTGAAATATTCACTTTTGAAATAGATCCTGTTTTAACCGAAAATGATTTTTCGATCGTAAACATCGATCTGTTTTGATATTTTGTGCGGTACACAGCAACATAATCACCGGGTTGCAAAATAAGAGCTTCCTGATTTCCTGTTCCTTTAAAATTGTAGACCCATTCAAGTGTATTGTCGGTCTTTACATATAAACTTCCGTATCCTGTCCCTGGAAATTGAATAACGGCAGTTCCCGGACCTGGTATTTCAACGGTAGTGGTTGTACTTTGGTCAATTTTCACTCCATTTACTTTTGTGCGGGGCAAAGTCATGATTTCCAGGTCGTATGTTCCAACAATGTATTTTTCGCGCTGATTTGTGTACTGAACATTGAGGGTCTGCATACTGCCATTTTGGCGAACAATGAAAAGAAGTTGATTTTTGCTGGCAGCTGATGTGCTTCCGGCTTTTACTTCAAGAAATCCTTGTGGGGCATCGGTTCCAACAATGGTGTGTTTCCCCGGTGTTAAAACGAGCGAATCGATAAATACCGGCGGAATAGTATGAACCTGGATTCTGTAATTAAGCAAAGGATCAACGGTGAGTGTGTCGGGGAAACCCTTATTGTTAAGTGTATGAATGAAATTGTACTTCGGCAATCCACTCAATTTATCGTAAAAGGTCATATTGACATTTGTCTCTGTAGCATTTCCACTGATGTCGAGCAAATTCACCTGACATGTTGTTGAGTTGAGCGCCTGCGAAATCACAACATTGAGTGCTGTTCGGAATTCTTTTTCAGTGGTAGCGTCAAAATAGGTGCCTACACACTCAAATTGCTCGCGAAAACTTTTTCCAATGCCAATAATGAAAGGCTTGAGAATAATTCCTTTCTTTTGTAAAGCCAAAGAAACAGCACAGGGGTCACCATCGCATTCTTCGAGACCATCGGTGATCAAAATAACAATGTTTCGGCAGTGATCGCATGGTGGAAAGTCGCCACCTGTTTTTTCGAGTGAGTATGCAATTGGAGTTGTCCCTCTGGGATTGATTGTTTTTAATTTGAGCTTAATCTTTTCAATGTTGTTTGGGCCGAATGGAACTTCGAGTCGGGTGTCGTCGCAATCCTGTGGGGGATAATCTTTGGTATGTCCATAGCAGCGCAAAGCGAGCTCGAGATTCGGAACAACTGCTAGGCTGTCGAGCAGATCCGACATGATTTTTCGGGCAATGGTTATTTTCATGTCGCTTTGCCAACGACCATACATCGACTGACTCGCATCGAAAAGAAATAAAATACGTGTAGTGACAGGATTTTCTGCAGGTTGCTTGTCAACCTGAGCTGAAATACCCAGCGTTATAGTTGAGAAAAATAATATGAGTATCGTTCTCTTCATTTAAATCAGTAGTCTCCGTATGTTTCGGTAAGTTCCGATAGTGCCTGAGCAGCTTGTTCATCGCTGGGCGGCGAACCATGCCATTTGTGGGTTCCTTCCATAAACGAAACACCTTTTCCCATTACCGTTTTCATTAGAATAACGATGGGTTTGCCATTTCTCGTATTTGCTTTTGCAAGTTCGAGTGTTTTTATTATGTCATCAACATTGTGTCCATCCATTTCATAAACAATCCATCCAAAAGCCTGCCATTTAGCAGCAAGGTTGCCTAGCGATAATACATCATCAACCGGACCATCAATTTGTTTTCCATTGTAATCGATGGTTGCAATCAGGTTGTCAACTTTATTGGCAGCGGCATACATGGCTGCTTCCCAAATTTGACCTTCCTGCAGTTCGCCGTCGCCATGTAATGTGTAAACAATTGAATTGTCTCCGTCGAGTTTTTTACCTAAAGCGCAACCAATAGCAACCGAAAGACCCTGCCCGAGTGAACCCGAAGCAACCCGAATGCCGGGAAGATGCTCAGCTGTTGTTGGATGGCCCTGTAACCGGGAGTTCAACTTTCGGAACGTTGAGAGTTCGCTTACGGGAAAATACCCACTGCGTGCAAGTACACTGTACCAGGCCGGACTGATGTGTCCGTTCGACAAAAAAAACACATCTTCACCTTTTCCATCCAATTGAAACTGCGTTGGGTTGTGTTTGAGTATTTTAAAATAAAGTGTTGTGAGAAAATCGGTGCAACCCAAAGATCCTCCCGGGTGCCCCGAAGCAACTGCGTGAACCATCCGTATGATGTCGCGGCGTACCTGGCTCGCTATTTTAGTTAATTCTTCGCTCGAAAACATTTTTTGCTTCAAAGATAGTCTTAAAAAATTTATTAAGCAGCTTCGCGGGGGAAGTTTCCATTAACAAACGCTTGTTTAATTCGTTGTTTATCACACTGTGTATTGATTTGCTAAAATAGAGAAAACAAAAAATCCCGCGCAGTTTTGCACGGGATTAAAAAATTAGCTGTTAAAATTATACGTTTTGTAAGACATTAATCACCAGCTGATAAAAACGACCCACTGTTGGAATAAGCAGTTTTTCGTCAGGACTATGTACACCACGAAGTGTTGGCCCAAACGAAACCATATCCATTCCAGGAATTTTTTCGCTGAACAAACCACATTCGAGCCCGGCATGAATAGCCCGGACAACCGGTTTTGTGCCAAATTGTTTTTCGAACTGATGAACAGTAATATCAAGAATTGCACTTTTCGGATTGGGTGTCCATCCCGGATAGCCGTCTCCCTGAGTGTATTCAAATCCGGCAAGGCGGAATACTGAGGCAGCCATGTTGTTGATGTTTTCTTTGGCGCTTTCTACCGAACTACGTTGACTTGTTGCAACAGTGATGGTGTCGTTGCTCATTTTTACCGAAGCCAAATTTGTTGATGTTTCCACAAATCCCTCAATGTCTTGAGACCAGGCAATTACGCCATGGGGCATGGCATAAATGAGGTTCAGTAAATCGGTTGTGGTTTTGCTGTCGATAACCTGTGTTGGTACAGCAACTTGTTTCACCTCAACTTTTACACCTGCGTCGGTAACTTTCAGCTCAAGGGCAACTGTATTGTTGTATTTTTCGATGTAGCTGATAATGTCAGCTTCTTTTTCGGCCGGAATAATAATTGTGGCAACAGCATCGCGGGCAATAGCGTTACGGAGATTTCCACCATCAATTTTTGAAAGTTTCAGGGTTGTTTCGTTGGAAATAGTCCAAAGAGCGCGGCCTAAAATTTTGTTGGCATTACCAAGTCCTTTTTGGATATCGTCGCCCGAATGTCCTCCCTTAAGTCCGGAAACTTTTATTTCGAGCGCTTTTGTACCTGTCGGCGCTGGTTCAAAACTGAATTTGCGGGTTCCGGTTGTATCGCGACCACCGGCACACCCAATAAAGATTTCGCCTTCGTCTTCGCTATCAAGATTAATCAGTATGCGGCTTTTAAGCATGTCTGGCTTTAATGCGAATGCTCCAGTGAGTCCGGTTTCTTCGTCGACAGTAAACAAACATTCAATAGGACCGTGTGCAATATCGGATGCTTCTAACAAAGCAAGCTGTGTGGCAACGCCAATGCCGTCGTCGGCACCAAGTGTGGTGTTGGTTGCTTTTACCCATTCACCTTCGATGCGTGGACGAATTGGATCGGTATCGAAATTGTGGTTGCTATCGGCTGTTTTTTCGCAAACCATGTCGATATGGCTTTGCAATGCAACCCAAGGCTTGTTCTCGAATCCGGCGGTGGCAGACTTGCGGATAACCACATTGCCAACCTCGTCGGATATGGTTTCGAGGTTGTGCTTTTGCCCAAATTCAATCAGATATTTCACCATTTTTTCTTCTTTTTTCGAAGGGTGGGGAATGGTGCAGATCTCGGCAAAATAGTGCCATACACGAGCGGGCTCTAGTCCCTGAAAAACGTTTTCCATATTGCTTTGAGTTGTTTTGTTTGAAAATAGTGAAAGCCAAATGTACAGGTTTTTTTAGAAAATGGTGTAAAATGCCTGAAATTAGAGCGACCCCAATACGTGTTTTTTGAATTGAACAGTTTTACGTAACCAGTTTTCAAGAAAATCAAAATCGAGAATCCAACCCTGATATGTGAAAATACCAAAAGTAGATTTACCTTTCAATTCTGCAGCAAAATCGAGATTGCAAATATTCAATCCCATCTTGAAATTTTTCCTCAGGTTGAGAAGCCCTGTACACAACTCGAGCGAATAGCTGTCAGGAATCAATTTCAGCAGACTGTTCCGGTCGTTTCCTTTTATGAGAAACATGCTGTCGAAGGAAGCGGTACCGGTTTTTAAAATGCTTTTTCGACCGGAAATGGCTATTCTGTCCAGAATATCCTTTTTGCTGATGATGAAATTCGAAGTGAGTGGAGCCGAAACCGTGAAAAATACACCAAAGAAAAAGGCATTATCGCTGTAACTCTTTGGATTGCTGATTCCGGCAAGAAAACACTCGCTGGCATCCGAAAATGGAATGCAGAATGAGCGCTTGTGATAATCGACCGGATGAATTGCATTGCCCGGATATTCGGTTTCAGAAGAAATAATGGTGCGTCCGGTTTGTTTTGCAAATTCACTCAAAATATCAAGAGTTGTTTTGTCGTTTTCCATTGGAATCGGTTTTGTTTAGTAAAGTTTTATCGGGAAGAGTTTATTGGATGCTTATTTCTTTTTGTAAAATAATTTCCCGGTGATTAGTAATCCGGTAAATACAAAAACGGCAAACACCAGACTACTTACGGCAAGTTGCATCCCGCCCGAAAGAATATGTCCGCTGGTGCATCCGCCAGCCATTCTTGCACCTATTATGAGAATGAAACCTCCGACGAAAGACCAGACAATCCTTTTTGTCTTTGATTTGCCTTTATGCTTTTCCCACCGGCTGTGTATCAATGTGAATTTGAATTCTTTTTTTATCAAAGAAAAAATAAGCCCGGCCAGAAATGCGCCCCCAAGAAAAATTAATTCCCAGTTTCCCGGCGTTTGAATTTTAGTGAAATAGTCGTTGTTGGTTGCATTAACAGTCAAATCGGCTAAATATGGATAAAATGTCGATGCTCCAACAGGCCTGTTGGCTACTGAGGTTGAAAAAACAATTCCATTCAAAATAGCCAGGCCAATGCCTGTAAGCAACCATTTATAATCTTTGATTTTATCTTTTTTATGCAACCAGAATGAGACAGCAACGAAACTGATACCAATAACGAAGACCAGAATGTAAAAAACGGAACCTGATTCTATTATTGAATTAAGCGATATTGCTCCGAAGTCGGGCCCCAAAATAAAACCTATAGAAGGAAGAATAAGTGTGTAAACCAATCCACCGATCAATCCGCCGGCAATGCCAAATAGTGCATCAACAGAGCCTTCTCCGAGCGATATCGCCAGTGTTCCCGGGCAGTAGCCCAAAATGGCCATTCCTGTCCCGAAAAGCAGCCCACCGAAGATAATTCCACCAAGAATAAATGGTTTTACATGGTATTCTGCAAAACCCATTCCTATTTCGATGTTTAGCAAAATTGCTCCTGCTCCGATTGCAAAAGCAATAGCTTTGGCAACGGCAAAATTGTCTAATGTCGCAAGACCGCTTATTACATTGTATTTATTCAGACTTGCATATTGAATGATAGCTCCGAAAACAAATCCCAGAAGCAATGTTGTTATTATCATGATTAACTAGCTATTTGGTTTATCAAAGGTACAAATCAATTTGAGAAGTTTCAATTTGTCCAATTGGATTTCAGCAGATGGGTTATCCATTTTTCTTACATTTGTAATTCAATCCAGCAGAAATGAGTCTTTGGAAAAACAATGGCAACCGACCAACCCGATTTGGTTTTGGCGAGGGCGTTAGAGATGCAGCCCGCGACAATAGCGGTGTTGTGGGGATTGGAGCCGATATTACTGCGTCGGTAAGTATGAATATGTTTGCTGATGAGTTTCCCGATCGTTTTTACTCGCTGGGTATTGCCGAGCAGAATTGTATAAGTGTGGCTGCTGGTTTTGCGCTTACAGGATTGATCCCGGTCTTCAGTACCTACGGTGTGTTTGCTTCGATGCGCGCTGCCGACCAAATCCGTGTTTCGGTTTGCTACAACAATTTGCATGTAATTATTGGTGGAGCTCACGCAGGTATTTCCGTTGGACCTGATGGCGCAACGCATCAGGCACTCGAAGACATTGCCGTTATGCGGGTGTTGCCCAATATGACAGTTTTGTCGCCATGCGACGCAACACAGACCCGGCAGGCTGCTATGGCTGCTATCAACCGGCTTAAAGGTCCGGTTTATATTCGTTTCGGCCGCGAGGCTGTGCCCGATTTTACTTTACCCGAAACTTCTTTCGAAATAGGAAAAGGACAATTGATGCGCGAAGGTTCAGACCTTACTATTGTTGCCACAGGCCATCTCGTTTGGCATGCTTTGCAGGCAGCAGAAGAGCTGAACGAAAACAATATAAGCGTCAGGGTGATTAATATTCATACAATCAAGCCGATCGATAAAGAAATCCTTATTGAGTCTGCCCGGTCAACAGGAGCAATCGTTACAGCCGAAGAGCATCAGATTGCCGGAGGCCTGGGTTCGGCAGTAGCCGAAGTTCTCGTGGAAAATTGCCCGGTACCAATGGCGTTTGTTGGAATGCGCGATTCGTTTGGCGAATCGGGAAAACCCGAAGAATTGATGGAAAAATATGGACTGAGTACTACCGGAATAGTGTTGCAGGCTCTGGCATTATATAAAAGGAAACAAAAATGAAAAAACCGACATTAATACTTTTGCTTTTTACCGTTACATTGCTGACTACAGCCTGTGGACAAAACAAAGATACAACCCAAACAGACGCAAAAGAGCCGCTTGAAACGAAAGATGTTGTGCAAACACCCGATACTATTGCTGAAAAATACCTTCTTGGTCAATACGATCCTGCAAAAGAAAAAGATTTCTCGCTGATTGCTCCAAAATATACCAATAAGACTGGAATTTACATGCGTACTGAAGCCTACGATGCTTTTATAGCCATGCGAGACAGTGCATTGAAGGATGGAATTACACTTACAATTGTATCGGCAACCCGCACTTTCTGGCATCAGAAAACCATTTGGGAAAACAAATGGAATGGACGTCAGTATGTAGGCGGAAAACTGCTCAATGTGGCTTTTCCGGATCCGACACAACGTGCACTTGAAATACTTAAATACAGCAGCATGCCCGGAACTTCGCGTCATCATTGGGGAACCGACATCGATATCAATAGTGTCGATCCGGCATATTTCAAAACTGCATACGGAATTAAAGTGTTGGCCTGGCTCGAACAACATGCACCCGATTTTGGCTTCTGCCGACCCTATACGCCTTTTGGCGAAGGAAGAACCAAAGGTTATCAGCCTGAAGAATGGCACTGGACCTATATTCCCATTTCGTGTAAGTTTCAGGAAGCCTATAAAAACCAGATCAAGTACACCGATATTGAGGGCTTTGACGGCGATGAAACTGCATTTACGACTCGGGTTATCGACAACAATGTTTTTGGCGTGGATGTGAAGTGTTGTAAATAGTTTTTGTAAATCAATATTTACAGGAGGAGCTGAATATTTGTTTCGCGGCCAGATGTAGTATTTTGAGACCTTTTGCTTGTTCAGTATTATAAAATATTTTCCTGCTCCTTCCGAAATATGTTGTGCTCTGAATGGCCGTCGTAATCATCAGGAATCTCATATTGAATTCTGGTTTCCCGACCCTCGCTTTGAAATAAAGAGCAATCCGATAAAAGTAAGAAAACCGTTGATAATTAATAATTCGAAGCCAACTTTGTAGCCCGACAAAAGTTGTTCGCTAAATATACTGAGCAAATATGATAACATAGGTGCAGCAAGTACAGGAACCAGCACCCATTTATCGTGAATTTGTAACCGGGTGAACAACCCAAACGAATACAACCCCAGCAAAGGGCCATAGGTGTAGCCTGCAATCGTGAACAACTTATCAATAATGCTTCTATCGTTGATGTAGCTAAACATAATAATTAGACTCAACAAAAGTATTGCAAAAGAAAAATGAACAATGAGCCTTTTTCTTTTCTGTTGCTTTTCCGAAAGCCCCAAGCGGTTTATTTTCAGAATATCAATTGAAAATGAAGTGGTGAGCGAAGTGATAGCACCATCGGCGCTGGGATATGCTGCCGAAATGAGCCCAACAAGAAAAACAATTCCTGCAAGTGGGGGCAAATAGTGAAGGCTGATGGTTGCAAAAAGATCGTCGGGTAGGGCAGGAATGGGAATCGAAAAAGTATCGGCATATAAAAACAAGCTGGCACCAAGAAAAAGAAACAACATGTTGACAAAAATGAGCACGACGCTGAAGGAAAGCATGTTTTTACGAGCATCGCGCAGGTTTTTACAGCTTAGATTTTTTTGCATCATTTCCTGGTCGAGGCCAGTCATGGTGATAGTGATAAATGCTCCGCTGAGCAATTGTTTCAACCAGTGGTTTCGAGCAGTGAAATCGGTGACAGTGATATAACTAAAACTGCTGTCGGCAACTTTCTTTACCAGCTCAACAACACTTAAGTTCATTTGAGATGCAATAGAAGCTATGGTAAAAACCATCGCACCGAGCATAAATGTAGTTTGTAACGTGTCGGTCCAGACAATTGTTTTGATGCCGCCCTGAAATGTATATAGCAACACCAGCAGGATGAAAATACATGCGGTAACAACAAATGGAACTCCAAGGCCGTTGAATAGAAATATCTGCAATACATTAACCACCAGAAACATACGTAGCGATGCTCCAAGCGAACGTGAAACAACAAAAAGCATCGCTCCGGTTTTGTAGGATGCGAAGCCAAATCGTTGTTCGAGATAGGTGTAAATGGATGTTAGATTCAGCTTGTAGTAAAGTGGGAGTAGTACAAAGGAAATGACGAGGTAGCCTAAAAAATAGCCCAAAACAACCATGAAGTATGAAAAACCTGTTTCGCCAACCCAGCCCGGAACCGACATGAAAGTGACTCCGGAAAGCGAAGCGCCAATCATGCCGTAGGCAACAATATACCAAAGCGAGCGACGGTTTCCTATAAAATATGTTTCGTTGTTGGCCTTGCGACTGGTAAGCCATGTGATGAAAAATAACAACAATGTATAGACAATGAAAACAGTCAGTATCAGGCCAATCTTCATGATTTTATTTCTTGTGTAAGCCGCATTCTTTGTTTTCGGGTTGTTCCCACCACCAACGTCCGGCGCGGAAATCGTCGTCGTTGCTTACCGCACGTGTGCATGGTAAGCATCCTAAACTTCGATAGCCTTGTTTTTGAAGAGGGTTGAACGGAACTTCATGCTTTTCGATGTTTTCCCACACTTCGTGTTCCAACATGTCGGCCAATGGATTTACTTTCACAAGCCCCGAGTGTACATCGAGATCGAAAAACGGCAAATTTATGCGGGTAATTGATTGTTCGCGACGTAATCCTGTAAACCAAGCTTTTTTGCCTTCGAGAGCCCGGGTTAAAGGTTCAGTTTTGCGAAGTCCACAACACAATTTGCGCAATTCAACGCTTTCGTAAAAAAGATTGATCCCGTGCTGATTAACCATTTGCTCAACAGCAACAGCATTGGGAAACATGATATTGATTCTGATGCCATACTTTTTTTCGGTTGCTTCGATGGTATCGTATGTTTCCTGAGGAAGCCGACCGGTGTCGAGCGTAAAAAAATGACATTCATTTCCCGATTTTGCAATAAGATGTGTCAGCCACTGGTCTTCGACACTTAAGCTGGTGGCCATAGTGATGGGCTGCTCAAGATGTTGAAAGGCAAATGCCACTACTTCTTCGGGAGTGGCTTTTCGGAGTTCGTTGTTCCAGTTGTTCAGTATTTCGATGTTAATCATAATTCTAATTAATTGCTGATAACCCTGAATTCGGTGCGGCGGTTGCTGGCACGTCCTTCAGGAGTATCGTTTGTTTCGATGGGTAAAGTGTCGCCAAAACCTTTGTAGGTAAGGCGGCTCGCGGAAATTCCTTTGCCGATGAGGTAATTGTAAACCGATTTGGCTCTGTTTTCCGACAACTGCTGGTTGTGTTCTTTTCCGCCTGTGTTGTCGGTGTGACCGCGGATTTCGATTTTCATTTTGCTGTTTTTCTGAAGCATCTGTATGAGTTTTTCAAGCTCAACAAACGATTCGGGCTTCAAGTCGAATTTGTCGGTGTCGAAGAAAATATTTTTCAAAACCACAATGGCATCTTTGTCGATAGGCTGTAATTCAACGTTTTTGATAAAAGGATCGGTTTTCGAATGAACGCCGCTTAGGTTGAAATTCTCAGAATAGAAAAGGTAGTTGTCGCGCGAAACATTCAATCCGTAGTCGTGTCCCGAAGGAATACAAAGCAGAAAACTTCCCGTTTCGTCCGATTGCGATGCGGCTACAACATTGCCATTGTTTAAATCGGTAAGCTCAAACGAAGCCGAAAGGGGGATTTGCGTAAGCTGATCAACCACAATGCCTTTCATGTAGGTAACGGCTTCGGGGCGGGCTTCTTCGTACAAGTCAAAACTGAAAATATCCATTTTTTGGCCTAGAAGGCCACCTCCTGCAAAATAGGCTTTATCGCCCGAAGCCGACACAAAAAGAAAAGCCTCGTCATTGCTTGTATTGATAGGATATCCAATGTTGATAGGCTCACTCCAGGTCGAATCGGCTTGCTTACGACTGACAAAAATGTCGAGTCCACCCATTCCCAAATGTCCGTCCGAGGTGAAATACAATGTTTTGCCATCGGGGTGCATAAATGGCGCCATTTCATTTCCGTTTGTGTTGATGGGAGATGGTAACATCTCGGGTTCTGACCAGGTATCTTCATCAATTAAATGAGTGACAAAAATATTCATACTTCCATTTCGTGAGGATGTGAAATACAACGTCTTTCCGTCGGGCGAAATACTGGGTTGGCTATCCCAGCTTTTCGAATTGATTTCGTATAGGTTAACGGGATAGTCCCAATCGCCTTTGCGCCATTTCGACATATAAATGTCGCAACTTCCCTTACCCGATTCGCGATTGCAAGCGGTAAAGAAGAATGTTTTTCCATCGGGAGAAATGGTATGAGCTCCTTCGTTCTGAGGACTGTTCAAGTGTTTGCTCAACGGAACAGCTTCGGTCCAGTTTCCATTCACAAAACGGCTTGTGTAGAAATCTTCCTGCATCGACGTAGCACTTTCGGCCGAAGTTGATGGGAGTAGTCGGGTGAAAATAATTACATTTTCGTCGGCAGTGAGAGCGGGCATGTATTCCGAATTTTCGGTATTCACGCCTGACCCCAGTGGTTGTGGGTCGAAATCGCGGGGATGATTGATCTGGTCGATAGCAAATTTGCACTGTTCAAGCCCCTTTTCGGCTTGTGCACGCGAAGCTACCTTGATGTCGCGTCGTTTCAAATAGCGTTCGTAGTTGGCTGCTGCTTTTTCGTAAAGGCCATTTTTTGCCTGCATTCTGGCCAAAACCAGCATGGTTCCGGGAAAGAAGTCTTCGTCAATCTCTATCGATTTTTCAAAATATTCCATGGACTTTTCGTAATCTTTTTGCTCTTCGTATGCGGTACCCAACATGATGTAGGGTTCCACAAATTTTTTGTCGTACGCAATGGCTTTCAAAAAAGCTTGTTCGGCATCGTCGTAGGCATATATTTCCATGGCATCCATGCCTTTGTAGTATTCTTTGATGGCTTTTTTGTTGTTGCTCGATAGTTTTTCCTGAGCCATACAACCGGTTGCCACAATCAACAGCAATATTAAAACGGAGAGATGTTTCATGGATTCAGGGAATTTTAATGTATTTGTGGGTCTGAACCGAGAGTCGCCAATCGGGATTTTTTGAAATATAACGGATAATCAGCGGTAAAATTTTGTCACGAACACTCCATTCGGGCTGAAGAAGCAAAATACAGCGGTTGTTTACTCTTTTTGCCAGATTTTCGGCAAACACAAAATCGCTTTCGGTTTCAATAATAATTTTCAACTCTCCGGCTGCCGAAAACCAGAAATCATTGATGATTTGCCCTTTTTTGGGACTCAGGCAAATCCAGTCGAATGTCCCCGACGGAGCTTCGCTACCCGATGTTTCAACAAAAATAGCAATGCCTTTGCTTTTGAGCTCCGAGGTGAGGTGGTCGAGATTCCACATTAAGGGTTCACCTCCAGTGATAACAACCGAACCGGCTTTCGATTCAGCTGCAGCTTCTACAATTTCGTTGGCTGGAACCAAAGGATGCAAATCGGGATTCCACGATTCTTTTACATCGCAAAAGCTGCAACCAACATCGCATCCCCCCAATCGAATAAACCAGGCTGCACGCCCGGTGTTTACTCCTTCGCCTTGCAGGCTCAGAAACTGTTCCATTAGTGGTAGCATCAATCCGTCACCGGTGCCGGGTTTCGTTTTCATCGGTACAAAAATACATAAAATAGTAGAGATCGCATTGCTGGCAGGTACTCACAATTTCGTTATAATCTTGTTATACTTGTCAGTTATGGTGTTGAGTCTTTCCGGATTCGTGTCGATACAATGCCGGCAAAAAGCCTTAAATTGGAGAAAAAGCATACAGCCGGATGAGAAATACCTGTGACTTTACAGCCCTTAAAAAGGGTTTCTTCAGTTAAAATGGAAAAAATTATTTCCTTATATCAAGCTCTTCAATCAGGCGATGACCTCCTGCAAATTTGTCGATAACAAACAATACATAGCGAATATCGACACAAATACAACGCTGCAATTCGGGTTCGAAAACAATATCGCCCGACATAGCTTCCCAGTTGGCATCGAATGCCAGGCCAATGAGTTCGCCATTCCCATTAATTACAGGCGAGCCACTGTTCCCTCCGGTAATGTCGTTGTTGGTAAGGAAACAAGTAACAATATCGCCGTTTTCCGAATACTGCCCGAAGTCTTTTTTCTCGTACAGTTCTTTTATTTTGGCAGGGACCAAAAATTCGGGATTATCCGGATTTTCTTTTTCCATCACACCCGAAAGCGTTGAAAAATATTTGTAGTTAATAGCATCGGCACCATTGTAGGGCAGCACTTTTCCGTAAGTGAGCCGCATGGTGCTGTTGGCATCGGGGTAGAATTTTTTATCGGGATACATTTCGCGTAATCCTTGTACATAGCCTCGCATTCCTTGATTGAGTTGAAAGGTAAGGGGTTGAATATCGCCCAGCAATTTATTGTATAAATCGTAAACCTGTGCTGCTACTTCGAAAATAGGATCCTTTTGCATCACTTCCAAAGTTGGGTTTGTCAGAAATGCATCCATCTTGTCTTTGTTGGTAAAAATCGACAATAAAAATGCGTAATCAGCATACAAACGGTAATCATTTTTAAATTTCTCACTTACTTCTTTGTAGAATGCAGGATGAAAATCGGTAGAAATATCATTGGCATAGAGTTCAATCATAGCTGCAAATAATTGCATTTCGGTTTTATTATCGTACAGTTCAAAATATTTTTCTGACTGCGACTGGAGCCCTTTTGCAATATCGTCAATTTTAGAAACATTGGGCTTTTCCGCACTAAGTTCTTTAAAAAGAGTCCGGAATTTACCTGCAAACGAAATGGCATTGCTGCCCCGGAAAAATGACTCCGAAATATAATACTGTACCTTGCGCAGACGGCTCAGTTTCATCATTGAATTGTGTGTTTTTACCAACGCATCGCGGTAGTAACCAAATTTAGGAATTTGATCGTTGTTGGCCCACGAGTCAAAATCGTCTTCCATTATTCGCTTTCGTTCAATCACACTCAATCGTTGAATTCCTTTATTTTGACCAATATAATATTTCCAATAATTAGCAGTCTGTGCATACTGACTGGCATACATCAAACGAACTTCGTCGCTGGCATCCATGTTTTTCTTCATGATTTTCAGCTTGATGTCGCGAATTTTCACGATGCTTGGATTGATGTAGAGGTAGTTCGACTCAACTTCGTCGCTGGTAATATAGCGCGAGGTGCGTCCGGGATAGCCAAGAATCATGGCAAAATCGTTTTCTTCTTTTGGCTTGATTGAAACCGGCAATGAGTAGCGGGGTTTCATGGGAATATTGTTCTTGTTGTATTCGGCTGGCTTTCCATCGGGGCCGGTATAGATGCGAAAAACGCTGAAATCGCCGGTATGGCGAGGCCACATCCAGTTGTCGGTATCGCCACCAAAATTTCCAACGCAAAGCGGTGGAGTCATCACCAGACGAACATCGGGATATACTTCGTAAACAAACAAATAATATTCATTTCCATAGAAAAATCCTTTTACCGAAGCTTCCTGAAACTGCTCGCTCACGGCTTCATTTTCTATTTGTTTCGAAACGCGATTCACAATCTCTTCGCGCTCCATTTCTGTAACTTCGAACGGAATGGAATCGAGAACACGCTTGGTTACATTTTCAATACGAACCAAAAAACGCACATTAAGTCCCGATTTGGGATGCAGCTCGTCGCTCATGGTTTGCGCATAAAAGCCATTTGTGAGTATATCGTTGCTAACGGTACTCAGCGATGCAATAGATGCATAACCACAATGATGATTGGTGAATACGAGCCCTTCCGACGAAACCACTTCGCCGGTACAGCCAGCTCCAAAAATCACAATCGCATCTTTCAGACTACTATGATTAACCGAATAGATTTCTTCAGCAGTCAAATTCAGTCCCATTTTCTGCATATCGGTGTAGTTCAGTCTGTCGATAAATATCGGCAACCACATCCCTTCGTCGGCTTTGACAGGGACAAAACACATAACAGATAGCAGAAAAGCTACAAATAAAGTAAACCCTCTTTTCATAAAATTTAAACAGCTTTGTTCGAACAGCAATATTAGAACTTTTTTTTCATTCAGAGCATCTGTAATAATGCGGAATGCTTACATTTTCGGCAAACTGTTTACAATAGTTAACATATGTTCATATTAAATTGCTTAATTGCACTATTTGCCCTATGGGGCATTTCTTGTTTTCGGAACATCAATTATTGATTTAGTTGCTTTTGAACCACAACCGACACTATTGATTAAACAGATCAATCATTTTGAATATTTTACATGAAAAGCTTTTTGGAACGGCTTTTCTATAATATTATGGTCATTTTGGATTATTAATTCTTTCTTTCCGTATCAAATGAAGATAATTTCTACTACTGTCATTCATAAAGTCTTTTAATAAATCATTTTTTCTTGAAACACACTTTTCTTTGCTTCCCGTTAATTCGTAGCGATAATATGATGTCCCTACAACGGGCTCTGAGCCATTTGGCAAATGAGCAAGAAGTTTGGATTTTAACAGTCCTTCACCTATGTATATGGTTATCTTGTCTTTATTAGCCAATTCATAAGCAGCAAAGTAATTATCTTCATCGGAAATAATTTCTTTCTTGTAATCTGACCATTTCTTTTTTATTCCCATGGCTGAAATCCTCCTTTTAGTTTATGCTACAGTCTCTCAATGTTATGTCACGAACCGGTTTATAACCTCTAATCTTCTACACATGGCTCCACTTCCTGTCGTATGGATTGAATTCAGCATCAGCAGAAGATATGGCAATGGTTATCATTTCTTCTTTAGATGGCAAAAATACTTTCTTCCAGTCAAATTTATATTCGTACAAATACTGAATTTGATCTGTGCGTGTTTGTTCGGATATTAGTCACTATACAATTACTTATCTTCCTTGTTTTCAGTTTTTTGTTGTTTTTTTCAGAACATGTTTCAAATTAATACATCAGTTCAGGAAGCCGGAAGTTTGTGAAATTTATGAAGCTGAAAGTTAAAAAACGAAAGCAATATTGAATAATATCGCCTATTGAGCAATAATCAATTTGCTAATTCCCTACACTTTATTATTTTTGCAGTCTGATTCAAAATTTGAAATCGCACTCAGATGGAAGAGAACAAAGAAATTCGTGATGAGAAGGTGGAATTGCCTGTCGATAACAGCGAGATGCAATTGGAAAAAGCGACCGAAATAGTTTCTGAAGACAAGGCAGAAGTTCGCGAGGAGGAGACTGCGGAAGAATCTGTAGAGGTACAGGAAGAAGCTGTTGTTGAGGAAAAAACTGAGATTCAGGAACCCGAAGCAATTGCCGAAGAAGTTGTTGCGTCCGAAACTCCTGTAGTCGTTGAAGAGCAGCCAGATGTTCTTTCCGAAGAAAGTGTGTTTGCCAGTGGCGAAAGCAATTATCAGCTCGAAGATGTTATTCCTGAAAAACCCGAGGATACCGACGAACACGAAGACGAACTGGCTCCGCTCGATTTCAGTGAATACGAAAAATACGACCTCGAACAACTCAAAGACGAAGCTTTGCGTCTTATTCAGCAGGCCGAAGATATTACCGTTGTGCGTCCTGCCTTTTTAAAACTGCGTGAACTTCATAATGCATTGGTAGATGTAGAGCAGCAGCGTATCGGCGAACTCCCTGACGACGATGAAGAGGCTCTGGGTTTCAAAGAAGAGATCGATAAAAAATCGAAAGAATTTGGAGCTATCTGGGGCATTTTTCAGGAGAAGCGCAAAGAACATTTCGAAGATCAGGCACGCCAGATGGAAGAAAACCATGAGAAAAAGCTGGCATTGCTCGAAGATTTGAAAAAACTGATCGACTCGGAAGAACCGCTGAAAAATACGTTTGATGAATTCAAAAAGATTCAGGAAAGCTGGCGCGAAATCGGAATGGTTCCCAAAGACAAAAACAACGATTTGTGGTTAAGCTACAACCATCATGTGCAACTGTTTCTCGATAAAGTGAAGCTTAATCGGGAATTGCGCGACCTCGACATGAAAAAGAACCTTGAAATCAAAGTTGAATTGTGCGAGAAAGCCGAGGAGCTCATTCTTGAAAAATCGGTACACGAAGCATTCAAGCGTTTACAGGACTTGCATCGTATCTGGAAAGAAACAGGCCCGGTTCCCGGCGATGTAAAAGACGAAATATGGGATCGATTCCGCAATGCATCAGAAAAAATTCGCGAAATCAGAATTGGTCATTACGAAGATTTGAACAAAAAATTCGAAGCCAATTACGAAGCCAAGCAAGCGCTGGTTGAAAAGGCCCGAAATATTGCATCTGCCGAATTTTCAACCATGAAGCAATGGAATTCGTCAACCAAGGAAATGAATGAACTTTTCGACCTGTGGCGTTCTATTGGTCCAGCTCCGAAAGAGCATAACGAAAAAGTGTGGACTGATTTCAAATCGATCCTCGATGCATTCTATGCTGCCCGGAAAGAGTACTTCAATACTATTCGTCAGGAGCTCAACGAAAATTACAACAAAAAACTCAATATTTGTCTCGAAGCTGAAGCTTTAAAAGACAACAGCGATTGGCGTAAAACCAGTCAGGATTTGATTCGTCTTCAGAATGAGTGGAAAAAGGTTGGCCCGGTTCATAAGATCAAGTCTGATATATTGTGGAAGCGTTTCCGTACAGCATGCGACGACTTTTTTAATCGCAAAAAGGCATATTTCGAAAATATCAACGCTGTTGAATCGGAAAATATGCAGAAGAAACTCGATTTAATCAATGAGCTTGGTCAGCATACATTTTCTGACAATAACAAAGAGAACCTGGTTGCTATTCATGAATTTCAGCGTCGTTGGTTCGATGCCGGCCGGGTTCCGATTGAGAAAAAGGATGAATTACAATCGACCTGGAACAAGAAAATCGATGAAATATTAAGTCAGCTTAAGATTAGCCGTTTCGAAACCGAAAATGTTCGGTTTAAAGAAAGGATGGATTCGATTTCGGCCTCCGACGATGGTCGCGACAAAATGTGGCAAGAGGTTAAAAGAATCCGGTTTAATGTATCGAAGATGGAACAAGATGTTCAGCTTTGGGAAAATAATATGGGCTTTTTTGCCAGTTCGAAGAATGCCGATATTCTTTTGAAGGAGTTTAAAGAAAAAATTGAAAAGGCAAAAGTTGACATTAAAGTGATGAAAGAGAAGGAGAAGTATCTTCAGAATCTTATAGACGAAAAAAAGAAATAAAAAAAATCTTACCGGAAGTGCAAACATGTGAATATTTTTGTATTTTTGCACTCCCAAAATGTCCTGTGGTGTAACTGGCAACACGTCTGATTCTGGATCAGAAGAGTTCAGGTTCGACCCCTGACAGGACAACAAAGAATCGCTGCTCAATGAGTGGCGATTCTTTATTTTATAACTGGAGCTTCCTGGGTTGGAATAATATACATGTCCCAGTCGTTTTCCAAATCGTACTTTTTGCCGTTGACCAGTGCCAGCGAAGTTCCTCCAAGTACTTCTATCACGCCAAGTGCCGAAAAAGCAATGCCCAGTGGAACCAATATGATACTTGCAAGCGATTGCTCTGTAAAGCCTTCAATGATCATGGTTGTGCCACCGGCAAAGGTAAGCAAGCCAAAAATGCCCAGCAATCCACCTCCGATTTTAGCAAATACCAAACCCGTTGAATTACCACGGATTTTCGGAATATTATCAACAGGGACCACCACTTCGTTTACCTGAATGCTACTGTCGTCGACAATAAGAATCTTTCCGGCATAAACATCTTCGGATCGGGTATAAACTTTCACTCGCTTACCTTCATAAATGTATCGCACTTTTTCCGGATCTTTTTTGCTGACCAGTTTGATTACGTAATCCGGCTGTTGCGAAAAACATGAAAAAGCCAATGAAATTGCAATTAATACAAGTAAGGCTTTTTGTTTCATAGACGAATGTTTTTTGCAAAAATAATAATATTCCTGGACTAATGATATAAATCACAGACGATCTGTGGATTGAAAGAATAGCTCTAATTTTACTTCATGAAGAAAATTATTCTTGCGGCGGGCTGTTTTTGGTCGGTTCAATTCAAACTGAGCAAGCTCGAAGGTGTTGTAGAAACCCGTGCAGTATATGCCGGCGGCGAAGTACCCGATGCTTCGTACGAAAATGTATGCTCAGGGCAGTCGGGACATGCCGAGGCCGTTTTGGTTAATTACAATGCTGAATTGCTGCCAACGGAAAAGTTGCTCGAATTCTTTTTCTCTATTCACGATGCAACACAGCTCAACAGACAAGGACCCGATATGGGAGAACAATATCGCTCTGCCATTTTTTACTTCGATGAATCGCAGCACGAAACTGCACTTCGGTTGATAGAGAAGTTGTCGGTTTTGCCCAAACATAAAAAAGAACCCATTGTTACACAATTATTACCGGCTCCTCTTTTTTCGAATGCCGAAGAATATCATCAGGATTATTATAAAAAGAAAGGTTTTTAGCGATGGTAGCGGCTAGGCTTTTTTCAGAATAATGGTTCCGCAAATTGAGTAGATGTTTGATTCCGGGTGCAAAATTTCAAATATGTCCTTATCCAAAAATTGTTCGATAAACGGAAGCCGGGGTGCGTAATGAAACCTTCCGCCGGGTTTAAGCGAAGCCAGTATCTGCATGTATTTTTGAGCGTACTCAATGTATTTTCCATCTTCGCGCAGATGATGATGGTGAAAATGGTTCGAAAATCCCAGATTGCTGATTATACATCCCCATTTTTCAACACCATAGTTGTATTCGAGCCAATCGGTCCGTTGATAGTTTTCGCCTTCAGGTGCAAATCTGTCGATGCCAAACGTGTCAAACCCTTTTTGGGTAAAAAATGAAACCATATTTCCCGTTGGGCCACAGCCAATATCGAGAACAGGTGTTTGAATAGTTTCAATGCCGATATCGAGTATACTCAGCTGAAGCTCGGCCGAATATTCCGACGAAACGACTGTTTCGGCCATGGCCTCGTTGGGGGGATATATTTTTTTCGCTATCGGATTGGTTTGCTGCAACCATTCGCGCAGATTTTTGTAATGATTGGCTGCAATTTCTCCGGAGTTACTTCGCTTGAGGTTCATTTCGTCGAACAAGTCCGAATATAGTTTGCGCAACAAGGAAATGGCATTGCTGTTGAATTCGTAATACTGGTTGACCCGGCAAAATTCTTCCAAAGCTTTATCGGTTGTATAGCTCACCAATATTTCTTTATCGCTTTTGCTGATATTTCCCATTTCGGCAATCATCCGGGTGGTTTCCTCTATAAAAGCCATTGGATTTTCGTTGCCTTCGTACAGCAGATTTTTTCCACGATTAGCATCTATTTGCTGATCGATATTTTTTTTAATTTTTTCTTCCATCAACAAAATCGGATTATTGTGCAGTCACACTAAATTGGATGGTTTGACTTCCGCCGTTTTGATCTGATATTTTTGCTATATACAGACCCGGATTGAGCGCTGTTCCAAATACCCAGTCAATCGATTTGCTGTTGATATCCTGTAGCCCATAAACCCGTTGTCCGTCGGTAGAAAATACTTCCAAATGTTGAATATTGCCCGAATAGCTTTCGATACGGATTCTGTCGGCACAGGGATTTGGGAAAAGTGCCATTTGGATTGCTTGGCTTTCGTCGATTGAAGCAATTACCGTATAGTTTTCGCTGAATTCGGATGTGCTGCCGTAAACACTTGTTGCCGTCGAAGTCAGTAACATGCCATCGCTGACACCCGGGCCATAAAACATCCAGTTGCCTGCGGCATCGCAATACGTTCGGCCCAGATAAATCTGACCTTCACCATGATTGACTGTTGAGTCGGGTACGGCTACAAACAATTCTACAATTACATTTTCGGGTGTTTCCGTATCGAGTATTCCGTACACCCAGGTCATGCCGTTCGAAGCATTGTAGGCTGCATGTGTGATGACCGGATAGTTCATCAGCTCATTGGGGCCACTGTCGGTGTCGCCTGCATCGTTTGCATTGGGCCCTTCGGGGAAAATATCGATGCCCATCAGACTGTTTTCGTACAGGCTGTTTCCCGAAAGGGTGTTGTACAGCGTGTTGTTGTCTTTCACTGCAATTCCGCAGGAGTCGTGGTAGGCGATCGCATTTCCGAGACCATCGCCACCGATCTGATTGTGGGAACTTCCGTTCCAGAGTACCACACCGACGGTTCCGTTTCCGATGGCTGCGATGCTGTCGGCGCCAGGGCCGATGTAGTTCCGTGTGATAATATTGCTGTCGGCATTTTCAAACAGCAGGATGCCGTAATGCAGGTTGCCGGAGATCACATTGGAATCCACGGTGTTCTGTGAACATTCGGAAATGATGCTTAGTCCGTACAGGTTCGGCCGGGCCAGTAATCCGCTGATGTCGGTGCCGATATAGTTGCCGCGTATGGTGTTGAAACGGGTTCCGATGTCGGCAATCTCGATTCCTCCAAAGCGATTGCCCGAAATGATGTTGCGTTCGGCTACCGTTGAACCGCCGATCAGGTTGTATTTGGTTCCGCCGCCGATCAGAATACCGGCATCGTTAGGTACAGTATCGGTTCCTGCTGCATTCAGTCCTACAATATTGCCAGAGAAAGTATTGTAGTAGGTTCCTGTGGTCACAATGAATATCCCGTAGCTGTAGTTGCCGCTAAGAACGTTTCGGAGAATGGGATTGTGATTCGAACCCCCGTCAACACAAATTCCGGTGGCGTTGGGTAAAGCGTTGTTTCCAGTTGCGTCAACACCGATATAGTTGCCAATAACAGGATTGTAACTGCAATTGCCGTAGTACACCATTCCGTAAACACGGTTTCCCGAAATCACATTGCGTTCGGCGGCAGTGTATCCGCCAAGTGTATTGTTTTTCGATACGGTGTTAAATTCGATGCCGTTGCTTTGCAGCAAGGTGTCGTTGCTGATTTTAAAAGCAGCAAGTCCGGTTGAGTCGGGACCAAAAAAGTTGTTTACCAGCAGATTGCTGTCCGACGATTCGATATAAACACCCATTTCGTAATTTCCGGAAATGATATTCCGTTCAGCCATTCCTGTTCCGCCAATAAAATTGTGATTGGCATTGCTGGTAATGGTAATGCCTGCATAGTTCGAAAGAGGCAGCACTCCGCTGATATCGGCACCGATAAAATTTCCTTTAATGTAATTGTTGCGCGTACCGGTTCCATTCAGCACGATGCCGGAGCCGCTGTTGCCCGAAATAATATTGCGGTGTTTGTAAGAACTGCCACCAATGGTTGTATTGCTTGCATACGAAAGGATGATTCCGGTTTCGTTGGGCAGGCTGTCGGTTCCATCAATATTGGATCCTATGCGGTTCCCGAATATCTGATTGTTGGTGCTGGGTAGTCCGTCTATCACAATTCCGGCCGTTGTGTTTCCGGAAATAAGATTGAATTCACCCGTTGTTGTGCTGCCGATGGTGTTCGACGATGCATCTTGCAGGGCAACTCCGAAATTGTTGGGAATGGCGGTCGTTCCCAGGCTGTCGGTTCCGATACGGTTTTTTTTGATGGTATTGCCTGTAGAACCTGTAATGGCAATACCCGAAATAATATTTCCCGAAATAATGTTTCCCGAAATGGTATTGCCCGATGCGCCATTGGTAATAGCAATTCCATACTGATTGGGGAGGGAAGCAGCTGCAGTTGCCGAATAATTGGTTCCTATATAATTTTGCGATATGGTATTTCCCGTAGCCGTGGAATTGTATATCATAATGCCGTAGTTGAAGCCCTGGATGATAAAGCCTTTCACGCTGTTGCCGGGCGAAACAAGCATGATAGGATAATCGTAGGTGCCGCTTCCTTTTTTTAATACAATCTCGTAGCCGGCAGGATTTGTGTTTCCTTGATTTGTTTGCTGACTTGTTGCATCAATGTTGATGTAGCCGGTAGTGATCATTGGCAGGGTGCTCAGCAAAGTAATTGTCCATGTGCCTGTGCCCGCATCGTAGTTGAGATCGCTTGTCGGAATATTGAAATAAATATTATCGGCTCCAATGGCGCCGTTGGCGGAGTTGATTGCCTCGCGCAGCGAACCGGCGCCGCTGTCGTTGGTGTTGGTAACCGTGTAGTTTGTGGCCTGCATTTCAGAAGCCAGCGCAAAAAATACGGCGACAAGAAATACTATTCTCATGGTGGATGGAATTTTTTGGCAAGGTAGGGAATTTTTTGGTTGGAGTGATACTTTCGCCGCAGGGAAGTATAAAACGAAAAGCTCCCTTCCCTTCGTCTGCGCTCAGGACAAGCTCGCTGCTAATGACAAACATTCGTAATGTGTAGAAATACAGACAAATAAAAAACACAGCCGCATTTCGACAAGCTCAATGTGACTGTGTTTTTTGTCAATTTTTTCAGGTTGCAAAACGTGTTTTGCTGGTGGTCTCAGGGTGACTTTTCGTTTTTTTTGTTTTTTAGGTTGTGAAAGGGCTCTTTTTCGGGAGGCTCAGCCCGGCATTGCGGCGGAGCATTCATCCCGCAGCCGCTACCGATAGCTATCGGCATCGACAGGCTCAGTGTGACTGCGGAATCCGGCAACTGCGGAGGGAAAGAAATACGCAAACCCGTCGCAGATCGGAATCTACGGCGAAGAGAGGAACTTTTGGTTGGAGGGATATTTCTGCTGGTCAACGTTGAGTGTATGCAGCGTACGGGAGTTCGTGAGAGTTATACTATCCCGATTACCGCTCCTGCCAGCGGGCTTTGAATCTGCGGATTGTTCTGAAGCCCGCATGATGCAAACCCGATATTGGCACACGTTATGTATTTTGTTTTCTGTTCTTTAATCCCAATGTTAAAGGGCAGTTTTTCCGGCAATGGTAACACTTTTTCAAAACATATCCCTTTTCATTACGATAATTCGATAACGGACGACAAAGCTTCTGATTTATGGTAGTCCCATCTAAAGCTTTTGCCGGACAGGTATCTATGCAAATTCTGCAATTATCGGGACAAGTTTTGTACCCGGCAAGTGGAGTTGGTTCAATTTCAGAATCGGTAAGCAATGCACCAATCTGGATCATGTTGCCGAATTGCTCATTCACCAGTAAATTGTTTCTGCCGATTATTCCTAATCCGGCCAGGTAGCCGGTATGCCTTAATGAAAGAATCGCCCGGCCTGTTTTATTTTCTTCGTCCCAATATTCATAAGGGTCATCCGTCGGAATGATTACATTTTTAATTCCGATCATTTCAAGTTCCGATGAAATATGGAAAGTCATTAAGTCAACGGCTTGCATTGCCAGGGTATTGATATGTGTAAATGGCACACAACTTTCAGCATACAATGTTTCAGACGGAATCCGTTTCGCAAAAACGATGACCGATTTGGTTTTTTGATAAATATCCGTAGGATGAAATCCTTCAGGTGCATCATCAAATCTATCAATGGGAGCAATTCCAAATAAATCGGCCCCGTTTTTAATCACGATTTGTTTTATTGTATTTTGATCAATCGCTGTCATACGTTCTTTTTATGTGTGCTAATCCGTTTACAGATACAACTCAATCCCCGAAAGGTGCATATCCTCCCCAATCGGAATGTTGGGGGATTGTGACTTTCTCCCTGCTAAATTAAGATTTTTTTGCCCGACGGAAAAATTATTGGTGCTGTGGAGCAGGGGTGTGTTTTGCGATATGGATTGTTCTGTGTAACGGTAAATTGTATGAGTAGTGGCAGATTGCGTAGTAGTTTCCTGTCAAACCGCTGCGCAGTTTGAGCGGGCTACAAACCTTGACATTTATTACTAACTCTGCCATTACTTATACAAAATGTTACAAGCTGCCCTGTTTTATTCATTAAGATTAATTTTATCAATATTTATCTCAAATCTTGACTTGTTTGTGTCATTTTTTAATTCAATATTGGTGTAATCAAATAGTCTTGCTACAGAGTTTAAAATATATCTCCTTTGTAAACCATCTTCGTGAACTTCTGAATGATAAAAGTGACTTTTGATACCCATAATAGTTGTCACAAAGAAGTATAATGATGCTTTGTTCTCTGGATACGTATTAAGATTACAATTGCTTTCATAGTCTGGATTTACAACAATCATTTCATGAATGTCATAGCCGTTCTTTCTCAAATGTAATGTTTGTATGTGTTCTTGAAATAGAGGTTCTTTATCAGCAAGATATGAACCAATTGCTTTCTTCATTTCTTTTGAATAAGAAGATAGCCAAATAGTACAAGACTTTCCAAGAAATGGTTCGTTTTCAAGTATAAGGTCATATTGCTCATGCAGAATCAGAATCAATGCTGTTGCAAGTTTATTGCAAACTATTTCATCAGTAAAAGTGTGAATTTCTAAATTGATTTTACCAGCAATTGAAGTAACAAATATTTTTTCATCGTTAATTTCTCTATAAGAAAACAAAGGCAATTTTTCTTGAAGTGAATTGTTAATAACATCTAAATCACCCTGATTTAATAATGCACCTGATTGTTCAATAGCAATACCTAAGATACTGTAAGAAAACTTCGACTTGCCAATATTCTTAATTATTAAATCAAGTGTCTTTTTAAATATTGTACTGCCTTTAGCTCCATCTAATCCGTTGCAATAACTGGCAAAGGACAAAATCTGTTTAATTATGTTTATGCTATTTTTATCATTTGTAAAATAGTTTTTAAACAATTTTTCAAAGTTCGAAATAACTGTTTCTTCGCTAGTATTGTCTAAAATTAAACTTACTACTTCTTCAACATTAATTTTTCTTGCGGTGTTTTCAAGTAACTTGTTTATTAATTTATTGGCTTTTTCATTTTTGCCACCATTTCGATAGATTTCTATTGCCTTTGAAATATTATATTGGTAGGATTCAGAAAAATGCTCAATCTTTCCATAGAATTCCGCACTTTCGACTAATGCATCAGCTGCTTTTAATGGTTCATCCATTAACAATAAAGTATCTGATTTCTCCCTTAAAGCATTAGCAGTACCATAGTAGTAATTTAATTCTTTGCTGTTTTTAATTGATTTGTCTGCGAACTCAATACTTAAATCAAAATTTCCCGAATCTCTATGAATGCTTGATAATATCCAATAGATTCTTCCTTCATCCTTTTTTAGGTTATATTCTTTCGATTTAATTAATGCTTCATCGTAAATTTTTTTTGCTCCTTCAATATCACCATCATCCCTTAAAATATTTCCAAAATTTATAAGATTGAGAACTGCTTTGTCCTTCATGTCGTATTGCTGACAAAGTTCTATTGCCCTGTTGCTAAACTCTTTTGCTTTTGGATAATCCTTTTTCTCTCTGTAGATACTTGCCAATGCATTTAAAACAATCACTTCAATTGAGAACTCAGAAGATTGTCTAGTAATCTCTAATAACCGTAATCCATATTTCTCTGCTTCATCTTTATATTCGCTAATCTGTGCCAAACAGGATACTAAGTTTACCAAACTATTTTTCATCCCTTCGGCTTCATCTTGCTCTTCAAAAATTTCGAATGCTTCTTTACATGCTATGGCACCCTTTTCAAATTCAGATAAATCGACATATATTTTGGAAAGATTAACAAGTAAGGGAGCTTTAAAATCTTTGTCGTCCTCTTTGATATTTGCAAATACTTTGTCAGCTATTTTAGTGGCTTCAGGTACCTTTCCATGTTCAATAAGATTCATTGCCTTAAACATTAGTGCAGCACTGTAGAATTTTTTATTTTTTGCTGTTTTTAAATGTTCTAATGACTTGTCAATGCAAATAGTCGCTTCATCTTTATTGCCTAATAAATGATGTACATTGCATAAATGATAATACAAATATCCTTTATCAAGGTCTTTGTCTGAAGTTTTAAGCTTTGTGTTTAATACTTTTAGTGCAAAATTTAATTCTCCCCAGCTAACAAGACTTGGGAATACATCAAATAAATACCTATCAATTTTACTTGGTGAAATATCAATGAGTAAATAAGTTGCTTGGATTATTTCTTCTTTTGCTAAATAATATTCCCCAAGCTTTTCTTTATAGGAATTTAGCAACCCCTTACTATCAAGTTTTTCAAGAATAAATTCTTTAAAAGAAGGATGGAATAATTCTAACAACCCTTCATAGTTTTTGATTAAGGCAGATAAATCATCAACATCTTTTGACAATTCAATAATTGATTCATATTTCATTACTTCCGCAAGTTCTGCAAGATTAACATTGAAATACGGAATTGATATTAATGTAAGTATCTCTTGTTGGCGTGTACTTAATCCTCCCCAAATGGAGTTTTGATATTGAATCAAATCTTCAGGAAGTGGGGAAATTTGAAATTGTGAGAAATAGTACAAGTAAAGCGGATTGCCTCTTGATGCTTTAAAAAGATTATTAAACTCTAACTTGTGTAAAGAAATCCCTTGTGATTCTAAAAAAAGCTTTACTTCATTCTCGGAAAATGGCGAACAAGGATAAAATGTAACATCTGTTCTTTCAAACAGATATTTGTTTCTGGAAGCAAAAAGAAAGAATGAGCCGAATTTTTCTAGTGAAATTATTTTACTGACAGTTTCTTTATCATGTTCGCAATCATCAATAATGAAACAATGCTTTGACTTTTGCAAACTTGTTTGCAACCATTCACATGCTTCATCAACGTCTTTTATTTCTATCAAATCATCACCATTTGATAGGCGAATCTTGTTTAACAAGTATGAAAGAACTGAAATAGGTGATTTGCTCTTAACTGAAATGTAGATAAGATTTTCAAGTCGTTTTGAAAGCTGAAACAAAGTAGTTGTTTTGCCAAGCCCTGGTTCACCATGTAGAATTAATTGTCGATGTTCGCCCAGTAGTTTTTCAATTTCTTCTAATTCCAAGTTTCTTTCGATTAATTTTCTCTCGGAAAACTCTTTAGTCAATATTTCAAAATAAGAAATAGAATTAATTTCTTTAAGCTTTTCTTGCTTATTCTGATTCAATAAAGCAACAACCTCTGGAGAATTATGCAAGTGCATATTTCCAGCAACATTATAAATTGTTTCTGCGTTTTGACTTTCAATTTTCATATATCCATTAATCTTTTTTGGGTTTATAATCCCCTTGAATATTAAAGATGTTCTTTCCAGCATTTTGTATTCCAATATTAAACCCTCCCTCGTTTTTAAATTCCATTTTTGAAACATTAGATAATTGACCTTGATTTTCTTCTATCCAGTTTTTTATTTCATTGAATAATTCTTCATCAAATTTCTCACCTGTTAATTCTTCATAGCTATCCTCAATGTCTCTATATGGTTTCGCTTCATTCTTTGATTGGCTATTGCAAATTGTTTCAATATATTTCTCTGCATCTTTATCTTTTTTAAAGAATCTCTTTATTCTGTTTTTTAGAGATGAGAAGTCAAGAACTTTTTTTAATCCGTCATACGTTGCACTTGCAATAACTTTTGTTGCAATTGCTGTCTTATTCGCTAATAAGAAAGCGCAAATTGATGAGAATATAGTTGCCATTTCTGTTTCCATTTTATTTACTTAAATAGGTTTCCAATTCCTTTTTATCATTTTGTATTTGTCTAATTATAAGTTCATCAGTATAATATTCATCGGGAGGGTAGTAGCTGTCAAATGATTCATATGTTTCATTTAAGTAATCTAAAATTCTGTTAGAATATCCTGATTTTGTAAAATCAGGTGAGATGTCCTCGATTTTTTTGAGTCTTTCAAAAATTGTGAGATTACAAATCGCCTGGATGATAATTTCAGACGAATAATCTTGTTCTAATCTTTTTTGAATATCACCTAACCAAAGGTTTTTAAGTCTATTGTAAGTTAATGGCAATAAAGATTTTATTTCAGTTATTCTTCTTTGCGATATCTCTTTTATGGTTTCCTTGGGCGGTTTGGGTAAAGTTTTTGGGTCAAAATCAGAAAGCTCTTGGGTTGCTCTATAACCTAATGCCGCTGAATTGGTTGGGATTTCATCTTCTTTATAAAAATTGAACTCCTTCTTCGTAAAATACCGTTTACTCTGCTTCACAATTTTTGTGAGTGTTCCAATTATATAACCTACAGCGATTTCTTCTGCTTTTTTATAATTCGCTTTGAAGTTTAAATAGTTCTTTCCTAAAGTATCAATTTCTTTATAGTGAGTTTGAGCCATTATGATTGGAGTTACTCTATCTTTCAAATTTTTGGGTATCATTCTTTCTACAAACCTATTTATTTCAGGACTTATTGATAGAGTATAACCTCCTTTATTATTTTCTATAAAGTCGATAGAAACAGCATCTCCATCATTGTTTGATTTTTCAATCCAACCTAAAAGAATATCAAGAAATTTTTCAGCAGGTTCTTCATTTTCAAAAATAAAAGCCATTTGGACTGGAATCATTTCATCTTTTTCTCCTTGAACAAACATGTAAAGTATTCCTTTACAATCAGCTTTTGTAAACAAATTTGAAAACTCAATGTCTCCAACGAGTATAAAGAGAGGTTTTAATCCATAATCAAAGCCAATATTTGAAAAGTCATTTTTATTCATTTGTTGTCTTTTAATCGTTATAGTGTCTGTCTTTTAGGGGTTGCTTGTAACTCCTTTCTATCCCACCTTATTTAACACCCAAGGTTGGTTTATTCATCCCTAATTGGTTGTATATCCCACTTTTTTTAACAAAAGAGGCAAGCTGTTTTTTATAAACAAAATTCATCATATTATTTCAAAATTGAGAGGTTTCGTTTTTTGTTCTATTATATACCCCGCTAAATTAAGAAATGTTTTTGTTGAATGCAAAATTTTTCCGGTTGGGCTGTGAAATTTTAATTTGGGGCGGATCCCGCCGCACAACCGGATGCCTGGCGATTGCAGGAGAAGAAATGAGGTCGGAAAAGGGGGGCGATTTTTGTCGGGTTACGCAAAAGTTTTTCAAATCCGGAAACGCTGAGTCACGCACTATCAGGGCAGAAAATATACCGCGTGTTACGGGGCGGTTATCATTTACTTTTTAAAAACACAGGCAGAAACTATTCGGGTAAACCCTATTGCAAATCCATTTTGCAGGTCGGTGTAAACATAAACAATACTGCCACCTATATCCGAAGCTTGCTTTTTCAGTTCGGCTATTGTATTTGACTTTAAGCCATTGTTGTTGAAAAACAAAAACTTTTCAGTTGCTTTTATCTCTCCCAAATAATTCAAATTGCAAACGTCGGGTTTTTCATAGGTAATGATTACTTCGTCCCCGGAGGCCGTTGTTTCCGATACGATCTTGTCTGAATCATGAATTTTCTTAGAATTGCCATTTGTCCATGTAAATGACATCAATACGGAGAAAAGACTTAAACCGATTGAACTTTTAATCCATGCTTTCATTGTTGTTATGTTTTTCTTTTCCTACTCTTGTGGCTTTTTGGTATAGCCCCGTTTTTAATCACGATTTGTTTTATCGTATTTTGATCAATTGCTGTCATGCGTTTTTTTTGTGCTAATTATCTGTCCACCCCCAATCGGAATGTATTGTACACTTATTGTCATTTGGGGAGTGTGACTTTCTTCCTGCTAAATTAAAATTTTTTTGCCCGACGGAAAAAAATATTGGTGTTGTGGGGCAGGGGAATTTTTGGCAAGGTGGAGAGTTTTTTGCCCGGAGTGGTGTTTTCGCTGCTGAGGGGTTGTATGTTCGTTATTATTTTTCTTCAATTTTCGCATCGAGCCAATTAATCATTGTATCCAGGCTGAGCTTAATATTCCCAATCGAACAATGGTTACTCGCATGGTCTTTCTTTGTAAACACTATATCGGTTACGGATTTGGCATTTATCAGAGATTTGATCAAAGGAGCATGAAGTTTAAATGGAATAAAATGGTCATCTTTCCCTGTAATCAGCATCGCGAGCAGATACCACGTTCCCGCTACGAAAATGAGCACGAGGCCATCGGCAATCAAATCGAGCCCCCACCAGAACCAGTTTTTATAGAGCAGCGCATCAATCGCGGTCCTGCGCAAATCGTGGCCGAACATGGAGGCAACCATGAAAACGAGGATCAGGACTCCGGTGAACAAAATGACGCCTGAGTTGAAAGCCATGTCTACGGTGCCTCGCGCAATTGCGGCCACCGGAAGCGAAACCAGATGCTCCTTTTTATAGCGCGCAAAGAGATTCCTGAGACCTGTTAGCCCCACGGCCGAACTCAACATAGCGCCCGCGGATTGCTTCTGATATCCCGCCGGCGTGTAGGCGATGGTCGAAAAAATATTGATGATGAAAAAGATCGTTCCCACCATCACCAAAGCAATCCCAAGAATAAACACCGCCCCTCCAAGGGAACTGAATTGGCTGAAATCGGCGGGTAACGGCCAGTAAA
>PHDB01000102.1 GCA_002842495.1 Bacteroidetes bacterium HGW-Bacteroidetes-6
TCGCCGGTACTTACTGGTGGATTGATAGTTTGCTTGGTATCGTCATCTCGCTGATGTTATTTTACGCCACATTCGAAATTATCAGAGACGCCATCAATCAGTTGTTGGGCGAAGAACCCAGTCCGGAACTGATTTCGGAACTCAACAGTCTGATAAAAGAAAATTATCCCGACGATATTGAACCACATCACTACCATATTCACAACTATGTGGCTCACCGCGAACTCACTTTTCACATCAAACTCGATGGCGCGCTTAATATTGAAACCGGGCATCAGATAACAACCAGGCTCGAAGAAATTATTTTCGAAAAGCTGAATATTGTTTCGACGGTTCATGTTGAACCCAAAAATTTCTTTCACAAATTCGATTAAAAATGATAAAGCGACTTATTGGAAATGCCAGCATTCACCCATTGCTATTTTATAGTGGAAAATTTGCCGGATACACCATTTGGGTGTTTGCAATATTGCGTGCAATTGAGCAAAAGCCGGGAATCATCATTCCACATTTTTATGCCGGATGCATTTCTATTGCACTGCTGATAGCTGCATTGCTGATGATTGTATTGAGTTTGATTAATCTTGGCAAATCGACCCGACTTGGATTGCCAACTGAGAATACCATTTTCAAAAGCGGAGGGTTGTATCGGATAAGCCGAAATCCAATGTACGTTGGCTTCAACTTGCTGAGTATTGCGGCACTTGTTTATATTCAAAACATTTTGGTTCTAATAGCCGCTGCTTACAGTATCATCATTTACCATTTCATTATTCTGGCAGAAGAAAAATTCCTTTTACAACGCTTCAAACTTCAATACCATCAATATTCAAAAAAAGTGAGAAGGTATTTGTGAGGTTGAGGTGTTTATGCGGATAAAAAACACAGCCGTGCTTCGATACAAAAAATTCAATGCGTAAATTCTTCTTGAAGCATTGAATTTTCCACTCAGCATGACTGCGTTTTTTTGGTTTTAAAGGAAAATTTAAAATGTTGTCATTCAGAGACCACCAGCAAAACGCGTTTTGCAACCAAAAAAAAATGACAAACCCCAAATGTCACACTGAGTGAGCCTGCCCTGAGCGCAGACGAAGGGAAGTGCGGCATTTGTAACCAGTAGTATTTCAATGCAATAAGCATTCTTTTCATTAGTAGTGTTTCACGGCAAAAGAAACAATATAGCCGTGAAATGTATCGAAGAATGGCATTGGTTTATAAAAGCGTTTTTCTGTTTTTCTAAAAGTCGTTTCACTGCCCCAACCTTTTCACTCGAAGTAACCCAAACCTGATTATCTGCTTTGGGGTTGGAGCTTAAGGCAACACAGCTCTTGCTAAAATACAATTCACTGTTATTCAGATAGATAATCGCAATAAACATCCTTGATTTGAACCCGGTTTCGCCATTTCACACTCTTTTTTGGTGCGATTATTGTAGAGTGCGCGGTTTCTGATTCATTCGGGAAACTCAACTTAAATTGGGGGATAATTATTGAAATATCGGTTTCAATCCATGAATAGAAATCAAAAACCAATGCATAATGGTTTGCATTTGCCATGCATTGCTTTTTCCGATACCAGTCAAGTTGCCGGGAATCCCGGTTACTATGCCTGCTATCCCCATCCGCCACTTCTCGCCTTACGCAAAATATTCATTTCGAGCTATTTAAACTCAATTAATACAACTTCGATGGCTGTATTAACGGGAAAAAATAAATATATTTGTCGTGCAATGTCCAAAACCACCAACGTATGAAAAAGCTTTTCACCCTTGCCGTTTTTCTATTTTCTTTTGTTGCACTGTTTTCGCAGAGCATTACCGTTACATCTCCAAATGGAGGAGAAGTACTCCCCGGATGTACCGTAAAAACCATCACATGGAATTCTTCCGGTACAACCAACTATTACTCAATCGATTATTCAACCGACAACGGAACCACCTGGACTTCAATCACCAGTTTCTACAACACGGTTTCAGGTTCCTATAACTGGACCGTACCCAACACCTCGTCAGGTACCTGCCTGATCCGGATTGTTGATTCGAACAACTCGTCAATACTCGATATCAGCGATGCCGTTTTCACGGTAACCTCTCCACTAACGGTGATTGCACCCAATGGTGGCGAATCGTGGCAGGCCGGAACATCGAAGAGTATTCAGTTCAATGCCAGTGGCACATCCAATTACTACGACATTTCATACTCTACCAATGCCGGATCGAGTTGGACAACTATTGTCAACAATACATATAATATTTCAGGCACCTACAACTGGAGTGTGCCTAACACGCCATCAACTACCTGTTTGGTAAAAATGAGCGATCATTCCAACACCTGTATGACCGACATCAGCAACAATCTCTTTGAAATAACCCCTGCTGCGTCATCAATCACCGTTTCCTCTCCAAACGGAGGAGAAATCTGGTATGTTGGTCAATCGAAAAACATCACATGGTCGGCTTCGAATACAACCAATTACTACAATATCGATTACTCGACCGACAACGGAAACACATGGACATCGCTGGCCAGTTCTTATTATACAACAGGCGGCACCTTTGCCTGGACTGTCCCCAACACACCGTCAACAAATTGCATTGTACGAATTACCGATGCCAACAATCTGCCGGTAACCGACCAAAGCAATACTGTCTTCACAATTGCATCGCCATTCATTACCGTTACTTCGCCCAATGGCGGAGAAAGTTACGAATCGTGCTACGGACAGTACATCAACTTTCAGTGTGGGGGCACTACAAATTATTACAAGATTGAATATTCAACCGATAACGGCACAAGCTGGACCACCATTACAGCTTCTTATTATGCAACAGGCTCGAATGTTTCCTATTTGTGGAGCACAATTCCCCAGAGTAACTCGGCAAACTGTCTGGTGAAAGTGACCGACAAGAACGATGCGGCTGTACTCGACCAAAGCGATGCCACATTCACCATCGAGCCCAACGAAGAAATTATTGTTACCAGTCCGAATGGTGGCGAATCGTGGGAAGTAGGAAGTTCACATACCATTACGTGGGTGGCGGCACCAACATCAACACGCTTCTATATTTACTATTCTGTAAATAACGGATCAAGCTGGACATCGATCACAAGCACGTATTCGACCAGCTACAGCTGGACCGTTCCGGACAACGAGTCGTCAAATGCGCTGATCAAGGTGGTGGATTATTACAACTCATGTATCAACGATGTCAGCAATGCTGTGTTCACTATTGCCCCGCCCACACCTGTCATTACGGTAACTTACCCGAATACGAACGTCACACTTTACCAGGGTAACACCTATTCGGTTACCTGGTCGTCGCAATATGTGGAATCACCGTTTGTAACAATCGATTATTCGACCGACAACGGGATCACGTGGAATTCCATTACATCTGTTACCGAAAACGACGGGACTTTTTCGTGGACCGTTCCGGTTGTTTTAAGCAGCCAATGCCTTGTCAGAGTAGCCGAATACAACAACCCGGCGGTATACGACATCAGCAACACCACATTTAATATTGCTGCTCCCTTTATCACCATTACTTCTCCGAACGGAGGAGAAATACTTGGCGGTTGCGACGCATATACCATAACCTATACCAAAGGGGGCATCGGGTCCTATGTCAAAATTGAATATTCAACTGATAACGGAGCAACATGGACCACTATTAATGCAAATACAAGTGCATCCGGGTCCTATTCGTGGAATCCGGTGACTGATATTGCTTCGCCCCAGTGTCTGATAAAAATTTCGGATGTTTCCAATCCATCGGTATATGACATCAGCAATGCTGTATTTACAATAGAAAAGAACGACGATATTTTCGTTACATCTCCCAATGGGGGTGAATCGCTGAATGTCGGATCGACATACACACTTTCGTGGGTCGCAGCTTCGGGGCATTCTCATTTCAGGCTCTATTATTCGTATGATAACGGAACCAGCTGGATATCATTATCTTCGAGCCTCTATGCTACCTCGTATTCATGGACTGTACCGAATACTCCTTCGGCAACCTGCCTGATCAAAGTGATCGATTACGACAACAGTTGTATCTACGATGTTTCGGATGCCGTTTTCAGTATTGAGCCTCCGCAACCGGTAATCACCGTAACAAACCCGAACACCGCTCAAACATTCTATGTTGCGAATTCATACACGATCACCTGGACACACCAGTACGACGACGCTGACTTTGTCGGTATCGACTACTCATACGACAACGGAACAACATGGGTAAACATCGTCGGTATTACCGAAAACGACGGGTCCTATACCTGGGCTTCGGTACCCAACACTCCTTCGACACAATGCCTGATAAGGGTTTACGAATACAACAACATGAGCCTGATCGATCAGAGCGATGTAAATTTCACCATTGCACCGGCATTTATTGTCCTCAATCAGCCCAACGGAGGCGAAGTTATGACCGGATGCGGAACATATAACATCACATGGACCCGCGGCGGAACAAGCAGCTATTTCAAGCTGGAATACTCAACGGACAACGGAACTACCTGGAACATCATCAATTCAAACTATTACGCATCAGGCACCAGCGGATCCTATTCGTGGAATCCCGTAATAAACATGGGTTCAACATCTTGCCTGATCAGGGTATCCGATGCAAACAACCCGGCCACAGCCGATACAAGTACCGCTGTTTTCACCATTACACCAAACACCAACATCATTGTTACTTCGCCGAACGGAGGAGAAACGCTTGAGATCGGGGATGTACACCAGATCACATGGGTGTCGGCCGGCACATCGACCCAGTTCAGGGTATATTATTCCACCAACAACGGAGCTTCATGGACAAACCTGGTGTCCAGTACATCTTACAACTATTATAACTGGACGGTCCCGAATATACCTTCTTCGCAATGTCTCATTCGTGTTGAAGATTACAACAATTCGTGTATCAGGGATTACAGCGATGCCGTTTTCACCATAGCCGAACCGGCTCCGAGTATCACGGTCACCAATCCGAACACCGCGACCACGCTCTACTACAATGCCACAACCACCATCACGTGGACCAGCGAATTCACGACTTCATCATTCGTCAATATTGAATACAGCACCGATAACGGCACATCGTGGATCACCATAGCATCTCCGACGGAGGACGACGGAGCTTACAGTTGGACGGTTCCCCAGACAGCATCGACACAGTGCCTGGTGAAAGTGAGCGAATACGGCAATCCGACGGTTTATGACGTCAGCAATGTCAATTTCACCATTGCTCCGCCATTTATCACGGTGACCTATCCGAACGGTGGCGAAACGCTTGACGGATGCAGCAGTTCCACCATAACATGGACCAAAGGCGGAACATCCTATTATTATAAGCTTGAATATTCAACCGACAACGGAAGTACCTGGACAAACATCAATGTATCGTATTATACCACCGGAAATTCATATACATGGAATCCCGTGGCGGATTTCGGCACAACGCAGGCTCTGGTAAGGGTTACGGATGTAAATTACGCCGCAGCGACCGATCAGAGCAATGCCGTATTCACACTGGAGAAAAACACGGATATAGTTATTACCAGCCCGAACGGTGGTGAATCATGGGAAGTTGGCACTGTCCATCAGATAAACTGGGTTGCCGATGCTTCCGTTACGCGATTCAATCTTTATTACTCCGTTAACGGCGGCACAACGTGGTCCGGGATAAACAATACCTACAGCAACTACTACAACTGGACAGTTCCCGATAATGTCTCCGATCATTGCCTCATAAAAGTAGTTGACTATAACAACTCCTGCAAAAACGATATCAGCGATGCCGAATTCCATATTACTCCTCCAACTCCTGTTATCACAGTTACCTATCCCAATTCAGCAACCACCTTGTATTATACAAAGACTGCAACCATTACATGGACAACACAATATCTTACATCGTCTTTTGTAACGATTGATTACACCTACGACGGAGGACTCACGTGGGTGAGCATTGCCAATGCGACTGAAAACGACGGCAGCTATTCATGGATTATTCCCGATACTCCATCGGCTCTTTGCAAGGTAAGGGTAAGCGAATATCAGAACCCGGCTGTTTTTGACATGAGCGATGTGAATTTCACCATTGCCTATCCATCCATCACAGTAACATCGCCCAACGGCGGTGAATCATACGAAGGTTGCGAAACAGCAACAATAAGCTGGACAAGGGCCGGAGTGAGCAATTATTACAAAGTTGAATACTCAACGAACGGTGGTGCCACATGGAATACCATCAACAGTTCATACTATACAACCGGAGCGTCAATAACATGGTCGCCCCTGCCGGACATCACTTCTTCGAATTGCATTGTTCGGGTAAGCGATACGGGATATCCGGCCGCAACCGATATCAGCAATGCCGCATTTACCATCAGCAAGAATGAGGATATTATTGTAACATCGCCCAACGGCGGTGAATTCTGGCAGGCCGGTACAAGCAAAACGATCACATGGGTGGCAGCTCCTACAAGCACACAGTTCAGGGTGTATTATTCCGTTGACGGCGGCACGACATACACGCTTATCAATACGACCTACAGTACTTCCATGACCTGGACCGTTCCAAATCTTCCATCTTCTTCATGCAAGATCAAAGTGGTTGACTACAACAACTCCTGTATTTACGATGTAAGCGACAATTATTTTGTGATTGTTCCGGGAGATGTTGCGCTGACCTATCCAAACGGAGGACAGACATTGTATTACGGATCTTCGTACAACATTACCTGGACAAGCCAATACATCAACTCCAACTTTGTAAAACTCGAATATTCGTCGGACAACGGCGCTTCGTGGAATGTGATCGCCAGCGTTGCCAACAACAACGGAAGTTATTCATGGTCTGTACCTCAGGTTTACAGCACCCAATGTCTTGTACGTGTAAGCCAGTACAACGATCCTTCCGTATTTGACATAAGTGATAACGTATTTTCAATTGCACCTTCCATTGTATTAAGTACTCCCAATGGCGACGGCGGAGCCGAAGTATGGCGTGTATGTACGGCTACAAGTATTGTATGGACAGCCAACGGTGACGGAAATTATTTCATCATCGAATACTCGGTAAATAACGGCCTGACTTGGAACACCATTGAGTCCAATTACTACAATACGGCATCAACCATCAGCTATGACTGGACCCTGCCGAACAATCCGTCATCGAGTTGCCTGGTGCGGGTAACCGACAAAAACAATCCGGTGAAAACCGATATGAGCGATGCGACCTTCACTATTTCGCCCGCCATTGTCGTCAATGCCCCGAACGGGGGTGAAAGTATTTCCGGCGGCGCTCCGTATAATATCACATGGACTTCAAACGGTGTTTCAAACTACTACAACATCGATTACAGTACCAACGGCGGTAGCAGCTGGACCAACATCTGCTACAATCAGAACATCGGAACCAATTCATACACATGGAATGTACCATCGCTGATCTCATCCAACTGTCTGGTGAAGGTTACCGACAATGTAAACACCTGCAAAACAGATATGAGCAATCAGGTGTTTGCCATCGGAACAACAGCTGCAAATATCTCCGTTACATCTCCGACGGGTACCGAAATGTGGGATGCATGTACAACAGAGACCATAACATGGACAAGTACGGGAACATCAAACAATTACAACATTTATTATTCGGTAAACAGCGGAGCTTCATGGGTTCTGATCGCCGGTAATTATTCCACGCTTACGAAAACCTACGACTGGACCATTCCGAATATTTCTTCAGCCAACTGCCGGATAAAAGTAACTGATGCGGCCAACAGCAGTTATTACGGTATAAGTGCGGCCGACTTCACCTTATCGACAGTTGTTCCTTTTGCCGGAAACGACACGGCCATCTGCGCCGGAAACAGTCTTAACCTAGCAGCAAGCGGCGGCGTCAGCTATTCCTGGCTGCCGACTACCGGTCTGAGCGACCCCAATATTGCAAATCCTGTCGCCACACTTTCATCATCAACAACCTACACCGTATATGTTACCGACGTAAACGGATGCACACAGCCCGACCAGATCACCATCAGCGTAAATCCGATCCCGGCAGCGCCCGTTGCTTCGAGCAACTCTCCGGTGAATCTGAACGGAACCATTGAACTTACGGCAAGTACGGTTAGTATGGCATTTTACAGTTGGACCGGCCCCGGCGGATTCACTTCAACTGCACAGAACCCGACCATAACAAATGCTACGGCTACCGAAGGCGGTACATATTCCGTCATTGCAGTTGTTGCCGGATGTCAGAGTGCGCCGGCCACCACAGATGTGGTTATTACAGGAGTACCGGCCACTGTTGAGATAGCCGGCAATGCGTACACCGAAGGAGGATCACCCGTATCGGGTGTAACACTCACCCTCAGCGGCGATGGCAGCGACACCTATCCAACCGGTGCTACAGGATACTACGATTTCACGCTCAACACAGGAGGAAGTTATGTTGTCAGCCCGGCAAAAAACAACGACATTGTCACCAACAACGGAATATCAACGCTTGATATCGTTCTGATGCAGCGACATATTCTGAATGTACAACAACTACCGTCGCCATACAGTATGATCGCTGCCGACGTGAACCGTTCTTCGGGAATCACTACACTGGATATAGTGCTCACACGCGCCCTGATCCTGCAAACGGCAACATCGTTTCCGAACGGTGATCTATGGACTTTTGTGAACAGCGATTTTGTTTTCCCCAATGCACAAAGTCCCTGGACCTATGAACTGACACGTTCATACAGTTCGGCTGCCGATGCCGAGAATCAGGATTTCATCTCCATAAAACTCGGGGATGTGAACGATTCGTGGAACACGAATATTGCCAAATCAGCAAATACGGAACTGACACTTGATATAACAGCAAATCAGGCCCAATAC
>PHDB01000138.1 GCA_002842495.1 Bacteroidetes bacterium HGW-Bacteroidetes-6
CAGGTATTACAGCAGCTCCGCCAACGGTAACAATTACTGCGAATCCTTCATTAACTGTTTGCCAGAATGATGCTCTTATACTTACCGCTAACCCCGTCGGTGATACACCATTTACCTTTTTATGGAGTACTGGTGCAACAACTCCATCTATAACTCCTCCAACTCCAGCAGTTGGTTCTATTGTCTATACAGTCACAGCAACCGATGCGAATGGGTTCACGGCTTCTTCCAATGTTACAGTTAATGTTCTCGCACCATTAACAGTTACCTGTCCGGGCAATTCTTCAACTTGTATCAATTCCTCAGCCATTACCTTAAACGGTGGTACACCCGCAGGTGGTGTTTATTCCGGAACAGGAGTTTATCAGGTCGGAGCCAATTATTTATTTGACCCGGCTATTGCAGGAGTTGGCACACATACTATAACTTATTCTCTCAGCAATCAATCACTGGCTTACTGGAATTTTAACATAGGATCACAAGGGACACCTTGGACTGCACCAATTTTACAAACTTCTGGAACAGGCATCATAACACCAGGTAACTGGACCTGGGGAGATATTCTCTATACCGATCGTTTCCCTGGAAGTACTCAAAATGCATTGTTCGGTGATCCTGCGGAAAATTCTTTAAGTCTTATCAGAGGCAGCAGTCCTTCCATGAATGGTCATTTTTTTCAGGTTGAATTTAGCATGGCAGGCGCTTCTGATCTTTTGATCAGTTATTGGACACAGAGATCTTCAAATCTGGGATTTTCAAGCAACCAATGGTCATATAGTACTGATGGCATAAATTTTACACCTTTCGGACCTGTCGTCACACCTACAAATGGCGGTAATGTTGTTACTATTGCTGCTCCTGATGTTTTAAATGGAATTGGCAATGTTTACCTGAGATATACTCTGGATGGAGCAAACACTGTTCCTGCTAACTTTGCTGTAAATAATCGAATAGATAACCTGCAACTTAATACAGCTACCACATGCAGCAACCCATGTACTTTTAATATTACTGTAAATGATCTGCCAACCATAACAGGTACTTTGGAAGTTTGCGCGGGTTCATCCACTCAGTTAACCG
>PHDB01000021.1 GCA_002842495.1 Bacteroidetes bacterium HGW-Bacteroidetes-6
TTATCGACTCAAGCTCCGTAATTTTCTGCTGATCGGCATCGCTCACCATCACCGCTTCGTAATCGTCGGGAGTGATGGCAGCAAAATCGGAATCGCTGCTATGATTGCGTGCAGGAAGATTTTGACCTTGATTATTCCCGCTCATACCCAGCGAGTTGAAAAAGGCATCGAAAAAATCGTCGAGCGATTCGTCTTTGATTTTACCGGACATGTAATGGTATTATCGTCGATAAAAAGGAAATCAATTCTTCTTCCAGGTTTTTTTGTAGCTTTTCGAGAACACTTTAAACCATTTCTCTCCGTCGGTATATTTCAGAATCTGAATTTTATAATCGGTGGCTCCGGCAATTTTATCGCGGATGGCCAGTTTTGCGCCCAATTGTGTTTGAATAACCTTGGTATAACTAACGGGGTAATTTCGTTTTTTCAATTCCGAAAGCATTATAAGAGCGGTATCATGATCTTTCAGATTCATAAAATACTCAACTGCATAATATACAAAGTTGGCATCGCCTCCCGAAAGAATATATTTTGAGGCAGTGGGTTGCGACAAGCCAAATGTGTCTATTCGGTTAGTCGTAAAAAACACCGCACACAATCCGAGTTGTTTCAGACATTCGGTATAGTTGCTTTTTGCTGCAAGTGCATCGGTGTTTTTCATCATATTCTGATACTCAACTGCAGGTTTAATTCTGTTTTGTTCCTGATAGGCCGGCAGGTTATCGATATTGCAGAGAATATTCGCATTTGTGACTTCAATTGCTTGCCCGAGCGTTGTAGTAGCACTGGCATAGTTACCATCGCGCATATATAAACGAGCCTTGTCCATCAGTTCGTTATAACTTTTTTCGGCATTGGCACATTCCTGCGAAAATATTTTATTTTTCAATTCCGACATTTTCGCCTCAATGTCTCTGTCAGCTTCAAGACCATAAAGCTTAATTTCATCTCCGGCAGTTTGATAGTTCTGTCTGGCTTCGGCCAATTTGTTTCCCCAGGCATTCATTTTACCTTCATCGATGGTTTTCAACACCAAGGGTTTTCCGGATGCTTTTATCCATATTTTCAAACTATCGTTTCGCTGAAACGAATAATTTTCTTCGAAAGCACGGGCATCAAGAAACAACCTGACAGCCTCGGCATGATTACCTCCGTTCAACTGGTTTTTACCCGAAGCAATAGCAATATTATACCTTTTTTCTTTAATTTTTGCCATGACCTGAATGGCGTCGCGATCCGATGTGATATCGCCGGGATACATTTGCTGATAAGCAATTGCCTGCGAACATATTGTTTCGGCATTGTCGAGCTTATCGGCCTCTAATTTCTGACGCGAATTATCGAGCAGATTATTGTATTTTCCATTCCGTGCAGTTTTCAGTCCTTGAGCAAGGCCTTGAACTTCTCCAATGGTTGAATATATTTTACAAAGACTATCGCAACGGCCAAACTGCACCAATGCTAGTTCATATTTTTTATTGGCATTACACACATTCCCCGCTTTCACATATTCTTTGCAAAGAGTTGCCATCCATTGCATGCTTTCGCTGTTGCTGATAATATCGGACGAAAACTGCTTCTGGTACTCCATACTTTGGTTGATATAGTTACCGGCAATATCGAGACGACCATTCTCTATCGCTTTTTCGGCAACCTGCAAATAGCTGTGATAAATTCCATATCGAGCCTGAGCCAACCCCTTGGTTGCCTGTTCGGTGCAAACCATTCCGGGAGTAGTTGTACACATCCATTTTGCCCGCTCGTATGTCTCGATGGCTTCATTGAATTTTTGCTCGCCGGTATATTTTTCGCCAACCGAAAGCAACGAAGTGTAAATTGTATTGCCAAGCTGAATCAGAAGCTGCTGGGTCGAGGGATCAGGATTCATTTTCAGCAACGCTGTATTTACCATTACCGATGCTGTATCAATATTGCCAACATTGTACTCCATACGGGCCAGCTGATATTGCGCCGGAGCATAATACGGATTTATCTGAAGAGCTTTATTGTAATCGTTGGCAGCATCCTGAAGTTTGCCTTCGGCCATAAAGTTATTGCCCCGCTGGCAAAAAAGCTGATCGAGAATAGAAAGCCGCTGATTGAGTTGCAAACGAGCCTGCATGGTTTGCTGAGACAAACTTTCCATTTTTGAAACAAACTGCATTGGATCATTTTCCCATAAATTAAGTGTCTGGGGAAATTGCCTTGTATCGATATTAATGATGGTTGCTTCAACCTCCTTGAGCTCAATATCGTAAAACGAAAGCATATCGATGTTATCGGTATGAATGTTTTGAACCTTTGCCAGATTGTCGGCAATCACCGGATCGGTTGAATAGTAATCGTTGATATAGGCAACCTGATTAAGAAAAACATTTTTTGTTCGCTCATTGAAAAACAATTTCTGATTTTCAATGGCAACTGAATATTGCTGATCTTTCATTGTGTCGGTGAAAGCCAATTCAGGAATCTGAAAATATCCAAGATTGTCGTTGAGCGGCACCGAGGTATAAGTTTTATTCACCACCAATTCCGGATCGCCTCCATGCAAATTGCCGGTTTGCTTTCGGTAAATTTTGGCAACATAATCAAATTCACCGGGAATTAATTTTTTAGCAATATTAATTCCTTTGTAAAAAACATCACCTGATGCCGAAAAGTTCTTGAGTTCCAGAATCAATTTATAGTGAGTGGAATCGAGTTTTACAATTTTCTGCATCATGGTGTAATTCACCGTAAATGAAGTAAAATCGGCCCGTTTAGGAATAGATTTGGCTATTTCCTGAATAATAAAATTGCTATAGTATTCACGGGCACCCGGAACCGCATAATATTGGAAAATTGCGCTATACGAAAACTCATTATTGAGAATTGTGGTTTGTTGGGCTTTAGACTTCGGCGCAAATCCTAACAAAAGTGACAAAAAAGCACAAAGCAGAAAAGTCTTTTTCATGTATAATTACGTGTTAACGTCGCAAAAGTAATTAAAAATATGCCAAAAACAGTGCAACAAACAACAGACTGTTCACAAGGCTGTGTTGAAAATGCGAAATTAAAAACCAGCTATTTTTATTAGCTATTTAGCTCAATTTCTTCCAATTGCGAATTGCTTAGAATTTGTGCTTTTCTATTTATATGAATTTCTATTAAATTGTCGGTATCACTAACCCAATTGAGGACAATACTTTTATCGATCCACAAACATGAATCGTCGCAATACAAATTCAACGACGACCATTTGTATCCCAACAATTTTTCCGAAAGGCCATGTTTTACATGATTGAGATGAATGTATTGTAATGCTGTAAAGAAATGAGCTTCATCGGTAATTAATGTTCTCCTGTATCGATCGCGGAACAAACTTCCTGTGCGCTTGTTTTCTTTATTAAAAGCTTGGGAATAGGCATTAAAGAGATTGGACAAGGGCAAATGCAGCTTATTGTCGGGCATGTCGCTTTTCTCGTCAATTCCAACAAGCAAGTGAAAATGATTTGGAATTAAACTAAATGCATAAATATTGATAAATGGAACCAAATGCTTTATTATTAAAGAAATGAAGTACTCATAGTTTCGTTCCGAAAGAAATATTTTCTCTTTATTATTACCCTGATTATAAATATGATAACACCGACCTTTTTGAAGTGGGGGGAACATAGTAGTTCGAATTTTGATTTGTAAAAATAGTAAAAAGTTTTAGAAGCGCTTACCGGACTAAACCCTCACAGGGTTTAAAACCCTGTGAGGGTTATGCGGGTGTGCAGTCAGCTGCGCACACGTGCACGTAAGCAGCAAAAACTTTTTGAAAACAAAGCCCAAATCAATCTCCAGAAAACTCTCTGATTTTATTCCTGTAAATCATAAATATATTAGATCGGGAAACAAAACCTACATATTTTTCATCATCAAGAACGGGAAGATTGTACCATCCGGTTTTGCGGAATTTGGCTATAGCTGTTTCCAGATTATCGTTCAGTGTAACATACACATCGGGAATTTGCATCAGATCTTTCACAATCAAAGTATCGTATTGGGACTGGTCAAACATTACCTGCCGGACATCGTCCAGAGAGATAACACCTACAAAATTTCCCACTTCGTTTACTACAGGAAAAAGATTGCGGTTCGAACGCGAGATAGCCTCCACAAGATGTCGTAACTTTTCGTCAGGGTGAACAACTTCAAACTGTGTTTCCACCATTTCCTTCACCATCAGGAGTGTTAATGCAGTTTTATCACGATCGTGCGTTATCAGCTCTCCTTTTCGGGCCAAGCCCCTTGTATAAATGGAATAAGGCTCTCTGAGTCTGGTTGTTAAAAACGCCAAACTTGATGTAATAATGAGTGGAATAAACAAATTGTAGCCGCCGGTAATTTCAGCGATGAGAAATATGGCCGTTAACGGTGCGGAAACAACTCCTGAAATCAACCCAGCCATCCCAACCAAAATAAAGTTAGCCGGTATCAAAGTACCTATATCCAAAAGGTTAACCGATTTCACAAAAACAGCTCCTGTAATACCTCCCATAAACAACGCCGGAGCAAACACCCCTCCTACTCCACCCGAACCAGTAGTAAGTGACGTTGCAACAACTTTCAACACAAGCACCAGACCTAAATAACCTACAAATGACCATGAGTTTTCGTCGAAGGCATAAAATGCAGAATTATTTGCCAAATCGTGAATTTGACCGCTCAGAATCATTCTCATAGCCGAATACCCCTCTCCATACAAAGGTGGAAAGAAAAAAATCAGTGCTCCAACACCCACACCAGCGATTAAAACTCTGACGAATTTTCGCTTAATTTTCTGAACCACAGTTTCTATAAAACTATTGGCTCTCAAAAAATACAGAGAAACAATACCCGTGAAAATTCCTAAAACGATATAAAACGGGATATTGGAAAAATTCACCGTTTCACGAACCGAAAAATAAAACTCTACATTCTCGCCAAGCAGAAAAGTTGAAACCATGGACCCGGATACGGCACTGATAAGAAGGGGTATAATCGATGCTGCTGTGATATCGAGTGCCAGAACTTCGACTGCAAATATCAATCCGGCAATGGGAGCTTTAAAAATTGCAGCCATTGCTCCGGCTGTTCCGGCACCAATAAGCAACATTCGGGTTCGGTGCGACTGATTGAACCATTCGCCAATATTAGCACCTATTGCAGCACCCGTTGCAAGAATTGGAGCCTCCATACCTACCGAGCCACCCATTCCTGATGTAAAGCTGCAACCTATCATGCTGGAGTACATATTATGACGCTTCATTTTGGCATTGCCCTTCGAAAGAGCATATAAAATCCGCGAAACACCATGCCCGATTTCATCTTTGATTATATAATATGTAAAAACAACGGTTACAAGAATCCCCAATACCGGTAAAATCAAGTAATAAATGTTCTCCGACTCAACATTAGCCTGATCACGAACATATGTTTCTATATAATGAACTGATGTTTTAAGCAAAACCGCTGCAAGACCGGCAGTAATCCCAATCACAACACTCAACAAAAGCACAAATTGCTTATGCCTGATGAGTTTCTTGTAATACGAAACTGGTTTTTCAATTAAAAAATCGCGCAGTGGCATTGTTATAATTTGGGGTCAAAGATATTTATTTAACTTTGAAGGAAAAATATTTCCATGCTTCAATTTGAAAAATTCACACTCAATAATGGACTCAAAGTACTGATCCACAACGATATTTCAACACCAATGGCTGTTGTAAATATTCTTTACGGAGTTGGTGCCCGCGACGAAGATGAAAACCGAACAGGTTTTGCTCATCTGTTCGAACACCTCATGTTTGGTGGCAGTATCAATATTCCTGAATTCGACATTCCTATTGAGCAGGCTGGAGGCGAAAACAACGCATTTACCAACAACGATTTCACCAATTACTACATTTCATTACCTGCCGGTAATATCGAAACCGCTTTTTGGCTCGAGTCGGACCGAATGCTGAATTTGGCATTTTCCGAAAAATCGCTCGAAGTACAACGCAAAGTAGTGATCGAAGAATTCAAGCAGCGCTATCTCAATCATCCTTATGGCGATGCATGGCTGCATCTTCGGCCTCTTGCTTTCAAAAAACATCCTTACCGCTGGGCAACTATTGGGAAAGAAATCGGCCATATCGAAAATGCAACCATGGACGACGTAAAAGCATTTTATTCAAAATGGTACAATCCCGGAAATGCAATTCTCACGGTGGCAAGTCCACTCGACAGCAAAACTGTTCTTCCACTTATCGAAAAGTGGTTTGGTGGAATAGAAAAGACACACAGCGCTATTCACAACGTTCCAAACGAACCAAAACAAACTGAAAAAAGGACTCTCGTTCTTGAGCGCGATGTACCGTTTCGTTCAATTTACAGAGCCTGGCATATGCCCGAGCGATTGCATCCCGATTACAAAGTATGCGATTTGATATCGGATTTGCTTTCAAACGGCCCATCGTCTCGTCTCTACCAAAATCTGGTAAAAAAGCGCAATCTGTTTTCAAATCTTAACGCTTATATTGCCGGCGATTTCGATCCGGGTCTTTTCTTGATTCAGGGCGAATTGTCGGATGGAAAAACTTTCGATGAAGCTATTGAGGCTATCGACAACGAAATAAACAGAATTATTGCCGGCGATTTCAGCGATCACGAACTCCAAAAAGTAAAAAACAAAATAGAATCGGCTTTTGAGTTTTCGAAAACCAGTATTTTGAACAAAGCCATGAATCTTTCTATTTATGAATGGATGGGCGATGCAGCACTTATAAACAGCGAAGTGGAAAATTACAAGAAAATTAGCCGCGACGATATTACCAAAGTTGCCCGGGAAATATTCTGCAACAACAATTTATCGGAACTTTTCTACGAGCCGACCAAATGAAACCAAAAGCAACAACTACTTGTCTTACATTAGAAAACCAAATATGAAATCCGATATCGACCGACTCAAGTCTCCAGCATTAAAACCATTGCAATTCGATGGTTTCCCCGAATATATAACGCAACAACTCGGGCAGGATACAACATGCTATATTTTCAAGAACAACAGTTCGGGGGTTGTGAAGCTTGATCTCGCGATCCCAACTGGCTCATGGCATCAGAAAATAGCGCTTCAGGCATCAACCACAGCCCGGATGTTCAGCGAAGGAAGCAAAAGTATGGATGCGTTTGCCATTGCCGAAGCCATCGATTTCAACGGTGCACATCTCGATTTCGGCTCATCGCATCATTATATAAACATGAGTGTTGTTGCTGTTTTCGACAAATTGCTATTACTTCTGCCCATTATTGAATCGATGCTTTCGGCTCCAACATTTCCGGAAAATGAAATGCAAACCATTCTAGCTAACAATAAACAGGATTTTGCCGTCTCCAATCGTAAAGTGATGGGAATTGCACGCAGAGTATTTCCTGCTTTTCTGTATGGAGAGAATCACCCCTATGGTCGCATATTGAAAGAAACCGATTTCGATCGGCTTACCACCAACGACCTGATCGATTTTTACCATACAATACAATTCAGCAAAAGCAAAGTTTATTTGAGTGGTCATATCGATAACGAAATGATATCAGCTCTTGACAAACTGATTGCAAATCCGATATTCAGTTCACAAAAAACTGAGACCAATGGCAATTTTAACATTGAGCAATCTGTTGAAAAAAAGCACTACATCGAAGTTGCTGAAGCGGTTCAATCGGCAATTATTTTCGGATTACCTGTTGTTGGCCGCAACCACGAAGACTTTCCGCTGCTTATGCTTGCCAACACAATTCTGGGAGGATATTTTGGCAGCAGGCTCATGAAATCGATTCGCGAAGACAAAGGCTTAACTTATGGAATTTCATCGGGAATTGCAGTAAAACCATTTGCATCGCACCTTACCATTCAAACCGAAGTAAAAGCCGAAACCACAACAATTGCTGTTGATGAAATTTTTAAAGAGATTTCCCGTTTATCAATACAACCTGTTAGCAACGACGAATTGAATACAGCTCGCAATTTCTTATTCGGAAACTTCCTTCGTAGCATGGATGGTCCGTTTCAGCTTTCCGACCGACTGCAAACGGTTCATCCTGAAGGTTTACAACCCGAAATCTACTACTCAAACTATTGGAATAAAGTTGCAGCAGCAACACCTTCCGATATTCAACAAACCGTTATTAAACACCTGAATCCCGACAACATGCATGTGCTTGTTGTAGGAAAGGAAAAATAAAAAATGAAGTTTCGACTCTGCTATATTGTCTTTTTTGTGATGCTTTTGCATACCCAATTGTTGTGGGGAGCACTGAATGCACCCGATTTGCGGTGTCTCGACATCAAGGGCAATGGCGATGTGGAACTCACCTGGGTAATCCCGGGCGATCCGGGAGCTGTTTTCGATGAGTACGAAATTTTCTACTCAACAAGCCTTACCGGTCCATACGTTCAGATTGCCAACATCAACATTTATGTTACCAACACATACCTGCACGTTGGGGCCAATGCTCAAATCCAGCAAGGGTTTTACTATATGGTAACCCGATCCGATGCACCCATATTTCAGTATTCACCGGAAAGCGATACATTATCAACAATGATGCTTTCTGTTGCAAATCCATTCAACGGAACGGCTCCGATGAACTGGAATCCGTTACACAATCCCGATCTTCCGACATCCGGCAATTATAGTGTTTATTATGAATATCCTGCTGGTGTCTGGAACCTGAGCGGAACAAGCATGGTTACATTCTTTACTGACACCATTGATATTTGCAGCAGCTTTATCAACTTTCGCATTGAGCAAACCGATGCGATGGGGTGCAAATCGGTTTCTTCGGTCGATGGTGACAACTACCAGAATCTCATTCCACCCGAAATTCCAATTCTCGACAGTGTATCGGTCGATCAGCTAACACAAAATGCCATATTGGGCTGGCAGCCTTCGGGCTCGGGCGACACCGAAGGATATATTATTTATCAGTTTATTGCTGGTGTATGGACTCCTATCGATACTGTGTGGGGAATTTCATCGACTTCGTATGAAAATCTTTTATCGAATGCCGATACCGGCCCCGAATCGTATTGCATTGCAGCTATCGATTCGTGCGGAATCACAAGCCCGCTTACAGGAGGCCATACAAGCATGCATCTGTTAGCCACAACTGATATTTGCGGACGCTCCGTTGAACTTGGCTGGACCCATTATACAGGTTTTCCGGCCGGTGTTACCCAGTACAACATTTTTGTTTCCGAAAACGGTAATCCATTTTCTCTTTTAGCATCTGTTTCCGGTACAGTTTCCCAATATACTGCAAACGGCCTCAACGACGGGAGCACGTATTGTTACTACATCAGCGCTGTCTCAGCGGGAGGACTTTATTCCTCATCTGAATTTGCCTGCATTTCGGCCAATTTCCCCGATTTGCCCTCCTATGTTTATATCCGAATAGCATCGGTTGAATCGGATGGGTCGGTTTTTGTGCACTGGATTGTTGATCCGGCTGTATATGTTAAAGCTTTCTCACTTCAACATTCATTATCTGCATCGGGACCATTTCTTTCAATCGACTATCACACTTATTCGGGACTTTCGGATTACTATTTCACCGATTTGACAGCTAATGCTGATGAACAACCGGTGTATTACCGGATTGTTGTAATTGATAGTTGTAACAACGAAGCCATGTCGAGCGATACCGTGAAAACTATTCACTTACGTGGAAAAGCTGTTAGCGACCTCACCAACGATTTATTCTGGAACGATTACAAAGGCTGGCCCACAGGTATACAGGAATTGAGACTATACCGATCGGTTGATGGAATTCCCGACCTTGCGCCTGTTGCTGTTTTTGGCCCTGGCGTGGAATATTTCAACGACGATGTTGCTTCATTTTTTCTGAGCAACGGATTGTTTACTTATCGGCTTGAAGCTATAGAAGCTATTGGAAATCCATTTGGTTTTACCGATACAGTTTCGTCCAACTACTGCTCTATTCAGCAAATTCCCCGACTATTTATTGCAAATGCTTTTGCTCCCGATGGATATAATAAAACGTTTTGTCCGATGGGTGTTTATATTGATCACACATCATATTCATTCATTATTTTCAATAAGCTTGGTGAAGAAATGTTCAACACGGACGACTTTAACGAATGCTGGGATGGCACCAATGATGGTTCACCCGCTCCATTGGGCGTATATCATTATGTTTTATCGCTTGAACTCCCCGGCGGCCAGACCTTTCTGAAACGAGGACATATCACATTAATCAGATAAAAAAAGCCGTATGCAAATTGCACACAGCTTTTTAAATGTATTAATAAAAGAAAGGCCTAATTCGTAGCATCGGAAACCACATCGCGAAGATCTTTGACCTGTTTCTGAAGTGTAAGTTTCACATGTTGGAAATTGTTGACCGGCCAGCCATTCCAGAGTACATAATTACCGTAATTATCCTTCGTGTTGTAAAGGGCAGTTGTAGTTCCGTCCAGTTCCCAATACATAGTTTCGTAATCTTCAGAGAAATCAACCTTTACGTCCATGAATTTATGATAAACAACCACATCCAAATAATCATTGCCAATTCCCAACATTTCAAGCAATGTAGTAAGGGCTTTTTGTCCGGGCAAACCTTCCAGCTTCATCTCAAGAGTAAAGCGGGTTTGAACACCACCTCCTATAAAAAACTCACCTCCATTGAAATCGAGACTGGCATAATTGAATACCTGATCAATTTGGCTGGCAATTTGGGTAAATTTGCTATCACCATACACAATATACATAATTAGCGGGCCTGCAGTAGAAATAATTGTACCATCACTACTTAAGTGGAAAGCTGTTATCGGAAAATTGATACGATTAGTAATATCTGTACCTGTACCAACGTCGATTGCTGATGAAACAGTCCAAACACCTTCCATTTGTGTTTTTGTTGGTGGCTCGTCCTGAATAAGGTCGCATGAACTAATTGCAAAAACAATAATCAGGCTGGCCAAAAGAGTTAAGTGCTTTTTCATGTCCGTAATTTTTTAGAATGAGCAAATATAGCAAGATTAATACCAAAAACAAAATCTTTGGCGGGAAAAAATAAAATTGTACTTTTGAAAACCTGAATCATGATATGAAAGCAGACGTATTTATCCCTTGTTTTATTGATCAGCTGAAACCTGAGACCGCTCGAAATATTTTTGCGGTGCTGAATCATTTAGGCGTCGAAACAAATTACCCCGAGCAACAAACCTGTTGCGGGCAGGTTGCTTTCAATAGTGGATTTTGGGGCGAAGCTCGTCAGCTGGGCGAAAAGTTTATTCACGATTTTCCGGGAGATAATAAAGTTATTATTCCGTCGGCTTCGTGTGCACATATGATTCGCTTTCACTACAACCGATTTTTCCACAACACATCTGTTCACCTCGAATATAAAAAATTACAAAATCGAGCTATAGAGCTTACCGATTTCATTGTTAATATCATGAAAGTTGAATCGTGGCCGGGAAAATTTAATGCAAAAGTTACAATTCACGATAGCTGTTCGGCTATCCGCGATTATGGTCTTAATCAAGAACCTCGCAAACTGCTTGGAATGGTAGAAGGAATTGAAGTGCTGGAAATGGAAAGCAGTACAGCCTGTTGTGGCTTTGGCGGTAGTTTCTCTGTTAAATTTCCGCAATTAAGTGTGGATATGGCTCTTGAAAAACTGGAAAATGCTGTTGCAACCGGAGCAGAATATTTGGTAACAACAGAAGTGTCGTGTTTGCTTCAATTGGAAAGTGTTGCTCAAAAAAATCAGATTGCGATAAAAATTGCCACGCTAGCCGATATTCTGGCGTGGTCGCTTCAAAACTATTCAAATAATAATTTTCAGTGATTATTACCGCAGGCTGATTTAAAATTGCATTTTGCTTATTTATCTTCTTTGTGCAGCAATAAATTATTACATTTGCAGTTGTTTGAACTAGTACAAAAAGACACAATGAAAAGACTGGCATTTGCGCTGATAATTCCTTTGGCTATACTCATGAACGCCTGTAGTACCGACCTGGATATTAATGGCGACCGAAAAGAAGTGACAATAGTTTATGGCATTTTGGATGCCACATCCCAATATCAATATATCAAAATCAACCGTGCTTTTTTGGGCGACGGAAATGCACTTTTATTTGCTCAGATACCCGATAGCACATTATATCCTTACCTTCTCAATGTAAAACTTCAGGCTTTCGATAACAGCAATAATATGGTTGAGGAATATATTGCCGATACCGTTCATATTTATAAAGAAAGCGATATTTTCTATGATGGATATCAGCCATATTATCGTTTCATAATCCCAACTTACTATAGCACATACAATTCCGATACTGCATGGTTGAATTACAATTACACATACAAAATTGTCATCACCAATCCCGTTACCGGAAATATTTGTGAAAGCGAAACACCTGTCATAAAAAACTTTACGCTCGAAAAGCCAAGCCCATATTCACCAACAATTAGTTTTGCCAGCGACAACACTAATTCAATCGACTGGAAATCGGCTACCAATGGCAAAAGATATGAAGTGAAATTTATTTTTACATATTATGAAATATACACAGCCAACCAACTCGATACTATAGAGAAGACCAATAGCTGGACCATTGGAACAACAACATCCAATTCCACTGCTGGCGGAGAAAATATGGTACTCAATTATAACAATCAGGATTTTTTCTATCTCTTAGGAGCTCGTCTCGAGGAGAGACCCGATGTTCAGCGTTATCCGGGCAAAGTAAAACTAATTCTCACCATTGCTACTGATGAGATGAACACCTACATCGATGTGAATCAACCTTCTAATTCCATTATTCAAGAGAAGCCATCGTACACCAATATTTCAAATGGTGTCGGCCTTTTTGCCAGTAAATATATTCGTACTCAGTATTACAATCTCAATGTAAATTCTCTCGACACATTGAAATACGGCAGATACACAAAAAACCTCAATTTCAACAATTACTTTCCCAATTTTCCATGACAATAAACGTAAAGAGTAGTTTCTTTTTCTAAAAACCGACTTCTCTGTTTCTACGATTTTGTATTTTCGTGAAAACTTTGGTCTTGAAAAGTAGAATTTTACTTCTTTTTGTCTTTCTTCATCTTTATTCGGTTTGTGCACAGCAAATCGGACGGCCTGTTATCCGCTATTTCAATCAAAAAAGTTATGCTGCACATCCACAAAATTATTGTGCTCTTCAGGATAAAAGAGGAATTGTCTATGTAGGCAACAATGATGGATTGCTGGAATTCGATGGATTGAACTGGCGTCTTATTCAAACAGCTAACAAAAGCGGAATACGTTGTTTGTGTATCGATTCTTCGGGAATTGTATTTGCAGGAGCAAACAACGATTTCGGATTTCTCACCTACGATGCACAAGGCAATACAATATTTCAGTCGCTCAGCCAATTATCGCACGACAACCATAACGACATTGGCATTGTTTGGAAGGCTGTTGCAACAAAAAATGCGGTCTATTTTCTCTGTAGCGAGAATATTTTTGTTTTCGACTACAAAAAGTTAACCCGGATTGCGGTTTCTTTGATGCCTCAATACGGCTTTGGATATCAAAATCGCTTGTATATTTTTACTGAAAACGGATTAGGTGTAGTTGATAATAATAGCGTGATTTCTATCCCTGAAACAGAATGGATTTACGACAACAATATAGCATTGCCTCTGGTGTTATCGGATGGAAAAATTTTTTTGGTTGGTGATATCACAGGACTTTCGTTTTTCGATAATGAAAAAAGCTGGGACAAACCACTTTCCTTAAGCACAAATACAGATGCAACTTCTTTCATCGAGAATGCTGTTCCTTACTGTATTATTGAAACGAGCAAACACTCCATCGCTATTGGTAGTTTATCGGATGGGTTACTTGAAATTGACCCGAATTCAGATAAAACAAGACTACTCAACAAAAACAATGGGATGTCGGACAATACTGTCATTGGATTATTCAGCGATTCACACAACAATGTTTGGGCTTTACTCAATAATGGTATTGATATTATTCTTCTCAACAAACCACTGATTCGAACAGATGTAGAAGACGGGTTATCCGGAGCCGTGATGGCTGTCGGCAATCTCGGCAACACTCAGTATGCGGCCACCTATACTGGTCTCATGGAGCGAAATATCAATGAAACAAAGTTCCGGCAAGTTGCCGGAATAGGTGAAGTTTGCTGGAGTCTGTTGAACTTCAAAAACAGCTTGCTGGTGAGCCACGAATTTGAGATTCTTAAAATAACACACAACAACATTTCAAGGATCAATACAGGAAAAACAACATACTGTTTTGGGCGACATAAACAATTTCCAAATGTTGTATTTCTTGGTCAGGATGGATTATCTGCTGTTTTGTTTGACAACAATAATGTCAATGCGGATATTCAATTCCCTGAAATTCCGGATACTCCCATTCGAAAAATTGAAGAGGGAGCCGACGGTACATTATGGTTAACATCTGAGTTTAACGGACTTTATGGGATTCGATTCGGAAACAATATAAAAGATTACAACATTGAACATATCGATACATCCAGTGGCCTGAAAACGATGCTAAATAACTACGTACATTGCATTGGAAAAAGAACAATCATAGGGTCGCCGGAAGGAATACTTGAAATAATCGGATCCACAAAAATACATCGGATTATTTCTCCAGCCGATTTCGACAGTACTTTCACAAATAAAAACATAGGAGTAAGTCAGTTAATCAATGTAAATGACACTACAATATGGGCTAATACTCATATTGGTATTGGACAGTTTATTAAGCGAAAAGAGTCGTATGTTTTTGTCAACACTATTCCACTGGGACTTATTCCTGATGCTTTCAGAATCTTTCTTGACGACAGTTTATTATGGATCACAACCGGTGAAGGATTGTACTCGTACAATGTGAACGAAATCCCAGACAATCTACCTTTTACGGCAAATATTCGCAACGTATTCATCAATGGCGATTCGGTTCTGTTTGCTGGTGCTTTTATCAACTCCGATTTTGAGCAAGCTCCGTTATCGCTAAGGTGTCAGACTAAAATTCCGGAAATTGCATACCGATACAATAATTTATCGTTTGAATATGCTGGATTTTCTTACGAAAACCCGGAAGAAAATCAATATTCCTACTATCTTGAAGGATATGAGAAAAACTGGCACAAATGGAGCTTCGATACCCGAAAGGAATATACCAATCTAAAGGAAGGCGAATACTGCTTTAAAGTCAGATGCAAAAACAATTATGGGATTATAAGCAATACTTCGGAATATCGTTTTGTGATACTTCCACCCTGGTATCGAACACCTCTGGCCTACACACTATATGTTTTGGCTTCGTTTTTACTCATTTTTGCAATTGTTCGTCTCAACTCAATGCGTTTACGCAAAGCCAATATCCGATTGGAAAAAATTGTGGTAGAACGAACAGCGGTCATTGCAAATCAAAAAAAAGAAATAACCGACAGCATAGAATATGCTGCCAGAATTCAAAAATCAATACTCCCCAATAATAATCTTGTAGAACAAATTATCAACGATTTTTTCATCCTGAATCTTCCACGGGATATTGTAAGTGGCGATTTTTATTGGGTTTCGGAACAAGGAGAAAGAAAATATTTTTGTATTGCCGATTGCACCGGACATGGTGTTCCCGGAGCCTTTATGAGTATGCTTGGAGTCTCGGCACTCAACCAAATTATTTCTCAAAACAACGAAGGACCCCCCTCCTTTATTCTCAACCAACTCCGATCGGTAATTATTGACTCGCTACACCAAGAAGGCAAATCAGGTGAAAATGCTGACGGCATGGACATTGCACTTTGTTGCTATTATCCAAAGTCGAAAATTTTACAGTATTCGGGTGCTCATATTTCCTTATTTCTGGTTCGTGACTGCGAAATGATTGAAATTAAAGGCAACAAAATGCCAGTAGGTACTCATATTTTGCAAGAACAAGGATTCGACTTACACGAAGAAAAACTCGTAGAAGGCGATATGATTTACCTGTTCTCCGATGGATTTGCAGACCAATTTGGAGGGCCATCAGGTAAGAAGTATTCGAACAAACAACTTAAATCTCTTTTGATTTCCATAAGCAAACTAGAAATGGCTGTGCAAAAAGAAAGACTTCATCAGGAGTTAATCAACTGGCTTAAACCCAATGACAAGAATGAGCCTTATGACAGAATGGATGATATCATCATTTTTGGAATAAGGGTTTAAAAAAAGGCTGTCCGTTTGGGCAGCCTTTTTCGAAAACATCAATCGGATAAATTATTTCTTTATAATCCGGCTGGTGTAAGTATTGTCATCAATAAACAAACGCAGCATATACATACCATTGTTTAAGTTTTCGATTGACACCATATTCGAACCATTAACAAGGTTGCTCTTTGAGTAAACAACATCGCCAAGAACATTTAAAATCTCCATACGAGCTGAAGAAGCTGCATCGATTGTAAGATAGAAGACACCATTTGTTGGATTCGGATAAACGCTCCACGTAGCATTGCCGGCTTCTTCGATTCCAACACCAAAATAAGTTTTGAAAGTATATTCATCCCAAACTGATGTGGTATCTGTTTCAGTGACAGAAAGAACTCTCCAGAAATAATTTGTTTGAGGCAGTAAATTAGTTGGAGGATCGTATGATGTAGAAGTAACATGCATACTCACCAAAGCCGGACTCGAAAAAGTTGCAGAAGTATCGTACTCAAGAATGTAGAATTTTGTTCCCCTAATAGCAGTCCATGTGAAATCTGAAGTAACAACAACATCTACTGCATTATCGGCAGGTGAAAGCATTGCAACTTTTTCGACAGTAGTAAGTGAACGAACCGCGCTCCACTTGCTTGTGTCAACATGGTTATAGAGACGAACTTTCCAATACTGCATGCCAAATGGGATTGTATCCATAGCACCGCGGGCTGTGGTATCGCCACTAAAAATACGTATTGCAGTACTATCCCAATTGAAATAATATGGTGCTGAAAAACCTGCATCGGTATCGAAAGCAAACTGGTAACCCGTTGTTCCAAAAATGCTTTTGAATTTAATCGAGTCAATAGGATGAACATCAGTTAATCCATCAGACGGGCTTAACAGAGCAATTGAATCACGTGTAAAAAATGTTCTGATATCGCTCCAATTAGAAGTATCTAAACCATTAATAGCACGAACTCTCCAGAAATACTGATCGCCATAGTAATTATCTTTTGTTTTCATTTCGTAGCTTCCGGTAAAAAACTGCGATTTTAAAAACGGACTATCGAATGTATTCACTGAATCGAATTGAGCCTGATAACCGACAACACCCGACATAGCCAACCATGACATTGATGGGGAAACCGGAACTGTAATGGCATTATCGGAAGGTTTCGACAACGTAGGTTTTGAAACGACCGTAAATGTTCTCACTGCCGACCATGCTGATGTATCGCCAGGGGCTGCGATAGCCCTGACACGCCATGAATATTCTGTATTAAACAAAAGCAAAGAAGCTTGCCATGCAGAGTAAGTTGCAACAGCAATTTGTGGATTTGAGAATACTGAAGATGTATCAAGATTGACCTGATAACTTACAGCTCCAGCTACTGGATTCCAATCGAGAAGAACATTTACAACCTGATTTACAGCTCCATCTGCGGGAGCAGTAAGTGCTGGTGCATAAATCTTTTCTTGCGCCGACAAAGAAATTGTAGCAAGAATAAAAAAGACAGATAACCATTTTTTCATATGATATTGATTTTCTGAGTTGACAAAAGGTTAAAAACGGGGGAGAAAACTCCCCCATAATATATTAATTTTTTAGCAATTTTCCTGAATAAGAAGCTTCAGTTGTTTTGATCTCAATCAGATAATTTCCAGCATTAAGCATTGAAATATTAATCTGTATTGAATTTGAGCCATTAACAACAGTAACAGGAACCGACATTGCAAGCTTGCCATCCATAGTATAAACATTCAGGCTTGCATTTCCGGCAATATTAGAGTTGAAGGCAACACTTGTCCTATCAACAGCTGGGTTTGGATACACAGAAACTAAGTTTTCGGGTGTATTTGCTTCAAAATCTTGCAAACCAACATAACTAGCTGATTTAAATGCTCCTCTACCATGTGTACCAGCATATATTACACCGTAGTTGGTATTGTAAGGATAGTTAAGTGTCTGCTGACGAAGCATATAAACAGGGACTCGTCCAATACCGCTATTATCTTCAATCCAGGAAGGGCTTGCTGCTGAAATATTGGTTGTTGTAAAAATACCCAGTTCTGTTCCTAGAATAACCGTATTTGGGTTATGTAACTCTATCACACTTGCATAAACAGGCATTTTAGGCAAATTTCCTGTTTTGTTTGCAAAAGTAGGAAGTGAGTCAAGGGCGTTGGTGGACATGTAAAGATATTGGGTTTGGCCATACTTACCCAAAGTATAAATGACATTATTGGCATCGTTTGGATCAATAGCAATTGAAGTAATTGCTCTGCCTGAAGCAAGTGCAATACTTTTGGTTTCTACAATACTATAGGCACTGGTAACATCACCACTAATTGAGTCTTTGATTCCAAGCAAGTTAGAAATACGATACAAAATTCCGCCGGAAGTTCCAACAAATAAATAGTTTCCATCTCCGGAAACAGCCATGCACTGAGCAGTTCCGCTAATAGTAGATATTTTATACCAATCAGGTGCTCCGCTAAAATCGTGAAGGCCTTTGGTCATCCATACTGCACCTGTTGCACCAAGGTAGAAACGAGCCTGAACAATATCCTGAACCAATAAACTATCGCCAGCACTCAATGCCGAAGGGAGAGTGTATTGAAAAGGAAATGAATTATTTTTACTTCTTACGATAACAACATCACCAGCATTGTAGCTTACTGTATCAGCATAAAACATTACAGAATCGGGGCTATTGTAATCGGCAATTTTTTCATCAAGTACCAAAGGTGTTACAAACCCCGAGAAACCACCTTCGCCAGGAGCAGGACTCAATTCGGTCATACGAGTGCTATAGAAAGCTGCCGAATTACCCCCAAATTCATTGCTGCGATACATATCGCCATAATAAACTGTTCCAACAATAACATTGGGATCAATGTATGACATAGCTGTCCAGCCACCATCACCACCCAAAAAGTCATATGCATTTCCAGCCTGATTAGGATCGGGGTATCCTGGAATAACAATAGTACCATTATCCTGACATCCACCCACTACCTGATCGAACAGGTTGCAGCTAAGACTGTAGAATTGAATTGTTGAATAATTGCGATTGACAGTAGAGAACAGTGTACCACCATCTGTACTTTTACTTATACCACCATCTGAGGCATGATAAAAAGCACTCGGATTATTAGGAACAAATGCGATATCGTGTTGGTCGGCGTGTAGATAATAAGCGCTGGATGAAGAGAGAAACCAAAGAGATTTCTGAATCCATGTACCACCATCAACCCAATCCCATAAATCGATTCCTCCTACAAGAATATGGTTTTTATTATCAGGAAAAACTTTTATAGTGTTGTTCCAAACTCCTTGATTATTATCACCAAAAACATTAAAGCTGGCACTTCCACCAGGGCCAATAACAGTCCAAGTAGTTCCGGCATCAACTGAACGATAAACACCCTTCAGTGTTCCAACATTGCTTGCAACACAAGCATATATGTAGTTCGGGTCAGTTGGAGCTACAGCCAATTCGATACGACCAACATTCGAGGCCGAGGTACCTGTGACAGAGCGGTCAGAAAACGAACCGGTAGTTCCATCTGCAGAATAAAATACTTTATCTCCAACAACACAATAAACTGCTCCGCTTGAAGCAACTTCAACATCGTGAGCTACGAGAGCATAAGGAGTTGAACCTGGATATAAAACCGGATTCGACCATGTTGTACCGCCATCTTCGGTCATATATAAGCCACCATCGGTACAAGCATACACTTTGCTTGTAAAAGGATCTGCTGCTATTTCGTAAATGTAAGCCCATTTATCAAGATAGCTGGCAGGAGTGGTTGATGAAATCTGTGTAAAAACAGTACCCGTATTATCGCTGGATTTATATATTCCACCACCCATAAAACTTGTGCTACCGGCAGCTTCACCAGAACCAACGCCAAAACCTTCTCCGGTTCCGAAGTAAATAATTCCGTTAATATCCTGAGTGATACATGAGATCGCATAATTTTCGGCCAATGGAAAAATCAACTCCCATGAAGTACCACCGGTTGTTGTTTTCCAAAGACCCCCTGCAACTCCACCTGCATAAATAGTATTGGAATTGTTTTTATCAATAAGAATGGCACGAGTACGTCCACCCATGTTTGTAGGTCCAATTTCATTCCAAGTAAGCGATTTGCCTTTTGGAAGCATATTGGTGCTTTTGTGTGCATTCACAACGTCGGATACATCGGGGTTACCTCTTACCAGATTGTAAAACTCCATTGCTCCGGAAATTCCGGTCTCTGAATTGGCTTCGGAATTTCGCGGCGAGTAGTGCCTTTGTTCAACAACTTTCTGTGCATACACATTGCCACACAATGCTATCAGCAAGGTGAGTGCACTCAAAACAGTACTGATTCTTTTCATATTATGGTCGGTTTATTAAATTCAACAAATTGTGTTAAAATAACGGCGCAAGATACGACTAATTTTCATTTTACGGGGGATTTTTTTCAAAAAACCAAAAATATTGCTTTGCAAATTGAAAATCAGCACTCGAAAATACAATCTTTAAATCTTCGATTATAGCCCATACAAGTTTTCGGTAATGATAGATAAGTTTACGGAACAATAATCCATTTTATTCTAACAAAAAAGCCGATTGTAAAAAAACAACCGGCTTTTTCGAATCAGTGTAGATTAGTGACCGCCTTCTCCAACTGACTTAAGCTCTTCACCATTGTCGTTCACAATGCGCTTATTCCATTGCTCACCATAACCAGGCTGCTTCACATCGGGATTCATTTCTCCCGGGACAAAAGTTTTTATATTTCCATCCATGTACTTCATAAACAGATATTGATAAAATTTCTTCCAAAAATAAACGAGTTCGTTTGCATTTTTGATAGAAAAATCGGTTACATACTCAACAGCCTGAATTTTATCAACGGTGTATAGAATCTGAGCTTGCTTATCGATATCGGAAACACGGCTGATATACAAATTTTCAAGCGAATCCTGCTTCAGTTCAATTTCGGGATGAATAGCACTGTAGCGGGTATATGCAAAATTCGACACCTGATTGAACACCCAGAAAGCTGCATCGTCGCTCCATGTCATCATTTTCCCATTACCTCGAGCATAGGTTTCGGGAACACGTCTGCTACTTGTATAAATTGGTGTATAAACAGTACTGGCAGCATCATCAACCGAAAACCAAAAAACACCACCTATTTCGTCGGGAACCGTAGAACGACTTTGCGTAACAAAGCTAAAACCCGTTTGCTGTGTAGAAGTTGCGCGTTCATTCACATACGTTTGTCCATCCACATCGAATGTAAGAGGTCGCCAGCGGTATGGGCAACCAAAAGGACCCGCCCCGATATCGGTTGTCATATCAAACTCAGTTCCTTCGAGATGATTGCGCATAAAATGCATCATTTCTTTCACTGTAATTTTATGATCGGGCAAAATATAAAGCGGCATACGGTTTTTCAAATCGTGACCAGCAACATACTCTTTGTATTTTTCCATATCTTTGTTTACTTCGCGAAACATACTCCAAACGCGTATTTCGCAAAAACGAGCACCATCAAAACTAATTGGGTTATAAGTATCGGAAAAACTAAAATCTTTATCGATTCCTTCAAACCACTTTTTTGTTCTGGCAAATTCAATCACATCGGCAGAGTAAATACATGCAATGCCCGGATCGTTCCATTTTTTTATATCTTTATTGGTTATAGAAGTTTTGCCATTGGCTAGTGGAAAAGTTTGTATACGAGCCTGATTAGCATGTGCCGAAACATAACCATCGGGAATACGAATTGCTACCCAAACAGCACCTTTGTTATCTTCGCCCTTTCCTATAATCTCCATAATCCAGGCTTCGTTTTTATCGGCAATGGAAAACGATTCGCCCTCGGAAGCATAACCATATTCGTCCATAAGTTGTCCAATAATCTGTATAGCTTCCCGGGCAGTTCGCGAGCGCTGCAAAGCTACATAAATCAAGCTTCCGTAGTCCATAATGGCACCCTTTTGGGTAAACAATTCCTCGCGTCCACCATAAGTGGTTTCACCAATAGCAACCTGATTTTCGTTCATATTTCCAACAACATTATAAACGCGATTGGCTTGTGGAATTTGGCCTTTAAATTTTCCGGTATCCCATTCATAAATATCCATCATGGTTCCGGCTGGATAAACGCCAGGGGCCCAATGATACAATTCGCCGTAAAGCACATGGCTGTCGGCTGAATAGGAAATCATCACAGAACCATCGGCCGAAGCACCTTTCGTAATGATGTAATTTGTGCATGCCAACAACTGATTCGAAATCAGTAAAACAGGCATCAGAAAAAGAAATGCAAGGGTAATACGTGTCATAGTAGAATGTTTTTTCGAAGCAAATATACATATTTTGCACTACTAAAGCTGAATGAAAGCTGTTAAATGAAAAGAGTATCTTTGATTACAAATTGCTGAGCACATGCATCCGGAATACAAAGAAAAAATAATTAACGAGTTAAAGGAAAATGGTTTTGTCGCGATTGGCTTTAACAAAGCCGAAATGGTTGATTCGGCTTTTGCCGCAAAGTACAATTCATGGTTACAATCGGGTATGCATGCCAACATGAGCTGGTTGGAAAGAAACAATGAAAAAAGGTTTGACCCTACCCTGCTTCATTCAGGCACAAAAACAATAATTACAGCTATATTTCCCTGGCCTGAAACCAAATTCGATAGCGATGAGCTGAAAATTGCAGCATATGCTCATGGTTTCGATTACCACCAGTTTCTGCGCGAAAAAGCCAAACCAGTACTCGAGTTTATTGCTAAAGTAAATCCAAATCACAAACCTCGTTTCTTTACTGACAGTGCTCCAATCGCAGACAGATACTGGGCTCAGAAGGCGGGACTGGGTTTTATCGGAAAGAACAGCAACCTGATTCATCCAGAATACGGAAGCCGTTTTTTTATTGCACATATTTTTACAGCTTTGTCCGAAGAATCCGAGAACAAATCTTTGATGCAAGCATGTGGCAATTGCACTCGTTGTATCAATGCTTGTCCAACAAACGCAATTATTGAAAATGGGGTCATCGATTCGAACCGATGCATATCGTATTGGAATATTGAAGCAAAAGAAGAAGTCCCTATGGAAATTGTCGCGAAAAAAGCTGGTTGGATTTTCGGATGTGATATTTGTCAGATGGTATGTCCGTACAATAAAACCGAAATACTTTTCGAAACATCCCTCGAAATGAAAGGCAATTGGCAATCACCCAAAAGTTCAGATGAATGGTTTTCGTTTGACGAAAGGCTATTCGAAATTCAATTTGGGAACACTCCGTTGGCACGTGCCGGATTGAAGAAAATCTTTGAAAATTTGAAGGATGTATAGTTAGCTATAGTCACTGACTATATTTCAATTGCTTTCGGAACCGCAGGCTATTTATACTTTTTAAAAAATATAGCAGCCAACAGCTGTTACAATATTTATTTTTGTATCATAATATGATATTACCCCGAAACAATATCTCAGGCAGCACATTTATGCACAAATCAACGTTATGAACTACGATCTTCCGAATTGCATCAGATAGGCTTTAATAAAATCGTGCAAATCGCCGTCCAGCACAGCCTGCGTGTTTGAAGTTTCATGACCAGTGCGTACATCTTTCACCATTTTGTAAGGATGAAGCACATAGCTGCGTATTTGCGATCCCCATTCAATTTTCTTCTTACTGCTTTCTATCGCATCAATAGCTTCGCGTTTTTTACGTAATTCCACTTCGTAGAGCTGCGATTTGAGCATCTGAATAGCTTTTTCACGGTTTTGCTGCTGCGAACGAGTCACCTGGCATTCAACCACAATACCCGAAGGTGCATGGCGAACACGTACAGCCGTTTCCACCTTATTCACATTCTGGCCACCGGGACCCGAGCTGCGGAAAGTGTCCCAATCGAGGTCGGCTGGGTTGAGTACTATATCGATATTATCGTCAACCACCGGATAGGCATACACCGAAGCAAACGATGTATGCCGACGCTCATTGGCATCGTAAGGCGAAAGGCGCACCAATCGATGAACACCGCTTTCGCTTTTCAGATATCCAAAAGCATAATCGCCTTCAATTTCGAGCGAACACGATTTGATTCCAGCTACATCGCCCTCTTGCATATCAAGTTCGGTCACTTTAAAATCGTTTCGTTCGGCCCAACGCATATACATACGCATAAGCATTTCGGCCCAATCCTGACTTTCGGTGCCGCCAGCACCTGAATTAATGGTAATAATGGCGCTCAATTTGTCTTCTTCGCCACTGAGCATATTGAAAAACTCGAGGTCTTCGATAGCATTTTCTGCAGTGTGGTACACCAGATCGAATTCATCCTGCTCCATTTCGCCTCCGGTATAAAATTCGTAGGCAATTTCAAGCTCATCAACCGTCATCGAAACTTTATCGAAGCGAGTAATCCATGATTTTTTTTCGCTGAGTTTTTTGAGAAATGCTTCTGCTTCCTTGGGATTATCCCAAAAATCGGGAGTCAGCGTTTTTTGTTCGTTTTCCAAAAAATCGGTTCTACGGCGATCGATGTCAAAGGAACCTCCTCAGAGCCAGCAAGCGCTCCTTCAATAATTTCATTTCTTCTTTTCCGGCCATGATATTTGATATTTTGAGCAAAGTTACAAAAATGTTGATGATACAAAAAGCAGAGACGTGGCTATAACCAGTCTCTGCAATATCGGTTCGGGATTCCAACGCTTAGTCGGTGAGCACCATACGTTTAGAATCGATCAGCTTTCCATCAATAATAAGCGAATAAATATACATTCCTGCCTGAAGTTGTTCTGCTGAAATTGAAATTGATCCCTCGTTGCGGGTTTCAACAGGAACTTTCATAATTTGCTTTCCGCTTAAATCGTACACATAAATCCCTGCAACGCCAGCATCCTGAGGAATAAAAAAAGCAATATCTGTTCTTTCAGTATAAGGGTTAGGGTTATTTTGAAATAATTTTGCTTTAATAATTTCGCCATGTTCGTTCATGAAAGTTGGAGTGCAACAAGAATCCAATCGTGCTTCGAGCGAATCAATACGATCTTCGAGAAGCTGAATCTGTGCATAAGCATCCAGATTGGTAAACGACAGCCACTGAGTGCCATCAAAACCATAAAAATCTCCATTTTCGTATTTAATCATTCCCGAATCCGGAGTAATGGTTGCCGACGATTTGATTCTGATGATACCCTGAACATCGAGAGTTGCAGTTGGCGACCAAGTTCCGATACCAACATAGCCCGGGCTTTTCAATGTTAAAGTGCTTGTGGGTGTAGTTGGCTGAATTCGGAATGGCAAAAGACTTCCGCCGGTAACATCGCGAATAAAAAAATTGGCTTCGTTACCTGCAATATCCCATGTTTGCGGGGTCCAACCAGCGGTGTTATCCTGCTCTAATTTGAGACCAGGAGTATCACTCTTTTTAATATGTAGAATTAACATAGGAGATGTTGTACCAATCCCAACACTTCCAGAAGCAGGAAATGTATTAGTTTGAGCAAAAAGCACTCCTGTCATTAAAACCAAAGCTATTGTCGCAAAAAATGTTTTCATGTTTTTATTGCAAAAATAATAAAAACAATTATCTACAATTTTCCTTTTTCTTAAAAACTATTCCAAAAAATTTCAATTATTCTTCGTGTTTTTCAGTATTCAGGTTATGTCCCATTTTATTTCGTTTGGTTTCGAGATAAAATGCGTTGAAACTATTGGGTTCAATAATCAGGGGAATGGTTTCAGTAATCTCGAGATGATAGCTTTCAAGACCAACACGCTTAACCGGGTTGTTGGTAATGAGTTTCATTTTGGAAATACCGAGTTGACGCAAAATTTGAGCTCCAACGCCATAGTCACGTTCATCGTCTTTAAATCCCAGTTCGAGATTAGCTTCAACTGTATCGCGTCCCATTTCCTGGAGATGATAAGCTTTCAATTTGTTAATCAGGCCAATTCCACGTCCTTCCTGATTCATATATAACACAACGCCACGTCCTTCTTTCTCAATCATCTGCATCGACCGATGAAGCTGTGGACCGCAATCGCATTTGTAACTACCAAAGATATCGCCGGTAACACACGACGAATGTACACGAACCAAAACCGGCTCGGGTGTAGTGATATCGCCTTTAACAAGTGCCAAGTGAGGCAAATCGTTTGTTAGCTGTGTAAAAGCGATCAATCTAAAATCGCCAAACTCGGTAGGCATTGTCACTTCTTCTTCCCGCTTTACCAATGTTTCGGTTTTGAGACGATATTCAATCAAAGCTTTAACCGATGTAATTTTCAGATTGAACTTTTCGGCAATTTCGAACAATTGTGGCAAGCGAGCCATGGTTCCGTCTTCGTTCATAATCTCAACCAAGGCAGCAACCGGTTTCATTCCGTTCAGTTTGCACAAATCGACACATGCTTCGGTATGACCTACACGTTCCAGAACGCCACCTTTTCGTGCGCGAAGCGGAAAAATATGTCCGGGGCGACCAAAATCGGACGGTTTACTGTTTTCATCGGCCATTGCAACAATAGTTTTCGCCCTGTCTGAAGCCGAAATACCGGTAGTGCATCCATTACCAAGTAAATCGATGGAAATCGTAAATGGTGTTTCGTGCAACGAAGTGTTGTCTTTTACCATCATTTCGAGTTCAAGTTCTGCTGCACGTTCGGCCGTTAGCGGCGCACAAATAAGTCCACGTCCATAGCGAGCCATAAAATTAATGGTCTCGGCTGTCATAGTTTCGCCGGCAGCAACAAAATCGCCTTCGTTTTCACGATCTTCGTCATCAACAACAATAACGACTTTACCAGCCTTAAAATCAGGCAAAACTTCTTCGATACTATTTAATTTTTTTTCCATTTACCACTGTTTGGTGCCGCAAAATTACGATTTATTTACGTGACCTCAGAAAGCAATCTTACCCGAGACCATTGCAAAGAAATTTTATTAGGAAATTATTGCGATTATGATTTTTACCTTTTCAGAGCACCCCTTCAGAATACTCTGTATGGTTTCAGAAAAGTAATACCACATCGATTGTTGTATTCACATAGTAAACATAGTCGTAATAAAAAACAGTTAACGTCGTCCTCACAGACAACTTCTGGAGTACTCCATACAACTTGGGTATGCGGAATAAGCGATTCGGTTTTAAAAATTACAAAATATATTGTTCTAAGCCCTCAAAAAAACGCAGTCACATTATGTCAAAAAAATGTAACTTGCGGTTCAATACAGCTTTATGAACTACCGGACAGTTATTTTTGCAATCATGGCATTTGTGGCGTATTTGAGCGCTTCGGCCAACACCTACACTGTGACCAATACAAACACTTCAGGCGCGGGAAGTTTGTTTGCTGCCATTACAACAGCCAACACAGCACCGGGTGCACCACACAGCATTGTATTCAACATCCCTACAAGCGACCCCAACTACAATTCCACAAAGGGAATTTGGGTCATCAACATCACCAATGCATCAAAGCTACCCTATATTATTGGTTCCAACATCAGCATTGATGCTTCGACGCAAACCACCAATGTTGGGAATACCAACATCAATGGTCCCGAGATTGTACTCGATGGCGGAGGAAGCACCGATTATTGCTTTTTTGTGATGAATGGTTCGGGGATTACCATTCGCGGATTCAATATCAGGCAGTTTACCATTGGTATTCAAATTACGGGCAGTAGTGCACAGAACTGCGTGATTGCAGGCAATTATGTTGGTGTGGACGAAACTGCCACCGACACGGCAGGCTGCGATATTGGCGTCGAAATTATGAATCTGGCAGGCTATGCAACTATCGGTGGCCCCAATCCCGAAGACCGTAACATTATCAGCGGAAATGGTCATATTGGGCTTCGTCTGCTTAGTTCGAGTCACAACACCGTTATCAACAACTACATCGGAACCGACCGTACCGGAAGTTATGCACTTAAAAATTACGACGGACTCAGCCTCGAAGCTGTAACACAATACAATCAGATTGGTGGCAACAGCGCTTTGCTACGCAATGTGATTTCGGGCAACGAAGCCTACGGTTTGCCGCTGATTGGCTACGACACCCAGCACAACATCATTCAGGGCAATTATATTGGCACCAATGCAGCCGGTACTGCAGCCATACCCAACACATACGGAATTTTGTTTGACGACGGCTCACATTTCAACACCGTTGGTGGTTTGGGTGCCGGTGAAGGCAATGTACTTTCGGGGAATTCGGGCTACGGACTTTTTCTCTACAACAATGGAACCACCGAAAATTGGTGCTACGGCAATTTGATCGGAACCGATTATACCGGAACACAAGCTGTACCTAATGGCAATGGCGTTGTGATTGACGGAATTGCAACTCGCCATATTCTCGACAAAAATGTAATTTCGGGCAACATTCAAAACGGAATTGCAATTCATATCACCGGCACCAACGAGCATAGAATTACCCGCAATTACATTGGAACCGATATCACCGGAACACTGCCACTCGGGAATGGAGCCGACGGAATTCGCATTGCCGAAGGCGGACAATACAACATTATAGGCGTGCCCGATTCGGGAAATATTATAGCCTACAACGGCGGAAACGGAATCACTGTTCTCACTGCAGCCGATTATGGCAACAGCTTTTCGGCCAACAGAATTTTCGGAAACGCACAATTGGGAATCGATTTGTATCCGCAAGGCGTGACCGACAACGATGCCGGCGACGGCGACAGCGGCCCCAATCAGCTCATAAATTTTCCTGTAATCGATTCGTCTGTTTATCATGCTGGACTCGGAACCACAACTGTTTACGGACATCTCGACCACAGCAGTCCCGACTTATGCCGCGTTGAATTATTTGGCTCCTCTGGTGATGCAAGCGGACACGGTCAGGCCAACGAATATCTTGGTTTCGCAACGCCACTCAGCAACGGGACTTTCAGCTTCGAAATCGGCACAGTACTTTTCTGGGGCGAAGTGACCGCCACTGCCACCGACAACGATGGAAATACATCGGAGTTTTCGCAAAACATCGAACTTCCATCGCCCAATGCCATTTACGAAGTCGAAAACAAAAGCTACTATGTGTTTCCGAATCCGGCGAATGGCGTTTTTGTAGCTCAAAATATTAAGAAAAACAAATTCACACTGGAATTAATGAATTCGAACGGCGAAGTGCTTTTCACAGATGAATTCGAAGAAGGAGTTGCTATAGTTCCAACCATTCGTTATGTAACCGGAGAATACTGGCTACGACTCACGAGCGACGAAGGCACTGTGATTAAATCGCTGATTATTTTGGAACATAGTTTTTGGAAATGAGAAAACTGATTCCGCAATGATTTAGAAAATTATCGGAACGTGCGGTAGCGAGTTTTCTTTCTATACTTTTATTGAATGTTTCCGTCAGATTGCAGTTGTTGTTTTACTCTTTCGTTGTTTATAATCGATTCTCGATACAGTTCGAAATTGGCGTAGTTGTTTGGCGAATCTTTGATTTGGTCGTACAAGAACGATTTATCTTTTTGAGGATAGATAATGATGGTTTCGCCAAAGCGCAAATCGAACAGTTTCATATTCACCACAACGAAAGAGTATCCATCGGGGCTGGCACTAAAAACCCAATCGATTTGATTGTTGGTGACCACAAAATATCCTTCGGCCGTGAGATAGGGAAAGTTTCTAGAATCGACCAGAGTTGATTCATCAGATTCTTTGTCGTTTGAAAGAACCATTAACGTCAATCTGTCAACAATACTATCGCTATCTGGGTTTACATATTCGCCAATTCTTACACCTTTAACAACTTGCGTTTCGTATTCAATTGTAAAAGGAATGCTCGAAACTGCATAATCGTATTCGGCTACAGGAAAAGGCGATTTATTTAAAGGATAGCTCTGAAAAACTTCGGTATACTTTTCGTAGGTCGCAATATCTTGCTGAAACAGCTTTTTATCCCAATGCGAACTATCAAGATGTTCGTTTGCTCTTGCATTCAACGTTTCGAGAGTCCATTTTGGTTCTTCCGCACTATTAAAGGTTGATACAGTTGCTTTTCGAACTTGGCAAGAATAGAAAATGAGCCCTGTGATTGTAAGTATGATTATCTTTTTCATCTTTTCTCAATTGTTGTTCAAGTTGTTAGCAATTCTTCTAAGAGTACAAAACATCTGAATTTGTGTGAATAGTTGCCTCGTTTGCCAAGCTGTTAAACAAAATTACAAAGTTCTATTTAGGCTATTTTCATTTTCTGTTCAATATCATGTGTAAATATTTCTATGACTTTTGAACTATTTCTCTCAAAAACGGTCGAGGTCATGTGTCGAATTGAGCTGCATAGCAATGCTTTAAAGCTCAGCACAATTGCCGATTAAATGAATATTGATTGTATCAACTTATGTAGTGGAAAATGATTCGTCTTCGCTATTATGCGTATTCACGAATTAGCATATCAGCAAATTTCACATCACTCCCCTTCCAACTGCTTTTTCGCTTTTTCGAGAACCTCTGCCGAAGCAGCTGCAGGATAATGCAAATCGAGGTTTTTGAGTGTTTCTGCGATAATTTCGCCAATGGCAATACGCGTAAACCATTTGTGATCGGCAGGAATTACGTACCAAGGTGCAAATTTAGTTGAAGTTTCGGTGAGCATCTCTTCGTATGCCTGCTGATATTCTTTCCAATAGGCACGCTCGGCCAAATCGGCTGGACTGAATTTCCAGTTTTTCTCGGGTCGGTCGATGCGTTCGAGCAAACGTTTCTTTTGTTCGTCTTTCGAAAGATGGAGAAAGAATTTCAGCACAATGGTACCGTTTTGCCTGAGTCCTTTTTCGAAATTGTTGATTTGCTCATATCGATCCTCCCAAAACTTCTTGTCAAATTTTTCAACCGAGTCGTAACCGGGCAAACGCTCGTTGAGAATGTACTGTGGATGCACTTTGGTTACCAGCACGTTTTCGTAATGCGACCGGTTGAAAACGCCAATTTGTCCCCTTTCGGGCAATGCAAGATAGTGTCGCCACAGGTAATTGTGATCGAGTTCAAGCGAACTGGGTGTTTTGAAACTGCTCACCACACATCCTTGCGGGTTGAGTCCTGACATAACGTGTTTAACAACGCCGTCTTTGCCTGCAGCATCGGGTGCTTGCAGAATGATGAGCAACGAATAGCGGTTGTCGGCCCAAAAAACATCTTGCAAAACCGATAATTCGGCAATATTTTTTTTCAGCAGTTCCTTGGCTTCTTCTTTATTGAGGTCGCCGGTATAATCGGTTTTGAAATCGTTGAGAGAAATCTTGGTTCCCGGCTCGGCTATTAGTTTTGATAGTTTCATGTATTTTTTTCTTATCCAAAGATATAAAAAACGATGTACAAAACAATGAACCAATCGATGTGTATTTTTCAAAACGTTGTTGAGCCAACCGGATAATTCAATATCTTTGTAATGGTTGCAACTTTTCACAGATTACTTTGTGAAAACTGTTCGAATATGCATCTTGAAGACCACCAAAACAAAAATCATGAATCCCATTTTTTTGATTATTTTTCTAAGTCTTTTTTCGTGTTCATCGCCTAAACAGTCGGACACCGAGCAAACAAACAACAATTTTGCAACTACCGAATGCAGCAAGCTTTATCCATTTCAGAGCTATTATATTGACCTCGACGAAAACAACTCTGTTCTCATTGATGGTTTACCTGCCACCGATTTCAAAACCTGTTCGAAATACGCTCGCCGATTCAAAAACATCATATCCGACTCGGTTTCGCTGAATGGGAAATTGTTTGTGGTTGAATACGACAATGATAAAGGAATTTACAAAATCAATATTTCCGAAGACAACAAAAAGATTGGAAGCATCGATTTGCCAGTCGAAAATCCATTGCCCGAAGTGCGCGAGTACTATATTCATCTGCTGCCCTACAAAGACAATGTGATTATGTTTATGAACGACATGTATGGCACCGATTATATCATTTGCAAATACAATGCTGATGGTAAAGAGCTGATGCGTACTACCATCGAGCATACATTTATAACGCATCCCGAACCCAACACCAACTACATGCATCCCTACCTCTATTTGAGCGGATTCACTGGAACACAAATGATTTTCTCATCGAATGTTGGCTTTTCGGAAAAAGACAAAACCGTGGTATTGTCGATGGACAATTTCAGCAAAACAGAATACGACAAAACCGCCAATGGACTCATTCTTGATGAAAACGAAATGAATTTGGCTGGTTTTATCTCGAGCAACGACGATAAATTCAAAATTCAAATGCTTGACGGCAAAAAATACGATTTTGAAATTAAAAACGGCGACCCAGCTTGCGAATGTTTGCTCAGTGGAAATCTACTTTATATTGCCAATTACCATCCAATAGCTACTGGTTCGAGCTTGCAGTGTTTCGACTTCAGCACCGGAAAAATGAAATGGACAGCCGATGTGAAGCAAGTGAATGCATCGCATTCCGAATATGCCAACAAAGTAACATTAAGCATGTATAAAGATAAAATCATCATGGAAGGCAACGAGTCGTATGGTTCTTATGTCCAAATTTTCGATGCTGCCAGCGGGAAGCGACTTGCGGACTTTGGCGATTTTATTGATATCGGGGAATAGCATCTGCCTCGTAAAACAATGGCTCTACTCCGTTTCAAATAGTCTCATTTTGGTTCCCACAATTCAATTTTGTTGCCTTCGGCATCCATAATATGCACAAATTTGCCATAGTCGTAAGAAGTAATACTGTCCAGTATGGTTACTCCGTTTCCTTTGAGTTTGGCGACAAGACCTTCAATATTCTGAACGCGGTAATTGATCATAAAATCTTTTGAAGATGGGGAAAAATATTCGTCTCCTTTTTGGAAAGGACTCCATTGAAGATAGTCTATCTCGTCGGGTCGGTCGATGTTTCTCGATTTAAAATTCGACGAACCCCATTCATTCATTTCAATACCCAAATTTTCGGCATACCATTCTTTCGTTTTCTCCGGATTGTCCGAAAAAAAGAAAACACCTCCGATTCCGGTTACCTTTGGAGTGGTATCTTTCGGTTGAACTGAATTCTCCGTTTTCTTTTTTGAATCTTCCATATCGTTGTTTTTTGTTTTTGTATTGCAGCTGGTAAAAGCAGCCAAAATTGATATTGATAAAAGAAGTTTTTTCATCTGACTATTGTTGTTGATTGTAAAGGACTTTCCAGTCCGATTCAAAACACATTTATATTTTCCCAAGTCGACGTAGTTCCCAAAAACATTTTGCGGTTGCATTAATATCAACTGCAGCATTATGGGCTTCGTCGAAATCTGTTCCGAAAAGTTTGTAATGCAACTCCGATAGCTTTGGCCACTTATATCCATAAGGCCCGTCGATTGCACAAAAGTTTGTGGTGCTTTGCATTGTGCAAATTTTTCTTTTTGTCGATGTGCTATCTTCCATTCGATTTCTCAAAAACTCAGCTCCAATAATCTTCTCATCGAAACTCATGTTGTGAGCAACAAGATATTCAGCTTGATTTATTAATGATTGGAAATGGTGCAACACTGTCTGAATCGGTTGGCCTTCTCGGATAGCTCTTTCTGTCGAAATTCCATGTATTCTCGATGAATCAGTTGGAATTATAAATCCTTCCGGTTTGATGATATAGTCGCCGCTCGAAATGATATTTCCGTTTATATCGTAGAATAAATAAGCCAATTGAACCAGTCGTGGCCAATTGTTTAAATCGCTTACAGGTGCTTTCCAGTTTTTTGGGAGCCCTGTTGTTTCCGTGTCAAAAAACAGGTACATAGACATTGTATATTTGAATCAAGATTGTAAATATACAGTAAAATATTTAAACAAAACACGCCCTTCTTTGAATCGATCTCTCTGATTCGCACATGATAGAATATTGCTGGTTTGCTAATCACCTGCCCCCATCAAAAGCTTGCAGGGTCGTCACCCCTTGGGCTTTTAAACTCTATGAACATTTTCCTTCAATCGACCAGATTTGTATACTATGTTAAAAACACAAAACCCATTCCATTTAGTTTCAGTGCAGTAAACATCAGAATATAAATTACGATTCTTTATAAAAAATGTGAAGTAGAAATCATTTCTTATCTTTACTGCAAAAACAGTAATCTATGACAGGCAATATCAGTATATGCGGAGTTGATTGCACAACATGCCCCGAATTCAATGTTCAATGCCGAGGATGCAACGCCATTGCCGGCAAAGTATTTTGGGCCGGATTTATGGGCATGGAAGTTTGCCCTATGTATAGTTGTTGCACAACAGACAAAAAGCTGGAACATTGCGGACATTGCAGCAAATTGCCCTGCAAAATCTATTCCGACACCCGCGACCCGGCTATGACCGAAGAACAGCATTTGGAGGGAATTAAAAAGCGTGTAAATACATTGAAAGGTTTATTGTGAAAATAGCTTTGATAATTTTAATTGCACTCCTGTTTTCTTTTTGCAAAACGAATGAGAGAACTGATACAATCGACCAAAAGCAAGTTTACTGCAACAATTCAGGCGACAGCATTGTGCTCTTTCGGCTCAACGATTCACTGATGCAAACAATTTTTTACAACAACAATGGCGATATATTCGATACCACCATGCAAATTGTTAACGATTTCGATTTGCGAATGCACGACGACACAATACAATTTCTAAAATTCCATTATGGAGGACTTGAACGGTATGGAGATAGCCTGATGATTTGCGAATTCAGCAACATGGAATTTTTGGCACAATACATCAGACTGGACAGCATGTACAATCGGCCATTTTTTCGGTGTTATTGATGTAATTATCACCACTCAACTTTATACGAAATTGCCGGAATAAAATAAGGATCTTGTTTGGTCACAACTGTTCCGCTTTGTCTATCCCACTCATAGCCTTCAAACTCTTTTTGCCCGAGAACATTAATCATTTGCACACTCCAAATAGAAGAATGCCGAGGTTTGTTGATGCGATAATTGATTGAAAAGCTCAATATTTGCGAATCGGGCTTTTTATTTTCGAATACTCTTGCATCGTCGTATATCACTTCAGCTGCAGCCAAACTAGCCGGATAATCTACCACTTCGAGCCGATCGCCTCCCATCATACACAATCGGAAATTAAGACTGAATAAGTTGCTGTTTTTTCTCCCTGTTTTCCATTCATACCCAAACAAAGTATTCACAACATAGTGTTTATTGAAGCGTGTATTTCGCTCAACCTTATCACCACCTTTGTAGCGGGAATCGAATATGCTTGCTGTAAGTAAATAGTAATAGCTGTCAGCCAAACGACGTTCGAGCGTAAAATCGAGGCCAATATTTCGCCCCGTTCCTATGGAACAAAGCGAATCGCTAATAAACCATACCGACTCGGCATTAATCAGCGAAAAACTTCCTGAATAGGCCACAGGAACATCGTACAAATACTGATAGTAAGGTTCTACTTTCAACTGCAGATGCTCCGAAATTGAATATTCGAATCCTGCAACCAGGTGCATGGCTTTTGTTACTGGCAAATTCCGATTGGGGTACGAACCACTATTTGTTGGGTCAACCAAATAAACATTCAACGGCTCGGGGCGCGAATGTAACCCCGTAGCCAGCGAAAACGCTGTGCGGCCTCCCACCTGTAAACGTGCGCCTATTCGAGGCTCGACAACCCATTCTTTATTGAAACCATAATAAATTGCATTGATTCCGGTAACCAAGCTCATATTTTCTCCGACGTTCAGTTTCGATTGGGTAAAAAACGAAGTTTGCCATCCGTTGCCACTATTATCTACAAGCGTTGTCATTGCCGAAGTGTCGCTGGCAGCGTTTTTCAGCAAAATATCGTATGCATTCCGGGTAATACCAAAACCAGTTCTGTTGGTATGACGAGCCGAAAACTTATGATTTCGGACACTTCGTACACTTAATCGGTATGATAGTGTTGATATTGAATTCTGATCATGTAAAACATTCAAGTTGTTTATTTCCGATTCATCAACGCTTGCCGACGTTGCCGAAACAGATACAACAGAACTCAGGTAGGTTTTTTCATTCACTTGCATACGATGATTAATACCTGTAGCCCCCGTGAATAAAACATTGCCATACTGCAAGGCATCGGTGTCGGTATCGCGCAAAGTTGAATCGGTTTCTGCATCGTGGTTTTGCGAATCGCGGGCAGCAAAACCCCAAAGCGACCAAACACTTTTCTTTTGTCCTGGCAAATTGATTTTAAAACACAAATCCTGATAGTTGATTTTTCCAGCTTCGGGCGGAAGTATGGGTTGTAACAAAGTAAGTGTAGAAAACCTATAATTAAAAAGATACGTTGCATTTTTTCCTTTTTTGAAAGGTCCCTCACTACTCACATCGATACCATTGCTTCCAAGTGCCATCGTATATTCGCGCTCATCGCTGTTTCCCGACCGAAGCTTCATATCAAAAACTCCCGAAACGGCATTTGAATACTCGGCCGGAAAAGCTCCCGTAAAAAAATCGGAGCGGGCAATCATTTGACTGCTGAGGGCCGTAAGACCACCTCCACCAAACACGGCTAAGTCGGCAAAGTGATTTGGATTGCCAATCTCGACATCTTCGAGGCGCCAAAGTAAACCTTTGGGAGAGTTTCCGCGCACTACAATTCCATTCGATTGCAATCCAGAAGCCACTCCGGCAAACGACGAAACTAAACGCGACGGGTCATCGGCAGCACCGGCATAACGACCAGCCTGTTCCATTTCAATTTGCTTCACTCCCGAAACAGCCATTTGATTCACAGTGCCGTCCGAACCAGCATTGGCTTTCACCTCAACAGTTTTCAAACTTGTTGTTTTTTCAGTCATCGCTATTTCGAGCACAACTTGTTTTCCGCTTCCAACAACCACTTCCGAAATAAAAACGTTTTCATATCCCATATAGGTTACCACAAAATTGTGGCGCCCAACAGGCACATTTTCAATTTTAAATTTTCCATCTAAGTCAGTAGTTGTTCCAATCAGCGGATCCGAATTCTTCAAAACGATAGTTGCCCCGGGCAATGGCATTCGGCTATCGGCATCGAAAACAAAACCTTTAACCGTTTGAAAAACTTGCGCCTGCAAAGCAGAAAGAGCAACTAATAACGTTAAGACAAAAACAAAGGCTGACAATTTCATGATGATTTTCTTATATTTGATGCTGCAAAATTCAGTAAATGCTTTACAATGCACAATACTGATTAATAAGTATTTTATGGCCAGCGATTCAAACAAAGACATTATGATTCAGTATTCTGATCTACTGAATGAACTAAATTTCGATGAAACGGAACTCGATTATTCAATTGTAGAATATCATAAAAGCCTGCTTGAGCGACTTGATGTTACGGGTACTTCATGCATTTCGATTTTCGACTTGTTCCGCAAGCAGCATATTTATCTTTCGAAAGGATACAGCAATATTTTAGGACTTGATTTCGAAACCATATCCAAACATCCAGAGAAAGCCGATACCGACAGCCTGATGCATCCCGAAGATACAATCCAAATGACAATAGCTGGGATGCACTTTTTGCGTATTGCTTTTCAGCTACCCGTTTCCGAAAAAAAACAAGCAAAGCTTATTGCTGAGTACCGGATCTTAAATAAAAAAAACGAATATATAAGAGTGATTGAACAGTTTCAGGCAATCGAACTCGATAAACGAGGAAATCCATGGTTGGCATTGTGCTTTATGGATATCAGTCCCAATCAGGAAGCCGATGCACCTTTTCGTTGCAAAGCCATCAATCATGCTACCAACGAGATTTGGGACTGGAAAGCTCAATCCGATTCCGAAGCAAGACGCGAAGTCCTCACCCGACGCGAAAGTGAAATACTGGGGTTGGTTGCAGAAGGAATGATGAGCAAAGAAATTGCCAGCAAATTATTCATTTCAATACATACCGTCAATACACACCGTCAGCGAATTCTCGAAAAGTTAGGTGCCGATAATAGTCAGGAAGCCATTGCTTACGCAAAAAAACTTGATTTGATTTCATAATCGGTCTAAAAACACGGTGCCATTCAGATGATCAATTTCGTGTTGAAAAATATGCGCTGTATATTCATGAACAATACGTTCCGAATAATGCGAACCATCGGGCAAATCGTAGCTAACATCAACCCAGATTGCGCGCCACGACGAAGCTGATACGCCCGGAATACTGAGACAGCCATCCGATCGCAACTTTACAGTGTCGGAATAAGCTGTGATATACGAATTCAGATAGCATTCGAACGGAGCTCCAGCTTTGTCATAGCGTTTCACCCAAATAACACGTTTATTTATTCCCACCTGGGGTGCTGCAATTCCAACTCCGGGATGCTGTGGATCCATGACTGTTTTATACATACGATCCATAAGCAATTTCAAATAATAAGAATTAAAATCGCTTATATTTCCACTATTCTTGCGAAGCACCAACGAATCATCGTAAACAAAATAATTATAGACTCTCATCATCTGGTCAGCATTACCTGATGTAATGAGTTGAATATCGCTGTTGCTAAAATCGCTTGTTTGCTCACCTTTGTCGTAGCACGAAAGCAAAAACACCGAGCTGAAGACCAATACCGATAACAGAATGAACGTACGCATGGCTATTTGTTTTTTTCTTTGAAGTATCCCCCGTTCTGCAAAATTAGCAAAAATTCGCTGAGAATCATGGCAGTTGCCCCCCATATGGCATATCCATTCGAAATAAAACAAGGAGCCTGTCGCGATTCACCTGCATAATAGTAATAGTAGGTATCGCGGGAAAAAGGACTCACAAAATGCAAAATATTTTCGGTAAAAAGCCATTGAACTTCGGCTTCGTTGGGCAAAAACTGAACCGGTTCGCGAACAATTCCAACATAAGGATGAATCAAATAATTCGATGGGGGCACAAACAAATCGCTCAGGCGACCAATTATATCTACAGGTGCAACAATTCCGGTTTCTTCGCGTGTTTCGCGCAAAGCGGTTTGAGCAAAACTTTCATCTGTCAACTCGTATCGGCCGCCGGGAAAGGCAATTTGTCCGCTATGCACACCATTGCTTATGGCTCGTTTAATAAATACAATAGATGTATCGTTGCCACTTTCCGATTCAACCAAAAGTAACATGACAGCACTGTGGACCGGATTAGCAAAAGCATGAGCACGAGCAAGTCTTCTTCCCGCGGGCTTCATAAGCCTATGAGCAATCTCTCCAGGTAATGGATTGGATTTTAGTATATTAACAATACTGTTCATAAAAATATCACGTTAAAGATAAAAAATATTTGCCACTTCCGATTTTTTGCTTAATTTTGTCCGGTAAACCAATTTACATTATTAACCAAAACCTCAAAACAATGAAAAAGATTTTCAGCGTTCTCGCAGCAGCAGTTATCGCTTTTGCATTCACCAGTTGTGGTGGTGGAGCCGACACTCCTGAAAAAGTGGCCGAAAAATTCCTGAACCACATTGCAAAAAATGAATTCAAAGATGCTAAAGAATTGGCTACTGGCGACGCCGTAAAAACCATCGAAACTCTCGAAAGCTTTGCTTCTATGAGCGAAATGGGTGGCGAAAAACCCGAAACCAAAGAAGTGAAAATTGAAAACATGAAATGCGACACCAAAGAAGACGCTTCTACCTGTACCTATACTCAGGATGGTAAAAACGGTTCTATCGACCTCAAAAAAGTTGATGGAAAATGGAAAGTTGCTAACTTCCCAAAAGAAACAACTGGTGGTGACGACAATGGTGATGTAACAACTGACGACGAAGACATTACTACTGACGATGCCGAAACTACAGACGACGTAACTGAAGAGAACAAGTAGTCTAAAGTTTTTATTTAGCAGCAATGAAAAAAGGGCTTGCAACAATCCTTGTTTTCATTGCTGCTTTTGTTTTATTCTTGGTCACATACGACTTTAGAAGCGAACAAAAGCAGCAATTCGAAACGTACGATCTTACAGCTGAAGAATATGGAATGCTGCAAGATGGTGATTTAATATTAAGAAATGGGTATGGTCTGGTGAGCGACGCCATCGCCAACTCAATGAATGAAGAGTTTCATGTGTCGCATGTAGCAGTACTTGTAAAAAGCGATACAGCTCCACATGGTTTCCGTTTGATTCATTGCATTTCGCAATCTCTTTCGGCATGGGATGGAGTTCAGGAACAATCGTTTCCTCGTTTCATTCGCGATAGTCAGCGCAATTCTATTATGGTAGTCAGGCTCAAAGTAGTTCCCGATTCAGGTCGGCATCTCATTAGCCAAAAAGCATTGGAATATCTCGACCGTCGAGTACCTTTCGATCATGCTTTCGATATCGAAGATTCATCACATCTATACTGCTCCGAATTACCTTGGTTAATTATTAAAAACGAGTTTGGCATTGATATTTTTAAAGATAAAATGAATGAGCAAAAGGATCATATGAAATTCTCAAATTTCTGGAATCCTGATTATTTTGAAGTCATCTTCAATCACAATACCCGACGATAATGTCTTTGAAATTCAAAAGAAAAAATTTATTCCTGTTTATTTCTACCGGTTTTTTACTAGTCCTGTTGACATTGGTGTTTCAATCCTGCAAAAAACGACCAGCACCAGTAACGCGCTACGGAATCCAAACAACTCATTATTGATTTAGTATTGAAGCTTCACGTTTATGCTCGCATCAGTTACCGAATAGCATGTTGAATCGCATTCTTTACGTGAGTTCACATCTATTTTATCCCCATCAATTACCACAATATCCATTCCATCAGTTTTGTATTTAGCTGCCACGGTGTAATACACCCCCGATGGCAATACATAATCTTTTTTTTCTCCCATTAAGGTATCTTCTCTGATAAGTTCACCTGTGTCGTAATAACCTGAATAAATCTGAATAGGTACTTTACTGTTGTGTGTATCGAAATTTACTTTAACTGTAAGCGTTCCATGTGTAGGATACAATGTTACACAATCATCGTAAACACAACTTTCATCGTCTGAATTATCGGTGCACGACCACAAACTCATCGACAACAAAAACACGGTAATAATTGTTATTGTTTTCATACTTATTTATTAAACGGTATAATCCACCCTCCTGAAACAGAAAAATAAAATCCAGGTAAATTATTATTGAAATCATAAACACGACCATCAATACCCACCGACCAACCTCTCGAAAACCATTTAAATCCTGCCATTGGAACAATTTGCCATCCTTGCCAGGTATCGAAAGACACACCTTCAAAACGCCCCCATGAATACATTTCCTCGAAGCCCAAATCCAATTGCAAACCCGAATAGTGTTTCTGAAAAAACCGGATAGATTTGTATTGCCTGAACCAAAGCACACTGCGACGTTCTTTGAGTTGCATAAAAAACCCCAAAGTATTGGGCTCAAGCACATTTTTATTCCACATGCGTCCGGCCAGACCAAACCCAAGACCTATTTTCGTCTTCATTTCCATAGTTTCAAGCAAAATCCCAGCAAAATGGTCCCTGAAATTGAAAATAAAATCGGGACAAATCTGCAATCCCTGAAAAACAGGCCGAAATGACATTGGGATGGTATCGCGCCGAAAAATCAATCGCATTTCCCGATTATCGTTTTTAATAACCTTATCGCGCAAACCGGCCAGCGATTTACCTTTTTTGATATCGGGAAAAGTGAGTAAAAAGGCTGCCGCATCGGAGCTTCCATTATCAACCGCAACTTTCAAAATATCAGGACTGTATGCATTACGACAAGATGGGTGCACTTCAGCTCCAGCTTTGAGTAGAATTCTAATACACGCAGTATCATTGTTGATCACTGCAAGAAACAATGGCGTGTTACCCGAAACACCACAATCGTTTACATTGGCTCCTTCATCAACAACTCTCTGTAAAACAAATGGATTACCCGAAACAACTGCATAATGGCAAACGCCCGAAGAATCGTTTGATTTGTCGGATAAACTACATTTGTAGAAAAGAAGCATATCAACAAAAACGTAATATCCATTCCCGGCGGCTATCAATAATGGTGTTCGCCCGTAATTATCGCAAACATCGGTCTTGGCTCCATTAAAAATCAGAAACTCACCTATGCTGTCGTTGCCTGTCGATGCCGATACGAGTAAAGGGGCCATAAGATTATTATCGGCTTTGTTTACATCAGCCCCTGCCGATACCAGAATACGAACCATGTCGAGGTTATTGTTACTACAGGCATACAGCAACGGAGTAGCTCCATCGTTCGATCGTGTATTGACATCAGCTTCGTTGAGCAATGCGTTTTTCACCTTATCGATGTTATTGCTCCACGCACCATCGAGTAGAAGTTCGTTATAATTTTGTGAAAAAACAACAACCGGATTCAACCAAATGGCAAATACGATTGTCTTAACTAAAATATTAACAGCTTTGAGTCCAGATTTCATCGGATAGTTAAAGTTGGCAATGTTTTTGAAAGACTTGCAAAATTATCAAAAATCGAACCATTATGAAAACGCTACTATTATTAGTCTCGATTTGTTTGGTTACAACAATTTCGGCTCAGGTAATCAACACACATGACTCCACTAAATATTCGGATCCTCAAAATATGGATGTGATTTATTCAGGCGAAGCCAAATACGTTGGGAACGAAACCGATATGTATGCAATCATCTACAAATCGATTGAGTACTCGCAGGAAGCCAAAGATGCAAGTATCGACGACGATGTCATGGTTAGTTTTGATGTCAACTTCGACGGCAAACTCCAGGATTTTGTAATCGTTCATGGCGTTGGTTTCAACATTGACGAACAAATTGTGGATGCTATCAAAAAAATGGAATTTAAACCTGCTGTTATGAATGGGATTGAGGTACGGCAAAACGTTATGCTCACCATTCCCATCCGCACATACAGCGATATGTAGAATTACCGCAACAACGAGGCTTTTTTCAATTCCTGGTGCAAATGTGGAGTGCCGGCTCCGGCAACAATTTTTTCAATAAGCTTGTTGGATATAACAACACTCCCAAAAAGGCCTTGAAGTTGCGGAATAATTTCAAACAACAGTTTACACATAGGAACCGAAGGCCCGATCACGTATAATCGGGCTTTTTTTTGCATCCATTGTACCATATTGTCGAGGCTTCCATTCGAAAAAGCTGTACCGGTAGTTATCAGTACATCGGCTTGCCGAATAGTTTGCTCCATTTCTTCAATAGGTAATAATTCCAGCGATTTTTTATTAAAATCAAATGCTTTTACTGCAATACCAGCTTCCTTTAATTTGAAATAAACCGGATGAATAAATCCCGCCATTGCAATATTTTCGTCGGGCTTAAGATTCCCTACATGCAGAATATCAGCTGGACTGTAGTCTTGATTCAAAATATTTGTTCGGGCATTGATACGCGCCTGTAAAATAACTTTCTGCATGTATTGTTCAGCTCGCTCATCATTTTTCGGAATATCGGGGGTTGCACTAATACCAATTCCTCCATCTTCATCTTCAACTGCGGTGTAAATCTCGCCCGAAAATATGCGATAACCGGCAAAAGCCTTTTCCTCTCCAAGCTTTTCAAAAATCGAATCCAGAATCATCGTATCAGTTTTTTATAATTCTACCAAAATCAATTGAACCGTTTGTCGTCTCTGCCTTCAGATAATAAATACCGGATGCTAAAGACGACAGATTAATTTCGGTGACCTTTTCCCCACTACATTCAACAACAAATAACAACTTTCCTTCGGCGTTTAATATAGATACGCGTTCCAAAAATTGATTATCGGTTGCCTCAAGAACAAAACGATTCGAAGTTGGATTTGGATATACCTGTAAATGACCCATATGAGAGCTGGAAGAAATACCCATTTCTACATCAAGTGTATCGGTAGATACTGCGTTTCCACAAGCAGAAAATGCTGTAAGTGTTACCACTTGTCCATAGGGTAACGATGTATAAGTATGCATCGGTGTTTCGAGGGTGGAAAAGCTTCCATCTCCAAACTCCCATAAATAACTGAGACCCAAAATAGATGGTGTAAAGCTTACATCGTTTAAATTAATCACACTCGAAAATTGGATTCCTGTGGCAGCAGCCAAAAACGATACATCAACCACCGTAGAATTTAGCACACAGCTATCAGATGTCAGTACAACCGAATACTGTCCGGCACTGGTTACCGAAAACAACGAATCGGTACTCCCGCTTGGTGTCCACAAAAACGCACCACTTCCTTGTGCCTGAAGCTCAACTGTTTCGCCTTCGCAAGCAACAATAGGAGTAGATATATTTTGCAAAGGATTCTGATTAAGAATAACAGCTTCAACCGGAACACGTACACTTTCGCAGAGACTTTGCACCTCCCAGTCATAGAAATAGTAGTAGAACAGCATTGTATTGGGATATGCTGCGCTAGAACCTGTTATTCGGACAAGACCATTGATATCGTATGGATAAGGGAAAGGAGAGCCCGAAGCATCACCATTCCTGTATAAGTTGGGCGATCCGGGGCCGGCAATTTTATAATTATAACCGGGAAGTAACAAAACATCTGTGTTAATTCGGCTTGAACCTGTAGCTAAATTGAATGTAGAACTCCATACAACATCGTCGCTATTGTCTAAAATAGTAATGGTCCTGTTTCCGGTTGAGCCTGCATATACTTTTACCGATTTCAGAATTACAGGTTCAAGCACATCGAACATCATATAATGTACATTACTGCTTGTAAAATATCCTCCTGTTCCCGAATTGTCGACTTTCCCTCCATAAACACTGCTTTCGGCAATAGAAGAAGCAACAAAATATTGCCTCGAATTGGTGAGCAAGGGTGTCATGAACGAATTTCCTTCGAACATGGGAAGCTGAGTCAACGAATCGTCGAACCATAAAATATCCCCAGCCGAAGAAGCCGACAAATTGAGAACTCCGCTGCTGCAACGTTGTGCATTGGTGACAGTTGGTGGATTTTGTGGCGATATAACAATATAGTTGTTGTAAGTAGTGGTATCGGCTCCATGAAGATTCGATACAATCAGCTCAACAGAATAAGTTCCAGACGCAACATAATGATGAATTGGGTCGGGCACATTGGCAACAGTTCCGTCGCCAAAATCCCAATGCCATGAGATGGGCTGATACATACTGATGTCGTGAAACGCAACCATTCCCGAACATTCATCAACAATATTGGCTTCGAAATCAGCTTGCGGTATCAATCCGGGCGAAGTGCAGGTCCAATCGATAGCAAACCCATCGGCTTGCAGATGATCGTTGGCAACAAACTGAATTGTAAATGCATCGCCAGTAATAGTGAGCGACGCAGGAAAAGGATTGGTATTACAATATGTTCCCATCAAAGTTCCACCTGTGCCTTCGCCTCTGTAAACGCGCAATTTGTCTTGACTGCACGAAGAACCACCTTCGACATTGAACTCCAATGCGTGAAGTACGAACTGTGTAGCTCCGGGCGACCGAATAATAGCCAGTGAGGTTTGAGAACCCGAATAGGGTGAATTTCCACCATCGTCGAGAATAAAACCAGAACAGGAATTGATGATTGTGGTGTCGTTCGATACCATATTGTGTGCGCAGCCTTCGAAAATCTCAATGCTTCCATTGTAGGTTTCGCTTAAGGTTCCCGAAAATACAACGAGCGAATAAGTGTGATTTCCAACAGAACTGTAAACTACTTGATGAGGTCCGGGGCCTGTTGCAGTTTGTGGAGTTGCCGAAGAGCCAAAATCCCATAGCCACAAAGCGGGCGTGCCATCGGCCGAAGCAACAAAGCTAACTGGCTGCGAAATGCAAGGATATACGGGCGAAGTATTCACCCGTAAATGGAAGCAAGTACCAAGCACCGAAATTGTTTCAATCTGAGGTACAGTATTGTGTTTGCTCAAAGTTAGAATTGCATTTCCGGGAGCCGGAGCTTCAATAACAAACGAACCTGAACCATTCCAGATATAGCCTTGACCAAGCAAGTGACCATTTTGCACAAGTGTAGCAAGAATGGTGTCGGTATTGCTGCTTAAAACTTGGAACAAAGTGTCGTCGCAATGCAACGATGGCTGGAACGAAGCAATTATTTGCTGCGGTTCGCTGGTGAAAATTCGCAAGGCTGGATCGCCAAAATACTGAAGCAAATTGTAGGTGTATTCTTCGAGACCCCAACCATCACCCCAAGTCTGGGTCATCCGAAGAAGTCCCTGCACAGCAGCATCGCCAAGTTCGGGATACGCGGGATGTGCTGTAACTACTCCGGGAATATCGGAAAAGCCTGTAAAATTGGCCAATAATCCAGGGTTGGCAAAAATAGCATCGATAATTCCAAGCGACAATCCATCGTTGTAACCACTGTAGCTCACATCGGCGTGACCAAAAACAGCCACTGCTCCTCCATTGTTTTTGCGCAGAAAAACTTCACTAAAACACGAAGACTCTAAAAATTTTCCGGTCAAACAATTGATACTAAGCACTACAGGAAGTTTGTTTCCATTAATAAGTGTATTCACATTGGTTGATGAATACGAAGGATCGCCCCATCCATCTTCGTAGCCATGATCGCGATGCATTACCAAAAAACGCCCGGCATTAATAGCAGTGTTGATATCGTAATAATCACCGTTCCAGGGAAAAGTTGGTTTTTGCAAATAGGCAGGAACTGATTCACCATTACTGTATGTACCATCGTTCCAGTAAAGTGGCGTCACACCACTTCCGGTTACATACACACGATTTGCTGTATATCCGAGTGTTGTCCCCAAATATTGATAAACATCTTCTGCCGTTTGAGCAAAGCGCCGATCGGCATAGTTATCATTATCATCATCCTGAAAATACGCACAGGTCATTGCTTTCTGGTAAAACAACGGGTCATTTACCGGATTTCGCTCATAATTAATCAATTTTTGAACAACAATAAGTGCCTCGGCTGCATTTGAAACTGAAATACGACCTCTTGCCAAGTCAGGAAAATAATCACCGATACCATCCATACACGAATATTGCAAATCGGATACAAACGATGCCGTAGAGCTGTAAACATTAAAACCCGGAACATTTTCGTGGTCGCCTAGTAAAGCTACATAGCGCAAATCGGCTCCTGTACGCGAATAGTAGTTTTGAATAGTGTCGAGCATGTTTTCTGGAGTCCAAACCGAACACGAAACAATACGAACATGGTATCCCAGTTGTGTTTTCCACATAGCCAACGAATCGGCTGCATTTGCAAACAATGGATGCGTCAAGATCAGATAATCGGGAAGATTTTCGTTTACCGCTTTTGAAGGAATTGTACTCAAAGCCTCTGTATTGAGGCAAATTCCGGCAAGTTGCTTTTTCTGCGATTCGCTAATGGGATTGCCGAACGATTGGTTGTAATTAATGGTGTAAGATAAATCGCGATGAAAAACAAATTGTTGAAGCACCGGATCATACTGTACAGGAGCTATTTTAACCAAAGCCAGTGTTTGTCCATTAAATTTAACAAACCGATTGATTGTCACAGCATCGTCAGGAAAACTTCCTCGATAATTACTATAAAAATCCGAATCGATAGTAAAAGCAAGATACGATGTATCCGAATCGCTCAATATAGGCTGAGAAGGCCATGCCAATCCGTTCGTAATCTCTGTTTTCGTCGCTGTAAATGAAACAGTCGCCGCTTCCGAAGGAACGACAATCACGTCGAAATAAACTGGCAAACAAGGTTTTCCATATTCCTGCGTATTGCCAAATCCATCAATATATGGCTTCAGAAAATACAGCCCACTTTGCTCATAGTTTCTCCACTGCAATTCAGAAAATTGATAATTGACTTTTATATTACCCCCTGTTCGTTCCGAAACAAAGCGTTCCGGCATTGTCTGTGCAAAAAGAATAAGATTAGCCAACAGCGATACAGCAAATAACAGTAATGTTTTATTCATAGTGCAATTTCTTGTAAATTAATTTTTCAGCGATAAAGATACAAAAACATCAATTCTTTTCGACTGAATTGAAAGCTTCTTTTAATCTGAAATTTAAAACCGTTGTTTTTGAACAATGTTTTCGAAATTGCAGGCAGTTTGCCTACCGATAAAATATGCATGGTTAATGTTTAAAACTGCAAGTAGACTCATCGAAACAGGGCTTTTCAATATGCGCAAAGCCTCTGTCTCTTGTGTTTATTTTTGTCATGTAATCAAAAAATGCCAGCTTAAATGGCAAAAAGCAGTGAAAAAAAATTGAAAAAAATTTAAATCTCAATATCTTTGTTGCCCAAAAATCACAACATGAAAATACTACAAGTATGCGGTGGTCCTTCGTGGGGTGGCATCGAAATGCAAACAGTGAATATTTCGCTAGAGCTGAAAAATGCCGGGCATCGTGTTGTGATTTTTTGTTCTGCCAATAGCCATATCGCACAAAAGTCTTTGGAAAGCGGAATCGAATTTCAAACAGGTCTTTTCAATACAAAAAAATCGCTGAGGGCGTCTTATGGCAGAGCAAAAATAATTCTCAAATCTTTCAATCCAGACATCATTCATGTTCAACGTTCTCACGATTTATCGGTAATTGTCGCTGCTTTGCGTATAACCGGAAATAAAACGCCCTTGGTTTTCACTCGTCGCATGGAAAGCCGTTTAAAGAAAAAATCGCTTGTTCATCGATGGATTTATAATCGAGTAGATAAAGCCTGGGGAGTTTCTTCGTTTGTACGCGACAATTTTTTGGCAACTTCACCCATGAAATCTGAAAAAGTAGGTGTAATGAATAATGGGATTGACCTCACTGTTTTTGATCCTGCAAAATTCGACAAAGCTGAAATGCGATTAAAATACAGCTTACCAGCCGATGCTTTAATTATTGGAATGACTGGCCGAATATCACCCATGAAAGGACATGCCGATTTTATTCGGTCAGCGGCAGAGTTGTCGAAAGACATGAAGAAAAATTTACATTTTGTAATGGCTGGTGGTGCCAGCGTTGGCGAAGAAGCTTTTGCCACAGAAATCTACAAACTAGCATCAGCACTACTGTCCAAGGATTCTTATACTTTTATTGAGCAACAATCCAACCTTGCGGGTTTGCTATCTGCACTCGACTTATACGTTTTTCCATCGCATCGCGAGTCGTTCGGCAATGTGCTGCTCGAAGCTATGGCTATGCAACTGCCCATTATTGCTGTAAATGCCGGTGGTGTAAACGACATGATTTCCTGTGGTAAAAACGCAATTTGCGTCGACCCGCAACAACCCAAAGCCATCTATAAAGCAATGAAAATACTTATAGAGAATCCTGAATATGCTTCCGAAATAGCTTTTGCCGCCTTTGCGAGAGCTCAGTGTTTCTCGCGGAAAAGTTTTTTGGAAAATCTGCTTAAAGAATATAAAACTGTGATTGGCAATACCCTGTAGTGTTTTGTGAACGAACATTTAAGATTATTCAACATTTACGGGGAACCAATGACATCATAAAAGCATTCTCTGTAGGGACGTTGCAAGCATTGTCTCTTCGATGACCATTGAAAACTGACCACTAATCATCATTTTGCCCTCATTTTTCTTCCCCAATATTTTTATCTTTGCATCATGGATAGCATTCGACAACAAAAATCGGCTCGGCTAATACAAAAAGATTTGGCCGAGATATTTCTTCTGGAAGGCAAAAACTGGTTTCCCAATGCAATGATTACTGTGACGCAAGTGCGAATCAGCCCCGACATGAGTATTGCACGGGTATATCTGAGTTTATTTGCCATCAAAGACAAAGAATCGCTGCTTCAGGATATTACCATCCACACTTCCGAAATCAGAAAACATTTGGGAAATCGTATTGGGAAGCAGGTTCGCATTATTCCCGAACTAAAATTCTTTATCGACGACAGCCTTGATTACATGGAAAAAATTGACCAGGCCTTAAAGAAATAAAATTGACCCGTAAATACTGGATACAATGGATTGCATTTCGTTACTGGCGCTCAAAAAAGTCGTTCAGTATCATCAATATTATATCCGGAATTTCATTTTGGGGTATTGCCATTGGCACAGCAGCACTAATCATTGTTTTATCGGCCTTCAACGGTCTCGAAGGAATGGTAAGCGGCATGTTCAACAGCTTTCACAGCGACTTTCGGATTGAACCTGTTTCGGGAAAATACTTCCCCAATAATGCTATTGATTCATCGAAAGTAGTTGCTCTTGAGGATATAGCAAGTATGAGCTATGTGGTCGAAGACATATGTATGGTCCGCTATGACGACCGCCAGCAGGTAGCTATGCTCAAAGGCGTTTCGCCTAACTGCGGCTACGAAGAACGTTTCGCGCCACTGATGCTTAATGGGTCAAGCGAACTTTCAGAAGATAGCATTTCGTTTGCACTCATTGGTGTCGGTATATATTACTCGCTTGGGGTAAATTTGAACGACTACTCTACCCCGCTTACTTTCTACAGCCCAAAACGAACGGCAGCAGCATCGGCCGATATTTCAGCAGCTTTCCAAACAGTTGGAGCTATTCCTGGTGGCATGTTTTCGGTACAGCAGGAATTCGACGAAAAATATATCATTGTTCCCATCAATCTAGCCCGCGATTTACTTGATTATCACGGTATTTCCACTGCAATTGAAATTACGGCAAAACCAGATGCATCCATGCAATTGGTCGAAAAAGAGTTACAAAATATGGCCGGAGATCGTTTTGTTGTTAAAAACCGAATAGAGCAGGAACAAGCACTATACAAAATCATGAAAAGCGAAAAATTGATTGTTTTTTTGATTTTAGCTCTCATTCTTTTAATCACATCATTCACTGTGATTTCCACCTTAACTCTGGTAATCCTGAGTAAACAAAAAGACTTATCGACACTCTACTCACTGGGTGCCGGCGTTCAACAAATACGAAAAGTGTTGGTTAACTATGGTTTTATTATCAGCCTTATTGGAATGCTTACTGGTTTTGCGATTAGTACAATTGTAGTTATAGCCCAACAGAAATTCGGACTTATCCGCTTTCAGGGCGGAACCACATTCATTTCTGATATTTATCCGGTAAAACTGCTTTGGACCGATTATATGTATGTTTTTATTACAGTTCTGGCAATCAGTTTTCTGATTTCCCGTATTCCGGTTCAACGAATCAATGCCGGTTGGTTTAATTTCAGACACTAAATCAGTCCTTTTTTCCAATAGCAACTTTACGAGCCGAAGTAGTGCTTCTCTTTTGAGTAACTTCTTTTTCGGTTTTGGCAGCAACCACTTTTTTTATAGTTTTCTTCTGCTTCTTAAGCTCAGCTTGCCATTCGTCCGACATTTTCTTAAGCGACAATGTAAATTCCTTCTTCAGGGCATTTTGAGCTGTCTCCAGTTTATCGCGGGTTTCCTTCAATTTAGTTGCAGCCTTTTTGTCCGCTTTAGCAAATTGAGCTTCCGCTTTTTCAAAATCATTTTCTAAACGTTTCATCCGGATCCTGTACTTATCTTTGAGAGTATCAATATCGACTTGAATTTCCTTTAAAGCTAATTTATTTTCATCCTTATTGAGCTTTACTTTCTCTTTAATAAGTTCCAAACCAGCAATGGTATCCTCGCCAATTTGATTTATTCTCTCAGACAGGCGCTGCGTCTCGGACTTCACCAAGCTACCGATGATTTCGTCGCGGGCAACCAGATCTTTTCGCATACGAATCAGATAAACCAGAAATGCACCACTTAACAGCAAAACAACTACAAGCAGTACAATCAATAAAATAAATCCGGTAGAACGAGTTGTACTTACCCGTCCGTCAACAGTTTCGATTTGCTTTCCCATTACGTCAATACGAGTCAGTTGCTGCTGCTGATTATGTCCTAATGCATCCAGTTCACTTCCAAGTCCGGCAAATTCCGATTTATTTTCAGCTTTAACACTATCAAGTTCACTTTTCAGGGCATCAATTGTAAGGTACATGCTGTGTTGATGATATTGCAACGTTCGCAACTCTTTCTCGACGCGAGCAAGCGAATCGGATTTTTGCGCAAAGGCGCTCATCCACAAAGAAAACAGAATCAGAAGTAAACATATTTTTTTCATGTGGCTGGTTTTGAAGCATAAAGATACAAATTATTGAATAAGAATTTATACATTCAGTAATCCAATCGCACTTTTTTCTTTTAAGCAAAACTAATTGTGTTACATTTGCAAAAAAGTAGAGAAGTAACTCACATGGATTTGTAACAAGCTGTACATGAGAACGAAATACATTGACCTGATTGAACAGACCTTTGAATTTCCGCAGGAAGAGTTTAAGGTGATCGAAAACGAATTATTGTGGAACGACATTAACCTGATGGATATTATTGAGCAATACGGAACGCCGTTGCGCATTACCTTTCTTCCCAGCATTAGCCGACAGATTCAGAAAGCCAAGCGTATGTTCAATGTAGCTATGGCCAAAGTTGATTACCAGGGCGAGTATTATTATGCTTATTGCACAAAAAGCAGTCACTTTTCACATGTACTCGAAGAAGCTCTTAAAAATAATGTTCATCTTGAAACCTCAAGTGCTTTCGATATTCACATTATTGAGCAACTTTTTGAAGAAAAAAAGATAAACAAAGACACTTACATTATATGCAACGGCTTTAAGCGGCAACAATACATCGACAATATTTCGAGACTCATCAATGCAGGTTTTACCAATACCATACCAGTCATTGACAACAAAGAAGAGTTGCTCGAATTCAAACTCCGGCGCAATGTAAAAGCCAAACTGGGTATTCGTATTGCAGCCGAGGAAGAACCGATGTTTGAGTTTTACACATCACGGCTTGGTGTTCGTTACAACGATATTCTGCCATTCTACAATCTGTATGTGCGCAATCATCCAAACTTCGAGCTGAAGATGCTGCATTTTTTCATCAACACAGGCATTAAAGATTCGGCCTATTATTGGAGCGAGCTCAACAAATGTGTAAATATTTATGCTGAATTAAAGCGAATTGCGCCAACACTCGACACTCTTAATATTGGAGGTGGATTTCCCATAAAAAACTCGCTTGCTTTCGAGTACGAATACGAATACATGGCAGAGGAAATCATTGCTCAGATCAAAAACATTTGCAACCAGAATAAAGTTCCGGAGCCCAATATTTTTACCGAATTCGGTTCTTACACTGTCGGGGAAAGTGGAGCTGTACTTTATTCTATTCTGGGACAAAAACAACAAAACGATCGCGAGATGTGGAACATGATCGACAGTAGTTTTATGACCAATCTTCCAGACACATGGGCTTTGAATCAACGATTTATTTTGCTCGCAGTTAATCACTGGGATTATGAATACCAGCGAATATTTTTGGGTGGACTTACCTGCGACAGCCACGATTACTACAATGCCGAGGCTCATGCTAACGCTATATTTCTACCTAAAATTGAACCCAACGATCCGCAATACATTGGGTTTTTCCACACTGGAGCTTATCAGGAATCGCTTGGTGGTTATGGAGGCATTCAGCATTGCCTGATTCCTGCACCCAAACATATTTTGATTCAGGAAGACGAAAACGGAGAATATTATC
>PHDB01000139.1 GCA_002842495.1 Bacteroidetes bacterium HGW-Bacteroidetes-6
TCTTGAAACAGAGGTTTTTCCGTTTAAAAGCCCTGATAATGGAATTATCACCAACCTACCTATTTTAGATGTGGCTTATTATCCAGAAGAAAGAGGGCAATATAATTTTAATCCAGCAGCAACAAACAACATCTTGCCAAACCCATCTCAAAGTTGGGGAGGAATTATGCGAGAAGTACAAACAACCGATTTTGAATCTTCTAATATTGAATTTATTCAATTTTGGGTAATGGATCCATTTCACGATGAGGACGGAAATCCAACTCATTCTGGAGGTCAATTGTTTTTCAATTTAGGAAATATTTCCGAAGATATTTTAAAAGATTCCAGAAAATCTTTTGAAAATGGACTGCCCACATCACCTATTGATTATATAACAGGAGCAAACATTAATTTAGTTGACACAACCATTTGGGGAAGGGTGCCAACAGTGCAGGTACTTGTAAATGCGTTTGATAACGTAGAAAGTACCCGGCCTTTTCAGGATATAGGTTTGGATGGATTAAATGATGCTGATGAGTTAGTGTTTTTTGGTAACACTTGGGGACCTGATCCTTCTGGAGATAATTATCATCATTATAGAGGTTCCAATTATGACGCAGATACGGTTAATATTTTGAATCGATACAAACAATTTAACGGAATGGAAGGAAACTCTCCCACTTCAAATAATTTTGGGGAAGACTTTTCAACATCAGCAACCACTAGACCAGATATTGAAGATTTGAATCAAAACAATAACCTCGATTTTAGAGAAAACTATTTTCAATATGTAATTAATTTAAACCCAAATGATGTAAGCCCAACCAATGTTGGAAACAATTTTATTACCGATGTGCTTGAAGCAAATGTAAGAACCAGAGACGGAAGAAACAGAATGGTTAGGTGGTATCAATTTAAAATTCCCATTAGAGAGCCACAACAAGTAATTGGAGAAATTCAAGATTTCAAATCCATCCGTTTTATGCGTATGGTAATGAAAGGATTTAGTGAAAAAATAATTTTACGTTTTGCTCGATTGGATT
>PHDB01000140.1 GCA_002842495.1 Bacteroidetes bacterium HGW-Bacteroidetes-6
ACCCGCGAAGCCGTAATTTCATCAAAACCGGTAAAGGGAAAGGAGTTGGAAGGTATTCATTATCAGAATTATTACGATATTCAGGAGCCAATTCTCAGGGCGCCATCGCATAGGATACTTGCCATGTTTCGTGGCGAAGAGGAGGGCTTTCTGCGCTTATCGGTTGACCCGGATGAAGAGAAAGCGATATCAATTCTCGACCGCATCTTTGTGAAAGCCGAAAATGACGCGGCAGATCAGGTGAAATTAGCGGTTAAGGATTCTTACAAGCGCTTGCTGCAGCCATCAATGGAAACTGAAATGCGATCTTTGGCCAAGCAAAAGGCCGACGATGAAGCTATTAAAGTATTTGCCGGCAATTTACGACAACTGCTGCTGGCAGCTCCGCTTGGTCAGAAAAGCATTCTGGCGATTGATCCAGGTTTCCGTACCGGTTGCAAATTAGTTTGCCTCGACAGGCAGGGTCGTTTGCTTCACAATGAAACCATTTATCCGCATCCGCCTCAGAATGAGGTTGGTCCGGCTGTGTCAAAAGTTCGAAATCTGGTAGCATCCTACGGAATTGAAGCCATCGCCATTGGCAACGGAACTGCCGGTCGCGAAACTGAAAACTTTATCCGCAAAATACCCTTCGACAGGCCGCTGATTTCCCTAATGGTAAATGAAAGTGGCGCTTCGGTATATTCTGCCTCGGCGGTTGCCCGCGAAGAGTTTCCCGATTATGATGTTACGGTAAGAGGGGCTGTTTCAATCGGTCGTCGCCTGATGGACCCATTGGCCGAGCTGGTGAAAATTGATCCCAAATCAATAGGGGTGGGGCAGTACCAGCACGACGTAAACCAGCCTGCCCTGCAGCGCAGCCTCGAAGATACAGTAGTGAGTTGTGTGAATCTGGTTGGGGTTGAGCTAAATACAGCCAGCAAGTTGCTCCTGAGCCATGTTTCGGGTTTGGGACCAGTGCTGGCTCAGAATATCATCGAATACCGCAATGAAAACGGCGAGTTTAAATCGAGGGCTCAATTGCTTAAGGTAAAACGCTTTGGCGATAAAGC
>PHDB01000022.1 GCA_002842495.1 Bacteroidetes bacterium HGW-Bacteroidetes-6
ATTGGGAACACCCTGAAGCATATAATTGTCAACAAAATGCATCGAAATGGTTTGCTCCACATTGTGCCCAAACTCATGAACAGCAATATTGTATCCTTTGTAATTCATTCCGTCGCCGGCAATGCGGGTACGAAGATGGCTGACATCGTTTTTCATAGCCGAACCCCAGGCATGACCGCTTCCTCGTGCCGGATCGACAGCAATATACGAAGCAATATAATCGGCTTTTTCGGCATTGAATCCCAATTTTTTCAGCAGACCAGCCAAAGCTTTGTTAAATGCCACATTGTCGGGATAGAGCTTGCGGGTGATTTTGTCAAGCTCATCTTCATTCAATCCGTTGCGCGATACAAATCCGTTGTACCAAATATCGAACGGACGAAGGTCGCGCCCCAAACGTTTTTTAATGAGAGTTCCAATCTCTTGGATAGCGGGCGACGAAACGTAGTCGATAAACAATTTTTCAACATCGGCTTGTGCCATTTCCATGCCGCCATCGAATTGTCGTCCAATAAAATTTTCGTAAAACGGGTAGTAAGGATCGAGTTCCTTCTGCATTTTGAAATTGTCGAGCAATATCTGATAGCGTTTGTCGGGTTCGGCAGCTGCTTCAATTTCTTTTCCCTCTTTCGTCACTTTATTGCTGACCGGATTCCATTGCACATCGGGATTATTGATAACCACTTCAGGAATACTCTGATCGATAATGCGCTGCATCACCTGATAAATCATTTCCTGCTTGGCAAGTCCGTTCGAATCGGCATAGTTCGATTTCAATTCGTCGCGCAACCCCCAATGGGTAAGCAAAATTTTATCGTCGGCAAAATACTTCCCGCCTTTGTCGTTCAACACATTACCCATGTAGATATTGTAGGAAGCAATATAGTTTTCGCCGTTTACCGAAACTTCGGAAGCTTTCAATAAAAGATTGGAAGGAACACGTTCAGTGAACATATCGCCCAGGCGAGCCATTCCCCACTGACGTGGAGTCCATTTTGCAGCATTGTCGTTCTTTTCCTGCAGCGTATAGTGTGGAAAATTGAGCAAAACCACAAAGGCAGTTTTGTTGGCAAACATATCCTCCGAAAAGTGAGCAGTAACGTCGTACGACCCAAACATTTCATCGATGGTTTTAATGGTACCGCGTGGTTCATGCAGGTTGCGCATCATTTCGATGGTGAGCATGTTGTAATGACCAAACATGTTCTCGAAATAATAATTGAATTTATCGAACAGGGTGTCGAGTTCGGTACCACTGGGAGTAAAACTCTCCATGCAGAAATTCAAAAAAGTGCTATCGGGTCCATCGTCTTTTGTCCAAAGCGCTGCAGCCTGATCGACGCCTTTATTAATGCGCATTTCATCAGCTTTCCCAAAGATGTTTATCAAACTGTCTTTGGCTGCTTTCACCGTTTGTTCGCTTATGCTACTCATCGATTTTTTTTCATCGTTTTTTTGCGGACCACAGGCCGAAAACAAAAATACACCTGCAAGCACCACAACCGGAATAAAGATAAACTTTTTCATTGATTTGGAGTTTGATGCAAATGTACAAAGTTTATATGTTCTTTGCGCTTGTAAAGAAATTATATCAACCCGAATGTATAGCCATCAATGGCAACCGCAACTGCAGCTGCCACACGAATGTTGTTCGTTGCCACCAACAAGCGGCAAGCCAGCCAAGCGCCATGCATGAACACCTCCATCCAGGTTATATACCTCAGTAAATCCCTGGATACGAAGAAGATTGGCCACTTTCACACTTCTCTCTCCATGCTCACAAATGATAATTAGCGGCTTTTCGCGGGGAAGATCATTCATGGTGTCGAGTATTCCCGACATAGGATGAATAAGTAACTGATAGCAATCGATTGATGTTGAATCTATTTCACTTGCTTCGCGAACATCGACAGGCAAGACCAAACCAGCCTCAATTTGGGTCGAAGCTTCTGTAGGTAAAACATGTTTTACTTCCGGAATATGAAATCGCTGCAATTGCGGAACTTCTGAATAATTCATGAGATCGTTTTTCGGGTGCAAAGCTACGAATTTCAAAAACGCAGTCCTGCTATTAAACTAAAAAAATCCATTGTTTTCGATTCGGTTTCACCAAACGCAGGAAAAGTTGCATGGCTGTACGACAAATGCATAGTGAATACTTTTACCCCCGACAATTTAAAATCGGTTCCCACGTCGAAACGCGTTTCGTGCCCCATTCCATGACCTTCGGTATTCGAAAGCCATAATTGATTGAGTAGCAACCCATAGGCAAGAAAAGGAATCATTTTTTTATCTTTCCGAAGCTCGTGCCTGATGGTCCAGCCATAAAACATCCTGCTTGTTGAAACAGTGTCGGAACCGGCTGCGGCTCCGCGATAAAATCCCAAAGGAATACTTATAAAAACTTTTCTTTTGTTCTGAAATCCCGAAACCAGCCATGCAATATCGAACGAAGCTCCTTCGGAAAAAGCAGCAGTTTTTTCGAAGCCTGAATGAAAGACATACGATGTCCCGATTTCGATGGTTTTTTGTTTGGGAACTATTTCGAAATCCTGACTTTGCACAGAAAAAATCAAGGATAAAAAAACAACAAGCAGCAATGTTTTCATTCGCCCATTTCAATTTTACAGATGAAACACTTTCCTGTTGCAAAATTAGCACTAAAGCAACTTCGCAATTGTGTTCAAATAAAGCCGGAATATGATAAAAAACAGATTGAACCACTAAATACTTAAAGCCAAACTAATGGCCTCAGCTGCATCGCCTTCAACTTTCTTAAGACTAAAAACCTGCAACCCGGATCTATTTAGCGATTTCGCAACTTGCGATGCATCTACAATGTAAAAGTCCTCGTCATTTATCACCACTCCAAAAGCAGTAGCGATTCTCCGTTCAATAACTGGACGAACTTTTCCGTGTTTCACATCCATATTAAGACAAGTGTAATCGCTGCCAATCACCATAACGTGCGCCGTGTCTACAATTTTACCATCAGGAAGTACAAATTGAGCCAAAAGCTCAACCGGTTCTTGCATACGTTGAATTCTGTCGCAATTCACCAATCCAAGTCCCGAAACCGAAACCGTTCTCGTAATCTGAACAACACGCCCTTGCATTGCTATTGTATTGTAATAATTCTGAACACGTCGGGCATATCGCTCCCATTCGGTCCAGCCCATTGCCAATTCTTCTTCCGACATCATACTTTTCACTCGCTCCTTGTTTTCATTTAACAAAACAAGAGCCGCATCATGGTTTCTCCGATCAAATTTTCGCTGAACCCGGGCGAGCGATTTATTGTACCTTTCAGCAAGTAAAACATTGGCTTTCAACGCCCTTTCACCGTATGTGTTCTTGCCACGATACGGAATTGCATTCAATTCTATCACACCGTCTTTATGTTTCAGATAAATTGTAAAAAGTCCACTGCTGTTATCGTAATCGATGCGGGTATCGAAATATTTTTTCTTTGAGACAAACAATTTCGAAAAGCTCTTGCGATCGATAGGTCCTTTGTATTCCCATACAACATTTCGAACAGCATTTAATTCGGGAAATGTACTGAAAATATTGCCGGAATATTTATTCCGGGACACAACCGGAAATTTAAACAGAATAGCTTTCCTGTTGTATTTATCGCTGGTTCGTTGCAGACGAAAGTAGGCTACACCAATTCGTCCATAGTATTGTTTTTCAAGACAGAAAAAGTCTGTTTCTGTTATATTTTTGGTTCGTGCATATTTTGGAGAGAGCCACCTTTCGTGAAACGACATAAAATCGGTGGAAAGAGAAAGCAACTGAAGGTATCGATATGCCTCGGAATAGACTTGAATACTGTCTGGAGTTTTCATTGTAGATAATCCAGGAAACAATTTTTTCTCAAACTCCCAAGCTCCACTCGACTCGTTGAATGTGTAAAAATTGTAATCGTCGCTTCCATCGGGCGAAGGCAAAACAATATCGATGGTCTGTCCACGCTTCACTTGCAGAGCTTCGCCATTTTGCTCGGCATACAGCTCGAACATCCCCGACGATTGGAAATAGCCTATTGTTCCACCCGAATCGTAATTCATTGGTACTCCCGACAATGCCATATTCCAGGGAGATGAAATATCCCGAAAATACAAGGTGTAATTTCCTGAAACCTCTCTTCCCCGAGAATCCACAAGATCCCCCTTTTCTATTTTCACGACATATCCCCCCGGCAGTTCCACAGCCATGGATACAGAAGCGGCAACTGTAATCCGGGTAAACAAGGGATCCTGCGTTTTAAGCGGTGCCCGGAATTTTCTGTTCTGAGGTATCACCGGCACATCGGCTCCCCTTATCAAATCTGCAGATCCGGTCGCTTTCTGTCTCAAAGCATAATATTTTTTCACTACCGTGCAGGCTGAGTTGGTCCCGACACCGATGGTCTGCTGTGCCGCCAAAGGCAGCATTGTTCCCGAAAGGACAAGCAAAATGAACACCCTGAATATCATGACTTTCCGTTTATTTTTCAACGATCGGAAATGTGCCGGTAGTATCCTGCGGTCTCCAAATTTTCACAAAACACTCCGTCCCAAAAAAGATCAGAAATCGGGATTGTCTCCGGCTAAGCTGCGATCAGGAATTCCACATTCCGGAAAAATCCGGTCCGGGCATTTTCGGGAATGAGCATTTAACACAAATACGTCTACTCAAAACAAATCTATAAGCAACTGATTTTGTAATTTAGCAATAAAATCTGCTATGGGATCATCAAACTACATTGTTTTCCTTTTTCTTCTTGTTGCTGCCGGATTGCTTTTTATTATTTACCGCTGGCTTACCACCAAACGTAATCCTCAGAAAAGCAACGAAATGCTCAGCACACTTCCCGGGCTTGAGTCACTCGGAATTCATCGCGATACCAACGGATATTCGGGAATCTACAACGAATATCCCGTGTATATTTATGCAACATCGACGCCCCAAAGCTTCAGAAACCTTAACAACAGTCTTCTGGCCGGTGACAAATTTCAGGTATGGTTGATTACGGCACCCGAAGCCGGTCAGTTGAAAGGTATTGGCGGATTTTTCGGCAAATACCTTGTTGCCGGTGAAAAACCGGGATACGCTATGGTAGGTTTTGTACTAAATTTCAGAACAAGTTCTGATCCTACCGGCGATATCAGGCAAAAACTCGATGAGCTTTCAAAAATACTGAAAGAAGCCGGCGTGAAACCTTATCCGATACAGTAACTATTGCGGAGCGCCGTTCTGAGGCGGCATTTGCTGTTGTTCGAGTTCTACCTTTCCCAAACGCACAGTAATCCCAAATGTCAGAAACTGGGTCTTCATTTTCGAACTATTAGTGGATATGTACGTTGGAGTGTTTGTTTCGGAGCTGCGTTCCATCCAGTTAAAAATATCGTTCATCCCAAGCCGGAGCGAGACCGTTTTCTTAAATAAATCGGCACTGGCTGTAACATTTATCCAGTAGTTTGGATGGTTGTTTCCCTGTAAACTGGCAGCAGCAGCACGATAAATTCCCATCACATTTAAACGCAGAATTTTGTAATTCCACATAAAAATAAGTTTTCCATCGTACGTCAAATCATGTTTATCAACAGTATATGAACCCAAATCGGCAAAGAAATCCTGATTATACAAATTGGCATTAAACATAATCCTGTAAGCAGGTTTAGGGCGCCAGGTGAAAGTGAGATCGGCTCCGGTAAATATCTTTTTACCGGCATTGATAAAGGTCGTGTAAATTGTGTATCGATTGAGTAATGTATCAAAAACACCTTCCGATTTTTGAGTAATATCCAAATTTGTTCGGCGATGGTACAACGTTGCACTAATTGAACTGCCCGATTTAAAAAAGTGCGCATAGCCTGCTTCGAATGCATCGGTAAATGCGGGGTCAAGCCAGGGGTTTCCTCCATAAATCGATTCTCCATCAACACGATTGATAAATGGATCGAGTCCCCATTGCGGATATTGCACCCGACGCGAATAACTCAATGAGTAATTATCGTTATTTTTGGTCTTGGTACTCAAATGCAATGTTGGGAATAAAGTACCATATGTACGGTGCAGTTTATCGGGGAGAACAACCGAAATCATATCGAGACTGGCAAATTCGTATCGCAAACCAGCTTTATAGCTCAGAAACCCAAGGGTATCGCTGTATGTAGTATACAACGCTCCTGACACCGTCGTCTGATCGAGGTGATTTGAAAACAAGTCGACATACAAATACTGCTCCGAGCTAAAGTTGAAAGTATCGATTGGAGAATCTTCGATCGACGAAGAATACTCTAATTCGCCACCAACTTCAAGAAAACGATTTTTACCAAGTGGATTTTCGTAGTTCAATTCGCCCGAAAGCCATGTCCCATCATTATTAGATACATCACGATAACGCAGATTTTCTTCGGTCTGTACCGAAAAAAGTTTTTCAGTCGTACGAAGCGATTTCTGCTGATAATTACCTGCATAGCAGTCTAAAGTGAATTTGTGTCCTTCTTTCTTGAAACGATGCTCCAAACTTAAACCACCATAAAGATTACTTCCATCGCCATCGGATGATGCAGAATCGCTAAAAGCAAACAACTCTCCATCAGCCATGGTACGGGTTGAAAAACCGGAATTGTGACTATTATTGTTACTGAAAGAACCCCCACCCCACAAATCGAAAGTATTGTTTTTGTTTATTTCCCATGTCAGACTCACATGTCCATAGGTCCATCCATATCCATATCCTCCAGCATCAGATCCGGTAAAACTATAGACAGTATCTCCATTATTAAGAACTACTCCGGAAGAATTCGAGCTGTATGTATTTTCGAAACTCGATTTACTGATGTATGTATTGAAGCTGACTTTATCGTTACCTATCACAAATGAAGCCCATGGAGAGTATGTTATCTGCGTACTGCCATTGAAACCAAAGCTAAACAGTAAATTTCGCTTAATTTTTTCGCGGGTAATAATATTAATGATTCCGGCTGTTCCCTCCGCTCCATAACGTGCCGATGGATTTGTAATCACTTCGATTCGCTCAATGGCATTGGCCGGAAGCTGCTGAAGAAACGATTTCAGTCCCTCTGCTTTAATACGGGATGGTTTATCGTTGAGCCAAATCTCGACGCCCGACACACCACGCAAAGTAATATTCCCTTCCATATCAACATATACTCCGGGTGCATTCTGTAGTGCATCGTTGGCTACTCCACCCTGCACACTTGGATCTTCGCTCACATTATACACTTTCTTTTCGCCATCGTACGAATACATAGGCTTTTGCCCGACAATGGTTACTTCGCCCAGATCCTGACTGGCCTTGGGAATGGCCAGAATGCCCATATTCATTTCTTTTTTATCGGTCTCAATCCAAACGGGCTTGAGTTGGGTTCCATAGCCCAAATACGAAATACGCAGAAAATAATTGCCCGAATCGGGAGCCATCAGTTCAAAAACTCCTTTATCGTCGGTGGTAGTTCCCGTAACGAACGATGAATCGCTCTGATTGAGCAAAGCCACATTGGCATAAGCCAGCGGTGTATACGCGCTACTATCCTGAAGTATTCCCTGAAGTTTGGTCTGAGCCTTTCCCACATTAATAAACAGAAAAATAACGCTGCAAAGCAGCAGCAATCGGGTCAAAAGTGTTTTCATACCTGTACTTTATTACAATCTGCAAACTTACAAATTGTAAAATTATTGTGTAATAAAAGTTGTTAAATATCATTTTTCTCAACCAATTATCAGCAAACTGATACATCTTCCAATGTACCAAAGCCATGCTGAGACCAAAATTTCATCAAAGAATGCTATCTCCTCATTCTTTCCCGGGATAAGTGATTACCTTTGCAGTAAGAAAATATTATGCAATTTCAGATAGTACAACCTACAGGGTTCCTGAAAAACTACATTAAGCATTACTGCTTTATGGAGTCCGGTATTCACGATGGGAATATTATGGAAAGGGTTATCCCCACTGAAAATGTTCAACTCATGTTTCATTACAAAACCCCTTTTGTGGTATTTCATCCCAATGATGTAAAAATAAAACAGCCCAGATCAATTTTAAGTGGGTTAAACGATTCCTTTTCTGATGTTTCTACGAACGGAGAAACCGGAGTGGTTTTTATTGGCTTTTTCCCTACCGGCGCATGTCATTTCTTCAATTTTCCGCTTTCCGAAATTGAAAACCAAAGCGTTGACTTATCTGATATATTTAGCGGAGAAATAAAACAAATTGAAGAAATGCTCTATTTTAAAGAAACCATAAAAGAAAAAGTTTCTGTTATTGAAAATTTTTTGCTAAAGCGGTTTTCTCCAATTCCGTCTTACGATAGTTTATTAATTCAGAAAGGTGTAGATATTATTAAAAGTTGCAAAGGACAGACTAATGCCATATCATTATCGGATAGTCTTGCTATAACTACAAAAACTCTTGAAAGAAAATTTTCTCAATATCTCGGAAAAACAACCAAACAGGTTATTAAACTGATACGTTTTCAGGAAGTATTACAGGATTTCAGTAACAATAAAAACGTTAGCCTGACAGAGCGTGCATACAGAAACGGATATTTCGATCAGTCACACTTTATCAGAGATTTTAAAGCCTATTCGGGATATACTCCTAAAGAGTTTGCTTCAAAATACCCGGATTTTAATATAAATGCTGATTATTGTTAATTCTCAGCATTATTATTTTGTCTGTTTTTTACAATTTCAGCCCCTTGCTCTGAGAGTATTTTTGCCACATAATTAATAAGGCTGAAACCATGGCGGCAGAAATTCAGATTTGTAACCTTTTCAAAAAATATCCCGATGGTGCTGAAGCACTGAAAGGGGTGAGCCTCAAAATCAATAAAGGGCAGTTTTTTACTTTGCTCGGGCCTAACGGGGCCGGCAAATCTACCCTGGTCAAAATAATGACAACATTGATTAACAAAGATTCCGGCAAGTTTTCCATAGGTGGTTTAAATCCGGAAGTGAACCCGGTCAATATTCAGAAAATCATTGGAGTTGCTTCGCAAGACAATGAAATTGACCCTATCGAGAAAGTAGAAAACTTACTTATTTTTCAAGCTGGGTTATTTGGATTATCAAAACCGGAAGCACGCAAACGGGCGAACGAACTAATTAATTTGTTTCAACTTTCCACAGAGAGAAACAAAAAAGCAAGCACTCTGTCGGGAGGCAATAAACGCAGGTTGCATTGCGCTCTTGCATTGGTACATCAGCCTCAAGTACTTTTTCTTGATGAGCCAACCGTTGGCATGGATCCGGTAGCAAGGGCAAACTTTTGGGAAACAATTACTCAAATGAATAAATCGGAGGGTATAACGGTTTTTCTCACTACACAATATCTGGATGAAGCAGACAAACATGCTACTGAAATGGCCCTCATTGTGGCAGGAGAAATACGGTATTCCGGGACTATCATTGATTTCAAAAAAATGGTCAATCCCGATGGCGGGTTATCGCTTGATGACAGCTACCTGCAATATATAAAAGCATTAACAATTCAGGCTTCTTCAAAAAATTAAGTAAAGAGGGGAAATTATGAACACTGCAAATATTTTGTTGATTGAAAGAGGAATAATCAAGTTGGTAAAACAACCATCGGCACCGTTAATGGGTTTTGGCATGAGTTTGTTTTTTTTATTGGTATATAATGCGGGAATAGGCGGAATCGGTTCGCTGGAAGCATTCGGAAAGGGTGGATACTTGTCCTTTGTGTTTCCTATCACAATTATCTCGTTGGCAATGGGTTCTTCGGCGGGTGCAGGTCAAACACTCAATGCCGATATGCAATCGGGTTATTTCAGAAGATTATATTTAAGTCCTGTCCCCCGATGGATTTTAGTTTTAGCCCCCATGCTTGCCGATACAATTTCTTCCCTGTTTTTTACGATTCTGCTAATCGTAATTGGGGCCTTGTTTGGTGTAACATTCCAATTCGGATTAGCATCTGTTTTCGGCATACTGCTGTTGTCCTTTTTGTGGTCGCTTACTTTATGCGGGTTTTCTGTAGGAATAATGTTGCGTACCGGACAACATCAAAGTGCGGCAATAATAACGAACGCTGTTTTCCCATTGCTCTTCCTGAGTACGACATTTCTACCGAGAGAATTGATTACTGCCAAGTGGCTGTTAGCCGTATCGTGGGGAAATCCTGTAACATATATTCTCGAAGGCAACAGATATTTGCTGGGCGGGACTTCATCTGCAGTTTTTTTCCACACAGGCATCATCATGTTTGCATTAACTGCTGTTGTTTCAGTTATTTTTGCTTTGTCAAGTGCTAAAAAAATCAGGATATAAATTATGAACAGGAACAAAATAATCGTTAAGAACGCTCACACCAATAATCTTAAGAACATTGATATTGAAATACCAAAGCATAAATTGGTGGTGTTTACCGGTGTTTCGGGCTCAGGCAAATCGTCATTGCTTTTTGATACCATTTATACAGAAGCCCAGCGGCAATTGGTAGAAACCTTTTCCACATTTGCACGCACCCGGATGCCGAAATTATCTCGCCCCGATGTGGACGATATACTCAATCTGTCAACGGCAATTGTTATTGACCAGAAACGAATGGGAAACAATTTGCGGAGTACGGTTGGAACAGCTACCGAAATAAACACTTATCTGCGCTTGCTTTATTCACGTATTGGCAAACCATTTATCGGACCTTCTTTTTATTTTTCGTTTAACCATCCCGAAGGCATGTGCCCACATTGCAACGGATTAGGGAAACAGATTAAAATTGACCTTGATTTATTTTTGGACAGGGAAAAGTCAGTCAGGGAAGGGGCCATAACACATCCGCATTATAAAGTTGGGGGGTTCCTCTGGAAAGAATTGATTAGTTTAAATGTAATTGACGTTGATAAACCCATAAATGAATTTACGGCAGAAGAATTGCAACAGTTTTTGTATTCTGAACCCTTTGCGGTAAAAGGAGCAAAAGAAAAACTGGCTTATAACCGGAATTTCGAAGGAATTGCCCGTAAACTTGAAAAAGCGGTCACCACAAGGGCTGATGATGAAACAGCCGAAGAAGACAAGAATGCATACACGAAATATTTCAACTATCAGCTCTGTGAACAATGCGGCGGTACCCGATTAAATGAACGGGCAAGAAGTGTTAAGCTAAACGAGCTTACCATTGCCGATGTATGCCATTTAGAACTGGTTGATGTTCTATCATTTTTACTAAATATAAATGACGAAATCTCCAGGCCGATTTTGCGGAAAGCACAATTTTTGCTTCAACAGCTGGTTGAAATTGGAGTGGGCTATTTATCACTCGAACGTTCGGTAAGCACACTTTCCGGAGGTGAATCGCAACGGGTAAAAATGAGTAAGCAAATGGACTGCAACCTGGTAGACATGCTTTACGTTCTCGACGAACCTTCTATCGGCTTGCATCCCCGGGATACAGAGAACCTGATGAATATCTTGTTTCGGTTAAAAGAAAAAGGAAATTCTGTTTTTGTGGTAGAACACGACCCTGACATTATACGGGCTGCCGAATGGATAGTAGATATTGGCCCCAAAGCAGGTAAATATGGTGGGAATGTGATATATAACGGTGAACCCGACGGATTACAATATACCGAAAGCATCACTGGTGTCTTTCTTCTGAAAAAGGATAAACCATCCTTTAAGCGAAAGACTGCAACTACATTTTTTGAGATCAAAAACGCAAGCGCCAATAATCTTAAAAATGTATCGGTAAAAATCCCAAAGGGAGTATTAACCTGTGTTACCGGCGTTGCCGGAAGCGGCAAAAGCAGCTTGATACATGAGTGCTTTGCAAAACAACATCCCGATGCAATTGTTATAGACCAATCTCCCATTGGAAAATCATCAAGAGCAAATGCAGCAACATTTATAGGTGTTTTTGATTTAATACGGAAAGAATTTGCTACTGCAACCAATTCCGAAGCCTCATTGTTCAGTTTCAATTCAAAAGGAGCATGCCCAAAATGCAATGGTCAAGGGGTATTGACTTTTGAACTTCATTTCCTGGATTCCGTAAAAACAATTTGTGACGAATGCGAAGGAAAACGTTATCATTCCGATGTATTGGAACTAAAATTCCTGAATAAAAACATTGCTGAAGTATTGGATATGACGGTAACTCAGGCCTCCGAATTTTTCATGGATCCGAAGATAAAAAAGCATCTGCACCTGCTCCAGGAAGTTGGTTTAGGATATTTAAAATTAGGTCAATCACTTAGCACCTTGTCTGGTGGTGAAGCACAACGATTAAAAATTGCATCTGAATTGAAAAAAGAAGGCAATATTTACATTATGGATGAACCAACAACCGGACTTCATATGTCTGACATCGACAATTTCCACAAAATCGTAAAAACATTGGTCAAAAACGATAATACTGTGATTATTATTGAGCACAACCTCGATATTATTAAATTTGCTGATTGGATAATCGACATGGGACCCGAAGGGGGTAAAAAAGGAGGAGAAGTTATGTTTCAGGGATTACCTGAAGATATGGTAAATTGCAAACAGTCTGTCACCGGAAAATATTTGAAAAAAATGATTTAATCCGCACAGATGTATCTTTGGGAAAACAAAAAGAAGAAAAAGTCATGTTAAATGAAATAAGCCCGGGCATTTTCAACAACAAATATCTTCATTATCATGAAATTGACAAGGAAGATTTTTTGTTGTGCTACAGAGACAATCAGGTATTGTTAAAAAAATCGGGAGATGACTATGAAATTCCGAGAAAAAAAGATTTTGCCGACAGCATAGAATCGTCGGTTTATTTGTTCTCAATCAATTCCAATCGTTGTTTTGGGTTGATTGAGCCGCAAGTTAATATTGCTTCATCTGAATTTTATGATGTTTTTATTCTACGAAACCTGAAAGACAAAGAATTTGCATGGATTGTGTCAGTAGGTCATCAATTAATAAACTGGCACCATAACAACAAATATTGTGGAAGATGCGGTTCTAAAACAGAATTAAAAAAGGATGAGAGAGCAGTTGTTTGCAGCAAATGCAATCTGGTAGTCTTTCCTGCAATAGCACCAGCCATTATTGTAGCCATCACGTGCAACAATAAGATATTGCTGGCTAAAGGAGCAAACTATAAAGGTGATTTTTATGCGCTCATTGCCGGTTATGTCGATGTCGGGGAATCAATCGAAGAAACAGTTGTAAGAGAAGTAAAAGAAGAAGTTGGATTGGATATTAAGAATCTGAAATATTACAAAAGTCAGCCCTGGCCCTACTCTGCTTCGCTTATGTTGGGTTTTACCGCCGAGGCCGACGACACCAGGGAAATAGTAATAGATAAAAAGGAAATCAAAGAAGCAGGCTGGTTCGAGAGAGGGAATCTGCCTCCTCATGCCTCCGGTGTAAGTATATCGGGTGATTTAATCGCTGCTTTTGAAAAAGGTCTTTTTTAATTCCATCATGGGAATCCTCATGCCATGGTGGATAGCTCCCCGGAGAGGCGGTGCTGTTGCGGTTTTTGTTGCAAAAGCGGATTATGAGGAAGCCCGGCAGATTGTTGCAGAATACGAAGCCAATCTGGAATAAAGAACACACAGATTACGTAGCCAAAATGGTTAACATTATAAAACAATTATGGGAGGAAACGCAAAAAACATCTCCGATAATCACGCAGTTATATATTGAGCAGTAGTGCTATGCCGGCTGATATATACTATCAGCAGACACCCGGGCATAAATCCCAAAATTCTCCTCATTTACGTCAATTTATCCGGTTTTGATATATTTGTGCGTGGATTGAAATATTAAATACTGTATTTTTACCAAAAACACATTCTCTGGGAATCATCGTAAAAACAGACATTAATCATGATCAAAAAAAAGAATTTCATTGCAGTTTTGATCTGCATTATGCTCTTTTCAGGTTTTTCATCAACACTGGTCGGCGCTCAGAACCGGCTGCTTATCGTTGTAGATGTTCAGCGGGCGTTTTACGAAAACACACAACTGAAAGACCAGACTGACGAAATGGTCGGCAACATCAACCGGATCATCGAGCGGTTTGATCCTCAAAATGTCATCTATGTTAAAGCCGCCTCAAAAGTGCTTGAATTTTCGTTCCTGCACATCAGAGCTCTGACTGTGCCGGCTCCGGAAATCGACGACCGTCTGAAGATCGTCAGCTCAAATATTTTCACAAAAACCGAAGGCGATGCGTTCACGGTCGATTCGTTAAACATGTATCTGACAAGCTGTAATGCTAAAGAAATTGTGCTGGTAGGACTGATGGCCGAGAAATGTATTTATGCCACTGCTTTGGGAGGATTGAAGAAAGGGTATGACATGTACATCGTACCCGAGGCTGTTATCGGACAGACACCGGAGAAAAAAGCAACAGCCATCGAAAAAATGACAAAAAAAGGGATCCGGTTGTTGTCAATGGATGAGGTTAAGTAAATCCGGAAAAAAGCGACACTTTCGTCGAGCTGAAACAAATCTAATCTCTAGCTTCGAAAAATAAATCCATAAAAAACATCCATTTACGTCGATTTGACCCGTTTTGATATATTTATGTTGTCCGGGCGGATTCAAATATCGCATTTTCAATAAAAAAACAAATACATTTACTTCCTGAATCTGTTCCGGAATAAAAAACATACCTATGAAAAAAGAAGTTCTGATTTTTTGTCTGACATTTTGCATCATGCTGCCTTTTTCTGGTTTTGCCCAGGAAAAACCCATTGTTTCGAGAGCACAGGCAAGGGCCTGCGAAAAACAAACCCGGCAGAAGGACGGAAATCCGGGAAAAAACTACTGGCAAAATTCCTCCGATTACTACATTCAGGCATCGGTAGACGTAAAAAACAAGATCATGAGCGGCCAGGAACGGATCGTATATTACAACAACAGTCCGGATTCGCTGAAAACCATTGTGATCAGGCTGTATCAGGATCTTTACAAAAAAGGTGCAAACCGCAATTCCATTGTGGATGTAAACCCGCTTGATGTTACCGACGGTGTTCGCATTGAATCGCTGAAAGTGAACGGAACATCCATGGATCTCAGTGAAGAAAGCAGTTCCGTGAAGCGAGCCGGAACATTGATGTATGTGTTCCTGAATAAAAAACTGGCCCCACACGGAAAGCTCGAACTGCAGATCGCATGGAGTTTCGATTTTCCGCAACACACACTGATCCGCATGGGAACGATAGACAGCACCAGTCTGTTTGTAGGGCAATGGTATCCGCAGATTGCCGTGTACGACGACATTACAGGATGGGACACACGTTCCTACAACGGCATGGCAGAATTCTACAACGATTTCTGTAATTTTGAAGTGGAGATCACCGTGCCTGAAAAATTCATGGTATGGGCCACCGGCGAGCCGCAGAATCTGAACGAAATGCTGCAACCCCAATACTACGATAAGTATAAAAAAGCATCCGTATCCGACGACATCACCCATGTGATAACAGAAGAAGATCTGAAAAGCGGTGCCGTTACCACATCAAAAACCACATGGAAGTACAAAGCTTCCAATGTTCCTGATTTCGCCTTCGGTATCAGCGATCATTACCTGTGGGATGTAACGAGTGTTGTTGTTGACCAAAAGACCGGCCGTCGAACCGTTGTCGGGGTTGCTTACAACACAAAAGCCCCACATTTTGACAAAGTAATTTCTATTGCACGGGAAACCGTTTGGTCTTTATCGGAAGAAATGCCGGGAATTCCCTACCCCTATCCGTATCTGACGGTCTATAACGGCGATTTCGGCATGGAATATCCGATGATCACCAATGTGGGGGCAGACGAAGATTACGGCATGACGGTGTATGCCAATTCGCATGAGATCGCCCACGCCTATTTCCCGTTTTATGTGGGAACCAACGAAACAGGCAACGGCTGGATCGACGAAGGGCTCACGGTTTACCTGCCCGAAAAAATGCAGAGCCATTTGTCGCCCGATCTGAACATCGGGGCCTACAACACAAGTGCGTTCCAACTCTACGCAGGCATCAACGGTGAACCGCCTCTGATAACCCCGACCAACTACCTGAATCCCGACATTTATTTCTATATGAACTATGCCAAGGCAGAGCAGGCCTTGCGGATGCTCGATATGCAACTGGGACACGATCTGTTCAAAAAATGCCTGCTGGCCTTCATGGACCGCTGGAAATACAAACATCCAACGCCACTCGACTATTTCAATACTTTCAACGATGTTGCAAAGCAAAATTTGAATTGGTTCTGGCAAGCTTGGTACTATCAGAATGGCGGTATTCCCGATCTGGCCATAATATCCGTAACCCAAAAAGACAAACAACTGACTGTAACGGTAGAAAACAAAGGCGATCTGCCGCTCCCCGTCGAACTGAAGTTCTACAACGGTGAAAGACCGGCCGGAACCACCACAAAACCCGCTACTGTGTGGCTAAACAATCAAACAAAAACCGAAATAACTTTTACCACCTCTGAAACAATTACCCGCATTGTATTGGGCAGCGACACCATTCCCGATGCAAACGCAGCCGATAATATGTATGAAATGAGATAGCAGACTGTTTATCAGGTGCATCACCCGTTCCCGTTGCAGAGTCCGCCTGCGGCGGGAATATTTTTTTCCGTAGTTTCGTTGCAGGTAAAAGCTGCAACGAGTAGAGGAAATGAGGCTACACCTTTACTTCCGCAACCACCCCAGAATCCGGTCATTTTCTATTTTCCACTTCCCGTTCGCTTTTTTCAACGGATAGGTTGCCCTTGAACTCGCATAAGGTCCCGGATTCTGCTGAACAATCTCGATTTCGTTACTGCTTACTTTTGAAATGATGGCCACGTGCCCGAACTTATTGAGCGAGGTACCGCTGTAAACCACCAGATCGTCAGGCCGGGGTTTTTGTTTGCTTGGATTTGTGTATTGAAATAACCCCCGACACTTGTTTTTCTGCCCGTCCTTCAGTTTCGGATCGAAAAAGTCTTTCGCATGTCCGTAGCTGTCGGGCATTTTATGATGCAGATGCTCGTAGTAGTACCTTTTCACGAATTCAACACACTGGTATTTCTGCCCCAGATTGTAGCCATCGGGTGCCACATTGCGGCCCGAAACATGACTCACTTTGCCGTTGTAATACACATACACACCGTTAAAACTGTCAACCGGCTCACCGATAGTGTATTTCCTTTCGTTTATATTCAAATTCTTTTCAATGAACTTCTCGGGTTCCACATCGTTTTTTTTCAAAACAATGAAGGTCCCGACAAGTAACACAAAGAAAAATAGTATAACATATCTGCGGCGTTTCATCTTTCGGATTCTATCTTGGCAACAAAGTTAATAATTGGCAGAATTTTTTGCAATATTGCTAAGGTTTGATCTTTCAGAAATCAGCTAAAAGATTGCTCAGCCTCAGTTTTTTGAAGAAAATGTGGCAAAACCAAAACAATCCTGCTATCTTTGAAAAAAAGTACATACATGTCACGTATCTTCGTTCTTAGCTACACCTTTATTACCGCCGCACTGGCCGGCTTCTTTACCATCATGCATATTCAGCCGGCACTTTTCTTTATGAATATCTTCACTACATCAAACGGAAGAGAATACTATGTGGCGCCTGTTTTTCTTCTCAGCTGGCTGCTCTTTTTGTTGCCCATTTTTGTCATCATGATTATAGCAAGGCTAATGCGACTTAAAGCCAACGACGAAATTCACCCAGGCCGCACAGGAATTGCAATCACGCGCAAAAAAGCCTTTCAGAGTGCCATGGTGGCTATTCCCATTTTTATAAACGACGAAAAAGTGGGAATAATCGACAACGGCAAAACACGTTTTTTTGAAGTCCGATCTGGCTCAACAACCGTGAAGGTTGGCTCTGGGAAACAAACATCGGACGAGCAGCAAGTGATTCTTGCTTTAGGTGAGCAAGCCCGCTTTCAGATAGAGTACTCAACCGATGGTGTTAGAATAAAATGGGTATTGAGTCCATTAAATACTTAACGTTATTTATCGATTTTGTACATTTGGCTTCGGAAAAAGAATCAATACAATCGGTGAAGTTACGTCTCTCAGCCTGCTCATCCATCGGTTACAAAAACAGGGATAAACTAAAGCAATTTCGCTGTAATATTTTGATTACAAATAGATAACAGGAATTAATTAATCATAAAACAGGTCAATTTTGAAAAATTATTTTGAAAAACAATTCGAGTTAAGATATTTCGAAATGAATAAATTCGGAGAAGCTTCACCTACAACTCTATTAACCTTACTTGAAGAAACAGCCGCCGACCATTGCTATTCGATAAATCATAGTTTGTATGACCTCGAAAAGCAAAATATTGGATGGGTATTGCTTTCTGGAATTATGACAATGGATAGAAATCCCAATTATAAAGAAAAAATAACCATCCGAACATGGCTATCAAGTTATTCTACAATTAAAGGATTTAGGGAAAATATAATTTATGGCGAAGATGGTGATATCATTGGCAAAGCAAAAGGTCAATGGCTTTTCTACGATATTTCGAGAAGAAGACCTGTTCGCATTTTCGATTCAATCAGAGAACAATGGTCGTTCTGCACCGAAGAATGCATAAATTACGACATCACCCAAAAGATAACTCCAATCCAATCGTCTGAACATGCTAAAGAATTTAAAATCAATCGATTCGACATCGACACCAATCAGCATGTCAACAATATTCGATATTTACAGTGGTTAATTGAGTCAATTCCCGAAGAAATAATTGACAATTACTATTTGTATTCTATCGATGGGCGATTTATTGCCGAAGCTCAATACGGAGACTCCATTGTTTCTTTAATAGAAAAGGATTGGAACGATTATTCATTTGTTCATACCATTAGGACTCTGAATGAGAACAAAGTTTGTGCAACGGCAAATACAATTTGGAAGAAAAGGATACAATAGAACAAACGCATGGAAGGCGGATTAAAAAAATACAACACCATTGGTTGCTGTGGAATCGACTGCGGTTTATGTCCCCGATTTTACACCAAAGGCGATTCGGTTTGCCCGGGCTGCGGCGGACCGGATTTCAAAGCGAAACATCCATCGTGTGGATTTGTTACATGCTGTGTAATCAAAAAAGGACTGGAAACCTGCGCCGATTGCTGCGAATATCCCTGCCCGCGATTTGATGCGGAAAAGAAGGGGCTTGACTCTTTTGTGACGCACAGAAAGGTATTTCCTAACCTCGAGGCGATCCGCACAAACGGCATGGATGCTTTTTTAGATCAACAAAAAACACGAATCGGAATATTAGTCGATTTTATTGACCACTGCGACGAGGGTCGATCAAAAAGTTTTTTTTGCATAAGCTGCGCGCTGTTGCCCGTTGACGTATTGCTGGAATGCCAACGTTTCATGGTTTCACTGAATGATCTGTCGGATCGGAAAGAAAAAAGCAGGCAACTCCGGAATCAAATAGAATCCGCAGCACAGAATATGAATATCAGCTTAAAACTTAACAAAAAATGAAAGCGGAAGACCTTGGATACAATGACAAACTCGAAAGATCGAGAATCGAGAACAACCTGCAGGATTTTGAGATTGGCAGGGTGGTGGCGGAACACAAGGAACGCTACATTGTGCGGACCGAAAAAGGAGAGCTGGATGCGGAGATAACGGGTAACCTGCGCTTTTCGGCTGCCGGTCGCGAAGATTTTCCTGCTGTCGGCGACTGGGTTGCACTGGTGGCACACGAAGCAGATTTTGCATTGATCCACAAGATATTTCCACGGCTCTCCGTCATTAAACGGCAGGCCGTTGCTCAGGCGGGCGAAATACAGATCATAGCAGCCAATATCGATTATGCTTTTCTTGTTCAGGCTGTCGACAGGGATTTCAACATCAACCGGCTCGAACGCTATCTGACCATCTGTCATGCATCGAAGGTCAGCCCGGTGATCGTGCTTACCAAAACCGACCTGATTGATGAACAGCAACTTGCTGAAATACAGGAAAACATACAGAGCCGGATTGAGAATATGCCGGTCGTAGCTGTCAGCAATGAGACACAGGACGGCTACGAAGAGCTCCGGAAAATCATTGAAAAAGGAAAGACCTATTGCATGCTGGGTTCGTCGGGTGTCGGGAAATCGAGCCTGTCGAACAATCTCTGCGGGCGTAATATTATGAAAACTGATGCTATCAGCCGGAGCACCAACAAAGGACGACACGTCACCAGCCACCGGGAGCTTATCGTTCTTGAAAACGGTGGCATCCTGATCGATAATCCGGGCATGAGGGAAGTCGGCATTACCAACACCGATGGCGGATTAGAAACCACATTCGATAGAATTATAACTCTTTCAGCAGAATGCCGATACAAAGACTGTACTCATACCCGCGAAGCCGGATGTGCGGTTACCGAAGCCGTAAACAGCGGAGAGATTAACCGGAGATCGTACGAGAATTACCTGAAAATGGTAAAAGAGGAAGAACATTTCGAATCTTCTGCTGCCGAAAGACGCAAAAAAGATAAGGATTTCGGGAAAATGCTAAAAAACTACAAAAAGGACATGAACAAAAAAAGGTACTGACCGCAGCAATCACAATAAAACTCCGTTCATTTCACATTACATTTTCAATAAGCCCTGCTAAGATGAAACAGAAAATCACCATAAAACTCAACCTCACCGATACCGAAAAACAGAGACTCAGAGCCAGCAAGGTAAGCATATCCGGCATTCTGAATTTTGCCGTTGACGAACTTGAAGTGATGCTCGGCGTTTCCCCGGAACGGGCACGGGAAATCCATGCGCTGGCGGAATTTCAAACCATTCCGTCGGTCGGGATCCGCTTTGCGGAAGATCTCATTTTTATGGGATTTTATACCATCGAAGACCTGAAGGGTAAAGACGGCGCAAAACTGACCGACGAATACGAGCGAAAGAAAGGCTATTGGATCGATCCGTGTGTGGAAGACCAATTCCGGCTGGCTGTTTATTCTGCCCGCACGTCGGACCGGACCAAAAAATGGTGGGATTTCACGGAGGAGCGAAAAAAATACCGCTCGGAGAAAGGCTACCCGGCCTCACGCCCCCGGAAAGCGTGGCATGAAACATTAAAACAGGCGCACGAAGGGAAATAAACGCCCTAACTAACATATCCTGCATGGTTTATTTCTGCAACAACGACATCTATCGGATCCCGAACCACTTTTTTCTGTACCAAAACGCCAGATTCACGAGTGCAATCATTACAGGAACTTCAACCAGTGGTCCAATAACGGCTGCAAAGGCTTCGCCTGAATTCATTCCGAATATGGCTATGGCAACTGCAATAGCCAGTTCGAAATTGTTGCTGGCCGCCGTAAACGAAAGCGTAACCGATTGTTGGTATGTTGCACCAATGCGTTTGCTTATCCAAAACGACCCAACAAACATGATAACAAAATAAATAAGCAGCGGAATGGCAATCAAAACCACATCCATCGGGATTTTGACAATGTATTCTCCTTTTAATGAGAACATTACAATAATAGTGAAAAGCAGTGCAATTAGTGTGAGAGGACTGATTTTAGGAATAAATTTCGTGTGATACCATTCTTTACTTTTCACACGAATCAAAACAAAACGCGTCAGAAAACCCGCTAAGAACGGAATTCCTAAATAAATAAACACGCTTTTGGCAATTTGCGCCATGGTTATATTTTCCACGATACTGTTGGTCGGAACACCAAACCAGCCGGGCATGACAGCGATAAAGAAATAAGCATACGCCGAGAAAAACAACACCTGAAGAATGCTGTTGAATGCAACGAGTCCCGCAGCATATTGTGTATCGCCCTTCGCAAGCTCATTCCAGACAATGACCATTGCTATGCAACGGGCAAGTCCGATCATAATGATACCATACATGTATGGCAGATTCGCGTAGTTTTCGCCGGGAAATATTTTAATAAATGCAATCGCCAGCGCAAACATGAGCAGCGGTCCGATGACCCAGTTCTGAATGAGCGAAAGCGACAGCACTTTTACATTGCGAAATACATCGCCGAGTTCTTCGTACTTCACTTTTGCCAGTGGCGGATACATCATGAGAATAAGTCCTATCGCCAGTGGAATGTTTGTCGTGCTGTCAGGTGAGGATTTAAGGGAATCCCAGAAATCTGCAACTCCGGGAAAGAAATATCCTGATAAAACACCAATGGCCATAGCCAGGAAAATCCACAAGGTGAGAAATCGGTCGAGGAATTTTAATCTTGTTTTCATAAACTCAATAATTTGAAAATTTGAAAGTGTGCTAATTTGAGAGTGAATACTTCTATTTGAAAATTTGAAAGTGTGCTGATTTGAGAATTATTTGCCTTGTAATTTTCTTTTTGAGGAAACAATAATTTTTGAAAGCAGTTTACTGATTTCAAGCAATTCATTGTCCAATTCTTCACTATATTCATACTTTTCGTTTTTCTTGCATATTGCAAACCAGAAAGCAGTTTCGTCAGCTTCTTTTGCAGCAATTTTCAATTTATGAATAAAGTCCGCGATGCTCTCAGCATTCTGAGCTTCCCATACATTTGCGCCAATGGAAGTGCCGGACTTGCAAATCTGACGCGCAATTACATATTGATGTTTATCTTCCATCCTTTGTGACAAATCCAGAACCTGCGATCCAAAATCAACAACTTTTTTGACGATCAAATTGTCTTTATCATTTCTCATATATAGATGTTTGGGGGGATTACATTTTCAAATTCTCAAATTACTAAATTTTCAAATTAACCTCCGCAGCAGCAACACAAACTTTTACGCTTTTCGCCATAAACATTTACACTAAGGACTTTTGATCCTGTGGCTCTGAACTCCGCAATCTCAGCCTCATTCATATAGTTTTTCAGAAGCTCGTCGCTGAGTTCAATAACTTTTTCCTTGTCGATTCTGATATTAATAAAATCAGCATCTTCGAGCATTTTCAGATAATCTGTTTTCAAACTGGCGCCGGCAACACAGCCTGCATATAATTCAGCAGCTTTCAGAATCGACTCCGGCAGCGGACCTGACAGAACAATATCAGACACGCTGAAATGTCCACCGGGTTTCAATACGCGGCTCATTTCGCGGAAAGCCGCCATTTTATCAGGTACAAGATTTAAAACACAATTACTGATAATCACATCGGCTTTGTTTGACGTCACCGGCATTTTTTCAATTTGTCCAAGTCTGAACTGAACATTTCTGAAACCGAGTTTTTTAATATTCTCATTGGCTTTGCCGACCATTGCCGGAGTCATGTCAATGCCAATGACCATACCCGTTTCGCCCACCAGCGAGCGCGCGACAAAACAATCATTGCCAGCGCCCGAACCAAGGTCAATAACGGTATCTCCTGCTTTGATGTGTGCAAATTCCGTCGGAATACCGCATCCCAGATTAAGATCTGCATCCGGATTATAGCCTTCCAGTTTTGTATAGTCGTCGCTGAAAATACTATACGTTGTAGCATCACCGCAATTGCAGCCACATCCGGATGATTCATTTACTATCGCGCTGTATTTCTCGCGAACCAGCTCCGATAATTCTTCGTTTTTTTTATTGTTTTCCATGTTTTTTTCGTTACAAGCGTTACAGTGAACATTTTCAAATCATCAGATTTTCAAATTCGTACAAAATTTCATCACGAACTTTTCTATAGACAATCATCTTTTCTTCATCGGTTCCGATGGCATCTGCAGGATCTTCGAAACCAATATGTAAACGATTTTTTACATCGCCGGTAAACACAGGGCAAATTTCGCGGGCATTGTCGCAAACAGTAATCACATAATCGAATGATTGATTAACAAACACATTCACGTCTTTCGGGAATTGGCTGCTGATATCTATGCCGATTTCAGACATTGCTTTTACAGCAAATGGATTCACCTGCTTTTCGGGTCGTGTGCCTGCCGAGAATATTTCAGTTTCGGGGTGCATTTTCCGCATAATTCCTTCGGCCATTTGGCTGCGACATGTATTTCCTGTGCAAAGTATTAAGATTTTCATAGCTAATTGTTTTTCTATTTTCTAACCGCCTGCATCACTGCGGCAGTATCTAATTGTTCGAAATTGATGAAGTCACCTAAAAAATTGCCATTATCCATCACCACAATACGCGGTGGGTAGCTGGCCTTGTCGAGCAATGGAAAGAACTCTTCCGGAGGAATAATCTGATATGGAAAGCGGCCTCCACCAGCTGTAAAAAATCCAGAAACCTGATCCTCTTCGCCAAATGCCAGAACATAAACACCCGGCAAATCGGGATGACTCTGCTTCAGAAATTGCAATTGTTTAGATGCTGCTTCGCAATGATCGCAGTCGAGACTAAAAAGACAGACAATCTTTTTCCCGGCATTCAAGTCAACTGTTCCCACATTGAATTTGGTGTACTTGGTGAAAACTGAATTGACTTTCTTTCGTCCGGGCTTTTCCACGACAGACTTAATGTTTGGTTGCTCATTATCCGTTGTTTCAACTACTGCAACAGAAGTTGAATCGTCAACAACAGCAACTACGGTATCTGAAGCTGTTGTGGTTGAATCCGTAAAAAACACTTGCTCTTGTGTTTGACTTGAACAGCAACATTTGGGCTGGAAAAACATGAATATTGAGAGATAAACAGCAACAAAAATGGCGAATGGAAATTCAATCCGGTCTTTTCCCTTCCGTTTTGTTTTCAGGAAAATGAAGACCAGCATTCCCATGGTGATAATATTTTTGAAAATAGCTTCGAGTGGTTTCATGGGAATAAGTTCGCCGAAGCAACCACAGCTCCCATTATTACCTGTGTTGTAGATAGTGATAGACAAATGAATGCAGAACGCCAGCAACAAAAAGAAAGTAGCAGGAAGAATGATGTTTTTCAGCAAATGATTTTGAAGAATTGCCAAACCCAAAAAAACTTCGAAAGCCACAATAGCTCGTGCAAGTAGCGGAGCAAAACACCAATTGGTAATTCCAAGGTCAACAATTTGTTTTTCAAAAACAAAAAGAGCAGAATTTACTGGGAAAAGCTTGCTGTAAGCGGAGAGCAGAAACAGTCCGCTAACCAATATTCGCAAAGCCCAAATTGTATTATTTTTCATTTTGTCGCTCATACTAAAGATTTGAATCTGATTGACACTCTTTTTTACTATACTGAAAACGAAAACCCATCTGGAATGCACATTTATTCCCTATTTGCTCACCCAAAAAATATCGGTATACCGGAAAATCAAAATTCGCAAAAAGAATCCGGTTGGGTCGAAAAGCATACTGAATCCACGGTTGAATAAACACAGAATAGCTGCCACTGCTTTCTACAACCTCCTCGTACTCACGCGTGTCCTTTCCTCTGAAATCGAAAACGCCAAACAATGAAACATTTACTTTAGGGAAAACTTTGCGCATGACTCCGGCATTGATTCTATAAAAAGGGCCATAGCGATACACAAGATAATTTTTGTTGATTTCGCTGCTCAATTCCACCGATGCCTGCGATGCAAAACCCCATTGCTGATTGGCCGAAAGACGTTGAAAATATGCTGCCGCTGTCCATCGAAATGCACCGGCTGAAGGCTGCAGCGAAACTGGAATAGTGACTCCGTTGACTGATTGATGAAAAGCTCCTACTGGAATTTTTGTTCCAGCAGAAAAAGCAAGTTGAGTGACTGGTTTCATTTTCTTCAAAACCACAAATTTCGCATTAACCAACAAATCGCCAATGCCATTTGCACCAAGCTTAAATGGAGAATTATTAATCAAAAGCAGCTGGCTTTTGTCATAAAAATATCCTGACTCGGCCGATATTGAAAAGCGATTTGTGAAACTATACGACAACCACAGATTCTGATACAGAAAGCTGCTTTTCTGAATATATGGATTATCGACTTTGTTATCGTGTAAATAAAATTGATCGGAAATACTGTATTTGGCCGATGTTGAAACCTGTAACAGGCCTTTGCTCAACGACGATTCAAAACCAGTTCCAGCAACAGGATTTCCTGCTGAACAGCATTGTGCCCCCATATTGGTATATGCAAAAGCACAAAAAACAAACAGCACAAGCAATTTCATCTCACACGAATCATTACAGTATCGGAAACTGTTCCATACTCATTACTCAATTCACATTCAATCACATTCAAACCAACACAAGTAGGACAAGCCCAATAGCCAACAGTGTCGGCGCCAGCCCCAACAAGTGTTCCATGATTGGTATTCCAGTTATAATTGAGACCTTGTCCTCTCGAATAAACCTTAATACTAATTTGCTCCCAAACAACAATATCTCGGCTTGTAGGAACCAAACTGTCAATTGCAAGATTGTCAGAAGGATCTACCACAACAGGTTCATCTTTTTTGCACGAAGCAACAAAAAGCGTCATCCCAAAAAGGAAAGTCAAAAGAAATCGACCTCGAATCATATTGATGTATTGAGTTGCTTTTCAAAAATCAAAGATAAGGAATCGGCAGGATTATAGCCAACATGACGATAAAATTCTTGAGCTTTTGCATCGAGCAGCACCTGAGTAGGAATAAGATTAATCTTGAAATAATCGGTAAGTGAATCGTTGTGGTGATCACGAACATCCACAAAAACCACATTCACTCTTTTAGGATATTGCTGACGCATCGAATCCATCACCAGCTCCATCTTTTTGCACTCGACACAATTGGTCGATCCAAATTCAAGAAAAGTGATCAAAAAGCCTTTTCCGTTTTGAGAGTAATTAAATTCGCGGCTCACACTATCGGCAATCGAAAACGGCTGCTTACTTGCTGCTTCATCGGTACCTGAATTCAAATAGCGCGAGAGGAAAAACAACAATGCTGCGGCAGCCAAAACCGCCGGCCAACGAAACAGACTTTTACGAACCGGCTTCTTTTTCTTTTCTTCAACAGCGACAACCCGCTCATTTTCAGGCAAAATTGAATTGAATTTCACAAACAGTTCTTCTTCCGAAAGTAGTTTTCCTCGCGAAATAGCTTCACCATTCACTTCAAGAATGGGTAAAAACAACAAGCTGTGCTCCGAAAACTCGTTGCTGTTGTCCGAAATTTCAACAATGGCTTCGGGAAAATATTTGTTTGCTACTGCCACCGAACGGTCGAACAACAGAACGGTTTTGGCAATTTTTGGTCCTAAAATGCGAATATGGAGATTCATTCAAATGCTTTTAGTTTTCAATTCCTCAAATATCATACTTTTTGAGGAATTGATTCCTCAAAAACACATTATCAAAACAAAAAATTAAACAAGAAGCCAACCAGCATAATCCCTATACCAACAACACCAATAAAAGTAAGAATGAGTGGCATACGAAGTACTTTTCGAAGGATAACCATTTCGGGGAGCGAAAGACCAATAACCGACATCATAAAAGCCAGCGAAGTTCCCAGCGAAGCACCTTTTTCGATCAGCACCGAAACAACAGGAACAATTCCGGCTGCATTCGAGTAGAGTGGAATTCCTATCAGAATCGACAATGGCACCGAATACCATGCGTCTTTGCCCATGAGCGTTGCCATAAAATCTTCGGGAACAAAACCATGGGCGCCAGCTCCTACAGCAATTCCAATCGCAACATAAAGCCACACTTTTCCAACAATATCTTTAACGGCAATGAATCCAAACCGAATACGATCGCTGAATTTCAATTTTTCTTCGCCTGCACCTACGCCGACTTTGGTTTCGTAGACCCATTTTTCGACCCATTTTTCGAGTTTCAGCAATCCAATAACCCATCCGGCAAAAATGGCAATAAACAATCCTGTACTGATGTAAATGAGAGCCACTTTCCAGCCAAACATTCCATAAAGCAGCACCACGGCAACTTCGTTTATCATTGGAGCTGCAATCAGAAATGAGAAGGTGACACCAAGTGGCACACCGGCTTCGACAAATCCGAGAAAAAGCGGAATGGCCGAGCAGGAACAAAACGGCGTTACAATTCCCAGTAGTGCTGCCAAAATGTTTCCAAAAATGCTTTTTTTGCCTCCAAGTGCTTTGCGGGTTCGTTCGGGAGTAAAAAAGGTCCGCACAATTCCGACAAAGAAAATAATCAATGTCAGTAGCAACAGCACTTTAGGAAATTCAAAAACAAAAAACCAGATAGCTTCGGTCCAATGCTCCCCGCGGGTCATTTGCAATACATCGGCAATTAAATAATTGGTTAGAGGTTCCAGATTGACATACAACAAATACCAAACCGGCAACATGGCAAGCGGAGCAAGAATTTTGACCAGAGGTTTGCTAAAAAACTTTTTCATAATCGCTCCTTAAAACCAAAACAACCAGATGTAATACAATCCAACCAAAATAAAAATCACAGCTGCAATGCGGCGAAACCATTTTTCGAATACCATTAACCGATTGTAGAATTTCCCAACGCCCGACACACTGAATGCCAGTAGCCAAGCTATGATAATGACAGGCAAACCAGTAGCAACAGCAAAAACGGGAGGCAACAAAAGTCCTTCAGGACTCGAAATGGTTAGTGGTATCAGCATCAAAAAATAAAAAACACCACTGGTTGGGCAAAAAGCAAGCGCGAAAATAATTCCAAGCACAAGTGCCCACCAGCCACTTCCGCCGGCAGCTTTCCGCTCAACTTTGTCTGACAGTCCCCCGCCCTTTCGGTTGAGGCGAAAGTGAATTATTCCAGTCATGAAAATCCCGATAACAATCAACAATGGTCCCAAAAAACGTTCGCCATACTGACTAAAGAGCTTTGCAATTTTAAATGTACTTGCACCGTAGAAAATAATTACGCCAAGCCCGGTATAACTAATCAAGCGTCCAAGCGTGTAAAGCAATCCATTGTAAAATATCTTTCGCCTCGACGAAAGTTCGCGACTGATATAGCCAATAGCGGTAATATTGGTTGCCAGCGGACAAGGACTTATGGCTGTCATGAGCCCAAGTGCAAAAGCACTGAGTATTGGCATCTGGCTGTTATCAGCCCACGATTGGAGAAATTCAAACATCCTTTTAAGTTCAAAAGTTTATAAAGCGAAAAAAAGCTGCGAAGCTCTTTTGTAGGAGATGAATGATGGTTTATTGAAGCGAAAGCAGCTCATCAATTTTCTCGCGTAGTTTTTCAATAAAAAGTTCTTTTTTCCCAATTTTTGAAAAGGCCATATCGGTAATGTCAACAATCACCTCTTTGCCATCGGCAAGAATAGCTGTAAGAACCAATGTGCTTCCATAGGCTGAATATTTTTTTACCAAATCGGCATTTGCATCAATCTCGCAATCAAACGATTTGAATACAACGATTCCGCTATCGAGTTGAGCTCGGTAAAATGTGTCGAGCGCTTCAATAGTAGTCTGCTCAATTTTTGTGCAAGTTTGACAGCGGTTTGTCATGTGAAAATCGTACACAAGCACTTTTGTAGTGTTGTTTTGCGCAATCGAGGCAAGCGACATCAGCAGCAATCCAGCAATGAAAAATGTCTTTATTTTCATGAGTTTATTGTTTTAAATCTTTAACAATCTGGTCTTTAATCATCTTTTCGAACTCGGTCTTCTTATTTTGTGCCATTTTGAATGCCGGAGCCGTTAAATCAGTAATACTTTCTTTCCCTTTGTAGTTCCGTGTTATGAACAAGGCCGTTCCAAAGGCTTCGTATTTTTCGCAAATGGCTTTGTTGGCATCATCGTCGGCATCAATTTCAGTCAATTTCACAGAACCAGAACGAGTTTCGGCTCCAAAGCTTTCTTTCAACACAGCATTCACACAATCGCCAATGGCTATGCAGGTCGGACAACGATGTGTGGCATGAAAAAACTGAATGGTAACTCGAGGACCTTCGGCAATTGACACTCCATTGTTGCTCAATCCCAGAGGATCGTCGGAACTATCAGCTACTATGGTATCAGTAGTAATTGAATCGGACACTTCGGTTTTTGTTGAATCGGTTTCAGAATTCGTATCGGGTTGTTTTCCGCTTCCACACGAAGCAAACAAAAATAACACACTGACAATCAATAAATAAAAGCTCTTTTTCATTTTTCAAATTTTAACAAATCATCAAACAGACTTTTCGCTTTCTCCCAATTTTCGGTATTGACACAATAACGAATTGTCGGGAGTTCAATTTCGCCCTGAATTAATCCAGCAAGTTTTAGTTCTTTAAGGTGTTGCGAAAGGGTTGAACGGGCAATGGGAATATCGCCGATCATTTCTCCACTTGTGCAACAACCAACACCATCGCAGCGGTTTTCGGAAAGCAATCGTTCCATAATGTATACCCGCGCCGGATGACTAAGTGCCTTGGCGATTCGGGCCAGCTGAATCTGGCTTTCGGAAAAAGATTGGGTTTTTACCACTTAAACCGCTTTTTGGATTATTTCTTTGATCTCACTTACCGACGGAACTCTGCCCGAAAGAACCACTTTCTCATCAATAACCAAGCCAGGCGTACGCATAATGCCGTAGCCCATGATCTTTACAATATCTTCTTCTTTTACAACTTGGGCGTCAATGCTTAATTCTTCAACTGCCTGACGGGTAAGCTTTTCAAGTGTTTTGCAATTAGAACAACCGGTTCCCAAAACTTTAATTTCCATAACTGTGTATTTTATTATTTCGCAAAAATACGAAATATTTCTGTATTTCGTAAAAACACGAAATTTATTTTTATCATAGAATTGATTCCAAATTGAAAAAACATCAAGTTGGAATAGTATGAACAAAAAATACAGTCTGCATCTCAAAAGCTGAAATACAGACTGTGAATTTAAAAACAACCAATCATTAATTTTCTATTCTTTTATCACTTTAAACATATGTGTTGCTCCATCTGTTTGGAGTTGAATAAAATAAACACCTGTGGTTTGCGACGTCAAATCGAGCAACTGATGCTGAAAAATTCCTTCGTATTGCATTACAATTCGTCCGGTAACATCGGTAACAATCAGCTTCCCAATTATATAGCCGGAAGAGACAAAAAACACAGGTCCGGTTGTTGGGTTTGGCCACAAAACAATTTTTTCAGCTAAATCGGTCTCAAGTCCAACTGTTTGCTGGACATCAACATCGAAACTGCATTCGGAGAAGTTTCCATCGGCATCGGTGGCAGTCCAAACAATAGTTGTTGTACCCAATGGCAGCGAAACACCAGCAAGGCTACTGGTTGAATTGAAATCGTTTATTACCGATTGCAGATTGCAATTGTCGGTTGCCGACGAAGGATCAAATTCTGTTCCCACCACTGTGTAGCTTGTCTGTCCCTGAGGAATATCGATTTGCTGATTTCCAATACAAACCAGTTCCGGGTCGCTTACATCAACCACCGATACATTGAAATTCGTTTCGGAATAATTGCCGGCATCGTCGGTAACAGTAATCGTGATATTGTTTGTTGAACCAGAAACAGATGTTCCTGGTATTGGACTTTGAACAATCGAAGGACTTGCATCGCAATTGTCGGTAACTACAACCAGTGTAGTGTAATCGGGCAAAGAAGCTTCGCACAAAAAATTGGCATCAACAAACTGATCGGGATGTGATGATATAATTACAGGATTATCGTTATCGGTTATCAAGGCATTGAAGCTTACTTGCGAAGAATTGCCTCCATCGTCGGTTACGGTTAAAGTAACAGTGTTGCTACTTCCGGAAATTGTTGTCCCTGCAAGTGGCGATTGCGAAACAGCAAGAAACGGATCGCAATTATCGGTTGCAACTACAGTAGAAGTATAATCAGGCAAAACAGCTTCGCAATTGCTTGTGCTGATCAGATTCACATCGTTGTGTACTGAAGTGATTACGGGATTTGTATTATCGACAATGGTTAGCAAAAAAGTTACTTCCGAATAATTACCAGCATCGTCGGTAGCGCGTAAATGAATGGTATTGGTGTGGCTCGAAATTGTTGCTCCAGCTAAAGGAGTTTGCGTAAATGTCAGATTTGCATCGCAATTGTCGGTTGCTACAATGGTTCCTGTATAATCGGGAACAATGGCAAAACAATTCATATCGGCATTCACTGTTTGATTGGGATGCGTCGAAGTAATGACCGGATTTGAAACATCTTCGACCTCAATATTGAACGAAACTTCGGAATAATTGCCCGCATCGTCGGTAGCACGAAGTGTAACTGTATTTGTAGCTCCAGAAACTATTGTTCCGGCAACTGGATTTTGGGTCACAGCAAGTGAAGCATCGCAATTGTCGCTTACAACGACACTTGCAGTATAATCGGGCAATGTTGCATTGCAAAGCGAGCCAGCTGAAATAATCTGATCGGGATGCGACGAAGTAATGGTTGGATTGGAGTTATCTGCAACCTCAACATTAAACGAAACTTCGGAATAATTACCGGCATCGTCGGTTGCGCGGAGAGTGACTGTATTTGTTGAGCCCGAAACTGAAGTTCCCGATACCGGCAATTGTGAAATTGAAACACTGGCATCGCAATAGTCCGTTGCAACAACCGAGCTGGTGTAATCGGGCAGCAATGCACTACACGAAGCATTAGCATTAATCGTAGCATCAGGGTGTGTAGAAGTAATTGAAGGAGCAGTTAAATCGGCAACTTCAACATTGAACGACACCTGCGCCATATTTCCATCGTCGTCCGAAACAGATAGAGTAACCGTATTTATTGCCCCGGAAACAGTTGTTCCGACAACTGGCGATTGGACAATGCTTAGTGTTGCATCGCAATTATCAGTTGCTTCAACTGAGCTGGTATAATCGGCAAGTGTTGCCTGACAAGAAGCATTTCCCGAAACGATCTGATTGCTATGCACTGATGAAATCACCGGATTGCTGTTGTCGACGACAGCAACATTGAACGACACCTGACTAAAATTGCCGGCATCGTCGGTGGCAGCAAGCACAACAGTATTTGTTGTGCCAGAAACAGATGTTCCTGCAAGTGGTGACTGGCTTATTGTGAGACTTATATCGCAGTTGTCGGTTGCAGTAACTGTTCCCGTATAATCGGGCAATGAAGCAGAACACGCAGCACCTGCATTAATCACCTGATTTGAATGAGTGGATGTAATGACCGGATTTTCAGTTTCAATCTGAATCTCAGCTGCATTGCTGGTATCGTTTCCCATCATATTTGAAACAACACAACGAAACAGATTATTGTTGAGTCCTGTTGCATTCGAAATTGATAAAACTGCAGTTTGTGTTCCTGAAAACGGAGCGACTTCGGTAAGATTGCTCCACAGAGTACCACCATTGGAGCTCTTTTGCCACTGATAAGAGGAAACACCCATCCCCGAGACAGAAAATTGTGTTGAACCAATCAAACATGCATTCAAAACGTCAATTGGTTGAGTGCTTACAGATGGTAGAATTTGTCCAAAAACATATGCTGCACCCGACGAAGAGCCATTTGCACTATATCCTTCAGCTCCAATTGCAGCTGTATTTCCATTTAATGCGACTGATTTTCCAAAAAATGCACCGCTAAGAGAAAGAGAAGAAAAGAATTTTGTTTTCTGCGACCATGTTCCTGCATTGTTTTCGAACAAATAGGCAGCTCCTCCATTCGAGACTGTATTGTCGTTCAAATGCGAGCCAACAAGAACAAAATTTCCAGAGATGCTTACAGAATAACCAAAATAATCGCTTGCAGCTGCATCTCCTGCCAGCAACTTGGTTGTTTGACTCCACGACGAGCCATTATCGTAGAATATATAAGCGGAGCCCGAGCTTGAGCCATTGTCGTCGTTACCGTAGGCTCCAATAGCAGCATAGCTTCCCGATATTGAAACCGAATATCCAAAATAGTCGGTTGAAGCAATATCCGATGCGGTCAGAATTATTTCTTCGGACCATGTTCCGGCATTGTTGTGAAAGATATAAGCCGACCCCGAGCTGGTTCCAACATCGCTATCGCCATAAGCACCTATTAGAATATCATCGCCCGAAATAGCAACAGAAGCTCCAAAGTAATCGTTGCCTGTTAAATCGGAAGCAATCAATTTGGAGTCGAATTGCCAGGTCCCACTGTTGTTGTAATAAACATATGCAGAACCATTCGTGAAAGCATTTATTTTATCTCCTTTTGCTCCAATAACAATATAGTTTCCTGAAATAGCTACTGAATAACCAAAGAAATCGCCGGCAGTTCCATCAGTAGGAACAAGCTTTGCGTATTGAGCCCAAACGCCTGCAGTTTTCTTAAAAATATAAACAGAGCCCGAGTTTACACCCATCGGGTCGTCGTTGGGTGAACCAACAACCGCATAATCGGCATCAATAGCAACCGATTGACCAAAATTATCGTCGGTTGCAGCATCCGAAGCATAGAAACGGCTTTTCCATTCCCACGCTGTTCCATTATCGGAATAAAACCACACCGAGCCGCAATTGGCTGCTGCGCCATCGTCGGCATATGCCCCTACAATGACATCAGTACCAGATATTGCAACCGAATTGCCAAAATTATCGTTTGCAGCACCAGGGCTTGGCAAAACGCGGCTATTCTCGCCCCAATTATCAACTCCACCTTCGTTTTGCGAGTAGAATCCAGCAGAACCTGCGCTTGCACCATATTGAGAATCGCCATAAGCTCCGCAAATAACTTTATCGGATGAAATGCCTACGGAAAACCCAAAATAGAAATTATTTCCCCCAACCGCTGGCGTAATTTTTTTCTGCTCCAGCCACGAAGAGCCATTATTATAAAAAACATACGACGAGCCGCAACGCACACCTCCATCGCTTTCGTAGTAAGCCCCAACAACAGCATAGTTGGCATCGATTGAAACGCCAATTCCGAAGTAGTCAGCTACTTCGCCATCCGAAGCAAGCAATTTGGCATCCTGTTGCCAGGTTCCTGCATTGTTTTTGAAAATATAAGCGGCTCCATCGTTGGCAACCACATTGTCTTTTTCGTTGGCCCCAACAATGGCAAAACCATTGGTCATTGCAACACTTTTTCCAAAATAGTCGTAGGCTGTTGCATCCAAAGCATTGAGTTTAGCTGTCTGTGTCCAAGTTCCGGCAATGTTTTCGTAAATATATGCCGATCCCGAAGAAGCTCCCATGTCGCTTTCGTTCCAAGCTCCCGAAATAATAAAATTCCCAGAAATATCAACCGATGTTCCGAAATAATCGCTTGCTGCGCCATCCGAGGCAGTAAGGATAGCTTGCTGAGTCCAGGTCCCCAAAATATTCTGAAAAACGAATACCGACCCCGAGTTTGCTCCAACATTATCGTCGTTGCTGGCTCCAACAGCTATATATTCGCCTGAAATAGAAGCGGATACGCCAAAATTATCGGTTGCCTGACCGTTAGACGCATTAAGTTTAGCTACTTGTAACCAAATATCACCATAACGCTGAAACACATAGGCTGAACCTGAATTGTTGCCCAAATCGTCGTCCTGATTAGCTCCAACAACAACATATTCGCCCGAAATTGAAACAGATGTGCCAAAATTATCATCGGCCGAAGCATCCGAAGCTACCAGTTTCCCGGCCGTATTCCATTGGCCGTTCTCGAAGAAATAGATATATGCTGCTCCTGCGTTCGAGCCAGCCATATCGTCGAATTTCGAACCTACAATAGCCCAATTTCCATCAATGGAAACCGAAGCTCCAAAGTTATCGCCATCCGAATTGCCTACTGGCAGTAATTGTTGAATTTCCCCCGTGGGTTGTGCTGCCGCAGTTAATGAGCAGACTGCAAACACCAAAATTAAATAAATCGTTCTCATTGCTGGTTTTTTGCTGCAATTTCGAGTAATAATGCAGCCGTTAATACACCAAATTGGTGAACCAAACAATTTTATGGGTAAGGCTATGCGAAGAGGTGGTGGAAATTATGACAGAATTGTCCTTTATATTTCGCACCAATGCAAAAAAATGCTTTGAAAGATTCGGTTTCACTCAAACCGCTTCAAATTTGCTTTCACAAAACCCCATTCTGGTGTTTGAATGTCATTGTCGCAATTCAAACTGTACCAGGGACTTAAATCGCTATTGTTGGGATTGATGAGTATTTGAATTTCCTGCGCAGGCATGTAACTTTGAGCAAGCATAAATACTTTTTCGCCGCTTGTTTCATCCACAGCCATATCAACAACTATTACGGCATGCCCGGGAGAACCGCCACGAATAAGCACATCTCCAATTTGCATGCTTTCCCAATCGGTTTTCACCAACCCTTTTTCGAGCGATAAGGTTCCGGCGTACATAAAAACGGTTTCGAGATAATTCCACAAATCGTCATGGGTATTCGATGCAGCTGTTTTGGAAACCCAACTGCAATTGTTGCCGTTTACGGCTACTCGTTTGCCGCTCATCCATTTCGAATAATCGGCTCTGAAACCACTCGTGAAGTTGAAATGTATTTCAGAATAAAGCTTACTTTCCCATAAATATTCTGCTCTTAGCCTGATAATAGCATCGGCGCACTGATGCAGGTTTTTTGTCCCGATAGGCAAATCGACCACAGCGCAATAAACACCCGATGCTGGCTTTTCGCGACCATCGAACAACAAAGCATTGGTACCGTCGGGTTTAAGAGGGAGCTTTCGGAGCCAGGCGTCAAACGATTCCGATTCGGTGTCAATACGTTTATAGCCATCGGGAGGCAGAAACCGCTCCTCGATTGTTGCGCCCTGCTTGTTGATTGTATTGGAATTTACTTGATTGTTCGATTTGCTTTGCCCGCACGAGCTACATAAAAATGCAAAAAGCAGAATCGAAATTCCAGAAAATCTCACCATAATCTATTTGTTTTCGCCGGGATAAAGCATGTGGTATGTACACACCAGTGGTCCGTCAAGACCTGGTTCATGTAAATGCATACCGTCGCCTCGACACCATTTCCAGAGGTCGCATTTGGCACAAACACCTTTTTTCATTGGCTTCCGGTCACGATACTCTTTGTATTTATTGTCCCAAACATCGAGAAAATTGTCTTTGTAAATATTTCCCTGAACATAACCACGGTTAATGTTGGGGCAGGCGCCAATGTCGCCATTGGCAAGAATTGAGCTTACGTGGATTCCGGCACGGCAGAAAAATACGCCATCGCGCACCAGACCTTCGTAATCGCCCAAAAAACCATCGCAACCCGACGAAATACGAATCTGACCTTCGGCACGCGTTTTCAAAATATAATCGAATACCGAGCGAAAAGTGGCATCGTCGAGCATCAAATCGGGATTGGTTGCAGCACGACCAATGGGATCGATGGTAAAAATTCGCCAACGTTTTACGCCCATGCCAAGCAAAAGTCTTTTCACCTCGTCGAGCTCACCAATGTTGCGATTGTTGACACAGGTAACCACATCGTAAACCATATCGGGTTCGTCGGCCAAAAGCTTTATTGCCGCAACTGCACGTTCGAACGAACCTTCACGTCCACGAAGCCAGTCGTGGTTGGCTTTCATCCCATCGAGACTGATTGTTGCTGAACGAAGTCCTGCATTGCGAAGCGAACGAAAACGTTCTGGTGTCATTGCATAACCATTGCTTACCATTCCCCAGGGGAAACCCATGTTTTTGAGTTGATGGCCAACTTCTTCCAAATCTTTACGCACCAGCGGCTCACCACCCGAAACAACAATCATCACCTTTCCCGGATTGTAGCGGGTTGCAACCTGTTTGCAGACACTCAGAAAATCGTCGGCAGGCATATCGGGAGCATTTTCAACAATTTTGCAATCACTACCACAATGCAAACACGCGATGTTGCAGCGCGAAGTGCATTCCCAGAAAAAATAATTCAGTTCGTGGAGTTTGGCCTGAACACGTACGTAGCGTGAGTGAATATTGAAAACCATTCGCTTTTTAAAACGAAAACGACGTCGCAGATTACTCATAATCAATTGTTTTCAGGATTTTGCACTCCATATTTTGTAGTATAATAATCAGGATCGTAGTTTGGAATGACCCCATAATCGGTAGCTGGAAGAGTGTTTGGATTGTAAACCGGCTTGAGAACTGGGCTGGTAACATGAGTTGTTGTACTTTGAGTTGAAGAAACTGGAGTTTCAACTTTCTCTTGAATTTTCACAAGACCCGACAGTTCTTTGGTATTGATTTTTTCTCCTGATTCGCTATTCGAAACCGTTTTGCTGCACGACACCATCGAAATGCTACCGGCACTTAAAGCCGAAAGCAAGAATCGGAAAAGCCATGCTTTCCACCGGTCGATTTGCTGATTCAGGGGAGGATAACGCATGACTAGCCATCGATAAAATCAACAGGAACTCCATATCGAGTCACAGGAACATCGTGTTCGTATGGCGGACCATACTTGGTTGGCGTTATGTTGTTATCAATCGGTACGCCATACTTGGTAACAGTAGTATGTTTTTGAACATTCATGATACTATCTTCGCGCACTTTTGCCAGCGAATCGGCTTTAACTTTTGCAATACTGTCGTTGCGCACATTTTCAATCGAGTCGAGGCGTGCTTTTTCGTTCACCTGATTGATTGAATCTTGATTGACTTTTTGCTCTGTTTTATTACCACCCGAACATGCAGACAGAATACTTGCGATACCAATCGTTGCAAGAATATTGCGCAACAACCGTGCGTGCAGCGTCAAAAAGCGATAGCGGATTTTATGGCTCATGTCAAATTTATTTATTGTTTATTGAGAACCAAAGGTAGATTATTTTCTGCAATTATTCCACACGAATTACACCATACATCAATTGTTCGTGAATAGTGTCGTATTCCGGATTGGGTCGTGGAACACCATATTCGCAAATAGTACCGGGATCAAAATAAGCGGGTTTAGAAGTATCGATTGGCAAGATAACAGTTGAGTCCGATGGATCGGGAATCACCGATGTGGAATCGGAAGGCTTTACATGAGTCTGATGCTTTGGAAATAAACAACCAGTTGCCAAAATAGGCAAGCTTAAAACAATGAGACAGTTGCGCAGCAATTTTGAGTAGAAACGCAGAAACTGGCTATTTGTTTTTTTTCTCATCTTAATTGATTTAATTACTCGTATTCAGGTGCTTCGAATCTCATCTCCGGCACTTCTATCTGAATTGGAGTAGCAACTACGCCATAGCACGGCGTTACTTGAATGGGAGTTTCGTAAACCGGAACAATAGTGTCAACTTTAATTGCCGAAGTGGTATCGACCTGAATAATTTTAATTGTATCGTTGCTAACAATGGTCTGAGAGTCGGGTTCGGCCATACAGGTGTTATTGGCAGGCTGATTCGAAACCTGGCAAGCCGATGCAATTACAGGCAAACTGAGCAAAACAATAAAACGTTGCAATAATGCAGCATACATTTTTCGCACAGTGTTTTGTTTTCCTGTCAACATCTTAAAAGTTTTGCGGAACACCATATTTGGTAAGAGTTGGGGTTTCTTCCACGGGAATATCAATATCGTCATAAACAGGAACTACACCATATTCGCAAATTGGACCCGGATCGTTGTAAATTACAGGCGGCACATAAACAGGAATTGAGGTTTGTACTTTTGCCAAACTATCTTCTTTTGCTTTTAACGCAATGGAATCGGCTTTTGCTTTAGCAATACTATCGGTTTTTGCAATTGAATCAAGCCGATGTGCTTCGTTCACTTTTTTTAGCGAGTCGTCGGTATTGCTTTGTTTTTGAGTATTTCCGGAGCCACACGAAGCTAAAATAGCCGAAAAGCTAATCATTGCGAGCATGTTGCGAAGAATTCTGGCTCTGAGTCTGTAGATACGGCGCATCAGTCGGAAATCCATAATAATGATTTTTTTTAATTATGCAAGATAAGATGAAAAATGGAGAATAGTTCACAAAAAATCTCGATTTCTTTTCTGACATCATGAACTACTTCGCCAAGAAGCTTGTCCAAATACAGACAGTCACTATGAACTCGATTCAACATCTCAGAAAAAGCAATATAATTAGATTCTGACCTACGTCAGAATGACTTTTTATTAAAGCAAAGATTGCTTCCTTATCGCATACACCACTTCGTCAAGCAATTCGTTATTTTTAACAAGTGTTTTTTCGAATCGGGCTTCGACTGCAAAACCTGCTTTTTCGAGCACCCGATGCGAAGCTATATTACGCCCAAAGCAGCCAGCAAAAATACGATTTACACCAAACGTATCGAAACCATATTGCACCATTTGCTTCACAGCTTCGGTCATGATGCCTTTCCCCCAGTAAGGTTCGGCAAGCCAGTAGCCAATTTCGGCATTGTTGCGTCGTACATCGAAATTGGGGAACACGCCAATGGAACCCACCGCTTCACCATCCACGTCGATGGCAAAAACCTGCAACGGATTGAATTTGTTCATTTTGCGAACAAAATCTTTTGCGGCTTCGCGGGTGTAGGGATGCGGAAACATATCGGTCAGATTCATTGCCACAAGCGGATTGTTGGCATATCTCACCAGGCTTTTAATATCACTGCGCTTCCAGGGGCGAAGGGTAAAGTTCATGTGCAATTAATTTTCGCAAGGCAAAAGTAAAAATATTACAGATACTCCGAAGTTTTTAGGACAAACGCATCAAAGTCGGATCAAAACAAATTTTGTGAACGAATCAATCACACATACCGGAATGTGTATGAATCTCTTTGAAAACACACATCTGACCAGAGAAAACATGATACATTTTTAACTACTGTAACTACCTGAATCTGCATTTTATTTTTGCAGACACAACGTACTCCAAAAACCAGACTATTCAAAAAACAGAGTTTTTGGGGAGAAAATTGATTATTTTTGTCATCCTGATCAGGTATGAATAAGGATTGAAAATGCACAAAGAAAATTCAAACGTGCAATAAAAACGGACATACCCATGGGGGTTCAATATATTTACGGGATTTTTCTCCCGCAGACAAAGTTTTCACATGTCATGAAACACAACTCTGTAATCAGCAATATTTTACACCTAACAGTTATTGTAACTTGAATTCAGTTTTAACTAAACTTAATTTGTATGAAAACCAAAAAATTGAATCATTTGCCAATAATACTCGTTATTATAGCGGGATTTTACTCTTGCCGCACAATACCGAAAGATGTAGTGGCTGTTAAACCTTTTTATAAAGAAAGATATCTCGGTAAATGGTATGAGATTGCCAGAATAGATTTTAAATATGAAAAGGATTTGGATAACACCACTGCTGAATATTCCTTAAACAGTAACGGAATCATTAAAGTTGACAATCAGGGATATAACACTAAAAAAGGACAATGGGAACAAGCAACTGGCAAAGCAAAGTTTGTTGGAGATGAAAACATAGCCATGCTTAAAGTCTCATTCTTTGGTCCATTTTATTCGGGATATAATGTAATCGCAATTGATGATAACTACAAGTATGCTCTGGTTACTGGAGCGAGTCTAAATTATCTATGGATTCTATCACGCGAAACAAATATTCCTGATAGTATAAAAAATAAATATTTAAAGATTGCAGAAGGATTCGGTTATAATACCAACAACCTCTTATGGGTTAAACATGACAAACAGAAATAAGGGCAGGCATAAGTAATTCAGAGGCTTTCGAAGCACAAAGGTATTGCCCTGAATATTGCCACTGCTCATGCAAAAAACACATAGTAGCTACCAAGACCATCCTGCGACAATAACAACAGAACAATGATCAAAAAAGTATTACAGCGACAAAATGATAATGGCGGAAAATTCTGGTCAAGATCGGATGGTGACATCCATGCGCCTTTCGGTTTTTCGACTATTGATACTTTATCAGTACTTGGAGAGATTGGCTGTTCGATTAATAATAATTCACAGATTATCGATGCCATTGACTTTATATTTTCATATCAGACACCAGAAGGATGCTTTAAATATTCACCTAAAAGCTCAAAACTACCATGTTTGACGGCTCGGATAGTTTCAGGACTAGGGAGGCTTGGCGTAAAAAATGATCCAAGGATTGAGAAATGCTATAAATGGATGCTTGACTCTCAATGGAATGATGGCGGTTGGAGATGTGCGACTGTAAAACTTGGAAAATCACCTTTAACTGATGCAAGTAATCCGGGAACGACCTTGTATGTGTTGGATGCTTTTCGGTTCAGGAATAATTCTGCTGACGATTCCGATAAATTGAATAAAGGTGTTGATTTTTTATTACAACATTGGGAAATACGACAGCCGGTCGGACCATGTAATTTTGGAATTGGTTCTACTTTTATGAAAGTTGAGTACCCTTTTTTACGATACAATCTGTTTTACTATGTTTATGTATTGTCATTCTATGATACAGCGAAGAATGATAAAAGATTTCTGGATGCATATAACCAATTGAAGGTTAAAATAAAAAATGACAAGTTGATGCCGGAAAATCCGCATAAAGCATGGAATGAATTTGATTTTGCCAAAAAAGGACATATTAGTGAGATTGGAACAAAACGTTGGTTAGAAATTAAAAAAAACATTGATAAATGAAAGAAACATTTATTAATAGAATAACTTTGCTTTGCCATCTTCCCTGATTTCCCAATAAATATGTCTAATTACAATGTAAAATCGTTATCTTTGGCTCAAATTCTAATCTCAAAAACAAAATACAATGAGTCAGGACATCAAAAATCTGGAACCCAAAGAAGTTTGGACGTATTTTCATGAATTAACCCAAATTCCCCGCCCTTCAAAACACGAAGAAGCTATTCGCGCCTACATGGTCAATTTTGGCAAATCACTTGGCCTTGAGACCATCGAAGATAAGGTAGGAAACGTGATCATTCGCAAACCAGCCACTCCAGGCATGGAAAACCGCAAAGGAATTGTTTTGCAGGGTCATCTCGATATGGTTCCTCAGAAAAACAGCGATAAAGTTTTCGATTTTCTGAAAGATCCGATTGAAGCTTTTGTTGATGGCGAATGGGTTACTGCAAATGGAACCACTCTTGGTGCCGACAATGGAATGGGTGTTGCCGCAGCTATGGCTGTTCTGGCTTCAAAAACCATCAAACACGGTCCCGTTGAAGCACTAATGACTATTGACGAAGAAACAGGAATGACTGGTGCTTTTGGCCTGGAGTCCAACGTGCTGAAAGCTGATATTCTAATCAACCTCGATAGTGAAGACGAAGGCGAAATGTATGTTGGTTGTGCTGGTGGGATTGATGCCAACATCACAATGAATTACACAACCATGCCTGTTCCTGCCGGACACAAAGCTTATAAATTAAGCCTTACCGGCCTCAAAGGCGGACACAGCGGAATGGAGATCATTCTTGGCCGAGGCAATGCCAACAAACTCATGAACCGCTTTATCCAACATGCCGTTGAGAAACACGACATGATGGTTGCTTCTATTCACGGAGGATCGTTACGCAATGCTATTCCACGCGAATCGTTTGCAGTGGTAACCATTCCAGAAAACCGCATTACTGAATTTACAGAATGTGTAAAAAAAATGGACGGCATTTTCCACCACGAACTTTCGGCTGTTGAACCCGAATTCACATTTATTGCAACGCCTGAAGTCATGCCCGAATCGGTTATTGACCCCCAAGTAATCTGGAAATTGGTTCGTGCTATTTACGCTTGTCCAAATGGAGTAATTCGCATGAGCGACGCCATGGAAAACCTGGTTGAAACTTCGAATAACCTTGCCAGTATCGATACCGACAATGGAGTTATTTCCATTAAATGTCTGCTTCGCAGCTCGGTCGACAGTGCCAAAGAAGACCTTGGGTATGCAGTTTCTGCAGCATTTGAATTGGCTGATGCCAATGTAAATCTCGATGGCGGATATCCTGGCTGGAAACCCAACATGGACAGTGCTATTCTGAAAAGCTGTCGCGAAATGTATCAGGGCATGTATGGTAAGATTCCTGAAATTAAAGCTATCCATGCCGGACTCGAATGCGGTTTACTGGGTGCAGTATATCCCAATTGGGATATGATTTCGTTTGGACCGACCATTCGCTATCCTCATAGCCCCGACGAGAAGGTGAATATTGCATCGGTACAGAAGTTCTACGATTTTCTGGTAAAAGTGCTTGAAAACGCACCTATGAAATAAGCTGAGTGATTTATTCAGCCAATCAGGTAAAATTCAAAAAAGGCTTCGTTTAATCCGAAGCCTTTTTTTGATTCTTTGCTGCCATAGTGAAGAAAACTTAGTTCTTTTTTGCATCAAGCCAACGTGTGGCTTTCACCATGAATCGGGTAAAGAGATAAATGAATGTTCCGACACCAAGTCCAATCACCCATTCAATGTCGAGAAAAAGTTTTTCAGTATAAATAAGGTGCTTTAAAAAATTAATCAATGCAAATGAAAATATTGTAGCATAGAATCCATGGTATTCGCGGCGAATTACACTCTTGAGGTTAAACCTGCGTCCTGTCTTCACATATCCTGTAAGCTTCGGAAAAAAAGCTGGTGTTTTAGCAGCCCAATCGTCGAATTCGGTTCCGAATTTCTTTCCAATGAACATTTCCTCGGCAAACATAATTCGTTCGTAATACACCCAGAAAAAGAATACACCGAAAATAATAAATTCGACGCTACCTACATAAATAATCAGCCCAAGCCACATCAGAAAATTACCAAGATAGAGCGGATGCCTAACAAGGGAATATATGCCTGTTGAATTGAGCGAATCGGCTACCTGACTGCCTGTGTTTCGGCCCGAGGTGCCTCGGGGGGCAAAACCAATAGCAATAGCACGAACAAGCATTCCAACAGCCGAAACAGCCAAACAAATCAAGCTCCACCAATACTCTTGAAACGAAATCAGTTCATCGGTATCAAGCCAAATAGCCAAAATAGCAAAAACATATAAAACAACAGGAATATAGCTCCTGTACTTGAAAAAGCGATTACCACTCTTTTCAAATTCCCTGATTAGTGACATAGTTGGGTTTTAAGCAGATCAATAAGGATAGAATGCAAAATCGGTTCCTAGATAGTAGCCCGTTCCACCAAGCAAATCCTCGATGCGCATCAGTTGATTGTATTTTGCAATACGTTCGCTGCGACATGCGCTCCCGGTTTTGATGAGTCCGGAGTTCATTGCAACAGCCAAATCGGCAATGGTTGTATCTTCGGTTTCACCACTTCGGTGGCTAATGATTGAAGTATATCCATAACGATGTGCCATATTGATTGCCTGTATGGTTTCAGAAACGGTTCCAATCTGGTTGAGTTTAATGAGAATAGAATTAGCTACACCTTTTTCAATTCCTTGTGCCAAACGATCAACATTGGTAACAAATAAATCGTCGCCCACCAGTTGAATATTTTCGCCCAATTTCCGGGTAAGACTTGCCCATCCATCCCAATCATCTTCGGCCATACCATCTTCGATGCTGATTATAGGGTAGCGTTTGGTCCAATCAGTAAAGAAATCGACCATCTCATCCGAAGTCAGTTTGTCACCCGACGATTTTTTGAAATGATATCTCTTCTCGGAAGCTACATAAAATTCGCTGGCAGCAACATCTAAAGCGATAGCAATATCTTCACCTGGTTTGTATTTTGCTTTTTCGATAGCTTCAACAATCACTTTCAATGCTTCTTCATTCGATTTCAGGTTAGGAGCAAATCCGCCTTCATCGCCAACCGAAGTCGACAATTTGCGTTTCTTAAGCACCTCCTTCAACGAATGAAACACTTCGGTTCCCATACGAATAGCTTGCTGAAAACTCTCTGCATTCACAGGCATAATCATAAATTCCTGAAAGTCGACACTATTGTCGGCATGTGCACCTCCATTGATAATGTTCATCATTGGAATAGGCAACGTATTGGCATTTACACCACCTAAATAGCGAAACAAAAGTTGATTCGTATCCGCAGCGGCAGCATGAGCTGCAGCAAGCGAAACGCCCAAAATAGCATTTGCTCCAAGATTCGATTTATTTTCAGTTCCATCAAGTTGAATCATCATCTGATCAATTAAATTCTGGTCAGAAACTTCTACACCAACCAACTCGGGAGCAATAATTTTATTTACATTATTAACCGCTTTCAGAACGCTTTTCCCTCCATACATTTTCTTATCGCCATCACGAAGCTCATGCGCTTCGTGAACTCCGGTTGATGCACCGGAAGGAACAGCCGCCCGGGAGAAATTGCCATTAGAAGTTACCAATTCAACTTCAAGTGTCGGGTTTCCGCGCGAATCGAGAATCTGACGTGCATACACATTTGCTATTGTACTCATATTTTTTTTTACATTTAAGTGAACAAAAAAACAGGATATTCACATATCCTGTTCAAAAGTATGAAAAATTCCGTTTGCCGGAAATTATTTTTCCTCTTCGTCCTTAGCTTCAGGCTCGTCTGTTACAGGTTCATCGGCAACTTCAGGAGCTTCTTCAACAGAAGTTTCCGGAGTTTCTTCAACCTGAGCAACAGGAGTTTCTTCAACCTCGGCTACAGGAGTCTCATCGGCTGCAGGAGCAGCTACTTCTTTAGCTTTTGGTTTGGCAACTGGGGCTGTAACTTCGTCGGTTTTCTTAACTTTCGAGCGGCGTGTACGACCTGTAGTTTTCTTAGCATCGGCATTGTTCGACAACATATTTTCGTTGTAATCAACAAGTTCCATCATGCACATATCCGCATTATCGCCAAGACGAGGAGCTGTTTTCAGAATACGAGTGTAACCACCCGGACGGTCGGCCACTTTGTTCGAAATTTCGCGAAACAATTCTTTCACAGCTTCTTTATCTTGCAGATATTTGAAAGCAAGACGGCGATTGTTCATTGTATCATCTTTCGAAAGTGTGATAACAGGTTCAACAAAGCCGCGCAAAGCTTTTGCTTTTTGCAGTGTAGTATTGATGCGCTTATGCATAATAAGCGAGCAGGCCATGTTTGACAACATAGCTGCACGGTGAGCTGTTTTGCGGCCTAATTTATTGAAAGCGTTCTTGTGTCTCATCTCAATTAATCCTTATCGAGTTTATATTTTGCAACGTTCATTCCGAAATGCAGATTTTTCGATTTCACCAGCTCTTCGAGTTCAGCAAGCGATTTTTTCCCAAAATTTCTGAATTTCAACAAATCATTTTTGTTGTAAGAAACCAGTTCGCCGAGGGTCTCTACATCAGCAGCTTTGAGGCAGTTGAGAGCCCTAACGCTGAGGTCCATATCTGAAAGTTTGGTTTTCAAAAGATGACGCATATGCAGATAATCTTCGTCGAAGTCATCAACAACAGTTTTCTCAGTTGTTTCGATATCGATTTTTTCGTCCGAAAAAAGCACAAAATGCTGAATGAGAATCGACGAAGCTTCTTTCAAAGCATCTTTCGGAACAATCGAACCATCGGTTTCAATTGTAAGGATGAGTTTCTCATAATCAGTTTTCTGCTCAACACGATAGTTTTCGATATCGTAGTTCACGTTACGAATAGGAGTAAATATAGCATCCATCGGAACGTAACCAATGTTTTCGGCAGCTGGTTTGAGGTCTTCGGCAGCCACATATCCACGTCCACGTTCGATATTGAGTTCGAAGCTGAGTTTCACTGTGGGGTCGAGGTGACAAATCACCAATTCAGGATTGAGCACCTGAAAACCTGAGAGGAATTTATTCAGATCTCCGGCAGTCACAACTTCCTGTCCCTGAAAAACAGCATTCACATGCTCCGAATTCAATTCGTCGATTTGTCGTTTCAGACAAACCTGTTTCAGGTTGAGGACAATATCAACCACGTCTTCTACAACACCATCGATGGTAGAGAATTCGTGAAGGACGCCGTCGAATTTCACACCGGTGATAGCAAACCCTTCGAGCGACGACAGCAAGATTCGGCGCAATGAATTGCCGATAGTGATGCCGTAGCCTGGCTCCAGGGGTCTGAATTCAAATATGCCCTTGCGTTCGTCGGACTCTATCTGAACAACTTTATCCGGTTTCTGAAAACTTAAAATGGCCATAATAACTATTAAAGGTTTTTATTTGCTGTACAATTCAACGATGAGCTGTTCCTTAATATTTTCAGGAATAGCCTCGCGTTCGGGATAGTTCAGGAATTTTCCTTCCATTTTCGAACCGTCCCACTCGAGCCAACTGTACTGATTGCTATGTCCGGCAAGCGATTCGCTAACAACCTCAAGGTTTTTGCTTTTTTCGCGTACCATTACAACGTCGCCTGGGCGAAGAAGGAATGAAGGGATATTAACAATTGCACCGTTAACTTCAACATGTTTGTGGCTTACCAACTGACGTGCACCACTACGAGTAGGTGAAATTCCCAAACGATAAACAACATTGTCTAAGCGCGATTCAATAAGCTGAAGAAGATTTTCGCCAGTAACACCTTTTTTAGTGCTGGCCAGGTTAAACAATTTCTTAAACTGACGCTCAAGAATACCATAGGTATACTTAGCTTTTTGTTTCTCCATCAACTGAACGCCGTATTCAGAAACTTTTCTTCTACGTTTCGACTGCCCGTGTTGTCCGGGAGGATACTTTTTCTTTTCCAGATGCTTGTCGAATCCGTAAATTGGTTCCTGAAATTTACGGGCGATTTTCGATTTTGGTCCGATATATCTTGCCATAATACTCTTTTTTCTTCAATTAATTAAACCCTGCGGCGTTTTGGAGGACGGCAACCGTTATGAGGAATTGGTGTTACATCAACAATTTCTGTCACTTCAATACCTGCTCCGTGAATGCTGCGGATTGCACTTTCGCGACCCGATCCCGGACCTTTAACATACACCTTTACTTTGCGTAAACCTGCATCGAACGCAACTTTAGCGCAATCTTCAGCTGCAATTTGTGCTGCATAAGGAGTGTTTTTCTTACTACCTCTGAAACCCATTTTACCGGCAGAAGACCATGAAATCACCTGGCCTACCTCATTGGTGAGCGAAATGATAATATTGTTGAACGAAGCCCTAACGTAAGCGTTGCCGAAAGGTTCAACTTTCACCTTACGTTTCCTGACCGTTTTCGTTTGTTTTGCCATATTGATTTATTTCAATTGTTATTAACCTTTAGGAGCCTTCTTCTTGTTAGCAACCGTTTTCTTCCTGCCCTTACGGGTACGGGCATTATTCTTGGTGCTTTGTCCGCGAAGCGGCAATCCCAGACGGTGACGGATACCACGGTAACAACCGATGTCCATCAAACGTTTGATGTTCATCTGAACCTCGGAGCGCAATGCACCTTCGGTTTTGACGTCATCATTGATTACCTGACGGATAGCCGACAATTCATTATCATCCCAATCCTGTACCTTTTTATCAAAGCTGACTTCGGCCTTGGTCAAAATCATCTGAGCGGTGGAGCGGCCAATACCATAGATATAGGTGAGACCTATCTCGCCCCGCTTGTTTTTAGGTAAATCGATTCCTGCAATACGTGCCATATATCGTTTTTTTCAATTTCCGGTTTAACCCTGACGTTGTTTAAACTTGGGGTTTTTCTTGTTAATAATGTACACCCTGCCTTTGCGGCGAACGATTTTACAATCGGGTGTGCGTTTCTTCACTGAAGCTCTCACTTTCATAATGCTTTCCTTTTTATTTGTACCTGAACGTTATTCTGCCTTTGGTCAAATCGTAAGGCGAAATTTCCATACGAACTCTGTCGCCAGGCAGAATCTTGATGTAATGCATACGCATCTTACCTGAAATGTGGGCCAATATTATATGCCCGTTTTCCAGTTCGACGCGGAACATTGCATTGCCTAAGCTTTCAATTACAGTTCCGTCTTGTTCAATTGCACCTTGTTTTGCCATATTTTATTTTACTCTCGGTTTTCAATAAAGTCGTACGTCGATATCACTTCAGGTTTTCCTTTTTTAACAACCACCATGTGTTCAAAATGAGCACTGGGGCTGTGGTCGCGTGTTCTGATTGTCCATCCATCGTTTTCCTGAACCACCTTCCATGTTCCCGAATTAATCATCGGTTCTATACAAATGACCATGTTTTCAACCAGTGGCATTCCACGCCCACGTTTTCCATAATTCGGTACCTCAGGTTTCTCGTGCAAATGTCTTCCTATTCCATGTCCTACCAGATCGCGCACCACATGAAAGCCATTTCGTTCCACATGAAGTTGTACTGCATAACCAATATCGCCGACACAATTTCCCGGAATAGCTTCTGCAATCCCAAGTTCAAGCGATTCTCGGGTTACACGTACCAGATCGATTGTGCGTTTATCGGTTTCTCCAACAATAAACGTGTATGCATAATCGCCAAAATACCCATTTAAAACAGCACCGCAATCTACAGAAACCACATCGCCATCCTTCACTACCCTGCTGCCCGGAATTCCGTGTACAACCTGATCGTTAATTGAGATACAAAGAGTAGCCGGAAATCCATTGTACCCTTTAAAAGCTGGAATTCCACCATGTGTGCGGATAAATTCCTCAGCAATCCGATCAAGGGTACGAGTTTCTACACCTGATTTCAGATGACGGGAAACCTCTCCCAAAGTTTTACCAACAAGCAAAGAACTCTCTTTCAGCAGCAGTATTTCTTCATCGGTTTTCTGCAGCATACCTACACTCATTTACATACCTCCCATTCCAGTGGTTGTACGTCCTTTGATACGTCCTGACTTTGTAAGACCATCATAATGACGCATCAGCAAATGGCTTTCGACCTGTTGTAAGGTATCGAGAACCACACCCACAAGAATCAGCAGCGAAGTGCCCCCATAGAATTGGGCGAACTGGCTGTTTATTCCAAAAATACGAACCAAAGCCGGCATAACGGCAACAAAAGCAAGAAATATTGATCCCGGCAGCGTAATACGCGACATAACGGTATCGATAAATTCAGCAGTTCGTTTGCCTGGTTTAATGCCAGGGATAAAGCCTCCGTTCTTTTTAAGATCTTCGGCCATTTGATTCGGATTGATGGTTATAGCAGTATAGAAATATGTAAACAAAATAATCAAGATTGCAAAAGTAAGGTTGTACCAAAATCCATTGGGATTGGTCAATGCCGAAACAAATCCTGTCATTGTATCACTATCGGCAAAACCTGCCAGTGTAATGGGAAGGAACATCAAAGCCTGGGCAAAGATAATCGGCATAACACCAGCTGCATTAACTTTCAGAGGAACATACTGACGAACTCCTCCATATTGTTTATTGCCAACAACACGTTTGGCATATTGTACAGGGATTTTTCGAGTTCCTTGCACAAGAAGAATACTTACCACAATTACCAATATCAGCACAAGCAACTCTATGATAAACACCATTAGTCCTCCACCAGCAACCTCCATACGCGAAGTAAATTCGGCGACGAGAGCAAATGGTAAACGGGCAATAATACCAATCATAATAATAAGAGAAATTCCGTTGCCTATACCTTTATCAGTAATCCGCTCCCCAAGCCACATAACAAATAATGTACCGGCTGTGAGAATAACAGTTGATGATAAACGGAAAAGGAAAGGAATCTGCATCATTTCGGGATCGAATGGGAAAATACCACCGGCCGGAATTGTTGATCCAAGGTTAGCAATATAACCCTGTGCCTGAGCAGCTGTAATTATTACAGTGAGGTAACGGGTAATCTGATTAATTTTTTTACGGCCACTTTCACCCTCGCGTTGCAGACGCTGGAAGTAAGGCACAGCCATACCAAGCAACTGAACAACGATAGAAGCGGAAATATAGGGCATGATACCGAGTGCAAAAACCGACGCATTAGAAAATGCACCACCTGAGAACATATTGATAAGACCCAGGAGGCCATCTTGTCCCTGCGACTGAAGAGCGCCGAGAGCGTCGGGGTTGATACCCGGCAATACCACATATGACCCAAAACGATAGATAAGAATGATCAAAATGGTATAGAGGATTCTCTTTTTGAGATCCTCAATTTTATTGATGTTCTTTATGGTATTGACGAAGCGACTCATTCAGGTTAGATTTTTGTTGCGTTACCACCTTTTTCTTCGATAGCTTTAACCGCAGATGATGAAAATGCGTGAGCTTTAACTTCAAGCTTGAGGGAGAGCACTCCACGACCGAGAATTTTCACCAAGTCGTTTTTAGATACCAACCCATGTGCATGAAGCGTTTCGGGATCAATAGTCTGCAAATTGTGTTTTGCAGCTAATTCCTGAATTACATCAATATTCAAGGCGCGAAATTCAACACGATTGAAATTCTTGAAACCAAATTTGGGCACCCGGCGTTGTAAAGGCATCTGGCCTCCTTCGAAACCAATCTTACGGCTATAACCGCTGCGCGATTGAGCACCTTTATGTCCACGTGTCGATGTGCCGCCGCGTCCCGAACCCTGGCCCCTGCCGATTCGTTTTTCGCTTTTGACTGATCCGTCTGCCGGTTTTAAATTACTTAAATCCATTTTCTTCAATTTTTTATGTGTGTTCAACACTGGAATGCATTTTGCCGAGTCCTAAAGCCGTTGCATTGAGACGCTGGTTTTTCGGACGATCAATAAGGCTTTTGATCAAAGTAACACGAATTTTTTTCATAGCTTCCAATATTAACCGTTAAACACTTGTTCGATTGATATTCCTCTGAGATCGGCAACAGCGTAAGCATCTTTCAGATTCATGAGAGCGTTTACAGTTGCTTTAACAACGTTGTGGGGATTTGAGGAGCCTTTTGACTTGGCAAGCACGTTTTTAACACCAACACTCTCAAGAACAGCACGCATAGCACCACCAGCAATAACGCCAGTACCAGGAGCAGCTGGTTTCAAAAACACATTAGCTCCACCATATTTTCCTGCTTGTTCGTGAGGAAGAGTTCCGTTGAGAATTCTTACGCGAATCAGATTTTTCTTGGCATCTTCAATACCTTTAGAGATGGCCGAAGTAACTTCTTTGGCTTTTCCCAATCCGTATCCAACAACACCGTCTTCGTTTCCAACAACTACAATAGCTGAGAAACTGAAAGTACGACCGCCCTTGGTTACTTTGGTAACTCTTTGTATGCTTACGAGACGATCCTTGAATTCAATGTCGCTCGATTTTACTTTTTTTACGCTGATATTAGCCATATTACTCAGAATTTTAATCCACCTTCTCTGGCCGCTTCAGCCAAAGCTTTAACTCTACCATGATATTGATAACCATTGCGATCGAAAACAACAGACTGAACTCCGTTGTCTTTCGCCAAATCGGCAATTAATTTACCAACAAGCTTCGCTTTATCGGTTTTAGTTACCTTTTGATCGGCAACATCTTTCATACGCGAAGATGCTGAAAGCAATGTTTTTCCTGTTTTGTCGTCAATAAGCTGCACATAAATTTCTTTACAGCTACGGAAGACCGACATACGCGGACGCTCGGCATCGCCGTTCACAACCTTGCGAATGCGCATCTTAATGCGTTTTCTGCTGAATTCTTTTCTGCTTTTAATAGCCATAACTACCTCTTTGTTTATTTGGACGCAGCAGCTTTACCGGCCTTGCGACGTAATACTTCTCCAACAAATTTAACACCTTTACCTTTGTATGGTTCAGGTTTTCTGAACGAACGAATCTTGCTGGCCACCTGACCAAGCAACTGTTTGTCGAACGATGTGAGAGTAATCAAAGGAGCTTTACCTTTTTCGGTAAGTGTTTCAACTTTAACCTCACCCGGAATCTCAAACAAAATGTTGTGTGAATGACCCAAACTCAAATCGAGCAACTGCCCGTTATTTGAACATTTGTAACCAACACCGATGAGTTCGAGTTTCGCTGTGAATCCTTCCGAAACACCCTGAACCATATTGGCCAGAAGAGAACGATAAAGACCATGATAAGAACGAACTTGCTTTTCGTCGTTGATTCGCTCAATAGTCATTACATTGTTTTCGACATTCACTTTGATTTCAGGTGCAATCTGCTGCTTTAATTCACCCTTGGGTCCTTTAACAGACACTAGATTTTCGGCAGAGATGTTCACCTGAACACCCGTTGGTATATCAATAATTTTCTTTCCGATCCTTGACATTGGAATTCCTCCTGTTTAAATTATGAAACGAAACAAACTACTTCGCCTCCAACATTTTCCTTCCTGGCCTGCTTGTCGGTCATCAAGCCTTTCGACGTACTGATGATTGCAACACCAAGACCATTCATCACACGGGGAAGATCCTGAGCTGCAGAATATTTTCTGAGACCAGGACGGCTAACACGTTTAATGAGCGAAATAGCCGACTGCTTCGACGTTGGATGATATTTGAGGGCAATCTTCAATTTCTTAGGTATCATGTTTTCTTCAACCTTATAATTGAGGATGTAGCCGTTTTCGTGCAAAACTTTAGCCATCTCGACCAACATTTTGTTGGAAGGAACTTCCACAAGACGGTGGTTGGCTTTTATAGCGTTTCGAACGCGTGTCAGAAAATCTGCAATGGGATCCGTTACCATGCTATATTATTTTTAAAATTACCAACTTGCTTTTTTTACTCCGGGGATTTCTCCATTGAGAGCCATCTGGCGGAAATTGATACGCGAGATGCCAAACATACGCATGTAGCCTTTGGGTCTTCCTGTAAGCTTGCAACGATTGTGCAACCGAATGCGCGAAGCATTCTTAGGCAGCTTCTGCAAACCGATATAATCGCCGGCTGCCTTCATTGCAGCTTTTTTCTCAGCGTATTTATCAACCATTTCCTGCCGCTTAACTTCGCGGGCTTTCATCGATTCTTTTGCCATACCTAGTGTTTTTTGAATGGGAGACCAAATGCTTTCAACAATGCATGCGATTCTTTATCGGTTGGGGCAGATGTCACAAATGTGATATCCATACCGGTAATTTTATTGATTTTATCAATATTGATTTCCGGAAAGATAATTTGCTCAGTAACACCAAATGTGTAATTGCCACGTCCGTCAAAACCTTTATCATTAATGCCTCTGAAGTCGCGAATACGAGGAACAGAAACAGAAATCAAACGATCAAGAAATTCGTACATGCGTTCTCCGCGAAGAGTTACACGAACCCCTACCTGATTGCCAATACGAACTTTAAAATTCGAAATATCTTTTCTCGATTTTGTAGGAACAGCTTTCTGACCTGTAATATTAGTCATCTCTTCAACTGCAAAATCAATCAGTTTTTTATCTGCAACGGCATCGCCAACGCCCTGATTCACTGATATTTTCAGCAAACGAGGAACCTGCATAACAGTACTGTACTGGAATTCTTCCATCAAAGCAGGAACGATTTCCTTGAGGTACTTCTCTTTGAGTCGGGGAACGTATGTCATTACTTAATCTCCTCCTTAGATTTTTTCGAATATCTTACTATTGTTCCATCTTCTTTCACCTTGCGACCAACACGGGTAACATTACCAGCTTTGTCAACAAGCATCAGATTTGAAATATTGATGGAGGCTTCTTGTTTCACAATACCGCCCTGGCTATTTTTTGCTGATGGTTTGGTATGCTTTGAAACCATGTTTACACCTTCAACAATAGCTCTGTATTTGTCGGGAAAAACTTCAAGCACCCGACCTTCACTGCCGCGGTAGTTACCAGAAACAACCTTAACGTTGTCGCCTTTTTTGATTTTAATCTTTACATTCATAGCTGCGAAAATTAGAGTACCTCAGGGGCCAGTGAAACAATTTTCATGTACTGCTTGTCGCGCAACTCGCGAGGAACGGGTCCGAAAATACGGGTACCGCGCAACTCATCCGAAGCACTCAGCAACACCACTGCGTTGTCGTCGAAGCGGATATATGAACCGTCGGGACGACGGATTTCTTTTTTCGTGCGAACAACCACAGCCTTGGTTACAGTACCTTTTTTGATGTTTCCGCTGGGGATGGCTGATTTCACCGTTACGATGATTGTGTCGCCCACCGAAGCGTATCTACGCTTGGTGCCACCCAGTACCCGGATACAAAGCACTTCCTTGGCTCCGCTGTTGTCTGCTACGTTAAGTCTTGATTCCTGCTGTATCATGGTTATTTTGCCTTTTCGATTATTTCAATGAGTCTCCAACGTTTGAGCTTGCTCAAAGGACGGGTCTCCATAATTGCAACCTTGTCGCCAATTTTGCATTCGTTTGCTTCATCGTGAGCCACAAATGTTGAGGTCTTCTTGATAAACTTTCCATATTTTGGATGCTTCAGGCGACGTTCGACGAGAACAACAATAGATTTATCCATTTTATTACTGGTAACTATTCCTACTCTCTCTTTCCGTAAATTTCTTTCCATTTCCATTATAGCTGAAATTACTTGATTTCCAATTCACGATTGCGCAACTCGGTCATTATGCGCGCCACTGTCTTTTTCGTCAGACCGATAACGCCGGGGTTGTCCAAGGGATTAACGGCATGGCTCATATGCAACTTTGCAAGCTGCTTTCTTTCCTCTACCAGTCGCTCCTTGAGCTCGTCGGTTGTCATTTCTTTTATTACTGCTGTCTTCATAGCGATTCTGATTTAAAGGACTATAGTTCGATAAAATCCCTGCGAACAATAAACTTGGTTTTCACCGGAAGTTTCTGCGCTGCAAGACGCAATGCTTCTTTGGCGACTTCGAGAGAAACCCCCTCGGCTTCGAACAAAATACGACCCGGAGCTACCGGAGCTACAAAATATTCGGGAGCACCTTTACCTTTACCCATACGAACTTCGTTTGGCTTTTTAGTAATAGGTTTGTCAGGGAATATGCGAATCCAGATTTGTCCTTCACGTTTCATATAACGAGTAACTGCCTGACGGGCTGCTTCTATTTGGCGACCAGTGAGCCAGGCTTCTTCCAGTGTCTTCAATCCGAAGGATCCGAATGCCAACTGATGTCCACGCTGGGAAATCCCCTTGATGCAGTTTTTCTGTACTCTTCTGAATTTGGTTTTCTTTGGCTGTAACATTGATCTTCAGTTTTATGAGTTGGCACTATTCTTTTTTCCACCGCCACGATTGCGGTTGAAATTCTGATTACCTCCACCACGGTTGTTATTGTTGCCACCGCTGCGGCCGCCATCACGACGTTGTTTTTTGTCAGTACGGGGAGCTTCGATTCCATAGAAATCGGGCTTTCCGAACATTTCGCCTTTGCAAATCCAGACTTTGATTCCCAAACGACCATATGTAGTGTGAGCTTCCGATCTTGCATAGTCGATATCAGCACGCAATGTATGAAGTGGTGTACGTCCTTCTTTGTAATGTTCTGTACGGCTCATTTCGGCTCCACCGATACGACCAGAAATAGACACTTTCATTCCTTCGGCACCCATACGCATTGTTGATGCAACAGATGTTTTGATGGCTTTTCTGTGCGACATGCGTCCTTCGATCTGACGTGCAATATTGTTAGCTACAAGAACAGCTTCCATTTCGGGGCGTTTCACCTCTGAAATATTGATTTGTACTTCTTTCTGAGTCAATTTTTTGAGTTCTTCACGAAGTTCATCAACATCTTTACCTTTTTGTCCGATAATGAAACCGGGCTTTGCAGTATGAATGGTTACAGTAACAAGCTTCACGCTACGTTCGATGAAGATTTTTGATACATTGGCTTTTGCCAGACGTACATTAAGATACTTACGAATCTTGTTGTCTTCTACCAGTTTTTCGCCAAAGGTTTTACCTCCGTACCAAATGGAATCCCATCCGCGCGTAATTCCAAGTCTGTTGCCTATCGGGTTAGTTTTTTGTCCCATTATATACTATTCTTGTGATTCAACTTTGGATTGTTCTTCGAAACGGCTTCCGAGCTCAATTGTAACATGATTTGAGCGTTTGCGGATGCGGTGTGCACGTCCTTGCGGAGCGGGCTGAATACGCTTAAGCATTCTTGCACCATCAACACTAACACTTTTAACATACAATCCGGCATCCTCAATTCTTACTTTGTTGTCGGTTTTCTGCTGCCAGTTGTTAATGGCAGATGTCAACAATTTATAGAGGTATTCCGATGAACCGTTTACAGTTGTCTTCAGCATAGCCAAAGCAATATCTGCATTTTTACCTTTCAACTGGCGTACAACAGGACGCATCTTACGAGGCGACACAGGACATCCGGTCAATCGGGCTGTATATTGACTTTTCTTTGCTTCTTTGCGCTTTTCGGCACTTATCCTTTTTCTAGCTCCCATGACAATTACCTTTTAATGATTATTTCTTACCAGCATGGCCACGGAAAATGCGTGTGGGCGAAAATTCTCCCAATTTATGCCCTACCATGTTTTCGGTTACATACACAGGAACAAACTTTATCCCGTTGTGGACACCGATTGTTATACCGACAAAATCGGGTGTTATCATCGATGCGCGCGACCAGGTATTGATGGTGGTCTTTTTTCCGGATTCCTGTGCTTCGAGAACTCTTTTCTCAAGTTTATGGTGCACGAAAGGACCTTTTTTCAATGAGCGACTCATAGTGTATCCCTGTTATTTTTTACGTCTTTCAATAATGAATTTATCGGAAGCTTTTTTCCCGCGGGTTTTATAACCCTTTGAAGGAACTCCCTTGCGTGTACGTGGGTGTCCACCCGTTGAACGACCTTCACCACCACCCATAGGGTGATCGACAGGGTTCATGGCTACACCACGGTTGCGAGGTCTGCGACCTTGCCAACGTGAACGACCAGCTTTCCCGCTAACCTCCAGGTTATGCTCCGGATTCGAAACAGAACCAACAGTTGCACGGCAGGTTTGAAGAATCAAACGTGTTTCGCCACTGGGCATCTTCAGTACAGCATATTTACCGTCACGCGACAGCAACTGAGCGTAGGAACCTGCGCTGCGTGCAAGTTTTGCACCCTGACCAGGATTAAGCTCAATATTGTGAACTACAGTTCCGAAAGGAATTTCGCTCAGGTACATTGTATTTCCGATTTCCGGAGCAACACCTCTACCTGCAACAAGTTCCTGACCAACCTGCAGTCCCTGCGGAGCAATAATATAGCGCTTTTCACCATCTTTATAAAACAACAATGCTATACGTGCACTGCGGTTTGGATCATATTCAATGGTTTGAACAATAGCTGGAATGCCTTCTTTATCCCTTTTGAAATCGATGATACGATACATCTTTTTATGACCACCGCCAATATAGCGCATGGTCATCTTGCCGGTTTGGTTTCTACCACCGGTTCTTTTCTTGGGAACTACCAGGCTTTTTTCCGGAGCCGTTGCCGTTATTTCATCGTACGAACTGATCAGCTTAAATCGTTGGCTGGGAGTCGTCGGTTTGTATTTTTTCAGTCCCATCTCTGGTTTTTATATTTAAACGTTACTGTAAAAGTCAATTTTTTCGCCTGCTTTTAGTGTGATGATGGCTTTTTTAAACGCGTTTGTGCGTCCACTCACCCATCCTCTACGGGTACCGCGAAACTTTCGTTTGCCCGCATATATCATGGTGTTAACTTCAACAACATGAACTCCGTATAAAGACTCAACCGCCTCCTTAATCTGAATTTTGTTGGCTGTTTTATAAACAATAAAACCAAACTGATTCAGTTGCTCGTTCTTGGCTGTCATCTTTTCCGTTACCAATGGTCTAATTAATACGTCCATTTTTTAACAATTTTAGTTCACTTCCTGAAGTCATTTTTATTCTTCACCCAAAAAAATCGAGTCCAATTTTGTCAAACTTGCTTCCGAAATAAAGACAACCTGAGCATTCAAAATATCGTAAGTGTTTAATTTCGAAGCTGTTACCACCTTTACTTTCTTCAAATTTCGGGACGACAAATATACGTTATTATTTGAATCATCCAACACAAATAATGATTTTTTTTGTGTTAATTCAAAATTTTTCAGAATTTCGATGAAATTTTTAGTCTTAGGTTGTTCCATTTCAACGCCTTCAATAACTTTGATAGCATCTTCAACAACTTTGTAAGAAAGAGCACTCTTGCGGGCAAGAACTTTCACTTTCTTATTTACTTTAAAACCATAGTCGCGTGGGTGAGGACCAAAAGCACGAGCTCCACCATGAAGTAATGGCGATTTAACGTCGCCACGACGGGCTCCACCGGTTCCCTTCTGGCGGAATAGTTTACGTGTACTTCCACTCAGGTCGCTACGCTCCCTGCTATCGTGGGTTCCTTGACGCTGGTCGGCCAATATCCTTTTCACATCAAGATAGATGGCATGATCGTTGGGCGTGATGGCGAAAATTTCGTCATTCAAAACAGCCGTTTTACTGCTGGCTTTGCCACTGGTGTTATATACTTTTACTTCCATCTTTCTAAAATTACGTATGAACCATTAGCGCCGGCAACCGAACCTTTAATAAGAATAAGATTCTTTTCCGGCATTATTTTTACAATCTGGAGGTTAATCATTTTAACCCGCTGCGATCCATCGTGACCTGCCATGCGCATACCTTTAAACACACGACTGGGATAAGATGATGCTCCAATAGAACCTGGTGCACGTCCGCGGTTGTGCTGACCGTGAGTCGCGTCATTCACACCCCGGAAGCCATGACGTTTTACAACACCCTGAAAACCTTTTCCTTTTGAAGTTCCTACAACATCAATGAATTCACCTTCAATAAAAACATCAACTGTAACAAAGTCGCCCAACGATTTCTGGTGACCTTCCTCAAAACGAGAAAATTCGCGCAAAATACGTTTAGGTGATGTGCCGGCCTTCTCAAAATGGCCTTTCATAGCTTTCGATGTTCTTTTTTCTTTCTTGTCGTCGTAAGCAAGCTGTATGGCATCATAACCGTCAGTTTGCTTGGTCTTGACCTGAGTCACGACGCAAGGACCTGCTTCAATAACTGTGCATGGAATTATCTTTCCAGAGGCATCGTGAAAGCTGGTCATACCGATTTTTTTTCCAATTAAACCTGACATGTTATCTTGTTTTAGTAATTACACTTTGATCTCGATTTCCACACCACGTGGCAATTCGAGTTTCATCAACTCATCGATGGTCTTCGATTGCTGATTGTAGTAAATATCGATAAGACGCTTGTAGGTAAAAAGCTGGAATTGTTCGCGGGCTTTTTTGTTTACAAATGTCGATCGGTTTACGGTGAAAAACTTCTTGTCGGTTGGAAGCGGAATAGGTCCGTTCACAACAGCATTGGTAGCTTTCACAATCTTAACAATCTTCTCAGCAGATTTATCCACTAAGTAGTGATCGTACGATTTAAGCTTGATTCTGATTTTTTGACTCACGGTATTGTACTTTTTGTTTGACAATTTCTTTTTAAAATGACACCTTGATGCCCTTCATCCTGAAAATAATATCCTGGGCTAGCTCAGGAGGTGTTATATTGTAATGCGAAAATTCCATGCTCGACGTAGCCCTGCCCGAAGTAAGACTACGCAATGTTGTCACGTAACCAAATGTTTCTCCGAGAGGAATAACTGCTTTAACTGCACTTGCATTCATCACATTTTCAATTCCGGTAATTTCGCCTCTGCGACGATTAATATCGCCTGTAACGTCGCCAACATACTCCTCGGGAGTTACCACTTCGAGTTTCATGATAGGTTCGAGCAGGTTGTTTTTTATTTTCCTAGAAGCTTCTTTGAAAGCAATGTTGCCACAAATTTCAAAAGCCAGTGTATCGCTATCGGCTTCGTGGGTAACTGCATCCAGCAACTCAACCTTTGCACAAAAAACAGGATAACCAGCCATGACACCTGTTTCCATTGCTGATTTAATTCCTTTCTCAACTGCAGCTGCATGTTCTTTCGACAATATGCCCTGACGAACATTATTAACAAACTGCAGCCCCTTTGCATTCACAGGAGCAGGGGAAACTTTGATTTCGATTTCGGCAAATTTTCCACGTCCGCCACTTTGCTTGCGATACGATTCGCGATGAATGATAGTACCCGCAACAGCTTCGCGATATGCAACCTGCGGCTTTCCTAGTGTACATTCAACTTTCGACTCACGACGCAAACGATCTACAATAATATCGAGATGAAGTTCGCCCATACCACTAATAATAGTCTGACCGGTTTCGTCATCAGCACGAACAGTGAAAGTAGGATCTTCTTCAGCCAGTTTTTGCAGGCTCGAACCTAATTTATCAAGGTCGTTTTGAGTTTTAGGTTCAATAGCGATACTTACGACAGGTTCGGGAAACTGCATGGTTTCGAGCATCAACGGATTGCGCTCGTCGCACAAAGTATCGCCCGTTTTCACATTCCGCAATCCAATAATTGCTCCGATGTCGCCAGCTTCGAGAGTATCGACAGCATTCTGTTTGTTTGAATGCATGCGAATAAGACGCGAAACCCGTTCTTTCTGTTCAGTAGAACTATTGTACACCATCATTCCACTCTGAAGCGAACCACTATAAACACGGGTAAATGCCAAACGACCCACATAGGAATCGTTGACAATTTTAAATACCAAAGCGCAAAGTTTTCCTTCGGTTGTACAATGACGATTTTCTTTTTCGTCGTTTTTCGGGTTGACTCCTACAACAGGAGCAATATCTAGTGGCGAAGGCAAGTATTGGACAATCCCATCAATAAGCTTCTGAACTCCCATGTTGTGGAAAGAAGAACCGCAGAAAACAGGAAAAGCCCTGCTTTCGAGCGTGGCTTTACGTAACTGGTTTAGGATTTCGCTTTCGGAGATAGAATCCGGATTTTCAATATACTTTTCGAAGAGTTCCGGATTTTCTTCAGCGGCACCTTCTATCAGTTTCAGCCTGTATTCCTCCACTATTTTAAGCATATGTTCCGGTACAGGAATTTCGGAATATTCTTTACCCAAACTTTCCTGATCCCAAACATAAGCTTTGTTTTCAATCAAATCAACCAGACCGGTAAACTCATCTTCCTCAATAATAGGCACTTGTACAGGGATAGGATTACCACCCAGCTTTTCAGCAATCTGTGTAACAACCCTGAAAAAATCGGCACCCTGACGATCCATCTTATTCACATAGCAAATGCGAGGCACTTTATATTTGTTGGCCTGACGCCAAACGGTTTCGCTTTGCGGCTGAACGGCACCAACAGCACAAAATACTGCTACAGCACCATCGAGAACGCGAAGCGATCGCTCCACTTCTACAGTGAAATCGACATGCCCCGGAGTGTCAATGATATTTACCTGATATTTCTGATCGTTCGAAACCCAATAAACAGTTGTGGCAGCTGAAGTAATAGTAATTCCACGTTCCTGTTCCTGAATCATCCAATCCATGGTAGCAGTACCGTCATCCACTTCCCCAATTTCGTAATTGACTCCGGAATAATACAAAATGCGTTCTGTCGTCGTCGTCTTACCGGCGTCGATATGAGCCATAATGCCAATGTTCCTTATATGAGTCAATTCAGCCACGGTGTTCCTTAGAATCTGAAATGCGAAAAAGCCTTGTTGGCTTCTGCCATGCGGTGAATATCTTCTTTACGTTTGAAAGCCGAACCTTCTTCTTTGTAAGCAGCCATGATTTCGCCAGCCAGTTTTGAGGCCATTGATTTTTCATGACGTTTACGAGCGAAGCCGATAAGGTGCTTCATACCGATACTACTTTTACGTTCGGCTCTGATTTCTGAAGGAATCTGAAAAGTGGCACCACCAATGCGGCGGCTACGTACTTCAACCGAAGGTGTAACATTTTCAAGTGCCTTTTTGAACACTTCGAGTCCGTCTTCTTTGGTTTTTTCGGCTACTTGATCGATTGCATCATAAAAAATCTTGTAAGAACTGTTCTTTTTCCCACTATACATGAGATTGTTCACAAATTTTGTCACCAATTGGTCACCGAATTTGGGATCAGGAAGAATAATTCTCTTTTTTGGTTTTGCTTTTCTCATATCGTCGCGATATTATTATGAAAATTAAGCTTTTTTCTTGGGTCGTTTAGCACCATATTTCGAACGGCGTTGGAGACGGCCTTCCACTCCTGCGGTATCGAGGGCTCCGCGTACAATGTGATAGCGAACACCAGGAAGATCTTTAACTCTTCCCCCGCGAACCAACACAATGCTATGTTCCTGCAGATTATGACCTTCACCAGGAATATAGGCAGTAACTTCGAATCCATTGGTAAGCCTAACCCTGGCTACCTTGCGCATAGCCGAATTCGGCTTTTTGGGTGTGGTGGTATAAACCCTGGTACACACTCCTCGACGTTGCGGACACGATGTCAATGCTGGACTCTTGCTCTTGTACACAAGCTCCTTGCGTCCTTTACGAACCAATTGTTGTATTGTCGGCATACTGTAACGTTTTGTTTACAATGTTTTACCCCTAATTTTTTGGGACTGCAAAGGTAGATAGTTTATTTTAAATAACCAACACTTTCTGAAAAATTATTTTAGATAGTCTTTTTCATCTATTTTTAAACATTTCTAATACCTTATAATATATATACTTGGGAATAATTTTCACACAAAATATACCAACAGCAATGTTTTCAGGGAGCCTTTCACTATGGCCCTTATCAGCTTTAGAATTTCAACAGTCCACACACAATAGATAAATAGCAGAACCATTTAAGTTTCCAATTGTAAAAGCCATCTCCACTACAAAAATATTAAACTACTGAAAAATAAGACTGCTCTAATAAAATTTACTTAGACAATGCAATACTCTGTCTCTACAGCACAAATTCTTTATCGTATCAGCATCATCTTGCCAAATTCCTTTGTGAAATACTGTCCTGCACTGGTCTTAATTTTATCCATCTGTTCACCATTAAGTTTCACAATAACACGATAGAGATAAACCCCATTGGCCAACTGATCGCCATATTCGTCGTGACCATCCCACGCATATTCGGTAATGTTGCGCCCAATATGGATTGGACCAAGCTCTGATTTATCGATTTCGCGAACCACCTTTCCAGTGATGGTCATAATTTGAATTTTAAAATAGTCGGGTACTTCGGATCCTGTAAGTGTAAACACAAAATGGGTTTGGGTGCTGAAGGGATTGGGCCAGTTGAGAACATCAGTAATAGCTGGTGTATTGATGACCTCAAAATTTATCTGATAGTCAATACTTCCACTTTCATTGCCGGTCTTGTCACGCGCCTGAACCATGAGCATATATTTTCCGTCGGATAAATTCGAAGCCGGATATTCAATTCGCGCTGTATTATTTTGTGTCGACGAAGCTGGATAAAAATGCATTTGTTCGGTACTACCTACATTGAAATAAATCCGTTCGAGTTCTGTGGCTCCTGGGCGTTGCAAATAGACCCTAAATGCAGTGGTGTCATCCAGCATCAAATAGCGGTTTTCATCTTTAAGCAATACTTCAATATTGGGGTTGGCACTCACAATGTCGCCATCAAGAATATGAACGCCATCGAAAGTTACATCAAGCATTGGATTGATTCGATCCTTATCTACTAAAAATCTAATTTCAGCTATATTGTTGAAGTGGTATTGCTCAAGCTGGTCGTACAAACCTGTAGCCGTATCAACCGGATTGAATTCAACCCAAATACTATTGATTCCGGCATAGCCTTGAGTCGAAAATGCCACCGAATCAACAATCACATCGCCAACCGGATGCAACCGCAGTTTTTTTCGGGCTAATTGATGAATATTTCTGTCGTTATCGATAAGCCAGTATGCCACCGAAAGGCTATCGGGAAAATCAACTGGTCCTACATTTCGTGTTGCAATGGCAAAACGCACTGTTTCACCTTCCTGAACAGTATCATTGTAAAATGTATAATACGAAACAGGATCGATAGCCGTTTCAGGAATGGGCTCATACAGAACCTGCCAGCGCTCGAGTTGGGCGGGTGTGCGCAAACTGTCGTCGCTAACGCGAAGGTGTAGTTTCAGATACGGATAAACCGACGCATCGATTCGCGAAGACAAATTAAGAATATCAAGCGAATCGATTACCGGTGGCAAATCACTAATTACAGTATCGGCAGAGCCATCGGCTTTAATACCAACAACATCGAGTCTCACAGAATCGGTCCACAACCCAGGTTCATAACTCTTTACACGCCAATGCAAACTTCCCCACTCCGATGCAGGTCCAACAACAGTCGATTCCATATACCCTTCGCGCCAATTCGTTGTAATAGGATACTGAGCACTAATGATACTATTGATGTTTGCACCAACCCTTTCATCAGCCAACATGGGTTGCCCTTTGCGTCCAAAAATAATATAGGGCATATTATTCGGCACAGTACGTATAAGATTGGATCCAATACTTTCGAAAGCCTGATACAAAGCCTCAGGATAATTCTCTGCGTTGTGATTTCGATGGCTAAAAGCCAAAACATAATAACCATCAGGAATTGAATCAATAAAATCAGTCATTCGCGTGAACCAGGGCTCTCCATTGGTGAAAAAATCAAAGTCGTAATAAGCGTAAGTTCTGCAATTTAATGCATAGGATGGACCATAGCCATCACCATCAGGATCTGCATTCATCCATGGGGCTATACTAAGTGTATCAAAAACGGCAAACTTCATCCCATCACCATTGTAGTTGGTACACGACCACTGACCTTTTAGAATATTATCAATTTTATACCATTCTTCGGACCACTGAATATAAGGGTAGTATCCCGTTTGTACGCTGATGCTTACAATACTATTGATAAATTCCAGAATACGGGAAGGCTTATTATAACTCACATACTGAAAGTTGTCGTTTTTATACTGAAAAAAATGTGCCTGACCCCAACCACGTTTTCCGGTAATGTATTGAAATGAACTTTCACGCCAGTTGCTGGTAGCTGTTGAGCTTACTCGCCAGAAATAAACAGTTGAATCAGGTAAGGTAAGCATTGAGTAAGGCAAGGCCCATTCAACTATTCCGCCTGTTTGCACTATAGGCAAACTTTGTTGCATAAACGGGCTATTGAAAGCATCAGTTGTATCGATTTGAAAAATGTATGTTCCCATTGCAGCCATGGCATAACCTGTACTTGCAACCAACGTAACAAAAGTATCCGGAATCACAGCATATTCATAAGGATACACCGGATTTACGTCGTTTGAAATAATAAACAAAGTCGCACTGGAAATATTATTGGTTTCAACGGTCTCGGAAACGGCATCAAATGCATCGATGGTAGCTGTAAAAGTATTGAGACCAACCCCATTTAGTGGTTCAACCGGAAGAGTGAACACGATAGTATCGGCAAAGCATGGAGAGGGAATATACTTCTGATATATTTCGGTTGACTGATTGGGAAAAGTTCTTGAAAGCTCTAATACAACAGAATCGGATACGGCCATACCTATATTTGAAGTAATCACTTTTACGTCAAAAGAGTCCAGTTCATTTGTAACATTAATCGGGTCGAAATAAATACTCCCAGCCAAAATCACAAAATCGGGTTGAGGAAAACCACCCAATCGAAGAACAGGGTCACCATGAAGTGTCATTTCTAGCAACACTTCACGCAACGAATTATCCATCCCCGTATATTGAACCGTTTTAATTGTTTGCTGAATAATATACCCTATCCGTTCATTATAATTTCTGCGTGCTATTCTTCCCACTAGTTCCGAACTATACGAATTGAGTGAAGGAGCCAACGATTTGGTAATTGAACCAATATAACCAATAGTTCCCTTATTCTCAATCAGTACAAATGCTTCCGATGAACTCACGGTTGGTTGATACAAATCGCCAGCAAAACACGAATTGGCAATCAGAAACGGATAGCGTTGGTAGTTGCTGTAATCGGCCGGATTGTCGATACTGATATCGAACCCAATACCCGCTCCATGTCCAAAGAAATTAAGAATAGCAACACCATTGTTGATCAAATCTTTCAATTCGTCACTGGTATTCTGCTGAATAGGAGCCGAAGATGTTTTTGTAAATGTAGTAACATCTGCCCCAAAATAAGGGCCCATCAAGGTGTCGGCATAATTATCCAGAAAGCTAAGTAGATATTGAGCTTCCGAATAAGTTGACCCTCCGGCAAAATGCAGTACTTTCTTCATCCAAGCTTTTGCAAGTGGATCAGAAGGATCGTACGGTTGATTTTGTTCATACTCAAAATCCTGTATTTTGGTTAGATATATTGAAATATCGTTTGAAACACGTGCCGCCAGACGCCCGGTTGGAATAGCCGGCATAATTGTTCCATCACTCAATCCGGCCGTAAACATTATATCGGAAGGCGGATTCCCAAACGATGGCACCAAGGTTAGAGTGTTGTATGTTGTACTGAACCTGTAATTATACGGACTATCGCCAGCACGGTAGCCTTTCCCCATTAAAAACAATCCATGAATTGTATCGGCAAATTCGCCAAGAGCATAGTTTGCAAAATGCCTGATTCCCATAGGATGTTTATTGATTCCGTAGCTAAATTGGTCATAGAGCATATCAACATCGGCCACAACAACATTGTATCCAGTTGCTTCGCGATATGCAGCATAATCGTTTGCTTTCTGAATCAATGTTTTGTGAGTTACAATTATATAATCCACATCATCATAAACTGGGTCACTATAATCGATAAATTTCGCAAGATTCGCAACATCTTAGTTCACCGGACGTAATGTCGTGACTGCTTTTACCGAGCTTTCCGACACAAGAAAACATTTTTTCTGAGTACCAGTATTGGGGACCAGAAAACGAACAGAAGTTCCCGAACGCAAAGTAAGAATTCGTTTGTGATTGGTATTGTCATAAACCAACACACTGTCGGTTACGGGCGAACCCAGATTTGATAATGTAAAATACGCTTTCAATACCGCTCCATCGTTGGCTTCAAACGAAATAGACGTCGCATTTCCCAAATCGATAGAGTGAGGATATTCAATATCGATATAGCTTAGAGCAACTCGGTCGGCATTGCTCCCCAAATCGTTGGGCATAGTAAAAACAAACTGTGTTCCCGAAGAAGTAAGTTGCGATGGATTTACACTAAATGACAGATGAAGCGGAATATAGCCATTGAAAGTTGTGTCGAAATTGAGACCTGCTCCAGTCATTAAAACATGGTGATCCGGAGAAAGCCCTGCATAATCGGAAGCGCCAACAAGATGCATCTCCAGCTTTGCGGGTGGCCCTGCATTGTAAGGACTATAAGTATAAACGCTACGAGTATAGGGTCCCGGATCCCAGGTATCATTAGGATCGAATGCCCTATCAAACCAACCTTCTGTGTTAGAATATTCGGGAACAGTAACTCCATAGTCGTCGGTCTCTCCTGCAAAATACGTTGAATAATAATTCATTCTCGCAGTATACCAGAAATAGGTCTCGGCAGTATAGCCTGTGAAATTCTTATCGGTCTCGGGTGTAAGTCGTCTGTTTGTAATAGATGAATTCCATGTTAAAAAATACACCAGTGTATCGTTAAAAAGACTCAGTTCGGGATTGGGTTGATCGGTATTATTTGCATACATACATGTATCAAACCAACCATTATTGTGTTCCGCATAAAACTCGATATAATCGCTTGTCCCAAAAACACCATCGCTTTCCCCATTAATGTAAATATACTGTTCCTCACCTTTGGCAAAAATTTGAATGCGCCGCGGATCGATTGATGAAAGTGGAATTCCTGAAGCAACCAGTGTAGCGTACGAAATTCGATAAACACCATCCTGCGAAACAGGAAAACGATAGTACTGTTGTGAAAAATTGATCCACTCATTTCCATAGGTTTGAGCAGAACCATTTCCCCACACGAACAGGGATAGAATCAATGGCAAAAAACGGCATATGTTCCTCATAGGCAATTACAAACTTGCATTATTTACTATATGATTGATATTCAACTTAAGCGAAAACACATGCGAATACAGTGCAACACTCACATCGCCCAAATCGGTCATTGCGTAATCGATTGAAAGGATATTTTTAATATTGATGCCGATACCCATATTGGGTTGAAGAGTTGTCACTTTTTTTCCATCAAAATTGGTTTCTTGCTGAATATTACCAATTCCGCCACGCAAATAGGCGAAACTCTTGTAGCCAAGTTCAAAACCAAAATGTGGATCAACGCTTATTGGATCAGATTTTATAAGCACATTGCGTTTCCCATCAAAAGTAACATCGAGACCAACTTCGGGATAAATGTTGAAACTTTTTGATATTGTGAATGTACGACCTGCGCCCAACAACAATCTTGGCAATGTAAGTTCAAGACTATTCTCAGGAATTTCGTTGCCGGTAAGTGTAAATATTTCGCGGGTACGATCGTCGAGCGTAAACGACCAAGCATTGAAAGTTGAAGTCACATCACGCAAAACAGCTCCAAATTTCCAGTCTTTCGTTGTGTATTGCGCCCCAGCATCGAGACCAAAGCCCCAGCTTCCACCAAAATCACCTACTTTACGACGAATAATTTTTACATTTCCGCCAATGAGTAAGCCTTTCAATGGCATTTTTCGTGAGTAGCTAACAATAAAAGCATTATCAACAGCGCTAAAAGTGGTAATCCTGTCGTAATCAATATTACCCTGAGCATCAATCAGGTCTGTTGTATTGGGAATATCATCAACCCCAAAACGAATGTACGAAAATCCTATGGCCGATGAATCGCTGGTTACAGCTGCGAGAGATATGTTATCGTATTTGGCTATGCCTGCAAAATACTCCGAGTGCATCAAAAACAATTGCCTTTCGGCTGGTGTAAGCACCAATCCTGCCGGATTCCAATAGCCAGCCGAACCATCGCCCACCGAGGCTATAACACTGTTCGACATCCCCAATGCACGGGCACCAACACCAATAGCCAAAAATTCATTGGAATATTTAGGCGCTTGCGAAAAAGCAAATACCGAAACCAGATTGAGAACCAATAACAAAAATATTTTTTTCATAAACGAGATTGCTACAATTTGAATGCATTAACGGTCAAAAGTAAAAAAAAGTACGCCTCGATTGTAAGTTTTATTCAGAATTCTTTAATTAATTTAACAATCGAAGGTCACTGAGTCCGGTTTCAGCTCTAGCACCATACTAATTCATTCTCCAGCCAATAGCCATCTCCTCTGAAAATACCGTAAACTGACTGAAATCCACCACCAACTAATTGATTAGTTGCGCAACTAATGTTTTAGTTACATTTGTTTCATCAAAACCAAAATATGAATAAGGAACTAACAAAAGCAGAAGAACAGGTAATGGAACACCTATGGGAATTAGAAGAAGCCTTTGTGAAAGAAATAGTTGAACGCATGGAAGAACCAAGACCAGCCTATACAACCATTTCCACAATTATCCGGATTCTGGAAAAAAAAGAAATTGTAGCGCATAAAACCTATGGAAATACACACAAGTATTTTCCATTGATTTCTAAAGCAGAATATTCCGAATACTGCACCCGAAATTTGATCCGAAGACATTTTGAAGGCTCTTTAGGAAATCTGGTTTCGTTCTTCACTTCGAAAAACAATCTCAGTCTTGGAGAGCTGGAAGAAATTCAGCAACTCATCAATGACGAAATAAACCAAAAGAAACAATCATGAGTGCCGAGACTTACCTATTAAAATCTTATGTAGTGCTGTTGATTTTGGGCGGCATATATTGGCTGATATTGCGAAGCCGTATTTCGATATCGGCATCGCGAAGTTGGTTGCTGCTGAGTTTTGCTGCTTCTTTGACAGTTCCTTTCTTAAATTTTCAAGCTATAACAACAACTTCTTCTACAATTGCGGCACTCATTTTACCCGAGTTGATTGTTGACCCCAATACGGGTACAGCTTCGTCGATTTTAGATTTTTACATCTTACTAAGAGTTGTCTTCACGAGTGTTTCAGGCATTTTTCTGTTCCAATTTATTTTCAGCATTATCCGAATTGCTTTCCTATATCTGAAGCATCCAACAAACCACATAGGAAGCAACATAGTTGTTTCGCTCGATGAAAACAAACAAGCATTTTCGTTTTTCAGATTGCTGTTTATTCCAAAAGACATGTCGCAAAACGAAATAGTTCTGCATGAAGAACAGCACGCACGTTTGTGGCATTCAGCCGATATTGTTTTCGTTCGGTTGGCACGACTTCTATTTTGGGCTCACCCACTCTTCTGGCTACTCGAACGCGAATTAACTCATATTCACGAATATCAGGCCGACCGAGCTGTTTTGCGTCGGGGTGTAAACACACAAAACTATATGCAATTACTGCTCAACATTACCATGGGCAACACTTCGGGGCTTCCCGTAAATCAGTTTTCGAAATCCATAATCAAAAAACGAATAATCATGATGAAACAAAACAAAACTTTCCGATTAATAAGCCTCCGCTGGCTTATAGCATTACCAACAGCATTACTGGCAATCTGGCTGGTGGGTTGTCAGTCGAAATCGACTGACGACAAAAGCAAAAACGACGATTCAACAACCTCAAAGACAGTCACTACAAGCGATGTATCGGATAACAATTCCGAAGTTTTCGATAAAGTAGAAAAAGCTCCCGAATATCCGGGCGGACAGGAAGCCATGGGGCAGTTTTTTTCGAAAACGGTAAAATATCCCGCAGTGGCCCGCGAAAATGGAGTTCAGGGAACTGTTTATGTAGATTTTGTTGTTGACAAAAGTGGAAAAGTGACCAACCCAAGCGTAATTCAATCGGTTTCGTCAGAGCTTGACGCTGAAGCACTCCGAGTAGTAGGCCTCATGCCAAAATGGACGCCTGGCGAACAAGATGGGAAAACTGTATCGGTAAAAATGACTTTGCCGGTGAAGTTTAAGCTACAGTAAATAACCATTCTGTATTAATGAAAGTATCTGCATTTATCGTTTCACTCGTTCTGATGCTGGTTTTATCTGCAAGCGGCCCGGCATGCGTACCACAAACCGATACTACGCAGCACCGCTATACATCAGAGCAGTTGGACTGTCTTCTTAAAAAGCCGGTTTGTCTCGAAGGCTTCCGTCCTAATCAATCGGGTCCGCTCAGCAGAATTGACGAAAAAGAAGGAGATGTCCCCGACAGCACATTCTCCGTTGAACATATTGTTGTTCCCAGCGGCGACATTTTCATCAACGGATGGCTTTATCTGCCGGAAGGCAACAGTAAATGTCCACTGATTATTATCACCAATGGCGGAGGAAATAACCCCCAACGTATCCGTTCTCTACCGGACTGGCTGGCTCCGATACTCGCTCATTGTGGCATTGCAGCATTTGTCCACGACAAGCGCGGTACCGGAGAGTCCGGGGGGATTTTCCGCGAAACGACCTACGAAAATTATATTACCGACGCAGGAAACTGCGCCATGTTTCTCGCTGGTCACGACAGAATTGATCCTGATAAAATCGGAATAGCAGGAGGGAGTGAAGGCGGTAGAATTGCGGTGCTTGCAGCATCAAGATACCCGGTATTCAGTTTTGTTATTAGCTATGCCGGTACAGTTGTCAGTGCTGTCGACGACCGTATATATGCCCAGAAAGGGTGGCTTGATTCATTTAATCTAAACGATACCGCATTTGCTGAAATATTTAGTCTGCATGAACAATCTATAAGAGCCTGGGCAAGCAATGATCCGGAAAAACACCAAAAAGTGAACGAAAGAATTTTTGAATTGAGAAACATCTACAACAATGAAATTCTCCCCTATACAAAGGAAGAAATGGATAGTCTTTCCGATTTTGATATGGTTCTGCCGACATGGAATTCGCTAGGTTACAATTATCTGGACGAATTGGAGCACTTCAACAAGAAGTGGCTCGCCATTTTCGGCGAAAACGATATTGTGGTACCCACGCAAGCCAGCATCATCAACATTGAACACTACATGACCCTTAATAATAATGAACAATATTGGATTGCGGTTCTTCCCGACTGCGGTCACGCACCCGTCAGCAACACCACCAAACAACTCATCAGAATAGACAACCTGATCATCAACTGGATACAATCCAATATAATGCAATAATTACCCGTTTCAAAAACCTGTAGCATGAAAAAAATATATCTGATCTTGTTTTTGCCCCTTCTTGTTCCTCAGGTAAGAATTTCTGACGAATTTCCCGTCGAAAAGCACTGCAGTATCACCTACATTGCCAACGACGGATTTCTGATTGATACCGGGAAGAACAAAATTCTGATCGATGCCCTGTTTGGAAACATTGACGGGAATTGGTGTGAACAACCCTCTGATTCCATTTGCAAACTGATGCTGAACGGAATTTCACCTTTCGACAATATCAACCTGGTGTTGATCTCACACCGACATGCAGACCATTTCAGCGCACCAATGGTTATCACTTTCTTAAAAAACAACATAAAGACCAGTCTTATTTGTCCCCGACAGGTCAATGAATTACTACAGCAACAAACAGGCTACAATTCCGTTGCATCCAGAATCATCTCCATCGATCCCGGGAAGAGCCCGGATACCTTGTTATCGATCAACAATACAGCCATTCGTGTTATGAAATTTTCACATGGTAAATTTATGATCGCCGACAGCATTACAGGAGAGCTTATCAATATTCATGAGGACGTAGAAAACATAGGATTCATAATCCATTCCGAAGGTTTTGCCCTTTTTCATTCTGGCGACAATACTTCGGTTGACCCGGACGATTACCTCCTGTACAATATTAAAAATACCGCCATTGATATTGCTTTCTTTGATAAGATGTTCATAAGACAGGAAGGGATGCATATAGTGAATACACAGATAGCTCCGGCAAACATGGTTTTCATGCATATCGGGCCTGAACAAACCGAACTTCTCAGATCTGTTACGGTCGGCATTCCGGAGATATTTATCTTTACCAAATCAACAGAAACCCGGATTTACCACTCCGGTATCAGCGAATAGTTATTCTCTATCAGGAGAAGCTATCCACGGCACATCTTCTGCACCATAGATATGGGAAAGCTTTCTGGCCAGCACAAAAAAATAATCACTCAGGCGGTTGATGTATTTGAGAATTTCGACATCGACAGGTTCGGTTTCGTGAAGTCGCAAAATATTGCGCTCTGCTCTGCGGCAAACGGTACGGCAAATATGCGCCAAACTAGCCAGTTTGTTTCCGGCAGGAAGAATAAAATGTGTTAGTTCGGGCAAATTTACGTTTAACCGATCTATTTCGAGTTCAACAGTCCTGGTATCAGAGGCTATGATATCGGGAAAAAACTTTTTGTCTGCTGCTTCAGGATCAACCGCAAGATGCGATTCAATCAAAAAAAGTTTATTTAAAATACCAAAAAGAAATACTTTGTTTTCTGAATCCTCAACCTGATCGTATAAATGGCCAACAAACGAATTTAATTCATCAACAAGTCCATACGATTCGACACGTATATAGCTTTTAGAAACAATTTTACCACCAATGAGTGCCGTAGTTCCGCTATCGCCTTTTCGTGTATAAATTTTCCAGTCTTTACTCATGATTGCATTTTCATGATTTTATTCAACGTCTTGCAATGTGTCCAGAATTTCCTGATAACGGGTAATATTCTGATTTACTTCATCGGTTTCTATCAAGCCGTCGCGCAATCGAATAATCCGATGAGCATAACGGGCAATATCTTCTTCGTGGGTAACAACAATTATGGTATTTCCTTTGCGGTGCAACTCGTCGAAAAGCCCCATGATTTCAACCGAAGTACGTGTGTCGAGATTTCCGGTTGGTTCATCAGCCAAGATAATTGAAGGATTGTTTACCAATGCCCGTGCAACTGCCACCCTCTGACGTTGACCACCTGAAAGTTCGTTGGGTTTGTGGGTCATACGGTCGCTAAGACCGACATCGGTAAGCGCTTTTTCGGCTATTTGAATTCTTTCGTCTTTGCGATAGCCGGCATAAATGAGTGGCAATGCAACATTATCGAGAGCAGTATAACGTGGTAAAAGATTAAACGTTTGAAAAACAAACCCAATCTCCTTGTTGCGGATTTCAGCAAGGCGGTTGTCGTCGAGTTCGCTTACATCCTGATTATTGAGAATGTATGAGCCACCTGTCGGCGTATCGAGACATCCAAGCAAATTCATCAAAGTCGATTTTCCCGAACCGGAAGGCCCCATGAGTGCCAGATATTCACCTTTCATTACTGTAAACGACACACTGTTGAGAGCTTTCACGAGTACTGTTCCGACTGTATAATGCCGGCTGATATTTTCCAGCCTTATAATTTCCATTCTGATATTATTTTGTACAAAGCTAAGAAGAATTTTGATTGTTTAAGCTTGAACAATCACAAACATAAATCTTTGTAATGCTATATATCAATATCTATCTGTTTATTTCTGCATAAAAACGCCAAAGCCTAGTTCAACCTTCAGAATATTCGCGGTTAGCAATAAAAAACAGTATTGAAAGAAAAAGGCAGATACTTAAATCCTTAACTTCAGAACTTCGGGCGACAAATCGGGATTGCGAACCAACAGACCAAAATAAAAAAAGTCAAGTTTCACCTGAAAATCAGCATGACTCTTAAGTTCCTGCCAGCATTGAAACATATCTTTTGAATAGTAAATATCATCAATAACCACCAAAGCTTTTTCAGCCAATGCCGGCTGCAACATTTCGAGATAATCGAGCGTTGGTCTGCGACTGTGATGACCATCAATAAATACCATCCCAAACTTTTCGCCGCTTTTCGCGAGTTCGGGAACAACATCGGCAAAGCGACCGATGATTATTTCTGTATTGCTGTCAAAGCTTAGTGTTTCTTTTGAGTAAGCTGCAATTTCGGCAACGCCTTCAACGGTAATAATCTTCCTGTTGGCATTGGCAAAACGAATGGCCATGGTGGTTGTTCCAAAAGCTGTTCCCAATTCAAGAATACTTCCTTCATTGACATATGCTGCTACTTCAGCAATTGCCACCGCCTGCCTGCATGGCTTGGATGTGCGACTAAAAACTTCTTTAACAGTCGATTGAACTCGTCCACCACGCGAACCCGGATCGTCGAATTCCAAAGCAGATTTGTTGCCCGCTAGTTGCCGACGTCGGTTGCGAATAATCATTTTCTTGTCGCACGACAAAGTATTCTGATCTTTAATGGCTCGGTAAAGCGAGTACAACCACGGACTGTGAACTTTCTTCGGACCCGATGCCGAAAAAAAATGCTTTATTCGTTCTTTAACAAGAAACAGAATATTACTCACTGGTCTGGATTTTATCTTTGTCTGCCGGAGCAGATAAATTCATAATTTCGAGCTGAATACGCAACGATTCGTCGTGAATTACTTTCAACAATTCCTCCACAAAATTGCTATCGAGTCCCAGGTGATTGGCTTTTTGCAGACGCGATTCAACCACATTTTGCCAACGACTGGTTTGCATGATAGTCATCCCAGCATTGCGTTTGCTCTGCCCCATTCGCTTCACAATCGATGCGCGTTGGGCAAGAATTTTCAACAATTTTTCGTCGGCTTCATCAATTTCGCTACGCAGTTCTTCGATACTCATATCGGGAATGACTGCGCCTTCGCGGGCACAAAGTTGTTTCAATATAGTCAAAAACTGCGCGGGAACAATTTGCTGTGCTGCATCCGACAATGCATTGAGCGGTTCGGTATGAACTTCCACCATCAAACCATCGGCTTCCATTTCGAGTGCTTGCTGTGCCAATGTACCAACATAGGCAGCTTTGCCGGCCATATGACTGGGGTCAGCAATCATTTGGAGTTCGGGAAACTGACGTTTCATTTCCGACATCAGCGCCCAAAGCGGCTCGTTGCGGTAAACGCTTTGTTCATAAACCGAAAAACCACGATGAATGAGTGCTTCCACTCTCACGCCTTTTTTCAGGAGACGTTCTGTTGCCCCCGTCCACAAACGCAAATCGGGTACCAGTGGATTTTTTACCATCACACGGATGGAAGTTCCCTGCAATGCTTCTGCCAATTCCTGCACGCTGAAAGGATCGGTAACAGTGCGCGCTCCAATCCAAATCACGTCGATTCCTGCTTTCAAACAAGCTTGTGCATGTGCGGCAGTAGCGGCTTCGGTGGCAACCGAAAAGCCAAATTGTTGTTTTACAGCATTCAGATATTTCAGGCCTTCGTTTCCGGGACCTTCGTACATTCCACTGAGGGTACGGGGTTTCCACACACCAGCGCGAAACACATCTACCAAACCGCTATCGGCCAATTGTGCGGCAACCGAAAGGCAGAGTTGCTCTGACTCGGCACTGCAGGGACCGGCAATTATGGTTTTGAAACACGCAGTGGACATGAGATGGAAATTTTGGCAAAGGTAGGAATAAAGTAATAATGTGATGAGGCGCTATAAGGCGATGAGGCGTTGATGCGTAAATGCGATGAAGCGATGAGGTAATGCTAGTTTCAATCAATCCTGAGATTTATCTCGCCGAATTTGCTAAAAAGTTTTTTTATGATTTCTTCGTTAATACTGGCTTTTGTGAATTCAGCTTCGGAGTATTGAATATCGTTTTCGTTTAGCAGAACCTGTAAATGTTTCAACATCAATGTGGCTATTCCTTTGCGCCGTTCTTCTGTCTTTACAAATACCGACCAAACACGGACTGTTTTATTTAGCTTTGCTTCAAATGCAAGCAATCCAAGCGGATTGGCTTTGCGCGAAACCACAGCTAAGTTGAGCTTGCTGCTTGTTTCTCCGTTTCTAATGGCAAGCGAAAGGTCTTTTCCAATCATGGTTCCAAAAAGCTTCTCAAGTTCGGCCGGTGCAATATTTTTCATCAATTGAAGTTGAATTTCGCTGGGCTTTTCGGAGCTGCTGGGTTCATCTTTTTTTTCTTCACTCGTCCAAAAAGCCTGATTTCCATCAATAATAGAACTTTTTTGAATCTCCATAGACGGTGAAAGAATATTAGGTTTACGCTTGTTGACGAGTACTTTTACATCATAAATTTCTTCAACACTGCTTGAATATTTGATTGTGCCTGCAATTGTTCCTGTAGGTAGATGAACTATTACTACTCCTGCAAACGAAGTTTCAGCAATAGGGAGATTTCTGAATATCTCATTGTTATGACGAAGTTTTGATGTTCCAATGAAAAGATAATCTCCAAATCGATCCATCCCTCGGGCAAATGCACCCAAATTGGTAATAATTTTTGTATCACCACTTGCTCTATCAACCCGCAAAAGGGTTCCTTGTGCCGAGTTGAGAACAAAAAGTCTATCATCAAAAATGCGCGGCGAATGTGGCATTGCAAGACCGTCGAGAATTATTTTTCCCGATGGATATTCCATTAATATTCCGCCATTCATTTTGTTGTCTCTCCAACCATGAAACTTGTCGCTGTTCCCAAGTGCTGTTACATATCGAATTTCGCCATTTTCGACAGCCATTCCATTTAAATGACAGCGATCTTCGGGCTCAATTTGAGAAATGAAAGGTGGTTTCCAAACAACATCAAAACTATTGTTATGGCTGAATTTGCATATTGCCGAAAACATGGTGTTAATAGCCAAAATTTCATCTTTAATAAATGCCATGTCGTGTGCAGCTAAATATCCTGTATGATATGTACATCGTGGCAAAAACAATCCATCGTATTCACCCTGATGCATAGGATAACCCACTGCAGCAGCTGTAGAGTAATTGAGGACCTCAATAGACGATTTGGTTGCAATAGCTAATAAGTTGCCTGCGACAGCCATTCCCATTGCGCTAGCAAAAGTTCTGGGTAGCTGTACCAACCTATTATTTTCAATGGAGCTGATAAAAATAACCTTACCAGCCTGGTAAGTACTCAGTGCAAGTGAAATCCCCAAAGAATTCAAAATCTCAGGGATTTGCGGACTAAATTCAATTTCGAAAGGATTCTCCGTATTCATTAACTTACATTTGCTTTTGACTCTAATACAATTCAAAGATATTAAAATTATGATGATTGTGAGTAAAAGATAAGAAACCATGAAATGCAATATTTCTTTCAGAAGTACAACCTAAAATCAAAATGAAATTTTCAGCTTAATCGAAATATATATTATTTTTGTATGCTATAATCAATAAAATCACAATGAAAAAACCACTACTTTCATTTAGAATAGCACAATCGTGGAATCGATTGCTGCGCAAGTTTTTCAGTCTCTTTAGGCGAATTGAAGGTCTGAAAGCTTCCGGAGTAGAAACATCGATTGAGCTTAACCAAATGCAACGCAAACTGCAAAGCATTTACAACAGACTCTCAAAACTACAAAGGAGTGTTGGTGTTAAAATTGCTGGTAGCGCAATTGCTCTTATGCTCATGAGTGCAAACCTGAGTGCACAAACCTACGTAAACGAGGGTCCTCTTTCATCGAATTATTCTTTACCAATCTCGGTTGGATTGCTTTCTGCCATTTCCACTGGCGACATCGATGGTGATGGCGACATAGACATTGTTGCTGGTGAGTATTTCGGAAATACTGCTATCTATTATAACGATGGGACAGGTATCTTTACATCAAATTCACCGATTAAAATTGATGGTATTCCTGTTTCAACCGGATACATGCCATCTCCAACTCTAGCCGATGTAGATGAAGATGGCGATTTGGATTTGTATATTGGAACACTAGCCGGAACAATCAAGGTTGGTATTAACGACGGAACTGGAGTGTTTACTTCCGCTCCTGATATGTTGGCCGATGGCGTTCTCCTCGATGTGGGAACCCTAGCATTTCCCGAGTTTGCCGATGTGGACGACGATGGCGACTTGGATTTATACGTGGGTGAACAAACTGGTTTAATAAAAGTATTCTTAAACAACGGCAGTGGTGTTTTCACTTCAGCAGGCAATATGCAGGATGGAGGTATCGATATTAATTTTGCACCTCTGCCGCAACCTGTTTTTTATGATTTTGATAATGATGGGGATCTAGACTTATTTGTTGGTGATCAAAGTGGATTGATTAAAGTTTACTCAAACAATGGAACTGGAGCCTTTACTGCAAGTGCCAATTTACAATCAAGTGGAGTTGACATTGACCCCGGCACTTATTCGTCGCCAGCTTTTATAGATGTTGACGACGATGGCGATATGGATTTTCTTAGTGGTGATTATTATGGAAAAATTCATGTTTATTTGAATAACGGCTCTGGAGTCCTTTCAGATGCCAGCAACTTAGAAGCATTTGAGACTCCATTTGCATTTGGACAGTTTTCGGCTCCTGCTTTTGCCGATATCGATAATGATGGCGACCTCGATTTGTTTGTTGGAAAATACGAAGGAACAATCGCAACGCTAAACAACAATGGCAATGGTGATTTTGCACTAGGAGCTAATTTAATGGCAGCAGGTATTGAACTTGATGCTGGCAGCTTTGCTGTGCCGGAGTTTGCTGATATCGACGAAGATGGCGACATGGATCTGTATGTTGGAAACTTCAGCGGTAATATAGTTGTGTTTGAAAACAACGGCTCAGGTGTGTTCTCGGCAGGTGTGAACCTGCAGGCTGGCGGAATTGATATCGATGCTGGATCGATAGCTTGTCCTGAATTTGCAGACCTTGACGCTGATGGCGATTTTGATTTGTATGTCGGTAACAACTCCGGTACCATTCTTGTATTCGAAAATGATGGAACTGGCTCATTTACTGCTGCATCCACACCTCTTTTTGAAGCCGATGGTGCAACTCTTGATGTTTTTGCATATTCAAGCCCATTGTTCTGCGACATCGATGGTGATAGCGATCTCGATTTGCTGGTTGGTGAATATTACGGCAAAATTCAAGTGTATATCAACAACAGTGGCGTATTCAACGCTTCATCAACAAATTTTCAAGCCGATGGACAAGATGTTGACATATATTTGCTAGCCATACCAGCAATTGCAAACATTGATGGTGGTTGTGGCCCCGATTTGTATGTAGGTGGATACATGACACCTGTATATTTCTATTCGTACAAAGATACTATCGCCCCAACTATTACTTGTCCTGCAAATTTCACCTACAACTTGCTTCAGTATCAATCCAATTACACTGTTTCCGGCTCTTCTTTAGATCCAATTTATACTTCAGACAACTGCAACATAGAAAGTGTGCTGAACAATTTCAATGGAAGCTCAACTCTTGCTGGTGTCGATTTCCCTGCCGGAGCCGAAATGGTTACTTGGACAGTTACAGACATTGATGGAAATACAACCAGTTGCAATGTAGATATTACAATTAATGTGTTCAATGCAATCGAAGACCTAGAAACTATGGGTATTTTGGTTTATCCAAATCCGTCTTCAGGTATCTTCAGCATCGAAAATGCACAAAATTGCAATATTCTTATCAGCGATGCATTTGGGAAAAGCATTCTCAGTTTTGCCAATGTTCAAGATGCTAAAATCGATGTCGATTTAACCAATCGTCCAGCTGGCATCTACTTCATCACTGTTTCAAATGAAACCATAGTGAAAACAGCTAAGATTGTGATCGACTAATTGATTGCATATTCGCATCAATTCAGCTTTCTTTGATTAATTTCCTGACTGTCTGCGGGGTAATCCTGCGGACAGTTTGTTTTATAAAGTATTAGTTAGTGAAAATCGCACCAATTATTCATCATTTCGCTATCATCAAACGATTCCAAGTCCTGCCTTGTTAGTCCAGACACTGGAAAGTCGAACCTTTGGCCCAAGCTGATAGAGTTGGGTTGTTGGAAAAACGATACCCTACTCCATACCACCCGATTTCATGCCGGGCATGGAAATGACGCCGAGGTTTTTCTTTCCATCGACCAAAATTTCCATCACAGTCGGGAACTGAATATGGCGCACCAGGCCATCGTCGAAAAGTGCTTTCTGCTCATTAAGAAACCAATAATCGTAATAGCCTTGATTGATGAAATGATTCACTGTGAAATAGGATACCCGAAACGAAGTTAAATTCTGGAAGAAATGGGTTCCCTGGCTTGGTTCAATCTGGTAATTCTGCATACCAGCTTCCACAATCACTTTGGCAGCACTAATCTGCGACCATTTCACCGGAATTCCGAGCCATGGATCGCTTGATCCCCATCGACCGGGGCCGATAAGCACATAATTGCGTTTGTTCGCTACCATTTGCTTGTTGATAGTGTCGATGGTAAGCGCTATTTCTTCCGATTTAGACGCATCGAATGTTTCGGGATTTACATACACGAGGTCACGAATTTGTTCGTACACGCCATTGCCCAATGCAGCATTAGAAATCACCAGACAATTATGCTTCTGAACATTTTCCTCTTTCACATCGAGGTTTTCTTTGTTATCGACAATTGGCCTAATCTGAAGCAAATTGAATGTTTTCTGTCCGGTTTCCGGGTTCAGATTTACCGCAAATTCAATTTCAACCGATTTACCCATTTCGCGCGCACCAATTTTCAGAATCTCGTCAACCATTTTGGCCAGTGGGAACATATTGTTTTGCAGCACTTTGTTGAAAGTAATCACCTTCAGTCCATTATCGTGAATTCCGTCGACAATACGATCATCCTGATAGACATAGGTTGAAGCTGCGTGACGGAATGTTTTCAAATCGACCGCATCGCGGGTACGAATTCGCACCAATTGCGCACTATCGTCAACCATTGGAGTGAACGTTTCTTTAGTAAGGTCGATTGCCAAAAACTCTTTTTGGGTATCGCGCATTACCATTTCGGTGGTACTGAGCTGAATAATTTTGTTGGGGTATTTAGGCGAAAATCGAAGCGAAATGCCACCATCAACAATAGTTTTTCCAAGACCAAAAGCAAGGTTCACCACTCCATCTTCGGCTTTTTCAGGTGCAATTGGATAGAAATTGACCGAACGAGCAACACCACTCATAAATGGAAAAAAATAATCGCCTTCCTGACTTCCACAAACTTCTTGAAGAACAATGGCCATTTTTTCCTCGTCAATCACATTCGAAGTTGCAGCCATATAGGCCTTACTTGCCTGATAATAAACTGAAGCATACACCGACTTTATCGACTGTACCAACATTTGCTGACGAACAATATCGTTTCCTGTATTGGGAATCATATAAGTGCTGTAAATCCCGGCAAAAGGCTGATAATGACTATCTTCGAGTAAGCTGCTCGAACGCACAGCCAAAGGTTTTGTGATTACCTGCAGAATCTTATTCAGGTCGATGCAGGTTTCTTCGGATAATTTTGCCTCGAGAAAACGTTCAAGAATTTCACTGTCGTTGGTACACGAAAGCGCAAAATCGTATAATCCGTTGCTTTCCATAAATTCCGAAAACACCTCGGTTGTAAGCACCACAGTTTTAGGAATGGTAAGTTCGATTTGAGGAAACTTAAAAATAAGGTTATGACGTTTTATAATATTGTCAACAAATGCCAGACCTCGCGCTTTTCCACCCAGGCTGCCTTCGCCAACGCGACTGAAAATAATGTATTCGTTGTATTTTTCGCGATCGAATTTGGCTATAACTCCCCTGCCCCTGTCGCTACGGTAGCGCACAATAGCATCGTAGAGAAAATTGCGGACTCCATCAAGGTTTTTAAAATCGCGCGAATCGACCTGTCTGAACAAATGAGCCAACGAAAACAAAGCCCGGGCTCGCAACCATTTCGAAAAGTGATTACGGTCGATATGATATTTCAGCTCCATATCGGGAATCTGATAAATAAGATCCTGCAGACCCTGTAAATCTTTTGCACGACCTATTTCGGTCAATTCCTCCGGATCGAGAATTTTGAAATCGCCAAAGGCAAGATACTCCCTGATAAAATCAGTGAGTTCATGCAACAGTGTTTTAGAGTATTTGTGTGCAAACTTCACCTTCATCTCCTTGGCAAAACGCTCATTCGACCGGTCCGACGATTGCAAAAGAATAGGGAAATACGGATCGTTGGATTTCACAATCTGACAAAGCTTGATACCGGCAAATTTATCTTTGGCATTTCCTCGGTTGAACGAAACATCCGAAATCATTCCCAGCATATTGTTTTTGTACATTTCGTACAAACTGATAGCTTGCTCGAAATTGGTAGCCAGTAAAATTTTCGGACGTCCGCGCAAACGCAGCATCATCTGGTGTTCGTTCAATCCTTCGGTCATAAATGCTTGCGATTGCTCAAAAATAATACGGTACATACTAGGCAAATACGACGAATAATAACGTACCGAGTCTTCAACCAGCAAAATGCACTGCACTCCTACCTGACGAACATCGTAGTGTGTATTCATCTTATCTTCGATGAGCTTGATAATAGCCAGCAAAATGCTCGGATTACCCAGCCAGCTAAAAACATAATCAACATCGCTCATATCCTGATCGGAAAGACGTTGCGATACTTCTTTCGAAAACGGCGTAAGAACTACGATGGGAATATGCCGGTATTTTCTCTTGATGACACGTGTAACTTCAAACGGATCTTCGTCAGAAATACTAAGCATATTGATAACAAGATCGATTTTTTCGTTTTCGAGCGCAGCATAGGCTTGCGAGGCACTATGAACCTGAACAAATGCCGGTGGATAGCGCAGATTGAGCGAAACATATTCCTGAAAAATGGTTTCGTTGATACGGCCATCTTCTTCCATAATGAAAGCATCGTAAGTGCTGCAAATAAGCAACACATGTTGTATGCGACGCTTCATCAGATTGTCGAACGAAGTGTCCTGAAAAAAATAGTGTTCCAGATCGAATTTATTGCTGATATTGCCCATAGATTCGGAAATTACTGTTCAGAAATAACTGCTATTCGCTTTTTACCATCCATTCGTATGTTGAGTGGTGTTTTGAATCGTACATGACGTGTATAAAACAAATCCTGCACAATTTCCTGTTTTTTAATCTTATCCCAATTAATAAAACCATTGTTCGATATGGGATCAATAGAGAAATAGCCAATATTGAGCGATGTAACATTGTGGAAGAAGTGACTTCCCATGCTTGCATCGAGAGGAAAATCGTCGTGGCCGGTTTCAACAATAGCCTTGGCATTCGATATTTGATGCCATACCACCGGAATACCAATAAAGCGATCACGAGTTCCCCAACGACCTGGTCCCAACAACAGGTATTTTCGTTTTTCACCACCAAGTTTAGCATTGAGCTTCTCGATTTCGGCAGCTATTTCAATGGTTTTTGTTTTGTCGAAGCTATCGTATTTCACAAAAATTACATCGCAAACCTCGTCTATTCGACCATTGCCCATGCTTCGTTCGGCATAGAGCATCAAATCGTCTTTATTTAGTTCGTCTGTGTTAATATCGTAGTCCATATTGTCGCCAATGAGTGGCTTTATCTGCAAAAGATAGAACGAAGCTTTGTAATCATCGTTCGGGTTCAAATCGACTGCATACTCAATTTCAACCGGGCTCCCCATCGATTCGCGGACTATATTGAGCAACACACTAATAGTTTTTGCCAGCGGGATATAGTCGTATTTTAGGATATTGGCAAAGTTCACTATACGGGGGCCCATTTTGTCGATACCCGGGCTGATACTATTATTGTCGGGGTCGAATACCGAAGCACAATGTTTCAGTGTCCCATGACTTTCGGCATCGTAAATATCCAGTCTTGCCAATCCGGCTGTATCGCCTTCCATGAGATTGATGTCGTGCTTCGACAAATCCACAGCAAAGAAATCGACCTGCGAGTTTTTTACCAAATCTTTCATGCTGTTGATTTCAACGCCGGGCATGGCTGGCGAGAACCGATAGGCTTTTTCGCCTTCAACCACATATTTACCCAGTCCAACAGCCATCACAGCCACACCCTCTTCGGGTTTCATATCAGAAACCGGATAATAGTTGTAAGATTGTGCTGTACCACTAATATGCGGATAGTAATAGTTGCCATACTGTGTTCCAACAACTTCCTGCAGTACAATAGCCATTTTTTCTTCTTCAATCTTGTAGTTCACAGCTTCGATGTAACCTTTGGCCACGTCCGAGAAAACCGAAGCATACACCATTTTGATGGCGTTGCAAAGTTGTTGCAGCCGAATATCGTAGTTTGGATGACTATTAGGGAGTAAATAGGTTTCAAAAATTCCGGCAAATGGCTGACGCATAGAATCTTCGAATAGCCCCGAAGAACGAACAGCCAAAGGTTTGTTGATCATCTTCAGCAACTTTTTGAGCTTCTTAATTAAGCCTTCGCTCAATTTAGCTTCCATAAACCGGTTGGCAATCACCTCAAACGATTCCGAAAGGGCGACTTCCCACAATTGGTTGCGTTGCATAAAGCTTTCGAATTCCTCAACGCCAATAACAGCTGTACGTGGAGTTTTCAGGTTAATATTACCAAACGACTTACTGAAATCGAAACTGTAGATAAGACTGTTGATAAACGAAATTCCACGTCCTTTGCCTCCAATCGACCCACTCGAAAGACTTATAATGTTTCCTTCTTCGAAATAGTCGATATCTTCGAAATTGACCACACGACCTTTGTTGCGCTCATTGCGGTGTTGCTGAATAATCTGAATCAGGAAACGACGTATTTCCTCGGGACTTTTAAAATCTATCACACTCTTGGGACCCAGTATTTTGGCCACCTGAATTTCACCACGCGCCATCAACCAAAGCGAAAAGTGATTATGCTTTGCATGATAAAGCAACGACTCGTCGGGGATATTGCGCAAATGCGATTCGAATTCTTTTAGCGTGCGAGCCACTGCTATTTCGCGGCCATCGGGAGTTCGGTAGGTAAAATTCCCAAAACCCAAATAATAACTAATAAAGCTTCGTATTTCGGTGGTGAGTGTTTCGCTGTTTTTATCGATAAATGTGCTTTTAAGCTTAAAAGCCTGCTCGGAGTTTTCGATATCCGACGACTGAATAATAATGGGAAGATCTTTCATTCGGCAACGCAAACTCTTCACCAAATCGAATCCGGCTGTTGGGCAAATCTTGCCTTTGCGCTCAAACTTCACATCTGTAATGAGGCAAAGCAGAAACTCTTCGTATTTACTGATAATACTCTCGGCTTCTTCGTAGCTACTGGCCAACAAAATTTTCGGACGTCCGCGTAATTTCAATATTTTGTAGAGCTCGTCGGTGGTAACATCGTCGATAATACGTTTGGTTTGCTCCATCACGATGGAATAGAGCAACGGTAAGTAGCGGCTGTAGTAGCGTGGGTCGTCTTCGACCAGCAAAATAATCCGAACCAGCGCAAGATTGGTATCATTATCTAAGTTCACCTTATCTTCAAGGTGTTTCACCATAGCAAAAAACACCGATGGCTCACCATTCCAGTAGAATATTTTGTCGAAGAAACAATTGTTCTGACCCACATGCAGCATTTCGGTTTGAAACGATTTGTTGTTGACCAGAAAATAAACAGGAATATACGGATACTCATCTTTGATTTTTTTGCACAGCTGAAAAGGTGTTTTCATGTCGGCTCCAATCATATAAATGATCAGATCAAAATGTTTGCTTTGCAATTGCGAGAAAATTTCCTCCTCGGTACTCACTCCCGTTATGCGCGGAAAACTCGACAAGTTGAGCTGCTGATATTCGCCCAAAACATGTTCGGCAAAACGGCCTTCTTTCTCAATAGAATATGCATCGTAGAGAGTAGCAATAAGCAAAATTTCCTTTACTTTGAAGGGCATCAGATCGTGAAAAACATCACGGTCGAAGTTCTGACGGTAAAGATATTTCTGAAAAAGCTGCATACCTTTGTCTGCCGAAACCGATGTATCAACCATTTCGACATCCTGTTCGCGCTGCAAATGATTGGTAAAAACCTGCTTGGCTTTATAACTGTTGATATAGCCGGTAATAAGACTGGCTATATTATTAAGCAGGTTTTGTTCTTCGTTCAGAAAAGGGCCATCGTCAGCATCAGGAAATTTGCTATTGTACTGAACAATGATTTGTCCTTTGATATTGTCGATGGAAGTAAAATTCCGGTGCAACTGATCGGGAGCCTTCTTATCGTATTCGGGGGTTTCGGTCGAGAAAGGGCCAAATTCAATACGGGCCGAGGTATTTTCGGGGTATTGCATAGCGTTAGGTAAAATCATGCATATATGCTGCAAAGTATCACCGATGGGTTTGTTTTCCTTTATAATACTTGTGGTTTTGTTGATAGCGGCCAGCTCTTTCAATCGCTCGCGGTTTTCGAACACCAACCTTTCAAAATCCTTTTGGTCCTGGCTATTCATAGAGTGAGGGCTTGTTAAAATTGCATATAAAAGTACTCATTTTTTGATTTATCGTACGATTTGAATATTTAAGGATACTCTTGCAGGGCAAAGGTAGTATATAGTTAAGTATGCAGCCGGTAACGGCAAATAGCTTTTGCCAAATCCTAAAACAAGTTGACTGTTTTTTCAAGTTTGCACTTCTACTAATCGATTTAGTTTCTTGAACTTAGGATTTCATAAAATAAGAATACAAATTTTCACTATTTTTGTCGCATGGGAAAGAAAAACAAATCGGCTATTCGTCTTGGGGGTTCATACATCACTATGATAATCAGCATTTCGCTGGTATTGCTTATTTTAGGCTTATCCGGATTGATCTTACTACAATCGAAAGGCGTTGTAAAAATCGCCAAAGAAAATATCCTGATCACCGTGATGTTCAAAGACAGTCTTCCGGAAGCCGACATGCTTGCCTTGCAAAAAAAGATGCAGATGAACGAGAAGGTTAAAACATGCGACATGGTTTCGAGCGAAGAAGCTGCAAAACGCATGGTTGACGAAACCGGGGAAGATTTTGTTACCGACCTGGGCTTTATTCCAATTCCTCCATCACTCGACATTACTGTAGAAAGCGAATATGGCGATTCGGCAAACATTGAAGCACTCGTTGCGGATGTCATGAAAGAACCCATTGTTGGAAATGTGTATTACGACAAAGATCAGGTTCAAGACATTAATGCAAACACACAAAGCATCATGCTTTATTTACTTGGGTTTGCTGTAATTGTATTTATTATTTCCTACAGCCTTATCAGCAATACCATCAGGCTGGCTATATATTCAAAGCGATTTATAATACGCAGCATGCTTCTGGTTGGAGCAACGCGCGGCTTCATTCGTCGTCCATTCCTTCTTCAATCGCTGTGGATGGGCGCTGTGAGCAGCCTGATTGCGCTGATTTTACTTGAGGGTGTAATGACCCTGCTTTACAACCAAATTCCCGATTTACGTGCAATTCAAGACGATACACAGATGTATTTCCTTTTCGGAGGCATTGTTCTTTCGGGAATGCTCATTTCGTGGCTTTCGTCGTGGTCGGCATTGAATCGCTACATCAAAATGAAAACCGACTTTCTGTATATCTAATTATCTGCAGGGAATATCGCACAATAAGCATTGTAGCGAGCAAAAATTTCTTTCACAAACCTATCGGCATACCACGGATTTACATACCCAAAACGAACTACCGGATCGTTGTAGTATTGTGGCTTCGATTTGCATTTCAAACATTCTATCACAACAGCATAAGTGAGCGGTTCCTTATTCATTTTTCGAGCAAGTTCGAAAGCATCATAAAAATGAGCCATGCCCAGATTATAGGCTGCAACCACCACTTTCTGACGTTCAGCATCATCAACAACATAGGGTGCAAAAGCAGTATCCATATAATGAATCATCTTGGTACCTCCTTCAATCTGTTCTTCAACAGAACTTGATGAATAAACTCCAAACAGAGCTGCTGACACCGGCATCATTTGCATGATGCCAAAAGCTCCACTCGACGACTGAAAGCCTGTAGTAAAACGCGATTCCTGATAAATCAACGAAGAAATCAATCGCCAGTCCCAGCCAATTTTTTTGCTGTATTTCTTTATTGGTTCGTCGTACGGGCTAAGCTTGCCCTTACTCAAACTGTGATCGTCGGGCGAATGAAAAATGTATAGGATCGGATTATCGAAATACTTCCGCTGCAAAAAAGCAAGATTCCCTTTCTGCTGAAAATGTTCGAGCCAGGTATTAAGCTCGGTCAACCATTTTACCGATTTACTATTAACAGCCCACGCAATGGGTTCGGGCTCCGAAATAGGCATACTGAAATCGAGCTCGGGGTAGCCCTGTTCGGCCAGCGTGTGGTGAGGTCTTCGGTACCCAGACTCATTTCTCCAATAATTTCAATTTTTATCCCCATGCTATCGGCCAAATGTTGCAACTGCCGCCGATAAATGGTTTTTCGGGGAATCACTATCTTTTTCCCATCAAGGTCAGCCAGAGTTTTCACAGGGATATTTCCATTGCTATCAATTTTCTGTACCAATAACGATCGCATCGAATAAAGCGAATTGGTAAAAACAATACGAGGATAGCGATTTTGCGCTACGGTAAGTTCCATGGCAAGCAAGTCGCAATCGCCAAAGGCAACATATTGAAAAGCTTTTTCCACATCGTTGGTTACATGCAAATCGAGAAACCAGCCATGCTCGGAACACAGCTGCTGCACCATTTCGTACTGATAACCCATGGGGGTACCTTTATAAACAAAATAGTTCACCGAATTGTAACCCATCACAACATGTAAAGTATCATCGGCTACAATAGAATCGAGGTCACGAAGTTTTATAGGGTCAGGCTGATGATATCCGGGCGCTTGAAAACTCTCGTTCACAACCATGAAAATGACTGCGGCAAAGAAAAGATAAACCAGAATGAACGGATTACGTTGCATATTGACAATGAATCGAGTATGCAAGTTAATGCATTTTTTCGAATATGAATACCCCGTGTTGTTTTTTGTTGAGGATTTAACGTTAGGCGATGGATGATCAAGTCCCGAAGCTGATAAGTCAATATCTTTCCGAACTGCGAAATCAAAAGCTTACTTTTCATTAATAAAGAGCTTGTAATAACTTCTTTTACTTTAACTCTTTTTGCTCACGAAGCATGGTGTGTGCAATTTTTATGGCATCGACTGCTTCAACGAGCTGTCCCGAAAACGAGGCTTTACCATACGAAAACACAAGATATTCGTTATCCGAAATTCCTTCGGCATTACATCCAATAGTTTGATTATTTAATTTTTGTATTTTTCTTTCAACCAAATCGGCCTGAAGCAGAGTGGCAATAACGATAAACTCATCTCCAAGACGGTAACGATAGCATCTGGCAATCCCCTTAAGACTGGATTGCATTCTATCGGCAAACAGTTTAAGAACAAAATCGCCCGTGTTGTAGCCAATCTTATTGAACCTTCTGAAATTGTTCAGATCGATCAGAAAAATACGCGAGGTTGTGTTTTTCCCCTTGCTGATATGTTTCGAAAAAGCATGGTAGTTAGGTAAGCCCGAAATACAATCGGTATGCAGCACCTTTTTTACTTTGCGGAAACGAAAAATCACGAAGCCTATACATGCAACAAAGCATACAACAATTATTGCAATAATAAGTGGCGATAATTGAAGAATAAGCATGATTCAACTATTTTTTGTCGCGTTTTCGTAACGGAAAGTCTTTTCGTTGCAAATAATCGTAGCGTAAATTACGCCCCGGCTGATAACACATAGCTATGATGCTGTCTTGCGCTTCCTTAATAGTGCTGTATTCAGCAAAATCGAGAGTGCGGATAACGGCTTCGAAAACCCTGATTGCTCCTGAGTGATCGGCAACCAAAATACGTTTTCCCAGATTTTGGTTGAGTAAATCAACAAACGAAAATGCAATTCGCCAGTCAGCTTCAATAAGGGTTTCCCCTTCGGGATAATGATAAAAACGGTTCTTGAAGATTTTCGACACTTTGGCTTTCATTTCGGGTGTAGGGTCGTCGGAACCCGACATGATACGGGCAGACTCATCGATAATCTCATTCTTGAATTTAAAAGTGAGAGCACCATATTTTTGCGAATTGAGTCCAAACATGGCATGAAACTGCATGTTGGTATAGCCTGCATTTTGGAGAAAGTTGCGGGCAGTTTGTTCTGTATTTTCCGACTCGCTCCCAAAAACCTGAACAGGCCTGTCTTTCGACCACGACCACAGTGGATATCCGGCTTTGTCGAGAATGTCGGTTGCTACAGAGAAATCCTTCCCAAGCTCTTTAGCTGTTTGCATTCCCGCTTCGCTCAAAAAATTGCTCAACGAACCACTAATGCGGCGATTGTTATTCCATGTATCCCAGAAACCCGAACCAACAAATTCGGGATTTTCACCCCCCGATTCGTGTTCCGATTTCCCGTGGCGAATCATAATTAATTGTGTTTGATTAAGTGGAACATAAGCCTGCGGAAACAGAGGGACAGCTTTCCCGTTCGGAAGCCATACAATGCCTTCGTTCAGCATCAAACCACTGCCATCTTCGAGTGCACGTCCTGAAATTCGTCGCTTACCATCGGGATTGGTGGCCATGTCATCGGCAAGAACCAGCTTTGTACGATAACGCGTCATCGAAGCCCCTGGTGTTGCAATACTTTG
>PHDB01000023.1 GCA_002842495.1 Bacteroidetes bacterium HGW-Bacteroidetes-6
GTTGTAGGTTGCCGCTGTGTTGGCAATGTCGGTCCAGGTAGAACCTCCATCGTTGCTCTTCTGCCATTTGGTGATTGAACCTGTGTAGCCACTCTGTGTTAATGTACCTGTGTTGTTTCCAAGACATATTTCGGTGTTTGTACCCGAAACACTTCCGGCAACGGTGAGCGGATTCACAACTATGGTGTGAGCAACCGAATTTACTGTGCTGCAAACGCCACTTTGAATAACGGCTCTGTATTGCCATGTGCCAGCCGATGCCGGGGTTTCGCTGTAACTTGCTGCTGTGTTGGTAATATCAACCCAAGCGCCTGCATTGAGGCTTTTCTGCCATTTTACTATGGCTCCTGTATTGCCAGCCAATGTCATCGCTCCTGTGTTGTCGCCTAAACAGATGTCGCTATTGACGCCTGTTACTGTGCCGGCAACGCTTGTTGGGTAAACTGTAATAGATAATGATGCTGAATTGACTGTTGAACAAACTCCACTTTGTACTACGGACCGGTAAAGCCAGGTGCCGGCGGTTAACGGTGTTTCGCTATAGGTTGAGGCTGTGTTGGCTATGTCGGTCCAGGTGGAGCCCCCATCGTTGCTCTTCTGCCATTTGCTGATTGTTCCAACATATCCTGTTAGTGTTAATGTTCCGGTCGAAGAGCCAAGGCATATTTCTGTAGCTCCATTTACAGTGCCTCCTACCGAGACCGGATCTACTGTTATGGAAGCAATATTCGAATATGCCACGGAACAACTTCCGCTTACAACTCCAACACGGTAAAGCCAGATGCCGGCTGTTGCCGGGGTTTCGAAATATTGTTCGTCGTAAAAACCGATGTCGGTCCAGGTTGCCCCTCCATCATTGCTTGTTTCCCATATTGTAATGGTGCCGGTATAACCCGAAAGAATGATTAAGCCTGTACTATTTCCAAGGCAAATTTCCGTATTCGATTCATTCAAACTTCCCCCGTCCGAAGCCGGGTCGTTGATGAGCACAACCACGGCTGAAGTATCGGAATAAACACCGGCATTCACGGTGTATCCTTTATAATTTCCCGACGGCAAACCGGTAAAAACATGAACATCGGTGTTTCCGGTCCAATCGGCAATAGGTGCACCGGCTCCGGAGAGTAAATAAAACGTCTGATTTGCCAAAACGGAAGAAGAAATTGTGACTGAACCCGTCGAACAGCCTGCCGTAGCCATTGCTGTTGTTGATGCGGGTGCAGCACATGTCATCGTATGTGAACCCAGATGATTTACATCGTCGCTGGCATAAGCAGTCCATTCGGTTCCCAGTGTAGGAAAACCAGATGCCGGATTCGAAGAAACGCCGTTATAAACATCGCTGTTGCGAACAAGAGTCATGTTTATTGTCGAAATTGAACCCGAAGTCCATGCTGTTCCGGGGTTTTCTCCGATTCGGCCAAAAATATCAATATACGATGCTGTAGAAATCTTGTACAGGCCTAACGCATCGTTTCCGTTGAAAAAAGTTGCCGTAGTAATTATGGTGTCAGTTGTATAAGCTGTTGCTGCCGAATTTGAATAAACAACAACAGAATTGTCGGCCAAAATACCGCTCATGGTATAATCGGTATTGGGTGTTGTGGCCCCATTGGCATAAAGAAGCAGTTTGTAATCGCTCAAATCGATTGCTGTTCCTGTTCCGTTATACACTTCGATGTATTTTGTATTTCCCGAACCTTCAACATATTCTGAAATGATCAGATCGGTGGCACAAGCTCCTCCTGCCCCGGCAGTAGTTGTTGAACAAGTTGCGGTAGTTGCGGCCGGCGATGTTTTGTAATCGATATTTACAGAAGAATTGGTGTAGGGATAAATTTTAAAATAGAGGGTTGTTGAAGACGGAAGTCCTGAAAAACTTACCGATTGCACTCCGGCGCTTACATTTTTTACATACGTTGAGTTGGATTCGGGGGTGCCGTCAACCGGATCGGCAATTGCCGCCATACTAACACTGCTCGATTTTATAAGGTATCCGTCCGGCACAACAGCACCCGTTGCATCGGTCCAGGGAAGTGTTACAGATGTGCTTGTTGATGTGCCGCAGCTAAAGCCTGTTGGATGATTGGAAGGTTCTGATTTCAGAACGGTATAGCTTTCGGTTGCCGAAGTGGTTGTATTGCCGGAATCGTCGGTTGCCAGGATCCGGTAAGTTACGGTAGTTCCGGCTGTCTGTGCCGGTATGGATGCTGAAGTAATGTAATTGGGAGCTCCGTTCAGAGTCATTGCAATGCTGTTTCCAAAGCTGACACCATCGGTGCACCACTGCAATACGACAGAAGTAATACTGCCATCGTCGGTAACATCGGCTGTAACCGACACCGTATTTGCCGGAGCCGGATAAGTTGGTGTCTGAACTATATTCGTAATTACAGGTATAGAAGCACAGTACGAAGAGGTCCAAACCAGACAAACATATTCGGGGTGATCGATATATGGATTGCGGTTGTGTTGCGGGGTATTGTAATAAATGGCGTTGTTTCTGTCGATTTCTTTCTGACTCACCGGATCCTGATTGTGCCAACGCACCAGCATGTCGATATACCATTGCAGGTAGTTTCCACCAGTTGTGGCAATGATGTATTTCGAGTCGTAAGAAGTATAGGTGTTCCGCCAAACACTCAGATAGTCCATATACCTTGTTGCCAGATACAGATAAGCACGGGCAAAATCGCCTTTATACTCATTGATGGGTTCAAAAGCAGTTCCTGTAAAACCTGTCAGGGAACAAGGCCCGATTCTGCTTCCATTGGTTGAAGTCCATGTTGGAGCTGTGGTTTCAGCTACAATGTAATTGCTTTTCCGATTATTGACATATTGGTCGGATGGTGCTACATGATGCAGGTCGGTATATTGCGGATTGCTCGCATTGTCGAGTCCTCCCCACCACGAATTGGGCATCTGGTGCTCGCGCGAATAACAATCGCCTTCGGCTGATGCGGTACCACACTGATCGGTGAAAATGGTGAATGTATAAACCGGCGATCCCGAAGGAATATCGGAATACATGTCCCAAATAACGGTATTATCCGGAACAGGACGTACATCTGTTACCGCATATGCATCCCAAACATCGAAGGATGTGCTCGTATAAGGAAGTTTAACATGGCCCGATGTAATAATGTCCCGAAGGTTGGCCCGCAAAACATCTCCGGTTCCGGTGGCAGAGTCGTAGTATCCGGCCGGAATTTGTGCAAATGAAAACTGCACAGCCAGACAAAAAGAAAACAACAAAATAAAAAATCTCATAACCCCTGATCTAGTCAAACATAAAAAGCCTGTAAAGATACATATTGATATATATAAATGTCAATAATACCGGTGTTTATTCGACAATTCGGCAACAAAATTCACTGAATCAGTGATATTTTAATTTAAAAATACCCGTCAAAAAAAATAGTTGTGAAAAAGAAATCTGTAAATTACAGACCCAAACTCCTGAACAGCAAAAGGCAAACACGACAATATTGCCATGTTTGCCTTTTCGGAATTGAAAACCGGATTCCTATCTGTTTAAAACAACCGGTACCGCTTCGTTCCCGTTGATCTTCAAAAAATACAACCCATGGGCATAGGCCGACAAATCGACAGTTGTTCCTTCCGATACCTGATTAAGCACGATTGCTGTCCCCTCAGGAGAATAGAGCGACCAAAAAAACGAATTACCGGTTGTTACATGGAGTAATCCACCGCAGGGATTCGGGTAAACCTGAATTGCGTTTTTATTAAATTGATTTATTCCTGTTTGCAAACCCAACGAAAAGTTGTCAATCAATATTCCAAAATTGTCGGCAACACTGTTGGCGAAAAACCCGATATAGTAAACACCTGTATCCGGAACCGAAAACACTATGCTGCTGTTTTGAAATTGATCGTTGGTAATTGAGGTGAAATTGTACAATTCGGTATTCATGGCCGATGAAGTGTCGGCATTTCCAATATACACAACCATCTTTTCGGTATAGCCTGCAAATGCACCCGCATACAAAAACGAAAGATCGTAGTTGGTGCCGGCTGCCAAATTGAAACCGGGCGAAAACAACCAGTCGTCACCATCGGAAGAGGATGCAGTGAAATAAAACGGACAGTTGGACGAGTTGTATCCGAAATAGGCGGTGTAGTCGAACCCCCACACCCCGGCCTGATCGGTTGGCAAGTTGTTTTCGTATTTCCAATCTGCCAGAAATTCTTCTTCGGATGTATAGTTCTCAAAATCGGTGCTGTAAGGCACATCGAAAACCGACTGAGCATTAACCCATGCTACTGTTGAAATGAATAAAAAGAAAAAAAAGCTCTTCATAATAATTGATTTTTGAAGCTGCAAAAATAGCTTCATCTTCCATCATATCGCTCTGCAAAAGGCCTCCGGCATTGGCGTCTTGAATAAATGAATGGTTGCTTGTCATTGATTTGGATTTTGCCGGGCTTTACCGTTTTTTATAAAAAATTCAAATCGCAGAAACGCAGCAAAGCGATGTTTCTATACTTGTCAACAAGCAATGTTTTTGCAGGATTTCCCGATATCGGGATTTGTATAAAGGCTTTTTCATGAACGGTGCACGCCGGAATGAGGATGGTCAAGTTTTATTGAACGTGAATTTTTAATAATATCACGATGACTATTTCCGCTTTCTCTATAAAATGAACTTTTTTCTTTTTATTTTATAATCAAACAAGCTCAAAGCCGGTGCTGTGATCAGCTTTGAGCTATAATATTGAATTTTTGCGCTTTACCAATATTGGGATATGTATCAAAGATTTGTCTTGGATGGTGCAGTGGAGTGTGCAAATTGAAACACGACCCACGGTGCAGTGCAAAACCCTAATCAGCTTGAGATTTAAACATCCAACCTTCTCTTAAAATCCGCCTAAAATAGAATATTGTATAAAAATTTGTTAGGAAAATAAGCATGAAAAGACGATACACTTTTTTATCAAACTTTGCCCAAATAGAAATACAATAAACCCAAAATATTATTGATAAAAGAGCTAAAATACCTCTAATTGTACTTCCAATATCTGAAAAAAAGAAATTGTAAACTGAATCAATATTTAACAAAAAAGAGATCGTTACCATAATCATTATAACAAGTAATAATATACTAGCTATATAACATAGTTTAACTAATAAATATTTCATGGAATCATTCATTTTTTTCTCATTATTAAGTAATTATTATTGGGTTGAAGTAACTGAATATGTTACTGTTGTTGGAGGCGTAGCAGTTACTGTAGAGCTACTACTCCACTGAAACCCACTACTACTTGAATTCGATGAAGAACTTGCAGTTGTTGAAGTTGTTCCAGTAATATTAGTTAATGGAGGTATTACAGTTGTAGATACTGCAGATGCAGTTGATGCAGTTGGTGCAGTTGTTTCATCTATTTCAAAAGTCAACCCTACCTGACCTCCTATTACAAAAAGCTCAGCACTTAAATCCTTTAACCCAAGCGAATAATTCATCGGTTTTCCTTCTCTTTCTGTACCTGTATAAAATCCAACAGTACCACTTTCTTCGAGTTTAAATTCGTTCTCAGATTCTGAATTTGCCCCAGAAAAAAAGTTTCCTGACATCAGATTAACACCAATCCAAGCATCAGAATTTTCTATCCTTGTTGATCTTGTGTGTCCTCCACCTCCCAGACCTCCTCCTATAGCACCAGCCTCAATCTTGGTATGATCAACACCTACTCCAAGTGTAAGATTTTGAATATCTGAGTCATATGCTAATTTAATTCGTAGATTCCACTCATCACCTCCAAAAGGAACCCAATAGAATCCAAGCATAGGACTTCCTAAATCTACAATTCCTTGTGTAATTCCTGCATTAAAGTTAATACTATACGTTTCTAATCCTTCCAACTCAATACAATCAATCAGCCTATTCTCACTAAAAGCATACGGACTATTGTGTGGATATTTCGGAGCCAACGGGTCAATACTCAAAAACCTACCAAGCCTTGGATCGTGAACACGATACTTAAAGTTGATAGAGTTTCCTTCTCCTTTCACCTCATTATCTGCTTCTTGACCCTGGAAGCCGAAACGATAATTATCGGTTGCATAACACCTGTTTGGCTGCAACATACCAAAACTGTAATAATTGTTGACCGTAGTTGCCGTAGCGCTCCAACCCTGCGACAGGTCAGAACAACTTACAGGTTCCTTCAGGTCGGAGAATGTTACGCGGACATTTCCAAGATGGTCTTTGAGTTCGTATTGTTTTTTGTCAACCAACCTTGCAAAGGTACCACCGCATGCAATGGTGTAAATTCCCATTCTCACCGGTTGCGGCGAGAGTGAACCATTGGGTATGTAATTGTAGTTCCAGGTCATTGCGCTCAGTGTCGGAGTTGCATCTTCGGGGCTGCTAATATACGAAAGTTTTTTGGCTGATGCAACATAAATTTTACCATCGGTACCGCGGCGAACATCGCCGCCTCCGGCTACTTCTGATAATGGCAACGAAGTCTGTGCCGATATATTGTATTTTACTGGTGTACGCTGCCCGTCGTCTTTCATTACATAGATATAATCGCCGCTTTGGGTAAAGTCGAGGCTCACATAGTTCACAAAGTTTTGAGTCAGAACACCTGCCTGGTTGCTTAGTGTATCGTGGGTGGTGTTCACATCAAAAAGGCGTACTTCGCCCGCTTTGGCTACGGTGAGCCACAGGAACGATTTTTTGGTTTTGTTGGCTACGGCCAGTTTGGTAGCATCGGCGCTGAGTTGTATCTCGCCCTCGCCGCTTACATCCATACTGCTGAACTCGGCCAGCAATTCGGGGGCTCCTACTCCGCTTTCGTCGATGCGGAACCCAACGAGTTCGGTTTTGTGGGTGCTTGCATTGTGGCGTCGTACGTACAGCATGCCGGTTTCGGTGCCGGTGTTGTCTTCGACCAATGCCAGAGTGTGCCCGTAGGTACTGCTGGATGGATCGAGGTTTTGGTTGGTACTCTCAACTACTCCGGCGGTGGCATCGATGGTATGCAGCCACACGCTGCCCTGGCTCAGGGTAATGTAGTACCAGCGGTTGTCGCTGCCAGGTATGCGGGTAAAGGCACTCTGGCTATTGGCATCGGTGTTGATGCCCGTACTGCCTGTGAGCAAGTTGCGGTTGCGACCAAAAAGTAAGGTGGTACTGCCCGGCGAACTTGTGGTTTGTTGTATCAGATTCACGGAGGCGGCATACAACTCGGTCTCCCCGCATTCGTTCAGGGCTACAGCAGTGTTTTGTGTACTGAACCCCAAGCGGGAGTTGTAGGGTACTGTCAGCGTATTGTACCCGCTGCGCATGTCCCAGGTGCCTTCGGCGGCGGTTGCTATCTGAGCTGTTACATACTGCACTATGGGGTTTCCGCTATGAATTATACTGCCTGTTCCTGTAGCCGGGGCATTCTGCATGGGGAACAACATCAGGCTGTCGGTGGTGGTGTAGGCCTGCTCTTCGGGGCGGGTCCACAGGTTGTTCGGATCTGTTTTGCAACTATAAACACTCAGATCGGGGTTACGCACTCCTATGCGGTCGCTACCGTAAATGGGTTGCTCGTTGAGCACCAGCGAGGCATCGTAGTCGTTGACGGTGCCGGTTATATCCAGACTATACGTAGCCATAATATTACCCTGTGCATCGCGGGTGTAGAAAGTGTTTTTGTATTGCTCTGGATCGTATGTACCGGGTCTGAGCTGCTTACGAACCCGGTTGCCGGTGGCATCGTAAGAATAAATGAGGGTATCGCCGCTGCTTTTGTATATGGTGTCTATTTTTCCATACACGTTCCAGATAATCGATTCGATATCGTTGGCTTCGTCGGCTATCAGGTTGCCAATGGCATCGTACACGTAGTTGGTATCGGCCTGATCGGTGATATCCGACCAGCGGCCATCGTTGACCCCTGAATCGTCCACATAGGCCAGTTGGTTGGTGTGCGGGTAGTAATGGTAGGCAAGGTCGTCGATGTCGGAATACGCTCCGGCGGCCCGGCGATTAAGGGTCTCTATGTTCCCGTTCCCGTCGTAAGTATATGCTTCGTCAAAGTAGCTGTCCTGATCGTTCCAGTTGCTGCCGTTGTAGTACTGGAAATCAGCTACTTTAAGACGATTCAGTTGGTCGTAGCGATAAACGTGACCGTTCATATTGTCATACTGTCCACCGTATGGTATAGTGCGTTCGGTCCAACTGCTGATATTGCCGTTGTACAGGCTTGTGCCATTCAATAACAAGGCATCATCGGTGTTGAATGGTGATGATTCGGTGTAATAGGTGCGATGATAATCGCCGGCATAGTATCCCAGGGTCATACCAAAGAGGTCCTGACCGGTTTTGCTGCCGGTGTTGCCGTCTTCGCCCGGATCGAGGGTCACATCCAGGTTCGGATGGTTAACGGCTTTGAGCCAACCCTGAATGGTGTAGGTGTAATCGACTCCCTGCACCTGGTCTTCGCCTATCAATGTACGTTTAAGCGGACCGTGCTGGTAGTAGTCGTAGCGGGCATCGCGATCCCAGATTTCTCCATCGGTGCTGGTCTCGGCAATGGTGATGCGTTTGTCGGCATCGTAGCTGTAGCGATGGAAAAAACGATCGGCTTCCTTTTCGTTGTATTTTACTTTCAGTACACTGCCCGAGAGCAAATCGTACTCGTAGCCCACATAGCTGCGACCGGCTACGGGTTGTTCCTGAACAAGCCATTCCACATTGCCATGCGGATCGTAGCTGTAGTAGGTCCATGTCTGGTCGTTGGTGGTCAGCAGGTTGCCGTCGTGGTCGGTGTGGCTGTAGCTAACACGGTTTTGCAGATAGCGCGGCTGTTCGCCGTAATAGGTTACACCGGCCATGGGGGTGCTGTAGTTTGTAAAGGTGCGCTGTTCGAGAACAAAGTTCTGATCGTCGGGGTATGTGGAAGTGTTGACATAAAGGGTGTCTATCCCGTAGGCCTGTCCTACTTCGACAATGCGGCTCAGATCGTCGTAAATAGTATAGCTCCATGCATTTATCGCGGCTTGCCGGGCATTTTGGCTGAAACGCAGGCGCCCTGCAAAGTCGTACCAAAAATAACTCTCGCCACCGTCGGGGGTTTTCTGGCGAACAAGCTGTTTGAGCGAGTTGTATTCGTACTCGGTTACCAGGTCGTGTGCTGGGTGCTGCATGCGGCTGGTTGTAGCGGTGCTCACTCCGGCAGGCGGTACGGTGCGTACCAGGTTGCCGGCCCGGTCGTAGTAATACAGGGTATAGTGGTAGTACGCCAACTTGTAATTCAGAATGTAGTCTTCTTCGTCCAACGCACCCACAAAACAAATGTCGTGGTACATCTCTTCTATGCTTTGCCGGTGGTCTTCTACTATGCGGTCTATCTCTTCGTTTACACGCTGGAGCATGTACTCACAGCCGTATTCTTCGCAACCCATCGGGGTGTAATCGAAGGCTCCGGTAGTATCCATATGAAATGTATCGGTCTTGACACATAAGCCGCCACAAGGCAAATCAATTGGCAGATTAAAGCATGGACAGATACTCTGATACATTGGATCGGACTGTGCACGGTATGCATCCGTATTGTAGTAATTATTTACCAATACCAAACGACAGCATTCGACCAATTCAATATCACTGATTAATGTTCCTACCAAACCCACATCATCTGTAATTACTCCCTCAACCATCTCATAAACACCACTCGTATCAGCAGAAATGAGACTATATGACATGTTGTAGGTACCACTACATGCATCCCCTATCGGCAATACAGTATCTCCCTGAACTACGGTGAAAAGCTGATTGTTTATATCCTCACTAAAAACCAAATCCTTAATGCAATTAAATACCGTCACAGTTATTCCAACATTAAACTCCTGACCCGAAGCCACCTGAGCCGGATAGGTTCGGATTACCCGCAATGTGGAATTTTCAAAGGTATCTGACACCATTTGCAGATTGTTATAATATCCGTTACTGCAAACCAATGTAAAATACAATGCAGAATCCGGATGCAGAATAAATTGAGGATCATCCAAATCGTCTCCGTTGCATCCCGAACCCAGCTCGCTCCAGAGGCTTGCAGGCAGTAATGAACTCAGTTGAACCAATGCCGTATCGGCATAATTATTACGCGCTCCGTTCAGATACTGGTTTAAAGACAACATAAACCACCTTTGGGTGCTCGAACTCAAACTATCTAAACTTGTATACCCTGCCCTGCAAAGGGGAACTCCGTTTACCATGCTGTCGGGGATGGTTAGCTCCCAATCGAAAAACATAGAAGCTATCAGCCGGTCATACTGACTCTGAGTGCCTATACTATCTATTCCATTTTCATCACCATAAATACTCAACGCACAACCATCTTCGCAGTATTTAAGAGCTTTGAGCGCCAAACAGTAGATGCTGTCAATTTCTACATAACCTGCTACAACGGTATCGAGACTAATGGGGGTATGGCTAACCACATAGCCTATACTATCGCCCAAATCGGGTATCAGTGCATATTGGTCGCCTTCTACATAACGACCCTGCTGGTGATAATAATTTATCAATTTGCTGATGAACTGAGGCATGCGACTCTCGCAGGTAGCCCGGCAATAATCTTCGATGGTGTCGCGAACAGTGTACACGTTGAATGTGCTGCCCCAGGGCAATTCGGGCATCTGGTCGGTCTGATTATGAATGCAGCCATAAAACATGGTCAGCAACGAATCTTTTTCGGTAGCACTCGCCGCACTCAGGGTTCCGGCTATATCGTCGTCAAATATCTGTTCCTCGCACAAACTGTTTACCAACGCCGGTGGGTAATAAACATATTTGTAGGGCTCGGCCCGGTAGGTCTCGTAGTCTCTGGTGGTATCCTCATACTGGGTGCCGGTGCACTGAAGAAACATATCCAACAGGTTGGCTCGTTTGCCTTCTTCCATCATCAACGTGTCTATTGCACCTAACCCAAATACGGCTCCCTGCCAGCACTGCCACAAATCTTCACAGTTGTAACCGTCGGTTTTCATACTCTCTATCACTTCGTTGAACTCGCCGGATACATAACCTATGGATGGTAAAAATGCGTTCAAACTATCCGACGTTGTACCGCTATAATATCTTCCGGCATACACACTGTCTAGCAGTGCTTCAAAATCGCGATCAGCACAGTGCGTGGTATCGCAGGTCATCAACGGTATCTCCAATGTGTCGCACACACCTGCCAGCGGAATACGAATAACACTGTCCTGCATATAAATGCCATATACCAGATACAGGCTGTCCATATCGTGGTTGCCGAGTATGCGTATCAAGTCTTCCAACTCGTCTTTTATTTCTGTACGCACAACACTACCGACACTATCGGTATAGGCCGAAAGATAGGTATCGCTGCTGCCGCTTGGGCTGTTGTATAAATAAACTTGTTTCTGAACGATGTACTCGCCGGGTGGAAGGGTAATGCTGTCGGCCAAATGGGGCACATCTGTGCCGCTGTAGCAACTTCCGTAAGCGGGGGTGTTGCGGATAGTGGTATCGTACACTTCGAACAAGGTGTCGCGAACTTCCATTATCCTGATGTTTACGCTGTAATCGCAACTGTAACACAGGTTAACACAGGCATCGCCATAACCATCGCCAGCCAAATCGTATCGTATTCCAAAACCGGTGGGTTCGGTAAATACATAACGCTTCATCGTTGTGTAGCCTTCTGAGCCCATAGAATCGGCCTGATCTATCGTATCCTTTACATCAAAGGCCGCTTGTCCGGCTCCCGGCAAACGATCGAACCGGCTCGAATCGGTCGGAACTACCAAACAGGTGATGATGGTCTGACCCTGCTCGTTGATGTAGCTAACACTGGTACTCCCGTTCGGGTCGGTGGTAAGGGTCTTGAACGACTTGCTGCTCGATGGAGCTTCGTCGCCCAATACACGAACCAGTTCTATATCGGATGGACTCCCGTAATATACACGGGTTGTATGGCGGTCAATCTCATCGCTCAGTTTGTGAACACTGCCCGGGCCGCTCTGCTCCCGGGGACGGCCTGTTCCATCGCCATAATATATCACCCGGCTATAGGGGTAGCCGTTGGCGGTGGGTATCCCCAAATCAGGGTTGTTGTCAGAATAGTAATCTGCCAACACACTGCTGACACTATCCACTTTCTGTGGGCTACGCAAATACGTATTTGCATCAAAATCGGCAGCTGTATACAACTGACCGGATGGGTTGGTGATATAGTTACGCACATAACCCAAATGATTGCTGTCTACCGGAGCACCCAGGGTCGTAAGTGCCGGACGCCCTGCGTAATCGAGCAACATCTCGTTTACAATCAATTTGTCTTCGCTCTGTACCATGGCCTGCTGCTGACGCACTTGCTGCAATCCGTTGGCATAGGTCATCTGTTCGCTGATACGAACCTGGCTCTTGCCCTCAGGGTCGCCTTCGGTGAAAACACGGCTGTAGATAAAGTTCAGGCTGTCATCAAACTGAGTATAAAAAAACAAATATGGACTGGAAGAGCTTGTAATATGAAGGTCGGTAGCCCCATCTATATACACCCCACTATTGCTCCATGGACCCCAGTTGCGCGGATCGCTGATGCCGCCTTCGTACAAATCGCCTATCGCACGAACCCGCCATACATAATAGCCTGTTCCTTCGGCCAAAGTAAGTGTTATGCTCTTCTGAGCACTTCCGGTCTCTATGCTCAATGCTTCATCCCAGTTTACATTGGTGGTAATATCGTCCTCATAGTCCGAGGTACTCTCATCCATATTGTATAATCGCAATACTTGTATCTCATAGTCCTTTACTTCCGGGCAACCATAGCTCCAACTGAATTCTACGGGGTTATCCGACGGATCTACGGCACTCAGCGTTGGCCCTGCCAAAAAACCTCCGGCTATCGTTTTTTCTTCGTAATATACTTCCAGCTTCACCGAATCTAAATCTACACAAGCAAAGCTGCTGTCGGTGCGCTCGGCTGTTACTACTATTCGCTTCGACGAACCTATAATATTGCTGATATCGGTCTTGATTAACTGCTCCGGACTGCTCTGGTCAATAGTAAGTACACGGGTATATGTCCCAAGCAAATTGCCGCTGCCACTCATCGTGTAATTGTTATACACTTTCACTTCTACGGTCAACTCATAACTGAATGGATTACTGCCATACTGATAATCCTCGCCATGGGTCAAGCGCATATACATATCGCACCCTGTTACCACAGGATTACATCCAGCAGAAAAAGTTGGAGGATACTTCTTCGTGTACATCGTCTTCTCCTCACCGGGGTCCAACTCTCCATTGCGGATTGTTATGCTCGTACTCTTTGAGTAGGTCTGCGAATGAAGAGATGCCGGCTTCAATGCCAGTAACAGCATGAATAAAAATCCCAATAAAAATGAAGATGCATATTTCATCTGACGAAGCAGCGAAAAGCGTGCATAATCATGACTTTTGTTTGCGTAAATCATAATATTCAAAGTCTTTAAATTCGGGCAATAGTTTTCCTTTATTATCCAGAATATTATCCAAAATATTCTTTTTAAACTTCTGATCATCATTACTATAATCGATTCGTATAAAACTATAGTCAAGCCTTGAAATATCCTGACGAATCGACGTGAAGTAAATTGTAGCCTTTAGTAAGTCCTGCGAAATACTGTTTATCTCAAACCGAAGTTTTCTGACAGTAGAAAAATCGCGTGCATTTTCATTAACAATCAATGTCAAAACCTTTACTTTTGGATCTTCTACTTTAGTAGAACACGACTCGAGAACGCTATGCATCAATATGCCTTCGCGCATCGATTTGATCCCAAGTACGTTTTCGTCATTGCTTACCGGACTTGCCGAATAACCAACAGTCACAATTTTTGCGAGATGATTAATGGCAATAGTATATTCATTATTCTTATACATATCAGCCAGGTTGCTCTCCATAACGATGTAATCCTTTCGGGCCCATATATAATAATGAACCGAACTCACCAATGGCTTATCAGCACCCTTTATTACGGAAGAAGTAGACTTGATAATATATTCGAAATAAGCGCATTTGTCTTTCTCTTCCGGCAGCGGCTTCTCCATTTTGGAGTATGCTGCTGCAAGCAAATCCATGCAATTCTGACCATTAACAATCAGAGAAAGCAATAACAATAATATCCCGGATAGAATCTTCATCAAAAAGTAAATTAATCGTCGTTTCGATCCATAAACGAAGGCGTGTGATAATGTGTTTCCTGTATCGTCTTGATTCCATTAACTGTCTCCACCTTCTTCCGGATTAGTTTTCCTTCAGCATTGTATTGGTAGAACAACCCAAAATGCTGGTCGTCGAAACTTGCCAGAAGTTTCTTTGTTGCTACATCATATACATAACAACTAACCTGTGCATTGGTAGGCTGCAAACGGGCATCGTCGATGTAAATAGTTGAAGAAACATTCGATACTATCGAAAACGTCATTGAATAGCTTGCAGAGAGCATGGCTTCGGGCACTACCGCCTGATACAATGCCCACTCACCAATACGGGCAATCCGGGTAAATGCAAAATCAGAACTTGATGTTGAATATGCCATCTTCAATTTCACCGGACTATTCGCATAAGTATCATCCTTCACCCAAACTTTCACCGATACGCCTTCGTCAAGCGAACCTTCCTTATTGATTGGTTTGAAAATGAACTCGCTTCCCGATGAACTCAATAAATAAGAATTCCTTCCTGAATGGGATGCAGCATCGGTCTGATTAGCAATACTGTTGCTTATGTTTCGATCCTCAAACATGCCTTGAGACGCAATCGTATAAACATTCTCAAAGCTCTCGAACTGAGCCTGTCCATATTTGGCATTCTGCGCCATCATATAAACAAGTGTGTTGATATAGCCCATCTTGGCACAACTGTAAATTCCAAGAATATTCTTTTCTTCCACCGGGTTGCCATCGGGTGTGTACCTGGTTATTTCGCTGGTTCGAATCCATTTTTCAACATCATTATTCTCAATCATTGCAAAGTCGAACAAGCGGAAACCAAATACTCCGGCATCTTTATAATTGCGTTCAGTTGGCTTTGCCCCTCCAACAATTCCCTCTTTATACACATAGGAATACTTGGGTCGCCATTTTCCTTTACATCCTTTTTCATAATTGTTTCCACTGACAGTTTCAATATTATAATCTGATGGATCATACAACCAATTATCGCTATATGCGGTTGCATTAGCCGAAACAACTTTCTGCAAATCGAACTCGCTGTTGCAGAAAACAAAACAGGGAATATCCTGCCTGCAACTACCCTCCTCCCAGTAAACCTTACCGCTGTTTTGGTCAAGGACAAACGATCCTGATCCGCTAAGCACCGTTTCACAATTATCGTCTACATTTACTGTCAGAATACCATTATCGAACGCCATGTCTATTTCAGCAGTAGAATCGCACGAAATACCCTCTTTAAATTGAGCAGCAATTAAATCGCTCTGGAACTGATATGATGCATCTAATTTGTGTGATTCGAGTGTTGCCACAAATGCAAGCCTTGCGGCAATTTCTTGCTGCGATAAAGCACTACCGGTCATCAGCGGTGTCCCGTAGGTAGTTACCGAAGCTGCCGGCGATCCAAGCTGGTTGGTGCGCCCACTCCGGATCACTTCAATACTCGACAGAGTCCCTGATGAATTAATGGTTGAGCCAAAAGCCCCGGCAATATAAAATCCCGATGTGCCCAATTGGGTTATATGACAAAACGCACTGCCTCCAACTGAATAATTTAACTTCAACAAATCACCTTCGGAGAAACCTTTCATCCCTTCGCATACACAGCCACCACTGGAAGTAATATCGATGTAGTTTCCACTAAGTTGAATATTCATTGTGTAACCGGAAGCTGAAGCCACCAATTTCCGCTCACTCAAAGCCTTTGGCCTTAGTGCAGAATAATAATAAGAGGCCGGAATAGCATAATTCACATAATACCCATCGTGCGACGACGATTGTTGCAGATTCATACCGCTAAAACCATCATACGTTTTTGTTACAATCGGTTTGCCTGAATAAATATCAAAAGCCAGATTTTCAGTTGTTTGTGTAATTCCATCTTGTGATGCTGTGATTTTCTTTTGAATCACCGGATAAGAAATAAGCTTCGTTGTAGCATGTGTTGAAATCTTGCTTTCGGAATAGGTATATGAAGGCATCGCTGATGCAAATGGTAATGGAATAAGCAATAATCCCACGTTGGCATCAAATTCAACATTCAGATCGTTTGTAATATCACTGATATGACGTTTCTCCATAACTATTTCGGTCTCTTTGCCGGGAAATTCGTTTCGGATATCTCCAATACCGTAAAACATGGGAATGCTTTCACCGGGTAAATAATACTCGTATTTCTGCCTGCTGGTTTCAATCCACTCATTCGGGTTGTTGTAGCTTCCGGCATAGGTGGTTATTGCTTTGGGACTACCACTAATATTGTATTGCACAAATCTGAAACCCTGTGTTGCCCATACATTTGCAACAATATAGTTTAATATTCCTGTAATCATATTCAAGCGGTCTGTTTTTTTCTCAATTGAAGTGTTATCAAATGCCTTCCCCTTAACATCTTCAGTATTGAATGAATAATCAAATGGAAAATCCTTCCATGTATAAAATTCATTAACAACAAATCCGGGGCTGGAAGAACCAGAGTGAATATTGCGGGAAACAACCCTTGAATATCCAACTAATGGCCCTGGCAAAACCGATTGACCGATTGGGCCTTCGAATTGAGATTTATCTTTTCCTGCAATTGCTTTCTGTATCCAAGTCTGATTTTCGCGCGACACAAGCAAATCGATTAGTACATTTTCGTCGCGTCCTTCGGCCGGTTCGTTTGATGCAACACCACTGCAAGTTCCATCGTTATTGATATACAGATACTCCGTTCCAAACAAAACATGATCTCCTCTTTCCATTCCCGGGTCGTACATCATTATTCTTTTAACCCTCAATCCGCCGCCTTTCTTCGGTTTTAGTGTGGGTATTCTGAAATATGACATACTATTATTCATCTCTTTACAAGAGCCTTCAAATAAATCTTTAGAGCTACCCCACCCAGTGGCAATATTTAATAAATTGCTTTTCACTTGACCTTCATCATTTTCATCTGTAACTTCAGTGTAACTAGCATTACCATCATTCAATTTGTTTCCTTTTTCATGTCGGACAAAATCGCGGCATACTTTTACAGGCAACTGATCTTCACCGCTTTTAAGTACAATCCAGAGCTCTGCAGTTCCTCTCTTTTCCGCCCTTTCAATCGACACATATCCATCAATAAATTCGGTATTGGCAATGTTATTCAGGGTGAAGTCAGCATTATTTCCAACCATTGAATATAAAAATTTGAAGTATATCTTCTTTTCTGCATACTCCTGATTAATTAACTTAACCAGGCTATCAATATCACTGGATGAAGTAACTCCTAAATCTTTTTCCACATTTAATCTGAATTCACGATTGTTCTCCGAATGATCCGACAGACTCACCATTACATCAGCACGTCTATCTTGAACATACAAATATTCATCCTGCTCATACTGTACATGTATTTGGCCTCCCGAAGGCAGTGTAATACATTTTAACTGCCATGCAGCCGGATCAAAATTTGTTGGTGGTGTTTGATCGACCCAAGGATTCAACGAATCATTTCTATCTTCTCCATTGGCTTCATAATACCCCCATCTGTCCATACAGTTGGCCGAATATGCCGGATTCTCATTCAATCCCTGACCATAATCTTCAAATGAATCATAAGGACTAGGATAATCTGTTTCTGGATAATTGTAATTAAATATATACGGACTGGTTTTGGCATTCACAACTCCATTATACTCAAACCATACTTTTTTCAATGTGAGTTTTCCATTTGTCATTGGTGCATCACTATTTGGTGTTAAAGCACATAACGAATAATCGTATTCGAAATTAATAGTTTGAACAAGTATTAGATTTTGTCCGTCTTTGGCATACAGTTCTATTCTTTTCAAACTCTTAAGTGATTTTGATCCCTTAGCATCTGACTCATTACGTGCTGCCGCTTCGTCGTGTTCGGCATCTTTTCCATCAAACCTGTTTTCTGTAATGAATTTTGCTATGTGGGTCTTGGTTTCAATACTTTCTAAGTAATAAATTTCTTTATAACCGTACGAAACAGAACCCGTATTATCAGATAAATCTGACAATTGATTATCGCTGAACGATAACCCGTTGTAAGGCATTCGCCATTTATACCAGTCTCCGATATTTGAGCCTCCGTATAGCCGGGTATAGTTAAACATCACATATCCCCCAAAATCACTTTCATCTGGGCCGTTGTTGTTTACATCAAGATAATCTGGAGTTGTAATCTGGGTCAGAAGATATGTTGTGGCATAAGTATCATCATTTTCCTCACCAACCTTCATTTTAAAATCTGAGCAATCGGTATATGCATATTTATGATTGGTCACCGTTGGCTGGCAACCGTTTAACCCATATTGAAGCGAAACTTCATTAGCGCCATTAACAGGAATTCCGTACACATACTGCATCCCATCATCTTTAGATATAGCAAATTCACGGATCTGATCATCGTTCTCATTTTCAAACGAAACACCTGCATTGCGCTTATCGTAGGCCCTGTAATGGACGGATGACACTGTTTCTCCTACCCGGTTGAATGTATTGTAACCAATATACGATGAACGTCCGCTACGGTTCACATTTTCATGTCCGAATTTCGATGTAAGATAACTATTCGCCGTAGATACCTGAGGACTATATGATTTCGCACCGGGGATAGAGCAATGAGATTTCATTTTTGCTGCCTGAGCATCCGTTGACCATGAATAATCTACATCTCCACCCAAATCGTTATTAAACCTGAAAAACTGATTTTCGGATCCCGAGCCTGCAAACAAATAATCATTGGTATTCCCAGAATTTGGCCAATCGCCTTTGATTTTTAAAGATTGCCAACCAACCCCAATATCACCTCCTAAACCAAAGTTTAGCCCAACCTGAGTTTCAACACCTAACTGCAAAATTGTTGTTGAACTTGCTTCTTCATTTGGGCGAAAATGCCCAATACGATTCTGAATAATTCTGAATCCGCCAGATAAACCTTCTCCTGTTAAATTATATTGGTCGGCATTCGAAAATGGCACTCCTGTATATAGCTCCCGGTCAGTAAAAGCTTGGTCGTTCTCTGTGTAATAATCCATAATTGAACTTGGATTATTGTCAGCTAGTGATGAATACATATAGCCATTATAACTTTTTACCAACACCGGCTCATTCACTTGTCTTGTATAACTCCCAAATGCTCCAATTTCAGGGCCAACCGGAACAGGAGTTGGTACCAATTCTAAAGAAAAGGTTAAATTAACAGATGTTCCAGAATAATGCTTGAATACGGATGGGAAATTAGTGCCGGCGTAAAATGTGGATGAAAAACTTTTACTGAACTTATTTACGGCAGATCCAGTATTCATTTTATTTCCTTTACCATTTTCCCTGTTTTTTTTATAATCTGACCGTGAATTTTTTATTGCAGTACAATCATTTTTTTTCTTTACTTCTTCATCACTGCTATTAGTAACTTCTTCTGTTTTCTCATCATCTCCTTCTTTCTTCTTCTTAGCAATCTTCATAATCTTACCTACGTTCAACTTCGGGGAAAATGTCATTTGCCCATCATTTACTGAGAATCCTAGTGAAACTAATCCTTTAGCTACCGATACTCCGGCACCAACTGAATAGCCAAAGCCCCGGTAATTATTGTACCGGATACTTGCACTTAATTGAACAGGCACATCCATGCTAAAAGCTTCTGGATTACCAAAATGAAAACCAATCGTTCCAGTCCAGTTGGCAGGCATCTTATTATAATAAGTAACATTTCCGTTGTTAATATCATCGGCAAAACCCCTTTTATTCCTGACAATAGACCCTGGATTCAACGTCCAGCCATACCCCACCCACGATGCTTCCGATTCAACGTTTTCTCCACTATGGTAAGAAAGCGACATGGCATATTCGCCGCCATTCGCTCCGGGAATATTCAAAACCGGAATATTGTATGTAAAATCCCCTGAAAATTCATTCACCATACTGGTTGTAGCTACAGGTTCAAAACTTGAAAATTCAGGCGATGATGGGCCACTCGTCAATGCCATGGCTGCCATTGGATAAAAGGCCTCATTCAGTATCAGTAAAGCTGTGAATGCTGCTACATATTTCAGATTTTTTCTTCGCTTCATCATGGGTGAAAATCTTTAGGGTGAAAATCCGGGATACTACTTATTGATTTACTTGTAAAAACAAAATGTAAAGGACCTGTTCCAAAATCCTCATCATCGTAATTGAAAACGATATTTTCTTCCTTCATCCAATCGGTCAAACTCTTTGGAAGGGAGAATAAAACTGTTGATTTTCGCCCTGGCGACAAACCATAACTGTTCTCGAACAACGCAAACACCGGGAAAATGGTTTCTCCTCCAGCGCTTAGCGAAATACGTGATGCTAAATCGAAATTCATACTATAAAACCGATCAGAATACTCCTGATAAGATGTCACATTTTTAAACATTATATCGTTCGACCGACCATCAGATTCCGTTGTTGGTGTAATTTCAAACTCAAACCGAATGTTGTTTTTCTCAGCATCGCAAATACTATCGAAAAATCTCTGACTGTTACTGTTTGATTTAACACATTCATTGTACGCATACCATTTTGATGGAATAAATTCAACAATAAACTCAAGATCGCCAACCACACGGCTGACTTTCATACCGTTGCCTTCATCGGACAGCCACTGCTTAAAATCGGCCACATCATAGCTTCCCTTTTTGCATCCGACAGCCAGAATCACAACGAATAATGATAATATGACAATTTTACTATTCAACTTCATTTTCTTTTACATGAAACGACGATGTGTCTACGCCTGCATAATACTCTTCATTCAAAGACTTGAGAAAATCTTCTGTTATATCAAGCGATTCATTTCCATATAATATGCTCCCACCCGAGCCGGTGCCAAGTATTACATCATATCCTTTTGCTTTTCCATATTTTGTAACAAAAGAGTTTATCTGGTTTATCGATGTTTGCGTCAGCTCCATTTCTCTTTGTTGAAGCATTTGCTCTATTCGACCTCTATAATCCTCGATTTTTAAATACAAATCATCAATTGATTTTTCTGACGCAATTTTATCAGCACCTGTTAAAGAGTTAAGCTCGTTCACTTTTTTTTGATACTCTATTTCAAGCGAATCATAATTTGCCTGATAAAGGTTCACTTCCTCCTTGAATTTGTTCTGTGCCTCAACCGTTCCGTAAAATCCGTAAATAACTTTGTCCGATTGAATATAGACTACTCTGGGTCCTTGATTTCGAATAAATAGCGCATAAACAACTACCCCCGCCAGAATGACGTTAATTGCAATCAGAATTTTGATTCCGTTTTTCATATTTGACTTTTTAGTATTTCACACAAAACGGATACTTATATCCGACTTCTTCAATTATCAATTCAAAGTAATAACTGCCGGGGTTCACATACTCGTTGCTGCTATCCTTCCCGTCCCAATATGCATTTGGAGTTGCCGGACTAACCTCAAAAGAATCCACTAACTCGCCGTATTCATTGTATATCACTACCGAATATGTATCATAATCACTGCAGTTCACTCGAAGTGTATCGTACAACCCATCCTGATCGGGCGAAAGGATAAAACCTCCTTCCAGAGATGTCTCAATCTCAACCGGATTAGGAAATAAAATACCAGCCACCGGATTCTGCAAAACCAATACCCTCTCAGAATAAATCGTATAGTATGAAGAATCCAAAACAATCTCTTCTCCATCTATTACAGTCAGCATACTATCAATTTTGCCTTGAGCATCCAGCGATACAATGTATATTGTTGTATCAAAAGCAGATGTGTCGGTCCGAAATTCTATAAACAATCTGGGATTGCCCTCTGTCGGTATTTCCGGAAACAACGATATATCTTCTTTTATAAAAATACTTGTATCTATTCCCGACCCACTGATATCAACTACTACGGAATCTACCCCTCCGGGAACAGAGTCCAACAATGATGTTACTATATACACTTGTAACTCCGGCTCCATAGCCCCGATAGATGGCAGGCTGCGGCGAACACGGCCATTAATATCGGCACTAATTCCCGAAATGGTACTTCCTGCTTGAGTACAAGGCGAAAAGAGGTCGATGTCGAGATCGGTTGTTATGGTTTCGGGATAAAGCGGATCGGATGCAATCGAATTCTCATCGCCGTTGCCTGTTCCTGAATAATGATCCAGACTTTGCCAGGCTGCCAGCGAATCGTAATCCGTGCTGTTGTGCCGGGCAACTTTTGCTCCGTTGGGGCCATAGAAACAATTGTAATCAACATCGCTGAATGCCCCGTTGTAAATGTTCAGGTTTTGGTAGGATGAACTCCCTTTTGAATAAAAAATATTATTGCTCAGCGTCATCCCCGATACGGCATTTTCCGTGGTAGTCCAGACATTGGTCCGGTCATTATAGAAACTATTAAATGACAGCCTATTATCATTTGAACTAATTAGTTTTACCCCATACTGATTGTTCGTAAAGAAATTATTGAATGCCCGGGTATAAATTGTATAATTGTAATACAACCCGTATCTACCTCCGGCCAATCGATTGCCTGCTATTGTATCTATGGTTTCCGATGATGTACCTGAATAATTTGCAAGAATACAAGAGGTCAGAGAGTCTTGGGAAGCAATAATAATATTATTTTCCCGTATTGTAACATAATCAATCTTGGCAGCACTAACACCATTGATGTGAATTCCAATAGAATCACATAATATGGTATTGTCCGTCATAGAAATATGGGATGGGGAGTAGTAATTGGGCGAAGAATACGCATAATTAATTACAAGACCTCGTGAACTGGGATAATCATTACGGATATAATTACCCGAAAACTCCAGATAACTGCCACTGCCATTCACAACTATATTATTCATCCCCGCATATTTACTTATAATTGCACAATCCTGGATTTTTGAATTGCTGGGCAATCCGTAAGCCGATGTTGAAGAAAACGCTATAACTACATTGGTATATACACTATGAATAAGGGAATCGTTTTTCAATTCCATATTCTGGCTTCCGTTGTTGTATACATTGAAATACGATGTATGGGAGTTGCTTAATTTAAGGTTTTCAACCGTTACATAATCTGCGTTGGTCAGTGATAGATTATGATAATTGCCCGGACTGCTTATGGTGGTCAAGTCCTTTCCCGCTCCATGTATAACCAGTTGTCCCGAACTGCTTCCGCAATCGGCACTTGTAAGATAAATGTATTCCGAATAATTCCCAGCGTCTACAAAAATAGTATCCTTGGCTCCCAGCACATAGGTACTCAGTATAGAAAAAACACTTGCTTTTGGGGAATAAGGGCTTAGTCCCGAATTCGATGCATCGCCTGTGGCTTTGCAAAACACATCACCCGTGAGGGAGTTGTCGTTGACATAGTATTTTGTACCGATGTAATATTTGATTTTAACCGCCGGGTGTTCCGAGCTGTTGGTGTGATCGCTCGACCGAAACTGAAGAGCTGTATAATAATATGATTCATTGTTCAACATGAAAGTAAATCCATTATTTGTATATGAACCATCTACCCAGTTTTTAACAAGGTCTTTTATATCCACGGTATAGTCCGAATAATCATATACTGAACTCGGCGATGCAGGAAGTGTTGCAAAAACTGATGTTGTATAGTTTGGTTTGTTATCCCAGGTAACCGTAGTTTCAGTCCACAAGGCTGTATTGAGATATAGCTTCGAACTATTGGAAACACAATTTGTTTCGCAACGATGTCCCCACTGTGTGGGTGAATCTCCATCAACACCATACAAATACAACTTTGCACTTGCTATTTTAGCGTTGGGGGGAATGGATGAAACACTGAATTCCATTAACGATCGATATGTAAAAGTAGCTTTATTGGTTCCTTTGTATGCCCAAAAATATGCATGAGTTCCATAGTTTATTGATGAATTTGAACTAATCACAACGGCATCCTTGTCTGGATTCACATTTAAAGAATCAAGCACCGAAAGGCTTGTCATCACCTGATGAAACTGACCGCCAGATGTATAAATGGACGCATCAACAAAAAAGCTATTGGTATTGGAAGATAACGTACAACTGTCAATTTTACTCCCATTCTTCAGAAACAGTACTTTTGTTCCGACTTTTTCAATCCGGAATACGTCATTCAGGTCGTATGTTCCTATATTGGTATTCGTTCCGAGTTTACGGGTATATAATACTCGTGTCGTTCCGGAAAAATCAAAAATGAATCCGCATTTTATGGAATCCATAGCTACTCCACTACTTTGTTCATAGGTTAAGCCAATTGCTTTTTTCTTTGTCACCTCCTGCAACTCAAACTCAACCCAACCATCCTGTCCAAAGGCAAGCATATTTTTCGATTCAGCACCTGCATTCCATCCGTCTCCCTCGGATGTCTTAACCAGTACATTGTTGGTTACCGTCGCGTTTGCTAAATTTCCCCATGTTACTAGTTGCTGGGAGTATACCGAATTGAAAAAACCAATTATCAGACTTATTCCCAATAAAAAAAATATTCTTTTCATAGTCGGTGATTTATTGGTTTAAATGTTCAAATATGTTGGTCTCAATAATTTCTTGCACTCCATTTTCAATAACTTCCAGTCTCACAATATAGGTGTCTGCATGAATATCATCAATGGTCAGCTGATACTTGGTGGGATATTCTTCAATCCGCATTAATTGCCCCCTTGTTGTTGTAATACTGTCTATACTTCCAATAATGACTCCCTCCGGAAAATAGTCTGTATAATCACCAATAAGGTAAAACGTTACATACCTGTTTTCGGCAGCAATTGTTTTAGGTATTGTGATTCCAAGTGTATATATTGTGTCATATTCATTCTGTATTACACCGGTAGGGTTCATGGACATCAGAACTTCACTATTCTGGGAAACACCAAAAAATGATACAAATAAAAAACAAACAACAATGAATATGGGCTTCATAGTACTTTTTGGGACCAAATATATAAAATTTTTACTTCTCTTATATATAGTTTATAAATTAAATACAAAAATCAAGTAAAATATGTTTATTTCAATGTTTATAATTTTAAACATAAATAATATTACCTATAATTATATAACGTGTTTTTTGTTTATTCTCTGCCAGCGTACAACAAACCCAAATTGCGTTATTTAATGCAAACCTCTACCTTTACAGCCGATAAATTTGCTCCATGAAAAAAGATATTCCAAAAACTCAGCTCTATCAGGTTAAGCAAACGGGAACCATTCTCGAATTTCTTGAAGGCATATTTCCTGAGAAATCGAAAACAAATATCAGGCAAATGCTTAAACACAGGACCGTTTTTGTTAATGGGAATTCTGTTTCGCGAGCCGACCACAGGATTATTCCGGGTCAGAGTGTGGAAATAGGTGCTTCATCATCGCGGCAACCCGACAATTTGTTTGGCATTCCTGTTCTTTTCGAAGACGAGAGTATTGTTGTGGTTGACAAGCCGGCTGGTTTACTTACGGTTGGAACCGAAAAGGAAAAAACCAATACAGCTTACAGTTTACTCAGCGGTTACGTAAAAACCCAGCATAAATCGAATAAAATATTCATTGTTCACCGCCTCGACCGCGACACATCGGGAATTCTGGTATTTGCACGCAACACCGATATAAGAGACATACTTCAAGAACGGTGGCACAACGAAAATCACCGGCGCGAATACGCTGCTTTGGTTTGTGGAAAAGTAACACCTCCGGAAGGTATTATTGAAAGCTGGCTGAAAGAAAACGCCAATTTGCAAATGTATTCGAGCCCAAGAGAAGGTGACGGACAACATGCCATTACCCAATATTCGCTAAACCAGCAAAACAACGAATTCAGTTTACTAAAAGTGATCCCCGAAACCGGGAGGCGCAATCAGATTCGTGTGCACTTGAGCGACATTGGCTTTCCGATTGTTGGCGACCGACGCTATGGCAAGGGAATAAATCCGATTGGTCGGCTTGGACTGCATGCAACAATGCTTTTGTTTCAACATCCGGTCAGTGGAAAAACATTGAAATTCGAATCGAATATTCCCACTGCTTTTTTGCGGTGGAGCAAGCCATAAAAAAGGGGGCCGAAGCCCCCCTGAAACCCACATACTACCACGAGTCTATCTTCATGGTTATCGTACCTGCAATACGATGAGCGCCGAACAATCTTGATTGTATGGAAAAAGCATTAAGTTGTTCGTTGAAGTGAGTTTCTACTTTATTATGTAATTATAACACTCCTTCGTCGTATGCTTTTTCGCCATGAAGAGAAACATCCAATCCTGCTTCCTCTTCTTCTTTGTTCACTTTTACACGAACAAAAAGATTGATGACGATAAGCATGATGTAGGTGAAAATGAAAGCATAAGCCGAAGCAGCTACTACTGCAACAATTTGTTTAACCAGGAACGATGAATTGCCAAAAATTACACCATCAGCTCCGGCTGCATTAACTGTTGTGGTTGCGAAAACTCCAAGCAGAATGCTTCCAAGCACTCCACCGATACCGTGAACACCCCAAACATCGAGAGCATCGTCCCATTTCATTTTGTTTTTTAGTTGTACAGCCAGATAGCATGTTAAACCAGCTGCAATTCCAATAATTGGTGAAGCCCACAGAGGAATAAAACCAGCACACGGAGTAATGGTTGCCAATCCCGCAATGGAGCCCGTCAACAAACCAATGAGTTTTGGCTTGCCCTCCCGAATCCATTCAATAGCAACCCATGTAACAGTAGCAAACGATGCAGCAATATCGGTGTTCAAAAATGCTAACGTGGTAACACTATCGACAGCTACTTCGCTACCGGCATTGAAACCGTACCAGCCAAACCACAACAAACCACTACCAATTGCAACCAAAGGAATGCTGTTTGGAGTGCTGTTTTTGTCGACACGTGCACCAACATAGAAAACAGAAGCAAGAGCTGCAAAACCAGCTGTTGCATGTACAACAATACCACCAGCAAAGTCGAGAACGCCCCATTCGGCCAAAAGTCCACCACCCCAAATCATATGAACAAATGGATAATAAACCAAAACTTGCCAGAAGGTGAGGAAAATCATGTACGATTTGAATGTAACGCGGCCCACAAAAGCACCGGTAATAAGCGCTGGTGTGATAATGGCAAACATCATCTGATAGGCAACAAATACAATTTCGGGTATTTTGCCATTCGAATACATCGAATCGACGCCTATTCCATTAAGAAAAGCTTTCTGGAAGTCTCCGAAAATTCCACCCTCGCCTCCACTGAAGCAAAGCGAATATCCGAATGCAATCCACAAAACAGTTGTCCAACCCAACGAAACAAAACTCTGAATCATGATACCCAGAATGTTTCGCTTGGTGGCCAATCCGCCGTAGAAGAATGCCAGACCAGGGGTCATAAGCATTACAAGGCTTGCTGCAAGCAGCATAAAACCGGTTGAACCAGTGTCAATCATTTTTTGTTCCTCCTATTGTTTGTTAAAGTGAAAATCCGAAAACAAGAAATACATTTTCCGCCATGGGGTTCACCATAAAAGATGTTGAAACCGGTAGTGAAAAATGATCAGTGATTTTAATCTCACGGTTGAGCTTCACTCCTAAATTGACAAAACCCATTGTGTTTCCATAAAAACTACGGTCGATGCCTGCAAGTTTATCGGCGTCGGTGGGTTTATTGGGGGTAAATCCTGCAAAAAGTTCGTATTCTGTGTCGCCACTTGTTCCGCTGTATCCAAGTTCAATGTAGGTTGAATAGAAGAGCGAACCATCGTTGTGACGTGCATCGGCACCATAAAAATTGGTAGCTACAAGCAATGTAAGAGGGAGTTTTTCGGTTCCGAGCCATTTGAGCGATCCTTCAAAAACATGACCGGTAAGTGTGTCGTTGTATTCAAAATAGTTGTTCACAGCACCTGGTGTCTCGTCTGGAAAATAATAATCGGTAAAAGTAATATCGAGTTTTTCTTTCAGTGTGTAGGTAATGTAGAGGTCGGTTTCCTGAAATTGGGTAAAATTATTCACAGCAAAGGCACCCCATGTGCCAACAGTAAGATTTCCCATAGTTGCTTTCAGCGATGGTTGAATGCTGGGAGATGCGCCAAAATCGGTTCCACGCCACACATAACGGCTCATAAAATCGGAGCTGCCTTCGAGTTTGATGCATGGCTCGTCCTGTGCCACACCCATAAAAGGAAGCGACAAAGCCGCTACCATTGCAAAAATCTTTAGTCGGTTTTTCTTCATATTGCTTCGGTTTTTTGAATGGGCCAAAGCAATTAAAAACAGACAGATAGGGCAATACCGATTGCGCTAAAAAAGCTACGAGATTTTCGGAATCTTTATACGTGAATCACGTATTGCAAATGCTTCCCAAACAACATCATCCTCAAAAAGACTTTCTATCTTTAAACCAATCGAGACATTCATCTACAAGTGAGTCGATTGATGTATTTTCCAAATTAAGAGCCTCAATTGCTCTTTTATTACTGTAAGAGAATTTTTCGCACAAAATTGCTGTATTTACGGTGGTTAAAGATGTATTTACTCCGATTTTCTGAATAATACTACCCAAAAAACCTAATAGTCGCAACAAAAATCCGGGAATTGGAACAAGTAGCGACTTTTGCTTTGCTTTTTGAATAACTTTACTGAAAAATTCACGATACGAACAATCGACACCTGTGAGCAAAAACGCTTGTCCACTTTTGCCCATTGTTAAAGCATTCACTATTGCTTTAGAAACAGATAATACCGACACAAAGTTTTTTCCTCCAGGTGGATAAAACACTATTTTCTTTCCCAGAATCATTTGAAATATTTTTCCTGAGGATGGCTTGTAGTCAAGACTCCCAAGCATAAACGAAGGATTTACCACAACGGCATCGAGCAACTCCGACCAACAATTTTGCACAACAAGATTCTGGGCCATTAACTTACTGACGGCATATCCCGAACTACTAAACAATGGCGATTGCGGGGAATTTTCGTTGCCTGGAGCAGAATGAGTTCCAGAGCCAAATGTGTTTGCTGTGCTTACAAAAACCAATCGCTTACAGTTGTGTTTCTGAACGGCATTAATGATATATCCGGTAGCTAGTACATTTGTTGGAAAATATTCGGATACATGCCTATAATGTTGGCTGGTATCGGCCGCAGCATGTATCACATAATCGCAACCTTCAACAGCATTCATCACTTCGTTTGAGTCTGTTATATTTCCTCTGAAAAATTCAATATTTAGACCATGCAGGGCCGGTGCGCTTGCTCCAACCCTAAGCATAGCCCTAACTTCGTATCCGTTTTGGAGCAGGTTTCGAACAATATGGCTTGCCAAAAAGCCATTGGCTCCTGTTACTAAAACTTTCATGCGTGCGAAACTATTATATCATTACTTGGGGTTTTCTTCTCCTCCACTATTTCGCGCCTGACTACCCGCGACACAAGCAACAACTTCCAATAATTGGGGATTATCGACATGAGCAGCCAGTTGAGTTTATTGAATGCACCCGGTAAAATTAGTGAGTCGCGACGAAAGACCTGTCTTATCGCTATATGAGCAAGCTTTTCGGTAGTGATTAAACCCATTTTCCCAAAAACGCCTTGTTTTTCAATTCGCCGGGTTACCTCTGGATTTGTTTTTATGGGGCCTGGATGAATAACACTCACATATACTCCTGTTCCCCTCAATTCTTCCTGAAGACCCCGCGAAAATGAATAAACAAAAGCCTTTGACGCAGGATACACTGTTTTGAACGCAAACGGACTAAAAGAAGCCATACTGGCCACATTCAGAATATATGAATCGACATTTTTCTTCAATTCTGGGAGCATTAATCGGGTCAGCATCGAAGTAGCTCTAACATTCACCTGGATGATGTTGTCAACGTAATGAGGTGATGCCGATTCGAACGACTTCGTTCCTCCAACCCCGGCATTATTGATAAGCATAAACACTTTGTGATTTCGAGCCCACTCGGCAACTTCGTACACCGAATTCGACTCCGAAAAATCGGCTTCGAACCAGCGCACTTCAACATTGTATTGCTGCGATATTTCTTGGCTAAGCTTTTCCAAGCCTTCATCGGGCAACGATACAAGAAGCAAATTAATGTTTCGTGAGGCAAGTTCGTTGGCTAATGCTTTACCAAGCCCCTGACTGGCTCCGGTAAGCAATGCATATTTTGGTTCTTCTGTGTTTTTCATGGTTGTTTGATTGTTTGATTCGCTTGTTTTGAGCTTTTTTAGAAATATATAGACGATTTGGTAGTAAATTACTGCTATCAATGCACCGGTAATACAACCACCAATAAGCATAGCAACAAACACATCGCTTCCAGCTTCTATTAAATTTCTGAAAATATTACCCTGTAGAATTTCAGAAAAATCGGGTTGTCTTTCGCTACCTAGAATCATTGCTCCAATTTGATAATTGATCGGATAAAGAAATAGTCCTTTTGTCCAGTTGGTATTAATAACTCCAATAATGGCAGCCGGACGATTTAGTTTTAAAATGAATGATAGGATTATACTCAGAATTATTTGCATCCCAACAAGAGGCGATACTCCAATAAATGAACCCATAGCAAATGCTGTAGCAATGTTTCTGGGCTTGCCTTTCAATCCGGCAATTCTGCTTTTCACCTTTTGTCCGAAAGTTTTCTTTTTGACAGACATCGTTTTCATAGCCGAAAATTTTATTTAAACAAAAGGCGTTGAAGATTTTTCATGTTTTGCATAAATGTGCTTCTGAGCACCGGGTCCTGTATTACTCTTGGAAATTCGGGACTTGTATAGGAAATGGTTGAAAACGAAACCCCAATATTATTTGAGCCTTTATCGGTAATTATCCATGTTGCACTATAGTTACCCAACCTTTTAATTCCCTTTTTTTCGGGAATCATGTTTTCGCGACTACGAATTTCTATAGTTGCGGTTTTGTTGTCGCTGCTGTACCCAAGCATCCACATAGCCACCATATCTCGATTTGCAAAAGGCCACGGCAAACTAAAGTAGGTGTAGGTGTACCATACTTTTTCCGATAATCGGCTCACCAAATAAGCATCGGATACATGTTCCATCCATTGTTTCGAAAGCGACACATCGCTGACAATTTTCACAACAGAACTCAGTGTTCCGGGAACAGAAAATTCGCCTTTTCGCTCTCTAACCGTTAGGTCTTTGTTGACATAAACCCAGCGCTCGAAAACCGAGACACCCGAATTTGCGTCAATGAGATCCCATTCGCCATAGGAAAAAGCTTTTTCCGATAAAAAAAAGGCCATCACCAATACCAAGATGATTCGGCCTGAGAAAAATGAAGTTTTCATGATGTTTGATTTTTGTTACATCATGAAGACAAACCAAATTCGGTTTACCCCTATTTCGTTTTTTAAAAAACTACAAAACTAAGCGGAATCTGGACTGAACACCAAACCAAAGATGGTATTGGGTTGTAATAGATGAGCTACTCCATCCCCGGGTGGAGATCATTTCCCCAATTACTTCATCAACAAAAGCGTTGTTGCTTGCCGATACAAACATATTTGTTGTTGGGCCAAAGGCTAAGTAGCAACTTTTCACAATTCTGATATCGGGCATTACCGATAAAGTAGCTCTTGAAATAGTTGACTGATCGAATCCTGTTCCAGGGCTAATAATTGTTGCAAGCAACATAACCGAAAAACCAATTTTTCGTTGCGGCATCAATTGGCTTCCCAGCCCATAGCAGAAACCCCAACTGTTATTGCCATTAACCGACCGGGCGCTCAAACCAAGATAACTATGCATTTTTGAGGTCCCCATACCAAACAACACTGTTCCATATAACAACTCGTCGGTCACAAATGAAACAGAGTAATAACCATGTTTTATAATATTAATTACACCTATTGGAAATCCATCGCTTGTATCTGCAATATTTATTAATCCCAATTGAAATCGTGGCCGCAGTGCATAATTAAACAATCCTCCGATTTGAGAACCTGTGTGGTTTCCCTTTGCAATGTTTGAAACAAATGAAACCTGACATCCATACACGTCGGAGTGAGCAACATTCGACAACCCCGACAATTGCACTCCGCAAATTGTGTCGGCAACAGTATTCGAAACACAACTCACCTGAAAACCGTTCATTTTTCCTATGTTGCGATTCAATAAACCAGCAGCTTGAAATCCATTAACATCTCCGCCGGTTATATTCATTACAGCACCAAGCTGAAGTCCATTTACGTTTTTCTGATTAATATTTGCCACCCCACCAATTTCGACTCCCGAAACACCATACGAATAACCCGCAAGTAAATTTATTGAAAAATGATTGACGACCGAGCCACTCATTCTTCGATTGGTTCCCCACTGCGGCAACAACGAAAGTTGAGCAATTCGTTTATCTGCAATGAATGTATTGAAGCTGTTTATTAACATCTCCTGAACAACAAACTTTTCTACAATAATCATGGAACCTGTATCGGAAATCTGTATTCCAGTAGCAATTTTCATGGCCAATTTTGGAATTGTGTCGGGAATCTTGTTCAAATAAACATCGAAAAGCTTTGTCGATTGAGCATTGACAATAAAAAGTGTATCGCGATATCCTACTTTGCTGAATCGAAATGCTATTTTATTGGTTCTGGGTTTAATTGCAACAGAAAATTTCCCACTGCTATCGGTCAGAGCCGACTGCATAAATGCCATATCGAAAATGGTTGTGTTAGCTAACGGCAAGAGGGTTTTACTATCTAACACCCTACCAGAAAATGTTGTAATACCAGTTTCTTTGTTCGATTCAGGTCGTCCCGTTTTTTTTAAAATGACAATGTGATTGCCAACAGTTCTGAACAAATACTCTTTCCCAAAGCATTGCTGAAGAATTTTATCTACAGACTGCTCAACTGCAGAAACAGTGACCAACGTGTTTTCAGCAACAATATCGGAATTGTACGAAAATTCAGCATTTGAAAGAAGCGAGAGACGCTTCAGAAATACTTCAATCGGCTCATTTGCTGCCGATATTGAAATCTTTTTTTGAAGAAGACTTTCCTGTGCCGAAAGAGATAAAACGTTCAGCATCAAAAGCAAATAAGCTGCGAAAATGCTAGTTTTCATTCTTCTCGCCCTAAATCAATGGTGTACTTTGTTCCGGATTTGGAAACTGTAAGATTGAACGATTGCCCAATTACCTCGAGAATTTGGTCTATACTGTTGTTGGAAAAGGATGATGTCAATCGCAAATTGCCAATAGATGAATCTGCAGCAATAATCGAAACATTATATTGCTCCGATAATTCGTTGAAAACATCACTCAATGGTCTCTTTTGATATTTCAGAACCTTATTCATCCAAAACAAATCATTTCCTGTGTCAGTAGAATCAACACTTATTTTACCAGTAGAACAATCGAGAATACCTTTCATTCCTGGTTCAAGAAAAACAGAATCCTGATTAGAAATTGAACTGAATAACACAAGGCCGGTTTTAACATAAACCTCTACCCGTTTGTTATCTGCCGATTTCACATTGAACGACGTGCCAAGAACAGTAACTGTTGCTTTTTCGGTACTAATTACAAACGGGTGATCCTTATCGGGTGTAACCGTAAAAAAAGCTTCACCAATTAATTCCACTTGGCGTTTGCCCGATCCGAATTTTTCGGGATAACGCAACTCGGAATGGCTGTTCAATATTACCTGAGTTCCATCCGACAATGCTATCTCTTTTTTGTCGTTTTCGGTTGTTGCTACTATTGTTTTTGGATTAAAATTCTGAAAGATAACCAAATAAGCAATGGCAAGAAGAGGAATTAAAACAGCGGCAACACGCACCCAAACACCGATTGGGCGCTTTTTCGATTTTATATAAACCTGATTGTCGGTCTTTTTTGCATCTTCGCTATCGATACGAGCTGAGAATTTATTCCATGCCACATCAGTATCGATGTCGCTGGGTTGATCTAACGCATTTTCCGATTTTTCCCAGATTTCCTTAAATTCTTCAAATTGTTTTCGATTTTCGTCGGACTGCATAATCCACTCCCTGACCAGCTCTTCCTGCTCGGGACTTGTTTCTTTGCTCAGAAATAAAACGAGTAAATCTGGATTCATGTTTTCCGGATATGGTTTCATGCTCTATAATGACAATTAAGTTTCATATTACCCCTATCTGCTTTTGAAAAAAAACGAGAACACAAGTGCAATCAATGGAAAATAATCGTGTAGCTCATCTTTGAGGAGCTGCATTGCTTTACCCATCTGATTTTCAACCGTTTTAACCGAAATTCCCAAAACATTGGCAACTTCTTTATATTTCATTCCTTCGAAGCGAATCATGAGAAAAACCTTCTTTCGTTCTGGCGGCAATTTGTTGATGGCTTCGTTTATTCGTGAGCTTAGCTCCTTAAGCTCTGCTGGATCGGCATGCTGTTTTTGCTCATTTTCGAGCAACGGTTTTTGGTGTTCCGCATAAACTCCGGCATATTTTTGCTGCTTTAGTTGATTAAGACACTGATTGTGAACTGCTCGAAACAAATACGATTTCAGCGAAGATTGAATAGCAAAGGTCCCGTGGCCTTTCCAAAGCTTATAAAACACTTCCTGAACCACCTCATCTGCATCCTCTGTATCCTGAACAAAAAACAAAGCGTACGAACACAACGACTTATAGAATTGCCTGAACAACTTTTCAAATGTCGTTTTGTCGCCTTTTCGAATTAATTCGCTTATATCGTTTTCGGTAGAATTCAAAACGATGGATTATTTAAACAAAGATACAAATTGCCTTTTGGTTTTGAAAAGCTACACCTCAATAATTTTATTGCGGATGGCATACTTAACCAAGTCAACTGTAGTACGGAGTTCAAGTTTTTGCATGATATGCGTTTTGTGCGTTTCCACTGTGCGAATACTGATAAAAAGCTTATCGGCAATTTCCTGATTGGTTAAGCCTTCGCAATAGAGTTGCAAAACTTCTTTTTCGCGCTGCGATAATGACTCAGCCGACGATTCGGGTTTTTCTTCTTTCTCAAGCTTGCGCATCAGGGCTTTGCGAAGTACTTCCGAAATGGCTTCACCAAAATATTCTTCTCCATTCTGGAGCCGCCTGATGGCATCGGTGAGTTCGCGGGCAGGAATATTTTTGGGCAAATAGCCTTTAGCGCCCGCTTTTATGGCGCTGATAATATATTCCTCGTTGTTGTGCATCGACAAAATAAGAACCGGAAGCTTGGGGCGCATTTTCAGAATCAGCGGCAATGTTTCTATGCCCGATTTGTCGGGAAGCGAAATATCGAGTACCAGCACATCGGGAAAAGTAGTTTCGAGTGTGTCGAGTACTTCGGCTGCCGAACTGGCTTCGGCTATCACATGCAAATCGGTTGTTCCGGAAATAATTGCCTTCACGCCATCGCGAACAATATCGTGGTCGTCGGCAAGCATTATATTGATTTTATTCACCATCGCTGTTTTTCAATTGATACGACAATTCGATTTGTGTTCCGCACTGTGTTTTCGACTTGATGTTAAGGCAAGCGCCAATCAGTCGGGCACGTTCGCGAATATTGGACAACCCTTGCCCCCTTCCCTTTGTTGCTTCATCGCTGTTGAAGCCACAACCATTGTCTTTTATTTCCAGATTTACGCTGCTCTCGTTTCCCGACAAAGTTACTTCAATTTCCGATGCATTGCTGTGTTTCACCGAATTGCTGAGTGCTTCCTGAACAATGCGAAACAAGTGAGTTGCCTCCATGTCTTTGAGTGGAACAATATCGTCCGATATGTTTGTCTTAATGACAATTCCCGAACCTTCTTCCATTTGCTTGCACAAACTCCGAAGTGCACTGGCAAGACCCAATTCGCTCAAAACAGCAGGAGCCAGACCATTGGAAATTTTTCTGATTTCGGTAATCCCCTGATCGACCAATTTTCGCGATGCCAGCATCGAAGGATGAATGCGGATTTCGTCGATTTGGCTCAAACTTTCTAACTGAAATCGTGCTGCAACAAAAATTTGCCCAATGCCGTCATGTAATTCACGCGACAAGCGTTGGCGTTCTTTTTCTTCACCATCAATAAAAGATAAAATCCGTTTTTTGCGTTCGCTTTCAAGCTGTTGTTCTCGCGTAGCTATTTCGGCTCGCTGTTCTTTGAGCTTGCTCGACATCTCATTAAAAGCCCCGGCCAAATCACCCAGTTCATCGTTGCTTGTATAATCGACCTGTACTCCCAATTGTCCTGTACTGATTTGTGAAACAGCTGTTTTGAGCCTCAACAATGGTCGGGTAAAAAATTTCGACAACCAAAACGACAAAAAAACCAGCAAAAACATAATTCCGATGCTAATAAACAGCAACGTATTTCGCAAAGTATAAAGCGGTTTCAAAGCTTCCCGCTCGTCAATTTCGGCCAAAATAGCCCAATCCAAGCCCGGAATATTCAACCGGCAATAGCTGCTCAATACTGAAACACCCCGGTAGTCGTTGGCCATAGAGTTTCCATCGTTGGACTGAAAAACATCAATTGCCGGTGCTGTTTTGACTTTTGTTTGCATCACCGATTTTTCGAGAAAACGCGATTGGCTTCGCATGAAATAGTCGCTTCCAATCACATATACTTCGCCGCTGTATCCCAAACCGTTTTCGTCGCTTTGTTCAAGTAAAATAGTGTTTAATGCTTCGGCCGAAATGCCCAGACCAACCGAACCTATCACCCTGCCATTCTGACGAATAGGTGCAAAAACATACATCAACGACAAACTGTCTCCCGTTTCGTAATCGTGTACTATCGATGTTTCGTTTCGGACACATTCCATGGCAATGCCAAAATAAACGGGCTGCTTGTCTTGTGAAAAATAATGTGCAATCACATTTCCACTCAAATCTGGCTTCAAATCGAAGCCATCCGAATCGTTGCCGGCTAAAACCAAACGCCGGTTACTGCTCCGTCCGAAAATGTTGGTAAAAATGTAACTGCCAGGATCTTGCAACTGCACAGTATCGCCGGAAGACTTTCCTTTCGATTCGTTTTTCAACTCACCAAAAATGCGTATTAACTCTTGCGACTGGCTTATGAGTACCGCTTCTGAAATGCGATCGCGAAAATACTGCTCGAGCTGGAATTTGCGCGCATTCCGCACCGTTTTGAGCTGCGCAAATGTACGATCGACCACCGAATCGCGTGCTATCCGGTAAGAAAGCATCCCCAATACAACTATAATGGTAATACCTGTCACCGACAGAAACAAAACAAATCGATCGCGGAGGTTGGTTTTCATTTGAGAATTCTGAAAAACAAATATAGCAGGAAAAATTTTGACGTTATCTCAATTCAAACGCATCCTGATAATTTCTCACCAGAAAAACATCGCCGTCGCGGAATTCGAGTTCGATGGAGATGGTTTCGTCGTCATAACCGAGATATAAAATCAAACCGAATTTGGTCAAACAATTTTCGGGTTTCACGAAGCACTCCAAGGATAGCACAAAGCGCGCTAAGCTTTATAGAATTACAAAAGCCGTTATCAATGGTTGTTTCTGAAAATTCGCAAGCTCGCTTGAGAATTTTAGAAAGCAGCCATTGATTATTCACAACTCCGTTGTGAATGGAGGTAATCGGCTTTTGTATTTGCATCAATCAACTTGTGGCAATTTTTTGACCTTTTACAAATCCATATTATTTATGCATCAGTAAAAGCAGCGGAGTATTCTTAGTGCCCTTCTTTGTGTTCTTTGTGACACAATTTTTATATCTTTGAAAATAAATTACTTCTATGACTTTAGAGGAAATTGGAAAGAAAATTCTTAATTGCTCCTTCACTGTACATAAAGCATTAGGTCCCGGATTGCTGGAAAAAGTTTATCTAACATGTCTTGCAATGGAATTGAAAGCTGCGGGATTAAAAATTGAAGTAGAAAAACCAATCCCCGTAGCATATAAGGGTATTGAATTTGAATGCGGATACAGAGCTGATATTCTAGTTGAAGGGAAAATCATAATTGAATTGAAAGCTGTTAACAATTTGGCAGATGTTCATATGGCTCAAACATTGACTTATATGCGCATGACCGGTTGCGAACTTGGATATTTGCTGAATTTCAATACAAAACTGCTAAAAGAAGGAATTAAGAGACTTGTATTATAAAGCTTAGACTTGATATTTTGGAGTTTCTCAAAACACACAATAAAAATCACAAAGTACTCAAGCAGAAGAAACAACGTTGTGTCCTTCGAGTCCTTCTTTGTGATCTTAGTGACACAAAAGAAAGTTTATTAAAAACCTGAAACAATAGTTGTAACAGTAACTGCCATCACTTGCAATCATACACTCTTCGGCTTAAAAAATTTCTTCTTTTTCACCTCAATTCAAACGCATCCTGATAATTTTTCACCAGAAAAACATCGCCGTCGCGGAATTCGAGGGTGATGGGAATGTTATACATGTCATAACCCAGACTCATAATTATCCTGAAGTTTGTTAGGCAGGTTTCATTTTCACATCCGGATTTTGAATTCAGAATGAAACGAGTGCTATCATAATTGCAAACCACATCTCTATTGTCAAGAGGAACAAACCTGATCTTTGCATCAAAAATAGTAAGTTTGTCTATAAGTTCTTTCTTCCGACAAATGATCTTTTTATTGATCAATACTTTTTCCGGTGTTGCAAAGTAAAGATATCCGGTATAAGTACTTTCCCATTCCTTTGGAACAGGTTTGTAACCAATGAATCCTTCAATGTTTGAATTTGGAGTTGAAATGGTATACAAATCTCCGTGAAAGTTCATGAGCTGTTTAAAAGTACTTACACTATACAAGTATCTTTCTTCGGGTCCGGCACTCCAGTTATATTCGTAAAAAATTATTTTATCGTAACTAATGTCGCATTTGTATCCATCGTTTAAAATGATGAATGATTGAGGGTGCTCCGTATTGTAATCTTTAATAATCTCAATTTTTGTCGTCCGATAATCACAGCAGGCTCCAAACAATGTAGTTGTAGTTATTTTTTCCTTTATAATCACATTTTCTCGCGATGATAAATCTTTGCCGATTTTTGCAAAATAAATCCGGTTGTTTTCCTGAATCGTTTGTGGTTCACCAACCGAATTGTAGAATGTGAATACGCGACTGATACTAATACTACTGTCACATAAGCCAATGTTGTTTTTCATTATTTCATTGATATTAACATTGGTGTTGATTTTATCCTTTTCAACAAAACCTTTCAGCCAAATATAAAATAATGAATCAGGAACTGTTTGTGAATATGTAAATATACTTGGTTTTATATTGCATTTTGTGTTGTTTAGAACAATACCAATATTCTTTCCGTTGTAGTCAAGCAATATTGATCCTTTTGCAACAGATGAATCTGTAACAGATGTTTTTAATACAAAACACGGCACCGTAATTTCCGCCCACACATCTTCATAGCTTGGATAATGATACCAATATTCTACCCCAGCATTAATTTGAAAAGCCGGTTTGCCATTAGGCTTATTGAGTAGCGTGGTGCTTTCGTTGAAAGATACGATTTGTGAAAAACCATTAATGAAGCACAATAAAAATAATATTCCCCAAAAATATTTCATCTTGAATATTTATTTTAAAAACCGCTTAATCCACTTCTTTTTTCCTTCCGTGTAAGGCGGATATTTCAGATTGGGTTCGAAACGAAATGGTTTTTGCAAAACACTTTTATAGTGCGAAAACGTACGAAAACCGGCTTCGCCGTGATAGCTTCCGGTACCACTGTGGCCAACGCCACCAAAAGGTAAACGACTGTTCGAAATGTGCATAATGGTGTCGTTTGCAGCTCCTCCTCCAAACGAAATCGCGTGCAAAATCTTGCGCCGAACCAATTTGCTTCGGGTAAAAACATAGCAAGCAAGTGGTTTGGAGCGGTTTTTCACTTCGGCAACAACAGTTTCCAAATTGTCGAAACCAATCACTGGCAAAATGGGACCAAAAATTTCATCTTGCATCGAAAGGTGATTGAAATCGACGTTACTGAGCACTGTTGGAGAAATAAATCGTGTCTGTTCGTCGCTTTCTCCTCCACAGAAAACCTTTTCCTTGTCGATAAGTGCAGTCAAACGCTGAAAATTGCGTTCGTTGATAATCTGCACATAGTTTTTGTTGTCGAATGAATACCGAAACTGCTCAATCTGACTTTTCACCGCCTTCAAAAAACCATCTTTAATTTTGTTTTCGACCAGCACATAATCGGGGGCAATGCAGGTTTGGCCGGCATTCAAAAATTTGCCCCAAACAATTCTTTTTGCAGTCACTTTCAAATGGGTATCGGCAAAAACAAAGGCCGGACTTTTTCCGCCCAGTTCGAGAGTCACAGGAGTGAGGTTTTTGGCTGCTGCCTGATATACAATGTTGCCAACCGGAACACTGCCTGTAAAAAAGATTTTATCGAATTTCTGTTCCAGCAAGGCTGTTGTTTCGGTCACTCCGCCTTCGACTACATGAAACACTTCTGGGGCAAAATTCGAATTGATGAGTTCGGCCATCAGAGCCGAGGTGTTTGCCGACAATTCGCTGGGTTTTAAAATCACTGTGTTTCCGGCTGCCAATACGGCAACGACTGGCGCAATCGAAAGCTGATAAGGATAGTTCCATGCGCCGATAACCAGACAAACGCCGTAAGGTTCGGGAATGATATAGGAGCGGGCTGGCAAATTGGGCAGGTTTGTTCTTACTCGTTTTGTGCGGCTCCAGTGACGCATTTTTTTCAACGCTTCTGCAATGTCGGTGTAAAGCAAACCCAATTCGGTAGCATAGGTTTCGAATTCACCTTTTTTAAAATCGGCATCAATGGCTTCGTACAAACGCTTTTCGTTGCTTTTCAAAAGTGTGCGAAGCTTAATCAGTTGCGCTTTTCGGAACGAAAGTTCTTTCGAGGCGTTGCTGTTGAAGAAATTTCGCTGATTGCTTATAATATTGAAATATTCCATGATTTTTACGCTATTGTTTTAAAATGAAGTGAACATCTAAATGACGTATTCCCCGACGAACCATGCTTTGCTTCAAAAAGCAAGTCGCCATTTTCTGCAAATTCAAAACTTGCAGCAAGGTTTTCGCCGGGCAAAGTTTCTTTGATGTAATTCACGCTGAATCCGCGACAAACATTATTCTTATAAAACGCTGTATTCATACTGTTTTCGGCCCATTCAAGGTAACGGGTCGACGTTACATGCCCATTCAGGTCGAAATCGTTGTATTGGGTTTCGATGGTGCAACAATCGGCACCGGAAACAGCACTCAATTTCTCGGGAGCAGCTTCGATGGCTTTTTTGTCGCGTAGGGTAACAAATTTCCATTCTTCGCCTTCGCTCACCTTGCTTAGCTTTTTGCTTTTCAAATCGATGGCAAGCCAACTCGATGTAGCCCGACCTATTATGATTCCATTTTTTCGAATTAAATAATCGCGGCGGTACAAAATTCGTTCAATATCGCGCGGCCAGGTTTCAATCTCAATGGTGTCGTTCCACAACGGTGTTTCGTCCAGTTCAACAGTCATTCGGCTAAGCACCCAAAACAAATGTTGCTCACGCAAACTCCCAAAACCAAAGCCCAGGTTGTCGGCCGAATCAATGGCCGATTGAATCAAAAATCCAAGCAATGCCGATGGCCGCAAACGCGAATACATATCGCAATTGGCCGAAATAACACGATGCAACGCAAAACTCACTAAATTGTTTTCGTTCAATGATGTCATTTTATAATTACTGAATTACAAATTTTGCATGCAAATCGGGCAAATTGCTTTTGGAAACCGAAATAAAATACAATCCGGATGGCAGCTCTTCGCAGTTCAATGGCTGCTTTTCGGAAACGATTCGAACCTGCTTCACCAATTGTCCGTGCAGCGAATACACACTCAACAATGCTCCCGAATACAACTCATTTGTCTCAACAAACAGTTCATCTTTTGCCGGAACCGGATACAGACGAATTCCGCTTGCTTGTTCCTCCGCAATTACTGTTGGAATTAGGTACTGATTGCAACTTACCTGTTGTGTTGAAACATTCAGAAACAAATCGTCGATATACGAATCGTTGTCGGTACCCGAATTGCGCGTACCTGTCATGGTAAAACGAATCGTTCTGGTTTGTGGAGGAACACCATCGGACTGAGTAAAATTGAGCCAACTGCTGCTGTTTGTCTGAGTAAATCCTGTACTATCAATCGGCTGTAAATTTCCATCCAGAAACGAAATTTGAATGGCGGGGATATCGTTTCCGGCATAATCGGACATCCATCCTCCCCACGAGGCAACACAAACGCCACTGTCGATTACATTGGCATACGAACTTACGTCAACATCCTGATGAGCTCGTGCAAATGCGCTTTCGGTGCATAATCCGCCAATCCCAAAATAGTATGTTCCGCTATGCGGACTGGTACCGGCACATTCGCCACTGGTAAGCGATTCCAAAATGCCGGTTTCAACTACCCAATTGTTCACATCGTTTTCGGCTCCCGGGTTTTGCAGCAGATTTCCGCTCGAAGAAGACAATCCTGTCACAAAAACGCCGGTAGCGCTCCAATTGCTCCAATCGAGATTTTTGGTACGATAGCGTGCTTTCCAATAATACGTTTGATTCGAAGAAAGGTTGGCTACAGTTTCTTTGTAAATTGTGTCGCCAGCAAGCGTATTTACGTCGAAATACCAGTTTTCGGTATGCTTCCAGCGAGAATAAACAATGTTTGAAAAAGCATTGTCGGTTGCAAGCCAATATTCAACCGCCCCAACAGAATCGGTGCCCAAAACACTATATGGTGTGATGGTGAGCGTAACACATTCCGGATTTACAGGCAAACTATCAATAGGAAAAACACAAGTTGGATTTGCAACCGTTTTTTGTCCCGGACGCAACACAATGCTGTCTTGAAGTACATTATCGACAGTTGTTGATGCATCGCCACGGGTCAGGCGCCTGACAATCATTTCGGGATTACTTCCTGAGCTAATCTCAAAAGTAGTAAAACCATATTCATCAAAACTCATATTAAAATCGGTGTAATCGGCCTGTGGAGTGCTTCCCCATGTATCGATATAGCCCGAAGCTGTTGCAGTATTGATTTGCAACACTTTGGCATCTTGCATCTGTCCGCGCGAATATGCATGGGTATGCCCAAACAAAAAAACCACAGGTTTTCCACAGGTTTGATTGAATTTTGCCAGACTATCGAGTACCATACCGGCAAAACTTGTTTCTCCGGCAAGCCAAAGCTCCGACAACAAAGGATGATGCTCCATGAAAATCACAAAATTGAGCGAAGTGTCTGCCGCAGCCTGATTGAGCGTTGTACTCAACCAATCGAGCTGAGTTGTTGTTTGGTAGCCGGTATTGGAATCGAAACCAATAATGCGGGTATTCGAAACATCTTTGTAGTAGGTGTGTTCAACATATCCCGAAGGCCCGTTGCTTGGTAAACTGAAATACGCAAAATAATTTGAACTATTGGCTTCGTGATTTCCAATTACCGGGAGCAAAGCTACATGACTTCCCATATTTTGAACATTGGGGAAAAACTCGCTTCTCCATTGCGAAATGGTTGGACCCGAATTCACATTGTCTCCAACCAACAAACATAAATCGAGAATGTCTTCAATATCCGGCACGCCATAACGGGTAGTATAATAATCGATTATGCCATCGTTCACCATTTCCGACAATTTTGTTGGTTGTGCAGCATCGTATTGGCAATCGCTGATAGAAACAATATGAACTACCGGATTGGTTGACACCAAAGGAAGAGTTCGCAAACTAAAAGTGTCGGACTGAGCTGTTCCGGTTGCGACTTTGTAGAAATATCGTGTGTTGGGCTGCAAGCCAGTTAAGAATACATCGTGTACAATGGCTGTAGTAATTCCGCTTGTCGTAGTTCCTGTTGCAGAGCCACCCAACGAAATTGTTGTTCCCCAAAACACATTGCTTTCGGTTCCCGAATCCGTTTCCCACACAATGTGCACTGAACTCGTATCGGTATTCTGTATGTAAGGGCCAACCAAAATGGATTGAGCCTTTGTTGCAATAAAAGCAGCAACGAAAATAGTGAAAACGAAAAATCGTTTCATGAATAATAAATTTAGGTCAACAAATAAGCCAATCAACGCGGCACATCGTCGTTTTCACTGTACGAATCGGGTTCAGCTTTTGGCTTGGTTGTGAGAACTTTATAGAAAAAATAACCGGTAATGACTGTGATAATCGTAATGGTACTTACCATCATAATCAGTGGTAATGTGTTCATGATTCCCACCTCCCTTCTTTTTTGCGTTTATAAAAAGCTTTTCGGACAACAAGCGAAATCGCAACAAACAGACCCAATAAAAGAATCTTTGTCAGGTTTGCCAGCAGCATCTTGTATTTAAGATCGGCAATAACGGCCTGATCGGTAGCTGCAGCAATTTGCTCTTTTAATCCTGTGTTCAGCATTTTTCCAACCAAACTTCCATGATCGAAAGCCCAGCCATTTCCAGCCATCAGGTTATGAAAAGCTGCAACCCAGTTGTTGTCGGTTGGCGTAAAAACAGCACCCAGAAAAACAATAATTAACAACACAGGAGTTACATATGCTATCATAATTTTAAAAAAGCTACTCACCTTGATATCGGCACCGGCATTAATTTCGCGCCAACCTTTTTTAATTCCGAAAAACCAGGCAAATAAAATTGCTTCTGCTGCCGCAAAAACAAAGAGGGCAAACGAGCCTGTCCAGTAATCGTATTCATCGAAAACACCCTGATTGAAAAACAATACAGTTGGCAAACCCAGAAGCAAGATAATAACCCCAAAGGCTACTGCCGATTTTTTTCGTCCCCACTTGAATTCGTCTTGCAAAAATCCCTGAACCGGTACCCCCATGGCAAGCGACGACGTGATTCCGGCAAAAAACAACAATCCAAACCACATCACTCCGGCTACGGTTGCCAAAGCCGGCCCCCACTGGTTGAACAGGAATGGTAGTGTTTTGAATCCCAGACCCAGACCTCCCAATCCGGCAAGTTCAGTTACACGTTCAATGCCCAAATAACCAACAGCAATAGGAATAATAATGGCACCACCCAAAACAACTTCAACAAATTCGTTCAGCCAGCCAGCCGACATCGCATTGAGAGCAATATCGTCCTTCTTACGAAGATAAGACGAATAGGCATGAATGGAGCCCATTCCCAACGAAAGCGTAAAAAATATCTGGCTGGCAGCGGCAAACCATACCTTTGGATTATAAACAGAGTCGAATTGGGGCGTCCAAAGAAAGTCGAGCCCTACAGAACCACCATTTACAGCGCCGTCGTGACCCGACTGAAGTGTAATAGCCCGAATGGCCAGTATCAGTCCAAAACCAATCAGCATAGGCATTCCGATTTTTGCCACTTTTTCAACTCCTCCACTGAGTCCCTTACTGAGAATATAGATGTTAAGAATCAAACAAAGCAGGAAAAACACGATAGGTTCAAATGGAATCAGCGTTGCCTTATCAAGCGAAACATAATCGCTGAACACCTGAACAACCTGATGCTGATCCATTCCGGTGAACGTTCCAATTACACTATGGAATATATACGCCAACGTCCACGATTCCATGTAGCAATAATATGCTGCAATACCTATGTTGCTGAAAAGTCCAAAAACACCAACGTATTTCCACAATCTCCGCCGATCCAAGCTTTGCATCATAAATGGCGTGCTATGATAACCAAAAGTGCCGCCATACCTTCCTATCGACCATTCGATAAACAAGAGGGGCAAGCCCAGCATCACAAAACTTACAAGATAGGGAATGATAAAGGCTCCTCCTCCATTTTGAATAGCCTGAACGGGAAATCGCAAAAAGTTGCCAAAGCCAACGGCGTTACCTGCCATTGCCAGAATCAAACCTACACGAGTTCCCCATGCTTCTTTTTTTTGATTCATTTGATATTGTTATTGGATGACAAAAAAAGTTTCCTGAATTGCTTCACCTGATCTTCGGTTCCCAGAATAAAAAGCTTCATGCCTGAAACAAGAATTGTTTCGGGTCCCGGATTGACTTCAAAGACACCATCGGCGGTTTTAACACCAACAATATTTGTTCCTGTATTTTTGCGGATATCGAGATCTTCGATACGGGATTCGGTGTTTTGCAAATCAATTCGTCGCATTTCACTTCCCAAAGGGTATGCTGATCGGTTCCTCCCAGTGCAATATATCTCAAAAACTCGGTTGTATCGGGTCTCACAACCATATTGGCCATTCTCGAACCTCCAACCTTTTCGGGCAAAATCACATGATCGGCCCCTGCCCGTTGTAGTTTTAAAGCATTGCTTTCGTCGGAAGCCCGACAGATAATATTGATTCCCTGATTCAAAGCCCTTGCACTCAAGGCAACATAAAGATTGTCTGCATCGATAGGAATGGAAGCAATTATTGCTTTTGCCTTTTCGACGCCTGCGGCTAAAAGAACTTCTTCTTCGGTTGCATCGCCAATGACCGGAAAATAACCCAACGACTCCATTTTAGGAATGAGTTCGCGATCTTTTTCAATAACAACAACCTTTTCGCCATAAACCGACAAATCGGCTGCTGCCTGTTTGCCGTTCCGACCAAAACCACAAATAATAACATGTTTTTCCATACGCCTGAGTTTCGATTTTTTCCGGATTCCAAATACCATCCGGCTAATATGCTTTTCTATCATTATTCGCGTAAGCAAGCCTATTGAATACGCCAGTGTTCCGATTCCTGATGCAATCAGAATAACGGTAAAAATCATTCCCGGTTCCGACAAAGGTTTAACCTCGCGAAAACCAACTGTACTAATGGTTATAATGGTCATGTACAAAGCCTCGGACAGCGAAAAGCCTTCAATCGTCATATAACCACCTACACCAAACAAAATAATGACAACAATCAGCAGAATTGCCAACCATACTTTTCCTTTGCCGGTACTATGTTCGCTCATGGTTTTTTGTGTTCATTATTTCCGATAAAATCGGACAATCCATGCATTTTCGCTGAAGACAACTGTTTTTATAAAGCTCGGTGAGACCTTGCGTAAACAATGCATTCTTCGTGTTCAATTTTGCTTCAAGCACAAATGTATTAATTATTTTGTTTTTTTCAGCATCGGTTTCTTCGAGCAGTCGTATGGCTTTTTCCGAATATTCTGCATTTAATGTTATCCGGGAATAAAAAATTAAAAACGGAACAACAATATTGATGATAAATGTATTAATGCTTTCTTTTCCGGGATAAAGCCTTTTGGGTGTAGGCGATTTGGTAATTAAACAACTGTTGCTTTCCCCGTTTTCCGAAACAGGAATCTGAAAAGCTTTGACATATTCTCTGACATTTGCCGATTGAGTGAGAAAGCCTGGCAAGCTTCGATGATGAAATACCAACGCCGCCAGTTGTGATAACCGGATTTCGGGAAAAGAAGAAGGCCTAACCGGACTGTGTTTCCAGATGTCGGCTTCAATTTCGAAAAGCCTGAATTTGTTTTTTAAATGAAAATATTCTGTTTGCAAAAATACTTTCCCTGAATGTATCGATTCTTTTTGCCCATTCAACATGCCTGCTACACCAAACAATAATGCTTCCACTTCAAATAGCGAAGATAATCCGGCTATCTGTTTCCACTTTACATTTCGGGCCAGCCATTCCATGGGTGCAACATTGTGGCTGATACCATAAGCCCGGGCTATTATTCGCCATGCTGTTTCGTTGAGGTCGTTTCCGCTTTCGCAAAAAACCGATTCAATTTTCTCCACGTTTCTGTTTAAGCGGACTTTCGCCAATTCAGTAATCGTATCTTGTAATATGTTGGGTTCTATGTTGCCAATATGCTGATGACAAAGCAATGGTGCTTTCGGGGCAAGTTGAATTGAGGACCACAATCGGAACAAATCATCTGCTTCACACAAAACAATAGTCGGAATAGCTAATCCGGCATTGTTTTTAACCGGCCTGTCATTTTCAAGAACAATATGCAATATGGTTTTTTCGTACAGCGTATCAATATGGTGAAAATGCCTATACCAATCGCTGCTTTTTATGTGTATTTCAGCAAAACCCAACCAGCGCCGGCCATTGAATTCTATTTCGACTCCTTCGAAATCGGGACCATCGCGGTTTCCGCCTTTTCCCGGATCGATAATCCGGCACCATGAACCATCTTCGAGTTCAAACTGGCTCCCGCATAGCCGATGTTCCCACAAATAATGAAGAAAATATTCGGGTATCTTCATTTTGGCATAGTTTTTCACGGTATTGCTCTTGTAAATTGCCTTTGATTAGTTTTTTCGCATTTTTTTCATTCCCAATATATGATTTTCTGTCCGTTTGTAAAACAAATTAATTAATTTTCTAACTTTGCAAAAATACCAGCCATGCGTACACTTCTTTTCCTTATCCCCTTTCTGACCTTATTCGTACCCATGAATTCGTCAGCTCAAAACGAAGAACCCATTTACGTGGTGGTAGATCAAATGCCCGAATTTCCGGGAGGTCCCAATGGTCTTGGAAATTTTATCCGTTCCAATCTTTCTTACCCAACCGAAGCTATTGATTCCAAAACCGAAGGATTTGTTATCGCCTCATTTATTGTCGAAAAAGACGGTAAAGTATCAAAACCAACCATCGTTAAAGGTCTCGGAAAAGGCTGCGACGAAGAGGTCCTCCGCCTGATCGGCATGATGCCTGTATGGAAGGCCGGACTCAAAGACGGCAAAGCTGTTCGCGTCAAACTTAACATTCCGGTTGAATTTAAGCTGAATTAAGTTACTGAAAACATTATTGCTTTTTTGTTTATTTTGCAGAGACAAGGCATGCCTTGTCTCTGCTTTTTAAAAATGTGCGTACTTTTGGGCAACTATTATGGAATTTTCTCTTCAATATACCGATGGTAAAGCCCGTGCCGGAACGCTGAAAACCGCTCATGGTAATATTTCAACACCTATTTTCATGCCTGTTGGAACACTGGGTGCGGTAAAAGGCGTTACATTCAACGCTCTTCGCAACGATATTCAAGCACAAATAATTCTGGGAAACACCTACCACCTCTATTTAAGACCCGGAGCCGAAATTTTGAAGCAGGCCGGGGGTCTTCATGGCTTCAATGGCTGGAACAAACCCATTCTCACCGATAGCGGTGGCTATCAGGTGTATTCGCTTTCTAAAATCAGAAAAATAACGGACGAAGGTGTGGTTTTTCAATCGCATATCGATGGAAGTCGTCATCAGTTTACGCCCGAGAATGTAATGGATATGCAGCGGGCCATTGGTGCCGATATTATGATGGCCTTTGACGAGTGTACGCCCTTTCCTGCCGAACGCGATTATGCACTTAAAAGCATGCAGCTTACACATCGCTGGCTCGAACGCTGCTACAATCATTTTCACAAAACCCAACCTCTTTACGGACACGAACAAGGCCTCTTCCCCATTGTTCAGGGTAGTGTTTATAACGATTTACGGGTACAATCGGCCGAATACGTTAGTCAGTTCGAAAGTCCCGGCTATGCCATTGGCGGG
>PHDB01000024.1 GCA_002842495.1 Bacteroidetes bacterium HGW-Bacteroidetes-6
ACGATTGTTACTCAAAATCAAATTGCTGGCATCGGATCCTAAGTTGTCGGTATGACCTTGAATGGACACTTTGATGCGTGGATTTTCATTTAAAAAATCAATAAACTCGTCAAGGACCTTTTTAGAGTCTTGAGTAAGTTCTGCCGAATTCGATTCGTAATAAATGTCCTTCATTCTGTAGGCTTTGCCCAATTCAACAGGCTGCAAATCGACATCCACATTGGCCGGCTCGTCGAATGTTGTATCATCCATCGAAATGTAAGTGCTTTCGTAAACAAAATCGGGTTGTTTCACCGTGAGAACGTAGTCCGACGAAAATTTCATAGCGGCGACATACGTTCCGGTTTCGAGATCAACCGGAATTTCTTTGATTTCTTTGGTTTCTATATTCTTTATTTCTACTTTGGCCTGCAAAGGCTGATCGTCGGTTTCGTTTTTCACTGTACCTTTTATGAACAACACTTTTTCGGGACGGGCTTCTTCATACAATTCAAATGAATAAAAATCCCAGCCGCCTGCACCCGATTCAAATTTATTGGAACCAAAATAACCATACTTTCCATCAGTACTAACAAAAAATCCTACATCATCGTATTGAGAATTGATGGGATAACCGATATTAGTGGGTTCGTTCCAATCTCCATTGTCACCTAAACGGGTGTAATAAATATCGTATCCTCCCATTCCCGGACGACCATCGGAGCTGAAGTACAAAGTCTGGCTATCGGTATGAATAAATGGGCTTTTCTCGTTGCCTTTCGAATTCACATTTTTACCCATATTTACGGGGATGCTCCATGTTCCTGTTTCGTCACGAGTACTGGTGTAAATATCGTATCCACCCATACCACCCGGTCTATCGCTGATAAAAAACAAAGTCTTCCCATCGCTCGAAATAGTTGGCTGCGTTTCCCAGGTATTGGGGGTATTCACATTTTCGAGAGGAACAATATCGTTCCAGCCACCATATTCGTATTTCGTGTAAAACAAATCGCAATTTCTGTAAGAATTTGGATCTTTTAGATCGGTCAACCGGCAAACAGTGTATATAAGCTCTTTGTTATCGATTGTTACCGTAGCGCCACCTTCGTTTTCTTCCAAATTAAAAGGTTCGGGCATAGCAACACCATTATCGAATGGTATTTCGCTCAAGGCTTTGCCGGGAACCGGAGTTCGGTTACTCACGAAAAACTTCTCCTTGTATTTCAAATCGCTCGACCATGCCGAATGATTGTCGCGTTCCTCGGTACGTCGTGTATAAAAAGCTTTTTCGTTGTCGGGAGTGATAAAAACCAGATATTCGTCGAATTTGCTCGAAATACCAGGAACCAGCTTAGGGTTGAATAATACCGGATTTTTCATCAATGTTTCAGCAGTCGAAGCCCATTTGTACAGCATTCTTGCTTCCACAAGTATCGAATCGTCTTCTATTTCCTCTGGTTTATCCAAAAATTTCTTCAGATTCTGAGATGCCAGACTCATCTGATTCATTCCAAAATAGAGTTTCCCCAGCTGAAAATACGAATCGTGCATCCCATCGGGGCACAATTCAACCGATTTGAGTAAATACTTTTCGGCAAAAGTAAGGCTGTTTTCTTTTTTAAATAAATTAATGCACCCAAGATAATAATATGCTGGCGCATAATCGGGCTCCTCGTCAATCACTTCCTTGAGAAGCATATTGGATTGCTTGAAGTAAAAGTCGGCTCTATCGGGAGAATTTTTCAGGGCCATGGCCTGTCCAAAATTCATCAAAGCATCGTCGAAAGTCTTAACTACTTTTTTATTTAGTTTCCCGCATACATCGTCTTGTGCCAGTGATGGCAACGCAAACGACAGCAAAAAAAATATCAGCAGGATAAAACTCAATCTCATATCATTTCCCTCCCAGATCGTACGATTTTTTTTGTAAGAATAAATCCATAATAACCAATGCTACCATCGAAGATACAACTACAGCTGCGCGGGGCACAAAGCAAACGTCGTGCCGTCCCTTCACTTCTATTTGAACCTGGTTTCCTTTCAGATCAACCGTTTGCTGAACTTTAGCGATAGACGATGGGGGCCTAAAGAAAGTTCGCATCAGCAAAGTATTTCCGTTCGAAATACCTGCCTGGATTCCTCCACTGTGGTTGGTTGCAAAAACAGTCTTCCCATTTACCGAATGCATGACATCGTTAAATTCGCTGCCCAACAGAGTTGAAGCAGTTAAACCATCACCAAAATCGACACCACGGGCAGCCGGAATACTAAGTGCAGCAGCAGCAAGCAGCGACGAAATTTTCGCAAACACAGGCTCGCCTAACCCTGCCGGCAATCCTCTCACAAAAGTAGAAACTACACCTCCAGCCGAATCGTTTTCATCTGCCAGTTTTTCCAGAAACGCATTCATTTTACGAGAAGCGTCACTATCGGGGCAATACAAATCGGATTGTAAAACCTCTTGCACAGAAATGGTTGTGCTATCAACCTGCGCATGAATTCCGGCGATTTCGGACACAAAGCTTCCAATTTCAATCCCCTGCCCTTTCAAAAAATCAATAGCCAATGCACCGGCAACCACACGAGCTGCAGTTTCGCGACCCGAAGCCCTTCCTCCGCCAGGTTGTGGATGGATTCCATATTTTTGATAATAAACCCAATCGGCATGACCTGGACGAAAGACATCTTTCAATGACTCGTAGTCGCTGCCACGATTATTTTTATTGCGTATCAAAAATGCAACAGGACTCCCTATTGTTCTTCCATTTACAATACCACTCAAAAACTCAACCTCATCGGATTCCTTACGCCTGGTTTCATATCTGGCAGTGGTTGAAGAACGTTGCGCAAGCATCTCATCGATAAAAGCAGTGTTCACTTCAAACCCAGCCGGGAATCCATCAATAATACCACCAATTGCAACGCCATGCGATTCTCCGAAAAGAGTGAACCGAAGAAGTGTTCCTGTAGTATTTCCAACTGCCATATTGCAAAATTAATAATATTAACGTTGCACCAGTAGTTTCAGTATTTCTAATGAAAAGTTTTTGCGTTCCCGGAAATAAAAGCATTCCGGACTATTCCACTATTTCAAATTCCTTTTCAATAGGCTCACTATTATCGGTTCCCAAATCGAGTATAGCTTTATAATGCCCCAATGGCCATATGTCATCGGGCGCATGAAGATAGAATTGCAGGTGTTTTTCCCCATCTTTAATTGCATAGTCATCAGAAAAAATTTCCTCATCCTTCTCTTCGAGATAATACCAAGTGACTTTCACTTTCGTATTTGCAGGAGCATTCTTCAAAACAGCCGTGATATAAACCACCTTTGTATCAGCTGCACTCATACTTGGGTTATCATCGGCACAAAGGTCATCGTCGCCGACCTGATTGCACACTTTCACATCGGTGAGATTAGCCGTTGAATAATGACACGATTTGGTTGAACATGCCGTCATGGCTATCGAAAGCATAATAATATAAAACTTCTTCATGGTAATTAATTTGAACAAAAATAATCATTCAATTATTATGAACAAACATAAATAATCAATAATCCCATTTCCGCAAAAAGGTATTGAATGTACTTATTCCTACCTTGAAAGTGAATACTGCTTTCTCAAAATTATTGTCGGATGTTACCGCATACAATCCCACTCTAAAACGCTCGAGCCGGATACGAAATGGTTTTTCGAGCCCAAAAAACACCTCGCCATGCCGAAATCCATTCTCTTCCATCAGCAAAAAACCACCACCACCTGCCAAAGAAAGCTTCAACTTACTCAAAAGAGGCACTTTTCCGAGAATTGCTCCATCGAAGTGATGAATATAGTTTCCCATGATATAAGCAGACGATGAGCTTAATGTGGGTCCAAGCAATTGAAAGGACTGCATGGGGTTGCTAAAAAAGAAAGGATCGCTGCCTCTGAAATATTTGTATTCGAGAATTCGCAGATTGCTTTTATTGACATAAGATCCCATTAAAAAAGACCAGTTCGAAACTCCCCAACGATTGAGCTTAACGTAATCACTAGCGCCAAATTCGATATAATCAAAATCTACTTCACTGTTGATCAGCCCGGGAATTCCCTTTCGCCACATAAAAGTGATATCGGGCCATTTGCTTCCAAGCAATATCTTACGCTTACCTTTTATCATATACCGTTGACGAATCCGGTACACCAAATTGAGTCTAAATTCGCTTTTGACATAGCGGTCAAAATCGATGGGCTGATTAATACTCCCGAATAGCTGATTCGACCATCCATCCATTTGCATATTACTAATAGCTTGTTGGTCGCTATGCTCAAACGTAAGTTCTCCAAACAAACCATTTACAATTTCCATTCGCTGCGAAATGGAAAACATCTTGGTTCGGGCGTAGTTTCCCCTACTAAATGCGCTGCTAATACTGGGGTTGTTGTTCACCATATCGTAGTAATCGCCAAAACGCACAAAAGTTCGCACAAATTTCAATGGAACATAAGTAATTCCTGCTCCAAGCCTTCCGCGCAGATCGTGGTTATTAAAACCATAGTTAAGGTTGGTTTCTGTTTCCAGTAGAAAATCGTTATTGAATCGTTTTTCTACATTAAAGCCCACACTATGTCTATAGCCACCGATACCAAAAAAATTGGGTTGCGAAACCAATGGATAAATATAATACTGAAAACCACTTGTTCGGTTTCTGTGCGAAATTCCTTGTAGTAAAATACGCCAAATATCAATTCGGTTGTATATCGAGTCGATCCGATACAAAAACGAATCACTCGACAAAACCAAATTCATACTATCAACTCTTAAAACATATTTAAGCTCTTCGTGAGAAAGAGGCATAACACGATGCTGGGTCCACCACAACGAGTCGCGGTTAAATGCCTGAGGGTCGTAGCGCTGAATTTCCAGACTATTACGTTTGAAGTCTGTTGAATCGGCATTAAAACGATAACCAGAGAACCACGATGTAGCAGTTGTGGTCATTTCAGATTTTCCCTCTTTGATTTTGTACTCAATTTGGGTAACCACAGGAACTGGCTTTCCTGGCTCGGCCATACCATATTTTTGTCGGATGCGAAATTCATTAACCGAACTTAATGCTGGCGTATTTATTTCAAGATCGAGATCGTAGAGCGAAAAACTGCTGTCGCGAATTCCAATATACCCCGAGAACAAAGCATCGTTCGGATAAACCGGAGTCACTTTAATTCTAAAAACTTTCACAGAATCATCGTAGGTTAAACCGGCATAATCGTATCGATAAACTGTTGGCCCCATAGGCGATAAGGGTGAAACCAAAGGTTGTATTGTCAAAATATCTTTCTTCAGTGTTGGTAAATAGAAATTAAAATCCCAATCGCTTGCATTTTTAAAAATCAAATATTCATTATGATACACATATTGCATATTATCAATCTGCAGTCCCTCTTCGTCGTAACCAATACTCATATATATATAATTCTCCGGAGATCGTGGCAAATATTCATCTTCGGCATCTATGGTCTCAAACGATTTTTGTCCAAAAACAGTGAGCTGCGCAACCCGCTCGTTAAGACTACTTATATACTGGACGCGCATGGTATCGGCATCGCTCGAAGTTTTTTGATCCAGTTTTACTTTATGACGCTTCAACTTACGTTCAAATCTACGTGCTTTTCTCTTTTGCTTGGGGCTTAGTGTTTCAAAACCTGCTGCACTTTTAAGACTGTCGCCAGTGGCTTTATTAATACTATCACGAAGCGATTTAGGATCGTCCCGCATGAGCGATTGCTTTCGATATGTATTGCATGTGTAAACATCCAATATATTGATGTATTCTTTTCTGTGTTTTCGAACCTGCTGCATAATATCGCGTGCAAGATCGCGCGTGTCCGCAACGATCAATGCCTCATTGAGTTGAGTAACTGATTGTTGAAGCACTGTTTCTATCTCAACTATTGACGATTGAACAAGCACTTCTTTTTCAACTGTAGTAAAACCGATAAGCGAAAAAACCAACACATATTTCCCGGGGCGTACCTGCATTTTCCAGTCTCCATTCTGATCGGCAACAACTCCTGTGTATGTGTTTTTAATTACCACATTTACCCCGGGCACAGGCTGACCTTTTTCGTCGTGCACAACGCCCGATATCACTTGTGCTTCAGCAACAAACGATATCAAAAACAGAAAAAGAAAAATGCCCGACAATTTTCTCATAATTTAAACAACTAATAATGGCAAATTTTATTACAACCATGCGACGAAATTAAATACATTTAGTTACCACAAAAATATTTTTACTTAAAAAATTAACGCTAAAACACTGAATTACTTGCGTATGTTGATTATCAAGCCACAAGATAAAAGTTAATTAAATGTTAATGTGTTTTATCTTAACGCCACTATTTATACATTTGCGTATTGTTTTACCGAATTACTAATTTAAAACCAAAAATCATGAGTATGTTTTGTTTTCAGTGTCAGGAAGCCGCAAAAGGAATAGGTTGCAGCATTGCAGGCGTTTGTGGAAAAAAAGATGATGTAGCCCAAATGCAGGATTTACTGATGTATTCATCAAAAGGTATGGCCTGGTGGATGAATGAAGCAGAAAAACAAGGGATCAGCAATCAGGCAAACTATCATGCCATGTTGCTTACAAACTTATTTACAACTATTACCAACGCCAATTTTGACAAGGAAGCACTGCTTAGTCGCGTTAGCGAAACACTAGAGATTCAGCGCAAACTAAAGAATCAGTTGAAAGAAAAAGTAACAGGGGTTATTCCCGAAGCTGCCAACTGGGACGCAACATCAATCGAAGAAATGGAGCGTCGTGCATTGGCTATCGGAATTATGTCGGAAACCAACGAAGACATCCGTTCGTTGCGCGAACTGGCCACTTATGGTCTGAAAGGTGTTGCAGCCTATGCTGAACATGCCATGAATCTGGGATATACCGATTCGGAACTCGATAAATTCGTCGCATCAACTCTGGCTGAATTGCTTCGCGACGATTTGAGTGTTGACCAATGGGTTGCGCTGGTTATGAAAACAGGCGAATTTGCAGTTCGTACCATGGCATTACTCGATAAAGCCAACACCGAAAGCTATGGTAATCCTGAAATATCGAAAGTCAATATTGGCGTTAGAAATAACCCGGCAATTCTGATATCGGGTCACGATTTACGCGATTTGGAAGATCTGCTCGAGCAAACACAAGGCACTGGCGTCGATGTGTATACACATAGCGAAATGCTTCCCGCACATTATTATCCAAAATTCAAGCAATATTCAAACTTTGTCGGAAACTATGGTTCATCGTGGTGGAAACAAACAGAAGATTTTACCACATTCAACGGTCCTATTCTTTTTACAACCAACTGTATTGTTCCACCACACAGCAATGCCAACTACACCGATCGTATTTACACTACAGGAGCCGCTGGTCTAAGCGGGGCTATTCATATTTCCGACCGAGTCAATGGTGGTCGGAAAGACTTTTCAGTTATTATTGAGCATGCAAAAAGATGTGCAGCTCCAACCGAAATTGAAACTGGCGAAATAATAGGTGGATTTGCACATGCGCAAGTGCTGGCGCTTGCCGATAAAGTGGTAGAGGCCGTAAAATCAGGTGCGATCCGCAAATTTGTTGTGATGGCTGGTTGCGATGGACGCATGAAATCGCGTGAATATTACACCGAGTTTGCTAAAAAACTACCAACAGACACAGTCATTCTCACTGCTGGATGTGCTAAATACCGTTACAATAAAATTGCCCTGGGCGATATCGGGGGTATTCCCCGCGTTCTCGACGCCGGTCAATGCAACGATAGTTATTCGCTTGCCATCATCGCTATGAAACTCAAAGACGTTTTTGGTCTCGACGACATCAATAAATTGCCCATTGTTTACAACATTGCATGGTACGAACAGAAAGCCGTAACTGTGTTGCTGGCACTCCTTTCCCTGGGTGTAAAAAACATTCATCTGGGGCCAACATTACCAGCATTCCTGTCGCCCAATGTAGCCAAAGTGCTGGTTGACAATTTCGGAATTGCCGGAATTTCGACAGTTGACGAAGACATGAAAATTATGATTGGCTAAATCGATTACCAAAACGGGGTTGTTGCAAAACAGCTCCGTTTTTAAAAACTATTAAAATGAAAAGAATAAATATTTTTTCTGCCGACTCCAAGGAAAATCAGCATGGGGTTGATGTCAAAATGCTTTACAACCGCCCCGAAGCTCAGGCAGTAATGATAACATTGCAACCCGGACAAAAACTCAAACCCCATACAACAGCCACCGACGTATTTTTCTTTATTTATGAAGGTATTACAACTGTGCATATCGGTAACGAAACCGACAATTTCGAATCGGGCAATCTGATTGAAAGTCCGGCAGGAATAATACACTGGTTAAGCAATGAAACTGAACAAGTAACAAGGATATTGGTTGTAAAAGCTCCACGACCATGAAATTCAATCGATTAATTTGCTTTGTATTGATTTATTGATTATTTTTACCCCATAAATACGCAACTTATGAAAAACAGTCTTTTATTTTTATTGCTATTGTCGTTTGTTTTGTTTTCGTGCAAAAAGGACGAAGAGGAAGTAATTCCGGATCCATACGACAATATTACAGTGTCACAATCGCAAGAAGCTTTTATTTTGCTAACAACAGCAACATGGTGTGGCTACTGTGGGGAATGGGGGATCCCAACATTCGAAGAAGCTTTTGCAGGAGCCGACGGGATAGATGCAACCAGAGTAAATGGTCTGGCCTTGCATTATTCAACATCCGACCCAATGTATCTGGCAATGTCACAAACCATTAAAACACAATATGCTATTGGTGGACCGCCCAATCTTTGGATTGAATTCAACAATGCCTACAACCTCATGCCTTCGGGTTGGAAAAACGCTATTAAAACCAGACAAGCTGAAACTGCTCCTAAAAGCGGGGTTGGAATGTATGTTGAATATGCATCGGGAACATATACAGTGTACACAAAAGTGAAATACTTTTCATCTTTAACCGGCACTTACAACCTTGCCATATATGCTATTCAAAATGGTATTGTGAATCCTCAGTCTCATAATATTGACGGTACAATCCCCGATTATGTTCACAATGAAGTGCTTCGAGGCGAAATTACAGCCAATTCTCCATGGGGGGTTCAATTATTCAGTGGCTCTTCCCCATCAACAGAATACAAAGCCACGTATACCTATACTCCGCCATCAAGTATTCAACCAACAAATATCCACTTTGTTGCCGTAATTTACGAAATGAGTGGTGGAGTACCTGTTTCCTCTGTTAATTCCAACACCAAATAGTTTGATATTATTGTCGCCCCTGCTCCGTATAAATAAAATTGTGTCGTTTCACAAAAAAAATACGGAGCTTTTTTATTGTCAATTGATGAATCACGACTCTCCAAGTCGAATTCGAGCTTACACTCTTCAAAATTCAATACAAACAGACATTATTTTATTGATATATCTATAAAAGTATTTATATTTTTGCAACCAATTCAAACCGAAAACAATCTTTGGTAAGGAATTTGAAAAGTTCACCGAAACAAAAACTCATGAAAACCTCAATTGTATTTTTATTGCTTAGCTTTGCTGTTGTTGGTTTGTTTGCGCAATCGGGCAACACACTCCCTTCTGTTGATGTAAAAAAGCCTGATGGCACCATTGTCTCAACCGACTCAATTCAAAACGATGGCAAGCCCATTATTATCAGCTTCTGGGCCACTTGGTGCAAACCATGTGTAAAAGAATTGAACACTTTTGCTGAACTTTACGAAGAGTGGCAGGAAGAAACAGGTGTTAAGCTGTATGCAATCAGTGTTGACGACCAGCGGTCTTTTAATAATGTAGCTCCATTTGTAAATGGCAAAGACTGGCCTTTTGAAGTATTATGCGACCCCAATGGAGACTTCAAACGAGCCATGAATGTCAATCAGGTTCCTCACACCTTTATTCTCGACAAAGACCGCAATATTGTGTGGCAACATACTTCGTTTACCGAAGGTGGCGAAATAGAACTGATTGAATTGATCAAGAAGCTCAACAACGGCGAATTCATCAGCGAATAAAACTATATGACAGTATCCATGAAGAAATTCCTGGCAGCAGTATTGGTTCTTACAGCGGCAACGAGTACTGCTCAAAATGTTATGCAAAACAGTCAGATTCACGGCGATTTTCAGACTGATTTTCAACTTTATCAACAAGACAGTCTCATCGGAGCTCCTGACGTACCAGAAAAACTACTCTCAAATGGCTATCTGAATCTGATTTTTTCTTCTGGCAACTTCAGCGCCGGCGTGCGTTATGAGAATTATCAGAATGTGATGCAGGGGTTCGACTCTCGTTACCAAGGCAGTGGTATTCCTTATCGTTTTGCCGAATACCGTCACAAAGACTTCGAGATTACAGCTGGTAATTACTACGAACAGTTTGGCAGCGGTCTTATTTTGCGCAGCTACGAAGAACGCAGTCTGGGAATTGATAACTCGCTTGATGGTATTCGTATCAAATTTAAGCCATACAATGGAATTTATCTCAAGGGTATCATTGGACAACAGCGCTTTTTTTTCGATAAAGGTGCCGGTATTGTAAGAGGTTTCGATGCAGAATTCAATTTAAATGAAATGATGCCGTTACTAACTTCTTCGAAATGGAGATATACCATCGGTGGTAGTTTTGTAAGTAAGTATCAAGCCGACCGCGATCCACTGTTCAAACTACCCGAAAATGTAGGGGCTATGTCGGGTCGTGGTATAATCGCCAAAGGCAACTGGCTTTTCAGCACCGAATATGCGTACAAAATAAACGATCCTTCAGCCGTCAATAACTATATATACAAGCCGGGAGAAGCTTTAATAGCTTCGCTCAGCTATTCTCAAAAAGGACTTGGAGTCATTGTAAGTGCCAAACGCATCGACAATATGAATTTCAGGAGCGACCGAACTGCAACCGGAAATGTACTATCAATCAACTATTTGCCAGCACTTACCAAAGTACATGCATACACTCTTTCGGCTTTTTATCCTTATGCTTCGCAGCCCAATGGCGAAATGGCATACCAGGCACAAATCAACTACAAAATCAAGAAAGATTCGAAGCTGGGTGGACATTATGGAACCGATGTGGCTATCAATTACAGCCGGGCTACCAGCATTGACATGCAACAAATTAATGATACCACAGCCCTTATGCAACGTGGCACACTAGGATATAAGAGCGACTTTTTCGCTTTTGGCGACGAGTTGTATTTTGAAGACTTCAATGTAGAAATCAGTCACAAATTTTCAAAAAAAATTAAAGGAATATTCACCTACGCCTATATAAGCTACAATAGTGATGTGATTGAAGGTCATACCGATGGCATGTTCTACAGCCATATTGGCATAGCTGATTTAACATGGAAAGTAACACCCACCAAAGCCTTACGCCTCGAAATGCAGCACTTGCTTACTGCACAGGACGAGGGAAACTGGGGACTTGCCTTGCTGGAATACTCAATTGCTCCTAAATGGTTTTTTGCTGTTGGCGATAATTATAATTATGGGAATGCTGATTCTGAAAAAAGAATACATTACTATAATGTAAGCTTTGGATACAACCGCAACAGCAGCAGAGTATCGTTTTCGTATGGAAAGCAGCGCGAAGGCATTGTATGTGTTGGCGGAGTTTGCCGCAATGTTCCTGCGTCGAATGGTCTTCTCGTTTCAATAACAAGTAGTTTCTAAATTCTATGAAAATGAAAATTGGAATCGGCATATTGACATTGGTTTTTGCAGTTGGGATTGTATTATCAAGTTGCGATGTAATAGAACCACCCTATACTGAAGAAAATGGCACCGTAAATCCTACCGATACTATTTTCAGGAAAATCCTTCTTGAAGATTTTACCGGACATCAATGCCCCAACTGCCCGTCGGCGGCAGTAATTGCACATCAATTGATGGAACTGTATCCAGGCAAGATTATGTTGGTAACAGTGCATGCCGGCTATTTCGCCGATTTGTCGTCGCCAAACTACATGACCGATTTCAGATGCACAGAAGGCACTGCCCTCGATAACTATTTTGGAGTAAGCTCGGTTGGAAATCCTAACGGACTCATCAACCGCAAAGACTTTGGAGGAAGTCGGGTTGTTGGACCCGACGACTGGTCAACCAAAATTGCGGATCTCCTCATGCTGGCACCTGATGCTAATATTGAGCTTAGCCGAACGTTCAACACCGGTACTTCGGAATTAAGTTTGAATATAGACGTTGATTTCTACAACGAATTTACCAATCCTATTATGGTAAGTGCCTATTTAACAGAAGACAGTATTATTGATTACCAGAAAAACAACAACCCAGCCGTTGGAGCTACACCCGAAATACCTGACTATGTACACATGCACGTTCTACGTGGATCGGTAAATGGGACCTGGGGCGATACTCTTTCTGCAACCGGAGTTGTTAACGGAGGCAATTACTCAAAAAGTCTGAATTATACAATTTCCAACGGAACATGGGACAAAGACCAAATGCATATTGTTGTATTTGTTTATGATGCAGCAACACTCGAAGTGATTCAGGCAGAGGAAATCAAGCTCAAGTAACTGTTAAAAAACTTGACAATAGTAATTGAAAAGCGTAAATTAGCCTAAAATTTCAAAGGTGTCGAACCGACTTACTCTTTTTTTCATTTTAATAGTCGTCTCGCTTGGGCTGCATTCGCAGAATCCGTATGTCGGGCAAACAAAGATCTATTCAGTTATTGAACAGCCTGATGTTGTTTACACCTGGAGTGTTCCTGCCGACTGGTCTGTATTGAACGGACAAGGCACCGACAGCATCGAAGTTATAGTTGGAATGCTAAGCGGATATGTTGTTGTAACACCTTCCAATACTTGTGGCGACGGAATTCCACAGGAACGTTATTTCGAACCAATTGATAGTACTGCAACAGGATTGCCGCAACAAATAGCGTCATCATTCAAATTCTATCCCAATCCTGTAAGCGATTTTTTGACAGCTGAATTTGATAATAGAATCGGGGAATTCGAAATCGAGATATATGATATGCGCGGATCGCTGATTCCTGTGAATACTGAAACAACCTCCAATAGAATTATTGCTGATTTCAGCAAATTGCCCCCAGGCATTTACAATGCACGCATTCACATAGGTGGTTACAGTATCAATCGAAAAATTGTTCATCAATAAACATAATTCGTATGAAGTACTTTTTCCTTTTGGCTACAATTACATTGTTTTTATTTTCGTGTGGCAATTCGTCCGACTCCAAAAAAGAAAACAAAGAGGTTAAAACAATAACAACTATTACCTATCAAGCCGATACTTCAAAAAGTAATGTATTGTGGCAACGCGACGTTGAAAACAAAGTTGAAAATAAACAAATACAGATTTTTGGGGCAACGGCAACTGTAAGTATGGAAAATGTTGCTTATACTTCGAATGGTGACATGCCTGTGTTGGGAGGAAAGCTCGTTTATTTGAACGACACACTAAAAGAAATGGAGTTAACCGTAAATTTCACCATGGTTCGTTTATTCAGCAAAAGTTCCTCACAAGCTATCAGCAGCGAAAAATTTCCACCATCTTTAATGAGCATAAAAACCATTTCGCCCGATACTGTTGCCAATCAGTTTATTCTAAAAGGTGATCTCACCATTAAAGACAAGACAGGACCAGTAGAATTTGTTGCCACCATAAAAAAAGCAGAGAACAAAACTGTTTCATTAGCTGGAACACTTGTTCTTCAAACACTTAATTGGCCGATTCGCGAAGACACCAACGAAGCCAATGTGAATAAAGATTTGATAACATTGAGCATGAATTTGGTGTTTGCAAATCGGGTTGAGAAAACGGATACCATAAAGTAGCTGTCAGAAATTTGAATATCAATTAATTATATGCCTGCCCAAAGGTTAACCTTCGGACCAGCATGGATATTATATTGCAGATAATACAGTTGTAGAAATTTGAGCAGAAATATTAGCTTATATTTAATTTCAGTTTGTAGACATGATTTCTAATTTGATAGATTACTCAATACATTAAAGTAATTTTCACAATTAGACAAATAAACTCACTACTCCACTAATTGCTTTATAAATAACGGCAAAGCGATCAATTATCATGGTATTTATCGTTTTTAATACAATAAAAAAACATTCATGTAATTGTCTATTGTGAAAAAAAAGGTTATATCTTTGAGGAAATTTTGAACATATGAGAAAATTATTATTTTTGGGGATTGCCCTCCTGATAAGTGGATTATCGTTTGGGCAAAGCACGGCAAACTATGCGTTTAGCTATGCTTTCACTGGTTCTCTTGTTGATATTTCAACTGGTGCAACCACTTTGTTAACTGGCAACAACGATGACAATCCATCTACGGTTAACAATATTGGATTCACGTTCTATTTCATGGGTGCACCATACACCCAATTTAGCATCAATTCGAATGGACAATTAAGACTGGGATCCACCACAATATCAGGTAGTGGCATTTCCTCGTTTTCAGCTAATACTCCAATTTTGGCACCCATGGCTGGCGACAATGAAGTTAACAATGGAGCATCTTTCAAAGTTATTGGAACAGCACCAAATAGAATTTTAGTTGTTGAGTGGAATCAATTCTATGCTCATTACACAAATATGACTGGTGCCGGAAACATGCAAGTTCTACTTTATGAAGGTTCTGGCAAAATTGATTTCATATATGGAGATATATACAACTCATATTCATCAAGTGTTAACCGCTCTATTTTCATTTCTTCTTCAAACACTGCTACTACAGGCGCTTATGTTACTGTAGGTGCTACTCCAACATACACACCAGCTGCTTCTCCTGTAACAAATACATTTGCAGCCACAGTATTAATTGCCAATTTAGGCTCAACTGCTCAAGGGAGCAGAACTGTTTACACATTCACGCCTCCCGCAGCTCCAACAGCAGCAACCAATCTTACTTTTTCGACACTAGGCACAACAAAAATGACCTTAAACTGGACAGATTCTCCAGACGAGCTTGCTTATGAGATACAAAACTCAACTGACAATATTACTTTTACAACAGTTACTAGCCTTGCAGCTAACACTGTAACATACAATGCAACAGGATTAACTCCTAACACTTTGTATTACTGGAAAGTTATTGCAATATCTGAAGGTGCTGGTGCAGAACTTTTAGGCAATCAATCTACTCTGCCGCTGGACCCTCTTCATGGAGTTTATGCCATCAACAATTTACTCCCAACAACTGCAACTTTGCTTCACGATGGCACCGACAATTTCAACAACTTTACTGATGCTATTAATGCACTAAACGATAATGGTATTTCTGGCCCCGTATCTTTGGGAGTAATTGCTGGTCAAACCTTTACCGAAGACTGCCCTGCTATTACAGCTACAGGAACTTCTGCAAGTACCATTACTTTTGCTAAATTCGGCCCTGGAGCTAATCCAGTTATTCAACCAACAGGTGGTGCAGGTTCAAGCGATGCAGGCATCACAATCAGCGGTGGTGATTATTTTACATTTAATGGTATTGATATCACAATTGCCTCTGGAACAGCTGTGGAATACGGATATCTTATCAAAAATGCTTCGGCTACAGATGGAGCAATGAACAATATAATAGCTAATAGTAAAATAACCCTTGACAGAGCCAACACATCTTCGAGAGCTATTTACCAGTATCGTGCTTTTACTGCATCGGCTGCTTCGGGTGCGAATTCAACCAATGTATTTCACAAAAACACGATTGAAAATTGCTATCAAGGTATTTACCTGACCGGAAGTTCAGCATATCCCGATTTGAACTGTATTGTTGATTCAAATATGGTTGGAGCTGCTACAGCCGACGATATTGGAGGTGGATCGAGTGCATGTACAGGAATCCGGGCCAGCTATCAAAGTGGAATTGCAATTGCAGCAAATACTGTTAGAAACATAACAACAACTGGTGCTGCCGTTTATGGAATCTACCTTGAAGGCGCACAAGGTACTAATAATGTATTCAATAACGATGTTTACACAATTGGAACTACCAGCACATCAACAAGCAATTTAGTTTATGGTATCAGAGCTGATATTAATTCTACATTCACAACCAATATTTTCAATAACATGGTGTCTGATCTCAATCATGGTATTGTTACAGCATCTGCAACTCAAGTTATCAGGGGCATTGCAACAGGTGTATCGGGTACCGGTACTGGAAACATTGCATATAACTCTGTTTCAATATCAGAAGACGGTGCACCATCGAGTACAGCATTTTATTTTGGCACTGGCACAGCTAATCTTGCCAATAATGTTTTCGCCAATTTCTCAACACCCGATGCAACTTCAAAACGGTATTGCATATACCAAGGTACCGGAACCATTGTTTCGGGATACAACGATTTGTATATCGACAATGCCGGCACAAACAACTTTATTGGCTATTCAACGACCGATCAAGCTACACTTGCAGCATGGCAAATAGCCAGTGGCGGACAAGATTTAACATCTATTTCAGTGGATCCTGCTTTCACTTCAACAACCAACCTGCACACCATTGCTTCAGCTCTGAATGGAACAGGAACTCCGGTTGCAGGTATTACTATTGACATTGATGGCGATCTGCGCGATGCAACTTATCCTGACATGGGTGCCGACGAAAACCTTCTGCCACCTGCATTCACTTGTACAACCCCTGCTCCTGGCAACACGATTATTACTCCCGGCGGTCTATGTTTAGGAGATGCTGTAGTTGTAACACTTCAAAATGCAACTCCCGGAACCGGTGTTACCTACCAATGGCAGGAATCCGCTGATGGTGTAACTTTTAGCGATATTACTGGTGAAACCACTCCGGTTCTTGCAATCACTCCTTCAGAAGCCACATTCTACCAGTGTGTTGTTACATGCGCCAATGGCCCGGAATCGACACCTTCAACTGCCGCACAGGTAACATTTGCAAACAGTATTACCTCCACTACCGATGGTTCACGTTGCGGAACTGGTACTGTTGACCTTGATGCCACAGGAAGCGCCGGAACAACTATTAATTGGTACGATGCCATAACAGGAGGTTCACTTATTGGAACTGGTTCAACTTTCACAACACCTTCAATCAGTGCAACAACAGTTTATTTTGCTGCAGCCGAAATTGCAACCCCTGCTACTGCTACAATTGGAACCGGTGCTACTACCAGTACTGGATATCAAAGTCCTTTTTACCACCTCTATGGAGGGCTTAAGGAACAATATCTGATTCCAGTATCTGAGCTTTTAGCAGCTGGCATTACTGCTGGCAATATCACAGCTCTTTCGTTTGATGTTGTTACAGCTGGAACCAGCTACAGTGATTTTAATTTAAGCATTGGTCATACTGGATTGTCTGCATTAACTTCAACACTCCAAACTGGTTTAACTTCGGTTTATTCATCTGTAAGCGAAACACCTACAGCTGGTATTTACACGATTACTTTTGCAACTCCATTCTATTGGGATGGTTCATCCAATATTATTGTTGAAACTTGCTGGAGCAACAACAATACTGGTGGAACAAGCACAACTGTGAGGTACGATGCCACAAGTTATGTATCAAATGCTTATTTCAGAGCAGATAGTCAATCTCCTGCAGTTCTCTGTGCTGCGACTACAGCCACTAACACAATCAGCGAACGACCAAAAATGATCCTTTCCGGAACAGGCAGTTGCTCAAGCCCACGTGTTGAAGTAGTTGCTACAGTTGTTGATGCTCCTGCTATCACAATTACACCTTCCGCTACTACCATTTGTGATGGTGACACTCTCGACCTTAATGTTTCAAGTACCAATATTGATTACACATACAGTTGGTCTGCAGGAACAACACCTGCTACCGGAACCGATGTTGTAGCAACACCCAATACAAATACAAACTATTCTGTAACAGCTTCGGATGTTTCGGGTGGTACATATGATGGTTGTGTTACAATTGCTGATGTTGACATTACTGTTAATCCTTCACCTTCGAACGTAACTGCAACTGCTACTGACAACGACATTTGTGTTGGAACTGCAATTGATTTGAGTTCGAGTGCAATTTCAGGAGCTGATGTGAATATCAATTTCGGCGAAGATTTTGAAACATGGCCTCCAACTGCTTGGACTTTTATCAATAATGGCACAGGAAATAATTGGGCATCTTATAGTAATGCTTATTCTGGGGTAGCTTCGATGAGTTACACATATAATTCTTCTAGTGCTGCTGATGCATGGGCTATCACACCAGCACAATCGCTAGTAAGCGGAACAACATATACCATTTCGTTTATGTATGAAGTTGCCGGAAGCACTTTCCCTGAAAAATTAAAAGTAACCGTTGGTAACGATGCAACTGTTGCTGCACAGACAGATATATTGTGGGACAACAACGGTGGTGCATCATTAACAAACACTACTTGGGCTCTTGCTTCATTCACTTATAATCCTCTGGTAACAGGAGATTACTATTTTGGATTCAATTGCTATTCTGCCGCAGACATGTTCAGACTCTATGTCGATTCTGTATCAATTACTGGATCAACATTAAATCCAGCAACATTCGCATGGACATCGAACCCAGCTGGTTTTGCTTCGAACAGTCAGGATACAGCCGGAGTTGTTCCTACTGCAACAACAGAATATATTGTAACTGCTGGCAACATATTTGGTTGCTACACAAGCGCAAGCACAACAGTTAATGTTAGTTCATACCCCGTTGTAAACCTTGGTGCCGACCAAAGCATTTGCGACACATCTTCAATTACTCTTGATGCACAAAACGCTGGTGCTACCTTCGATTGGTCAACAGGTGGAACATCACAAACCGAAGTTTTTGATGGTTCTGTTGGTGCCGGTTCGTACGACATTAGTGTCGAAGTTACCAATGCTACAGGCTGTGCTACCAGCGACACTATTACCATCACAGTAACTGTTTGCAGCGGAATCGAAGATCCTTCAATGAGCATTTCGATGTATCCTAATCCTGCAACTGATGTTCTGAACTTAGATTTAAGTGAACTTGCCTATGGCAACTATCGCTTTGAACTCCTAAGTTTACAAGGACAGCAGATTATGAACGAAGTTCTTACCAACGACGGAACTATCATTTCTGTAAACCTGAGCAATGTTGCTGTTGGTTCTTACATCGTTCGTGTAAGTGGCAACAACAATAGCTTCCAGAACTACATCAGTATTCAAAAATAATTGCTGAACGCTTATTTATTCAAACCGCCTCAGAAATGGGGCGGTTTTTTTATTACTCAGTTTTGCATTTGTAGAGGAATTCTGTTTATATGTAGTTGCTATTCTGCAAATGATGTAATTAATACAATTTTATGGGGTATTATTTTGCTATTTCTATTACATTTGTAATCTGAAAAGACTGGACTATGGAATCATATGTTGTATCGGCTCGAAAGTATAGACCTTCCACTTTTAAGACAGTGGTTGGGCAGGACAACATTGTGCGAACACTCAAAAACGCTATTCTTAACAATCATCTTGCACAAGCATTTCTTTTCACGGGACCGCGGGGAATCGGAAAAACTACTTGTGCACGAATTATGGCAAAAACCATCAATTGCACAAATATTAGTCCTGAGGGTGAAGCCTGCAATGAGTGTGTTTCATGCCAATCGTTCAACAGCTCTGCATCGTTCAATATTCATGAACTTGACGCAGCTTCGAACAACTCGGTTGAAGACATCCGCAATTTGGTTGAGCAGGTTCGTGTTCCGCCACAAGAAGGAAAATATAAAATATATATTATCGATGAGGTTCATATGTTGTCTCAGGCCGCATTCAACGCGTTCCTGAAAACACTCGAAGAACCTCCGGCATATGCAAAATTCATTCTTGCAACTACCGAGCGTCATAAAATTATTCCAACCATTTTATCGCGATGCCAGATATATAACTTCAAGCGTATTTCAGTTGAAGATATTGCAGGGCACTTAGCCTATGTTGCATCGAGCGAAGGAATTACTGCTGAATCGGATGCATTGCATATCATTGCTCAAAAAGCCGATGGAGCTCTGCGCGATGCCCTGTCGTTGTTTGACCAAATGGTAACTTTTAGTGGAACTGAAATCACGTACCATTCTGTTATTGAAAACCTGAATATTCTCGACTACGATAACTATTTTCAGTTTGTCGATTTCTTTATGCGCAGCGATTATCGCAGTGCGCTAATTCTTTTAAATGAAATCACAGGAAATGGTTTTGATGGTCAGCATATCATCACAGGTATGAGCAACCACATCCGTAATTTATTAGTTGCAAGAGACCCTGCGACTATTTCGTTACTTGAAATGGGCGAGCAATTGAGTAAACGCTATACCGATCAGGCGTCGGCAACCGACGAAGCATTTCTGTCCAAAGCACTTGATATGCTCACTCAGTCCGAATTTGACTACAGGCAAAGCAATGTAAAAAGCCTGATGCTCGAAAATCTTGTTCTCCAATTAAGTTTAATATTGCAAAAGCGGGCTGAAGAGTTCGAATTAAAAAAAAAAATAGCTGAATCGGAACACGAAGCAAGCAATGTAAGCGAGCCATCCGGGCCAGGTTATCAGCGTACCAATTCTAAAAAAGAAGAAGAAGAAAAAGTGAAGACTCAGGCTCTCCGAAGAATAAGTATTGCTGAAAGAAAATCGGAGTTGGGTAATTCGGAAAAACCTGAAGCACAACACGAAGCCTTCGACAACAAAAAACTTATTGAAGTGTGGGCACAATATTGCAAAAGCATTCAGGTTTCAAAGATCAACCTTTACAATATTCTGATTCATTCATCGATATCGAAGATCGACGACACCACAATGAAAGTGGTTGTGGACGGCCCAATGAAAAAAGCCGAAGTGGAATCGGAAAGAGCCGAAATTTTGCAGGAAATGCGACGACTCATAAAAAATGACGGTCTGATGCTCGAAACTGTACAGATTGACAAAACAGAATCGAAAGATGAAACAGGGCTTCAAAACAACGTGCTTAAAACTACTATTGAGAAATATCCGGCATTGTCGTATTTTGTTGAAACCCTTAACCTGAATGCTGAAATATAAACACAAACAAAAAACAATATGAAAAAAACCGCTTATTTGTTGATTTTTTTGCTTGCGCTTGGTCTGAATCAGACTTTGCTTGCGCAAAAAGTTACAACTGCCGGTTCAGGCACCCAAACTGCAACCGACGCCAAACATTACAAATACGAAACTGTCCCTGGCGATCCGCTGAATGCACGAATTTACACACTCGACAATGGATTGAAAGTGTATATGACTGTTTATAAAGATGCCCCTCGAATCCAAACATACATCGCAGTTGGAGTTGGAAGCAAAAACGACCCAAAAGAAACTACAGGTTTGGCTCATTATTTTGAGCACATGATGTTCAAGGGAACACCTGACTTTGGCACATCAAACTGGGAAATGGAAAAGCCACTCATTGCAAAAGTTGATTCGCTGTTCGAGATTTACAGAACTCTTACCGACGAGAACCAAAGAACTGCAATGTATAAAATGATTGACAGTATTTCGTTTGCCGCATCGAAATATGCCATTCCAAACGAATACGATAAACTTATGACTGCCATTGGAGCCGAAGGCACTAACGCCTATACATCTGTTGAACAAACAGTGTATGTGGAAAATATTCCTTCGAACCAACTGGATAATTGGGCACTAATAGAATCTGATCGTTTTGCAAACCCAGTTTTGCGTGGATTTCACACCGAGCTTGAAACAATTTATGAAGAGAAAAATATGACTCTGACCTCCGATCCTCGCAAAGTTTTTACTGCACTGCTCGAAGGATTGTTTCAGAATCATCCATATGGAACACAAACAACCATTGGAACACAAGAGCATATTAAAAACCCATCGATGAAAAACATTCGTGAGTTTCATGCGAATTACTATGTTCCGAACAATATGGCTATTGCTTTATCGGGCGATTTTGATCCGGACGAAGCCATTAAAATTGTTGACAAATATTTTGGCACCTTAAAGCCTGTTGAAGTCCCTAAATTCGCTTTTACTCCAGAAAAGCCAATTACTGAGCCAGTTACAAAGACGGTTTACGGCCCCGATGCGGCAAACATGATGCTTGCATTCCGTCTAAACGGAGCTGGATCGGACGACGCATTGAAACTTCAACTGCTCGATATGATTCTATCGAACAGTGCTGCTGGTCTCATCGACCTAAACCTTGTTAAAAAACAAAAAGTATTGAAGGCCGGCTCGGGTTCATATATCTTGAAGGATTACTCAGCATTGTTTTTGTATGGAACACCAAAAGAAGGGCAAACTCTCGACGAAGTGAGAGACTTACTGCTTGCTCAATTAGAGTTGATTAAAAAAGGTGAATTTTCGGATGATCTTTTACCTGCCATCATCAACGACCTGAAACTTAAAGAAATAAAATCGTACGAAGATAACGATTCACGCGCAGGAGCATTTGTTGATGCTTTCATTCTTGGAATTTCGTGGAAAGATTATATCAGTCAAATAGATCGCATGGCGAAATTCACTAAAAAGGACATTGTTGACTTTGCCAATGCCAACTTCAGCAATAACTACGCAATTGTTTACAAAGAAACAGGCAAAGACACCACTATAAAGAAAATTTCAAAAAACAAACTCACGAAACTCGACATGAATCGTGATATGGAATCGGATTTTCTCAAAAAAATCAAAGACTCGAAAGTTCAGGATATTGAGCCGGTATATGTCGATTTCGATAAATCGATAACCAAAGCAACCTTGAAAAGCAATATTCCTTTGCTTTATGTTCAAAACACCGAGAATGAACTGTTCAGTATGTACTATGTTTTTGACATGGGCAGCAGCAATATGAAAAAATTGCCTTATGCAATTGACTATCTCAAATTTGTTGGAACCGACAAAATGAGTTCAGAAGAGCTAAGCAAAAAATTCTATTCACTTGGATGCGAATTCAATGTTTTTAACAGCGACGATCAGGTTTACGTTAAGCTTAGTGGGCTTGGTGATAATTTTACAGCAGGACTTGAATTATTTGAAAATTTACTTGCCAATGCACAACCAAACGAAGAAACATGGAAAAATTATGTTTCTGATGAATTGAAATCGCGCGACGATGCCAAGAAAAATCTACAAATGGTTTTCGGCTACCTGATTAGCTATGGTATTTATGGTGAGATAAACCCAATGACTTCGGTACTGTCAGAAAAAGAACTGCAGGCTATGACAGCCAACGAAGCTGTTGACATCATCAAATCGCTTTTGAGTTACGATCATAGAGTATTGTTTTATGGAAATATTTCTTCAGACAAACTCGCTCAGATTCTAAACGAAAAGCATCAGGTTCCGGCTACATTGAAGAAAGTTCCAACAGCAAAAGTGTTTGAGCAGCAGCCCACCAAAGAAAACATGATTTATTATGTCAATTTCGACACCCCTCAGTCTCAAATCCTTATGCTTTCGCAGGGCGAAAAGGGGTTCAACACAACTCTAAATCCAACAGTACGCTTGTTTAACGACTATTTTGGCGGAAGTATGAATTCGGTGATTTTTCAGGAAATGCGCGAAGCTCGTTCGCTTGCATATACGGCGATTTCTTTCTATCAGTCGCCTGACAAAAAAGACGATCATTACTACAGCCTATCATACATTGCAACTCAATACGACAAAATGGAAACAGCCATTGATGTATTTCTCGAGTTACTAAGCAAAATGCCCGAATCGGACAATGCTTTCAATCTTGCAAAAGACGGCCTTATTAAGCAAATCAGAACTGCCCGCACCACCCGAGACGATGTTTTGTGGAAATACGAAGACTACAAAAAATTAGGTGTTACACAGGACCTGAATAAAGATGTTTTCGAAAAAGTTCCTGGGATGACACTAGGTGACTTGAAAAAATTTCAGGATTCTTATCTGAAAGATCGCAATCACACATTCCTCATTATTGGAGACGAAAAACAACTGCCTCTGAAGATGTTGAAAAAATATGGAAAAGTACAGGAAGTAAAAATGGAAACCATTTTCGGTTACTAAAATCCATATTTCATCTCATTCAAAAGCAGCCAACGCATTGATGGCTGCTTTTTTTTATTAAACTGAGCTACATTCATCTTATCAATATATCGAAAAACCGTATCTTTGAAATTGGAAGATGTTTGTAATGCCAACATCATCGCGTTATTCAAAAGATCTACACCATGTTAAGGATGCTACAAAAAACTATCCTGGCTGTTACATTTGCTTTATCTGCTTTTGCAGCAAGCAGTCAGAATCAGCAAAAAATTGATTCGCTCCAGCATTTGGTAACAAAAGAAACATCTCAAAAAGCAATTGCCTATTTGTACTCGTTGATTGCGGAAGAATACTACTTCAATTATCCCGATTCTGCCCTTAAATACAGTTATATAGGTATGTCGTACAGCAAAAGAAATAACGACATAACGGATCTGGCGTTTTTCCACAACGTGATTGGAGTGATTTACAAAAACAAATCGGTATACGATAGTGCCATTTTTCATTACCAAGAGGCGATAAAATACAACCTACTCGACACATTCTACTCTGGTGTAGCAGCCAACCTAAACAATATCGGGCAGGTATATCTTCAAAAAGGCGATTATGATAAAGCACTCACAAACTATCTTAAATCGCTTCAAATATTCGAAGCCAAAAACGACACATTGAATATTGGTGAGTTGCATTCGAATATTGGTGCATTGATGATTGAGATTAATGAATTCGATGCAGCCGAAGAGCACTTCAACTTATCGCGAAAGCAATACATTATGGCAGGAGCTCAGATGCAGGAAGCCTGGATTATGTATGATCTGGGAAATCTGAAGCTAAAAACCGGTAAACCCAACGAAGCACTGGTGTATTTCAATGAATCGGCCAAGGTTTGGGAAAAGTTTGATCGCATCAAAGGCTACTACACATGTATGTTGCGAATCGGTGAGATTATGATGATTAATGGCAACTACTCCGAAGCAGAAAAACTATTTGCTAAATCGCGTCTCAAACTTGCAGAAATAGACAACCAGCAAAGTGTTGCTGAAAGTATGATGCTAATGGGACGAGCACAATTTCAGCAAAAAAAATTCATATTGGCAATCGGAAATTTACGAGGCGCCTTGAAGCTTTCGAACAGTTTCAATTCGAACCAAATGAAACTCAATGCCTATTTCGATCTATACCAATGTTACAAATCTCTAAACAATACTGATAGCGCACTTTATTTCTTAGAGAACTACAAACATCTGAACGATACTATATTCAGCGAAACCAGAAATCAGTTGATGGCTGAATATCAAATTAAGCTCAAGCTGAATACAAAAGAAGTTACGATAAAACAACTACGAGATAAAGCACAGCAGCAAGAACTGATCAACGAAAATATTTTGCTTAAAAATCAGCAAAATGAAATGGGGATATACGCTCTTATTTTTCTTGTTGTACTCACAGGTCTTTTCCTTTTTTCTCTTTTTCGACGGAATCGAAAAACTTTGCGTCTCAATACAAACCTTCAAGCAGCTTTAAAAGAGCGTGAAGTTCTTATTCGCGAAGTACATCACAGAGTTAAAAACAATTTGCAGATTATTTCGAGTTTACTTAACCTGCAATCGGAAAAAACCGAAGGGCACAATCCGAAAGAGATACTGCAAATTAGCCAAAGTCGTATTGAAGCCATGAGTATGATTCACGAAAATCTATACAAGTCGGCTAATCTAAGCAAAATCAGTTTCCGCGAATATGTTGACAACCTTTGCAAGTATATTGAAACTTCTTTTAGTTTATCTGAGAAAAAAATCGATTTGCAACGCAGTATCGACGATATCGAAGTAGATATCGATCAGCTGGTCCCATGCGGATTGATCATGAACGAACTGGTAACCAATAGCATTAAGCATGCTTTCGATATAGAGGACAATAAGCTAATCAGGATTGTTTGCATACAAAAAGGAGACAAAGTGCGGATTGAAATTGGCGACAACGGAAAAGGACTGCCCGAAGATTTCGATGTTTTAAAAACCAAATCATTAGGAATGCGACTTTCGCAGGGACTCGCCCGACAATTGAAATCGGAACTCAAATATGGCAACAATAATGGCTTTAAAGCCTGGTTTGAATTTAATAACGAGAAAAAATGACAAACGAGACCAAAAATATTCTCATCATCGAAGATGAGTTTTCGATTGCGATGGACATGGAAATGCGTCTGCAAAAAATGAATTATCATGTAGTTGGAATTGCAAACAGCTACAACGAGGCTCTACCCCACTTGCTCGAAAACGATATTGATATTGCATTACTCGACATTAACCTGAATTCCGAAAAATCGGGAATCGATTTAGGAAAGCTTATTCGCGACAAGTTCAATATTCCCATCATATTTATCACAGCCTACACCGATACCAAAACCTTTACCGAAGCAGCCGGGGCAGACCCTATGGGTTTTATCACAAAGCCTGTGAAAGATGCCGATTTGCGCAACAACATCGAATTGGCTTTATCAAAGTTCAGACAGAAGATAGTTTCGAATCCCGAAATTGAAACCAATAACAACGCTATATTTGTAAAAGATAAAGGCGTGCTGAAGCAAATCACCATTGATGAAATATTATGGCTCGAAGCACTCGACAACTACACTGTTATCCATACGGCTATAGATAACCACATTGTACACGCTTTTCTAAAAGATGTTCTTACAAAACTTGGTAATAGTTTTATACGAATCCATCGCTCACATGCGGTATCGTTGAAAAAAATAACATCGGTTGAAGATAACCTTGTATATATAGGTAAGGAATTCCTGATTGTTAGCCAAAACTATCGCAGCGACCTGCTGGAGCGTATGAAAATACTGTAAAGCGTCTATTTCCTATTTAATAGTTATTGTTCGAAAATCCCGAAGGCATTTCACCCTCGGGATTTTTTGTTTTACCCATTTTTTTTCTGGTGTTACCAATTACACATTAATTACGAACTGCGATGGTTCTACATTAGCTTATTGAAACTTTAAAAACCAGCAACTATGAAAACGAAAAATCTCATGTGGATCATGGCACTAAGCTTCCTGATGGCAGCACCTGTTGCTAATGGTCAAATCACCAAAATCCAGAATGCCAAGGACAAAATTACTGATAAGACTTCTGGCAACAAGGATAAAGGTAAAACAGAAGAAACCGAAAAACCTAAAACCGAAAACATGGACGAAAACAACAAATCGGCTGCAGCTATTGCACCTGGAAAAGGGTATTTCTATACCTCCTTTAAATCGAACGACTACAAAAATGAAGTAAACATTGGCGACGATCTTTATGTACGCATGGAGCTTGGGAAAACCATGATCGAACTTGCTCAGGAAAAAGGTCTCGAAGTGTCATTTACGGCTTATGGATATGTTACTGTGTACATCGACGGAAACAAACAATTCACGACTAAGCCTTATAGCTTTGCCAGCAATATTTCGAAGAAATGGTTATACATCAACATTCCGCTAAACATCAGTCCCGACTTTATGAAAAAAATTGAAAGCGATCAGTCGATGCTGGAAACAGACCAGGATATTTGGGTATTCCAACAACTTTTTCAGGAAAAAGGGATAGTGAATCTTTATACCGAAGCAGCAATGAAAACCATGGCTACAGGTGGTAACCACACAGTAAAAGTCGAATTTGGGCTCAGCAGCAGCGACAGCAAAAGCGAACCCGATTTCGTTGCTTGTACCGGTGAAGTAAAAATAACCGTTGATGCAGCTGGAGCAAATGCACTAGCCGAAAACGGGCCTAAAAACTTACGTCCTCTAGGTGAAGCTGAAAAAGGAAAATTTGTTCCTACAAGTAAATCGTTTACTATTGGAAGCGGCGAACTAAGTGTAAAACTTGAACTACCTGAAGCGCCCAAATACTACAACATGAAATGGTGTATGGCATCTTCGTGCGACTACGATCATGGTGACCTCAACTTCTATGTCTCAATGGATGATAAACCTCTTGCAGCATGGGCATCTACACTATGGGAAGCCGATTATGAGAGCCAAAAAACATTCGAGTTTGTTATTCTTCCCAAAAACGACGCAGGCATTAATGTTATAGAAGCCCCTTTCAACGATTCGAAACTTTTCAAAATGTACAACCCTGTTGTTTATGAAATGTTCGACCAGATATACAGTGGCAATCTTTCAGTCGGAACTCATAAGCTTAAACTCAAAGTCTATTCTCAACAATGCGTTCCTCTTAATACAGCTTATGAATTTCAGGATAGTTATTTCAAACAGTGGCCAGCAATTGCCGAAATCACCATCGATATTATTGTGACTGAGCAAGGACGTACTGCCTTGATCAATAACAGCGAAGCCAAAAAATTATCGCATGCAGGCGGTGAATGGACTGCAGTTGACAACACTCTTAAAACCAGCAATACAGGAAACCCCAACATTCAGATTATCGACGTTGCTACTACAACAAAGTGGAAAATTGTAACCAACGATCTTGGAGTAATTCTTTACAGAACCTGTAAAGCCGATGTTCTTTACAAGTCGGCAGAAGGTTACAGGATTATGAAAGACATGGGTGTTACTGAACAATACAGTGGTGGCGGCACATATGGCGAACCAAGTTTCTCTGCCCGAATCGACAACTACTTTCCACTTGATGCAGGACATGTACCCGTTCCCGAATCAAAAGTAAAATAAACCAACATAATCAACAACCAGAAGGAAGCATTTTTCATCATCAACCGAAATGTGCTTCCTGCTTTTTTCCAAAACAAAAAAAGATGAAAACTCCAAAATTGATTTACGCAGCCATGATTCTGATTACAGTATTGGCAACCAGTTGTGGCGGCAACAAAACTGCAAACGACAAAAAAAACGAAGAACAAACTGCCGTATCTCCGAAAGAAAGACTTGATGGGAAATGGAAAATAGTGAAAGCTACCGGCGAATTTGCCAGCATGAACGAAGGAACACTGTACACTTTTGAAGGAACTGAAAAATTAAGCACAAAGCTTGGCATTATTGAAACGAAAGGAAAAATTGTGAATATCGACGACAGCACTTTTGCTGTTCTTTTCGATGGCATGCAAAACAATTCAAATTTCAGCTACCATTTCGAAGGGAAAAATTTAATTCTTGAGCCCAAAAACTCAAATCAGATATTCACTCTCGAAAAACAATAATAGTTGCCAAAAAACAAAACATACTAAAAACCAGCAAAGTATGTAGAAAAAACATGTTATCACAGGACTGAAAGAAATCCTGTGATAACCAAACGCCGCTGGTATGCTGGTGCCGGTGGCGTTTTTTTACAATAAAAACAGAAATAAAATGAAAACGAAAATAACAATTTGGATTGCCATCCTACTCACATCTGCTTTTGCAAATGCTCAAGGATGGAACGAAACTGAGATAGGCCTGCCTACCCCATACGCCAATAGCACCTACTACTATTTTGGGAATAGTGTTGCTATTGATGGAAATTATGCCATAGTTGGAGCTCCCAATGCCAATAATTACAGAGGAAAAGCATACGTTTTTGAGCGCATTGCCGGAATCTGGCAAAATGTTGCCGAACTTACAGCATCGGATGCTTTAAACAGCGATTATTTTGGCTCATCGGTTTCCATTTCGGGCGATGTAGCAGTGGTTGGATGCAAAAACGATGATGTTGGAAGTGCCAACACAGGATCGGTTTACGTTTTTGAAAAACCTGTTTCGGGTTGGGCTACTATGACAGAAACAGCAAAACTCTCGGCATCGGATGCCGCAATGGACGACAATCTGGGAATATCGGTTTCTATTTCGGGCGATGTGATAGTTGCCGGCGCCTATTACAACGACGACAACGGATCCAACAGCGGATCGGCATATGTATTCGTTAAATCAGGCAGCAATTGGGTTACGACAACCGAAACAGCCAAGCTCCTTCCTTCGGATGGAGCAGCCTTGGACTTATTCGGATACAGTGTTTCTGTTTCGGGAAACTACGTTGTTGTTGGTGCATACCAAGACGACGACAACGGTCTAAATAGCGGTTCGGTCTACCTTTACGAAAAACCAATAACCGGATGGATAAATACTACCGAAACGGCTAAACTCACCCCTACTGATGGTACAGCTTCCGACAATTTCGGATATTCGGTTGCTATTTCGGGTGATGTTGTGGTGGTTGGTTCATATCTCTCCGATCAGGTTTACACCGATCACGGCTCTGCATATGTTTTTGTAAAGCCAGTCACAGGTTGGGTTTCGGCAAATCAAACTGCGCAATTGATGCTTTCAACAGTTTCTTCATACCAACACTTTGGTTATTCAGTTGGCATTTCGGGTGATGATATTGTTGTGGGAGCCGAGAATTATAGCATGCAGGGTGCTTCCTTCATCTTCACAAAACCAGTGACTGGTTGGGCTAACGGAACTGAAACGGCAAAGCTGAATGCTTCAGATATAAAAAACAGCGATAAATTAGGAATTTCGGTTGCAATTTCGGGCGATTATGCTATTTCTGGAGCTTCCTGGAGCGATAGTCTGGGAATCAGTGCCGGATCGGCCTACATATATGAAAAACCTGTTTCGGGTTGGGTAAATGCAAATGAAACTGTTGAGATATTTGCCTCTACAGAATTAAGCAATGTATACGACGAATTTGGATGCGCAGTTGATATTTCAGGCAACTATGCCGTTGTAGGCAATCACCAGTATAAAGGGAAAACCGGTAGTGCGACCATATATCATTTTAATGGTTTAGGTTGGGATAAAATTGCTTTACTCACAGCCTCGGATGGGGTTCAGGAAGATGAATTCGGATGTGCTGTTGCAATCGATGGTAACACAATCGTTATCGGTGCAAAATATGGAGATGGGATCAGCAACAAAACAGGAGTAGCATATCTTTTTGAAATGCCGGTTTTGGGCTGGACTGACATGACAGAAACTGCCAGATTAATATCATCGGAGGGAAATTTCAACGACGCTTTCGGAGCTGCTGTTGATATTGACGGAGATATAGTGGTGGTTGCAAGCCCTCAAGACGGAGAAAGTGGAGCATCGAGCGGCTCGGTATTTATTTTCGAGAAGCCTGTTTCGGGTTGGGCCAATATGTCCCAAACAGCCAAACTTGTTCCAAACGACGGAGCTGCTTATGACAATTTCGGTAACGTAGTAGCAATAAAAGACACGATTCTTGTTATTGGAGCCTCCGGAGACGATGTCACATACAGCAATCAGGGATCGGCATATATCTTTATTGAACCAGCTACAGGTTGGACAAACATGAATCAGACAGCTAAATTACTTGCTTCAGATGGTGCTCTCAATGATAATTTCTGCACAAGTGTTGCCATTAATGGCGACATTGTAGCCATTGGCTCATCATATTCCGACCTGCCTGCATCAAATTGCGGCTCTATTTATCTCTATCAGAAACCAATCAGTGGTTGGACAGATATTACAGAGACAGCTAAACTTACAGCCTCGGATGCTGCTTCAAACGACAACCTTGGTGCTTCTATCACAATGTCGGACACCACCATTATAGCAGGTGCAAAACAGCCCAACCTCAAAGGGAAAGTATACGTATTCAATAAGCCTGGTGGCAGCTGGATAACTGCTACCCAAAATGCAATTATTGTTGCTTCCGATGGTGCAAATTACGATGGATTCGGCAATGCAATTGCCATGGACTTTGACAAAGCCATAGTTGGGGCATATCAGAACGACGACAATGGAATAAACAGTGGCTCGGTGTATTTCTTGCGCAACATCAATCAAGCTGCTGCTATTACACTTGAGCCAACCGACAACAACGACGTGTGCGAGAATTCTGTTGCTGTTTTTGAAATTAGCACCGGCAATGCAACAAGTGGTCAATGGCAGGAAAGCTCCGACAATGGCGTTGTTTGGACAAACACAACCGATGGTTTGGTTTACAATGGATCGCAAACCACATCACTTACGGTACTTGCTACAACATCGCTCAACAATTATCAGTATCGCTGTATAGTTTCAAATATAATGGGAGCCGACACCAGCAATGCTGCTTTACTTACAATCGATGCCATTGCTCCGATCATTACTTCTACGCATCCAAATCAAACAATTGATGCTGGCGTCAACTGCGAGGCAGAGTTGCCTGACTACACAACAACAGTTGTTGCTACCGACAATTGTACTGCAAGTTTAACCATTGAACAAAATCCTCTTGCAGGAACAACAATTAATGGTTCTTCCAACACAATTACATTAACTGTAACCGATGATGCCGGAAATTATAATGAAGTTACGTTTAATGTTGTCGTTGCAGATAACACCAATCCAACAATTTCATGTTTGAGCAATCAAACAATCGACTTAACTCAAGGTCAGTCAACCTACACTGTTTCGGCAAGCGAATTCGATCCTGTTTCTGTTGACGACAATTGTACAATTGCTGGTGTAAACAACAATTTCAATTCATCTTCGTCGCTTTCGGGTGCTCAATTGCCAATTGGAACAACCACAATTGAATGGACTGCAACGGATCTTGCTGGTAATACAGCAACGTGCAACTTCGATGTTACGGTGAATGCATATGTAGGTATAGTTGAAACTGTCAGCCAAGCTATCAGCATTTTGCCTAACCCCACCAACGGAAATATTGTGATCGTATGTAAACACATGCGAATAGAACAACTTAACATTCTCGACATCACAGGTAAGTCAGTTGCAACATATTCAAATGTTGAGTCAGGTCAACAAATTGATTTATCGAATCTGGGAAATGGAGTTTATTTCATAAATATACTTACCCAAAGCGGAGTTGAAACAACAAAGATTGTAAAAGAATAATTTTACCATCCAATTACAAGGCCCTGGCAATTATAAATTGTCAGGGTTTCTTGTTTACAACAAAAAAACAATACTTACGGACTGGATTCGACCCGTAAATAATACTCTGGCATCGTAAAAACAAGCTGATTTATTTTTGCTTCAGCAAGTCTCTGATTTCGGCAAGCAAAATTTCTTCGTTGCTTGGTTTAGGTGGTTCTGCAGGTGCTGCTTCCTTTTTCCTGGTAAGTTTATTGGCAACACGCACTACAATAAATACAGAGAATGCAATAATAAGAAAATCAATTATATTCTGCACAAACATTCCATAATTAAGTGTAACTGCAGGGACCTCAGGAGAGACCACGGTTGCGCCATCCATCACAGCAGGAGAACCATCTTTTAGCAAAAGCGAAAGGTCTTTAAAATCGACACCTCCAAGCAGAATTCCAATGGGAGGCATAAGAACATCGTTGACAAACGATGCAACAATTTTTCCAAAGGCACCGCCTAAAACAACTGCAACAGCAAGGTCGAGGACATTGCCACGACTGATAAATTCACGAAATTCCTTAAATATTTTCATCGCGATTTGTATTTAAAATTTGTACGAAAATCCGAGTCCGAAAACTTCTTTAAACTGGGTACGTGGACCACTTCCGGTAATATTTCCCGCAGCATCTTTCAATTCAATCATGATATCATCATCATAGACAAGTGTTGTTCCAATGGTCACCGAAATATACTTATTCACTTTCATTCCAATAGCTGTTTCCCAATAGACATCAATATTCTGGGGCGTCTTAAGATAATTCGAGAATAGCTCAAGCTTGGTAGTCAGTTTCACATTGGTCATAATATCTTTAGTGAAAGCCCCTTTGAAATAGCCGCCAAACTCAAGTCGGGTCCTCTTCCCTGCGGTAAGTATCAGGGTAGAATCTACCGCATCGTAAACAGCAGGTTCTACTCCAAAAGCACCAGCATTGGAAAGGGTTGCATCGTTTACGATAGTCATCTTTCCGGTAACAGGTGCAAAAAACAAACTGAGAAAATCTTTCTTTTTATAATCATAGCCTGCAGCAAAAAGCATATAACCCGGAGCCATAAATTTGGAAATCGCAATCGAATCGTTTGGATAGTTGTATCCGGGCATAAACTGTGATTTGAAATTAAACAGAGCTGCTACAAAACTGCTTGGGGTCAGTTTACGACCAAATTTCGAAGAAAAATCGATCTTATCATCTGTTTTCCGAATATTCTGACTGCCCTGTTTCATAATTCCATAACCCAAATCCAAGTTGTTATCCCAGGTTATCTTGTCTTTTTTGTAATTGGCAAACGAGTTTACAACACTGTTTCCGCTGAACGAATTCTCACCACCAGCAGCCCAATTGCTAAGTGAAACCTGACTAAACGCCAAGGTAAACATCCCTCCGCGTTTCCAACCATCAATGCTATCATTTCTGAGTTTGCGTAAATCGGTTTCCTTGTCGGTTACCTGAGCGAAAATGCTAAACGAGGCTATAACAATAGCCACAAAAAAGAAAAGCTTCATTTTCCCCACATTTAATTAAACAAATATTGAATTGTAAAAATACTAAATATCAGAAATATCAAAAGTCTCAAGCAATTGTTTCATTTTTAGAATAAATAAGCCACCCAAAGCGCCGTCCACAATTCGATGGTCGTAGCTGAGCGAAAGGATCATCATGGGTCTGATTCCAATACTGTCGCCTTCGGGACTTTCAATCACAACCGGTTTTTTAGCAATTACGCCTGCTGCCAAAATAGCAACTTGTGGTTGGTTGATAATAGGAGTTCCTGTCAGGCTTCCAAACGAACCCAAATTGGTGAAAGTGAAAGTTCCACCCGAAATTTCATCGGGGCTCAATTTATTATCGCGAGCGCGAAAAGCCAAATCGTTGGCAGCTTTTGCAACTCCTGCCAGATTGAGTAAATCGACATTTTTTAGCACTGGCACAATCAGATTTCCGCTTGGAAGAGCCGTTGCCATGCCAATATTGATATTTTTCTTCAGAATAATTTTGTCGCCATCAACCGAAGCATTCACCATCGGATATTCGCGTAAAGCTTGAGCTGCAGCATGCAAAACAACATGAGTATAGGTGAGTTTAGTGCCGTATTTTTTCTCGAAAAGATTCTTGTTTTTTTCGCGCCAGTTTACTGCTTTACCCATATCGACTTCGATAAACGAAGTTACATGTGCCGATGTCTGCTTCGAATTCACCATGTGGTCTGCAATAAGCTTACGCATGCGATCCATCTGAATTATCTCGTCACCAGCTGAAGGGGTTATTGCTGCAACTGTTGGAGTCAATTTCTCTACTTGCGCAACTGGAGCAACAGTTTTATGCCGGTTGGATATATAATTTTCGAGGTCACGTTTGGTAACCCGTCCATTTTCGCCCGACCCAACAATAACATCGAGTTCTTTCAATGCAATATTTTCATTGCGAGCCATGCTTTTTACCAATGGACTGTAGAAACGACCGCTCCCCTGCTCTTCTTTGTCCGACTTTTCTGCAACAATTGCTTTTTCGGTTTTGGGTTCCTCAATCACCATCTTTTCCACGGCAATTTCGGTTGTATTTTCAGCAGCAAGCTCTTCCGGCTCACCATCGATTCGAATAATGGCAATCACATCACCAACAGCCACAACATCATTTTCTTTAAAAAGCAGTTTCTCCAAAACGCCGTCAACTGGCGAAGGCACTTCGCTGTCGACCTTATCTGTGGCAATCTCAACCAACGAATCATCTTCGTTGATTGTATCGCCAGGTTTCTTCATCCACTTGGTAATGGTTGCTTCTATAACGCTTTCGCCCAGTTTGGGCATGACTATGTTGAATGTGCTCATGATGCAGCAATGACTTTAATAATTGATGTAAATTTACGATGATTCGGGCAAAGGATGCGACGATTCTGATAAATATCATTAGCGGCCAAGCGATCGGAAAGCCTTCAGTACAATCTGAATATCATTCCAAACCTTGTAATCGCGTGCATACAGAATATTCAGATTATCAATGGTTTCCGGATTATCAATAGGCTTACGAACAAAGTCAACTGGGTTGAGAATTCCTTTTTTCAAGCGTGGCAGTTTGTGATCGAGCGGAATGGTTAGATTGAACCCCACCCACGAGCGTAAACCAAGCAAAACCCTGAAGATATTCAGAAAAAAGCCCAGCGGACGACGCATTAAAAATATAAGCAGTGGAGAAAAAGCCAATAGAACAACTGACATATTTAAATCGAGCAATCGCTTCCGGCGAAGATTTTCGGCTCGCGAAATATTATTGATATTGTAAACATAGTAATCGCCAGGATGGTTAATATTATTACTTCCAATAATATATAGACTTTCGGGAGGAGCAATTTTGAATTCGATATGTTTATGCGGAAATCCCGACATAATACTGATGATATCGTGCGAAGGAATGTTTTTGGAACAAAAAACAATTTCGTTGATTTTGTAGATTTCAACAATTTCGTCTAATTGCGACAAACGTCCGTAAGGTTCGCCTTCGAAGCCATTACCATTAGGTGAAACATAGTGAAGATAGGACATTTCAATTCCTGCTTTATCCATAATCTGCTTCACACGATGCGCTTCATCGGTTTGGCCAACAATCACTATTCGTTTCGACTGACTACCGGCAAATGTCATTGAATTGAATTTCATCACATGAAAAAACAATCGCGATAAGATATAAAACAGCAATGTCCATGCAGCTCCCAATAAAATAATGGCTCTAGAGAATCGAAATGCTTCGGGTAGTAAAGAATAACCTATAAGGATTATGCCCGTACCAATAGCAATACCCTGAATCAATTTTTTCAACCGAATAGGTTTATCGTAGCCACCATTCAAAAAAGCACTGCTAATCCACACCAGTAAATAAGCAGCAAGACCCATTTTTAGAATATCTTCGGGAAACTGGCCTCCATTGGGAAAAATAATCCGGTGTTGCCAAACATCCGATATAATATACAACCCCGCTCCAATAGCCGCCATGTCGAAAACAGGAAGAAAAATTCGCTTCACAAAACGAGCCAGTAATGCCAGTCCTGCACGGAAGTAAATGGCAATATTGATAATAAAAAGAAACAAGCGTAATTTTTCGCGAGCATAGTGTTTGCGGGCAAAAATCATCATGGCATTGTAAAACACAAATACATAGTTGGCGCTGCTTTTCTTGGTGCTCTCGCCTTTATAATGGATAATGCGTGTTTCGGGGTAGTAGTAGTTTTTGTAACCGGCTTTGAGAATACGATAGCTCAGATCTATATCTTCCCCATACATAAAAAATGCTTCGTCAAGCAAGCCGGTTTTATCAACTGTTTCGCGACGCAAAAGCATAAATGCACCACTGAGAACGTCCACTTGATGAATCTCATGCTTATCCAAATAGGTAAGGTGGTATTTGCCAAATCGCTTCGACCCCGGAAATAATGCAGCAAGTCCAAATATTTTAAAAAACGAAACTTCGGGTGTTGGCAAACCACGCTTCGATTCGGGCAAAAAATGACCTTTACCGTCCACCATCATCACCCCCAATCCGCCCGCATCGGGAGTTGCGTCCATAAAACCAAGCACTTTACGGAAGGTGTTTTCTTCCACTACCGTATCAGGATTAAGCAACAATATAAATTCACCGGTGCTTTGTCTGATTGCCTGATTGTTTGCTTTTGCAAAACCAACATTATCTTTATTATCGATTAAAATGACATCGGGGAAACGCTGTTTCACCATGGCCACCGAACCATCCACAGAATTGTTGTCGACAACAAAAACCTCAGCTTCAATATCTTTCAATGCCTGATACACCGAAGTGAGGCATTGTTCGAGAAAATGCTCGACATTGTAATTGACAATTACTACTGAGAGTTTCATTTATACAAACCTACATCATTTTTCCGAAAAGAAAACGCTGTTTGCAAAATTTCTTGTGCCAGTGAAATAATAATGTATTTGTCGCACCCGATTTTCTGACAAAAGCACTCAATACATAAATTCGTCAGAAAGGCAAATCGTCGTCTTCGCTTACCGTAAGGTCAATACTGTTGTTATTTACCGGGGTCGAATCCTGCGAATAATCATAATCAGGTATACGATCCTGCATATCGCCACCAGCTTTTTCGATTTTCCACGCCTTTACGCTGGTGTACCAGCGACCATTATATTCGCGACTTTCAATATCTGCATCCACTTTCACTTCATCGCCGGTTTTTACAGCAAATTGTTCTACCTTGTCGCCAAAAATAGTAATACATACTTTTTTAGGATACTGACCGGGAATTTCAAGAATAAAATCCTGACGCTTCCAAGTTCCGTTTGCTCCCTGCCCGCTCACTACGTCGAGCACCTGAATTATTTTACCTGATAATTCCATGTTATATTTTTTGAGCAAAGATAATAAAATGGGAGAGAGTTTCTAATATGGATTTGTGTTTTTTGCTTCTAAAACACCACACTATGCTGCCGATAATTATCGGAATGTGCGGTAGCGGTAGAAGTTATTTTGTTGAATTAGTTGTCAGACACCTTGCGGACGATTGTATGGTGTCTGACAACAAACACCATGTTTTTTTATATTATATTCAATCCCAAATTGGTAAAGGTTTTGGGTTGGAGGGTGCAGAGAATCACTACCGGCACGTCCCTATTCAAATCCAGGATAATAGACTGGGTATTTATTCCCCTTTAAAAGCTCTATGATTCCTAAAGGATTTATCACAATACCGATTTCTGCTTTTTGGTTTTCTCCTTCCAATTTTCCAACTCGAGTAAAGTCCTTGTCATTAATATGCCATATATACCAATTTTTGGATAATTTAACAGGTTCTTCTCCAGCCTTTGAACCATAATCGTTTGTGTCTCGGAACAAAACATCTTTAATACTTCCAATTTCAGTCGTATTTCCGACCTTTTCCCATAGATTCATTTTTAGCCCCAGAGTGGAAACACAATGGGCATAAAACTCTACTTCACCTTTAACGATTTCAGATAATTCCGGATTCGATTTTAAAGAATATTTCTTTTCAAAAGCTCTGATAACATCACTTTTTAGCTGTGTTAAATCAAAAGCTATTAATTGAAAATACTTTTTTGTTTTATCATCAAGTTTGACCGAAAAAACATCTCCTATTTTTGTATTTGCTCTTGCCATTGTTTTAAAATTATGGTGAAGTTATTCCGTGGTTTTGGGTTGGAGGGTACAGCGCCACTTGGTACACTACCAAATCCTTGCTTTATTACATTCTGTTATAGGTTTAGAGAGATCAATATTTGTCAATGATCTAATATCATCTATTGGGGCTTCATCAAACACATTGTTTATGTAAATAAATGGAATTAAAGTATTTTTAGCAGAAACAATTTTATTTACCACCGAAATGTCACTATCAATAATCATTGATGTATCAATATTGTCTAAGTCAACAGTATATAAGTTTAAATCTTTTTTGAAGTGTATTTTGTATTGTTCAAAATCACCTTCAAAATTCTCATGGGAGTATACATTTATACAAAGTGTTTTTATTTTATAATGACTATTATCAATAAAGAGCACTCTCTCTGATGGAATATAGTAACACTTGGGTTCATTAGAGCCAATATTACATGAAGTAATAAAAACTAATAACGCTGCTAGAACTTTAAGGCTTTTCATATCAATTGTCCCTTTTATCAATTTGTTTTTGAACCTGCCTCTTGCTCATATAGCCATCATAACCCATCTTAATGACAATTTGCCAGATAATAATATTTGAAATTCCTACTCATTGCAATGTCAAAAATACGATTTTTTGATGATTTGAATTGTTCTTTTTTGTTTCTAAAACACCACACAATGCAATCGTGCGGTAGCGCGGGAAAATTATTGGAATGTGCGGTTGCGGTACTGGAGCGGGCTGCCAGTAAGCGTTTTGACACATTTTTCAACCAAGCGAGAAGCTAATTGAATGCCACAGACGACAGCCTGTTGTCATTCTGAATTTATTTCAGAATCTAACAGGATGGCAACTCATAATTTCTGACAAACCTCAGAGACCCGCTTTCCAGATCCTGATCGCCATCAGGATGACGAAAAGCGGGTTTAGAGTGACATTTCACTATGCTACTGATAGTTATTGGAACGTGCGGTAGCTGGGTCTAAAAGATTGGGATGGGGAGCTGAGACTAGCAGTCTGCTATAACCCTCACAGAGTTGTTGCCGAACCAGCTATTAAAACTCTGTGAGGGTTGGGCAGCACTATTAATCCGTCAATTGGCATTGTTTCGTTTTATTGAGCAAAACAAATATTAATTTGAGAATCAGTTTTTCAAAATCATTATATTTGTCGAAAATCGAACAACATGCTCACCGAACTCAACAGCATCAAAAAGCTGGCGCGTCACCTCGAAGGCAAAGCCAATTTGAAGCAGGATATTTTCATCAACACCTACAATGCGCTGAATCTTCTTAAAAAAGAAGCGGAATTTGTTGTCAAAGATTTGCGAACAAACATGGCCAATCGCAGACGCGTTATACCTCTGGAGATGAACGATCGGAGCGATTTTGAATTTGAGATGAAGTTTGGTGGCGATGTTCTCATTTTCTTTATGCACAGCAATATTTTCGATTTGGGACTTCATCACGAAGAAATGCGGACACATTACCTACGCGAAGACGTCAATCGCAGATTTTGTGGAATTATCCATATTTATAATTTCCTGGCCGATTCATTCAAATATCAACGCATGAACGATTCAGGAATTCTTATTGGTCGCGTTTTCATCAACAAAGACAACCATTTCTTTATTGAAGGACGCCGCGAAATGAATCAGATTGGCATCAGTTTCGAATCCGATAAAATCAGTTCGGCCAAAATCAGAAAAATACTCATGGCATCCATTCTCCACACCGTCAACTTCGATTTGCCTTCGCCTCCGTTCGAAGCTATTCAGGAAGTCAATGTTATGGACTTTGCCAGCACGATGGATCAAATGCAAATTAAAACCAGTAAAAAGCTGGGTTTCAAGTTTAAAGCAGAGGAAGGAAATATTTTCTAAAATATTTTCCATAAAAGTTTTGCAGATAAAAAAAATGTATTAATTTTGCAGTCCCAAAACATTGGCCCGTTCGTCTAGTCGGCCTAGGACGCCAGGTTTTCATCCTGGAAATCAGGGGTTCGAATCCCCTACGGGCTACAAAAACAGAGAAAAAAATGGCAAACCATAAGTCATCACTAAAGCGCATTCGCAGCAACAACACTAGAAAGATTTATAATCGTTACTACAGCAAAACGATGCGCAATGCCATTCGTAAATTCAGAAGCCTTTCCGAGAAATCGGAAGCTGATGCCAGCTTTAAATCGTTGATTTCGCTTATCGACAAAAATGCAAAGCGCGGAATTATCCACAAAAACAAAGCTTCGAACTTAAAATCGAAACTAACAAAAAAGCTGAATGCTCTTTAAAAAATTTGACCCGCTTCGAGCGGGTTTTTTTTTGCGCTGTAATGAATTAAAATACTGAACCAAAAAAAATTCGTAGGTTTGTATTCAAACTAATTAGCCATGAACATTACTATTAATCAAATGGGCATGCTGGGAACTCCCGAAATTGTCGTGATTGCTATTGTCGTTCTGCTCCTTTTCGGGGGCAAAAAGATTCCTGAGTTCATGCGTGGATTGGGAAAAGGAGTTCGCGAATTCCGCAATGCCAGTAAAGGTGAATCTGACGAACCCACCGAAACCAAAGAATAATACTATTTCTGCAGGCCGATGGAAAACAACGAGCCGGGTTTTTGGGATCACCTTAACGAATTGCGCAAATACCTGATTCGAAGTGTAATTGTATTTTTCGCTTTCTTTATTGTAGCTTTTTCATTTCGCGAAATACTGTTCGATCGGTTTTTATTAGTGCTACTCGACCCCAACTTCATTACATACAAATGGCTAATGCAACTAGGTGCTTTTACAGGCATTGGTTCAGGCGAAGCAATTAGCATCAACTTCATTCTTATAAACACACAGCTGGCAGGTCAATTCATGGCTCACATCACCCTTTCGGCTTTGGCCGGATTTGTCCTTTCAATCCCTTTTCTGATTTTTCAGCTTTGGCTATTTGTTAAACCAGCACTTTATCCAAACGAAAGTCGTATCATAAAACGAAATACCGTAGTACTGATTTTTCTTTTTCTTCTCGGATGCGCATTTGCATATTTCATCATCACGCCTTTAAGTGTGGTTTTTCTGGGAAATTACACCATCAGCGATACCGTAAAAAACACCATTACATTAGGGTCATATCTCAGTGTATTCTCATCGAGTCTCTTTCTCACAGGTTTACTTTTCGAATTACCTGTACTTATGAGCATATTAGCCAAAATTGGAATTGTAAGTTTTAAAATGCTCAAACGGTTTCGGAAACACGCTATTGTTGTCGGGCTAAGCTTATCGGCAATCATCACCCCAACTACCGACCCGTTTACGATGACCGTGGTTGCTATTCCTTTGTATCTGCTGTTCGAAGTAAGTATTGTTATTGTTCACCAACAAGAGAGACGCCATGTCCGCAAAAATAACACTTGATTTTGTTGCTTATTCTGACATTGCTGTATTGGCTGTTTGTGCCCCCATGCGCGATTACAGATTTATTTGGCATATAAATAACGATTTACAATATAGTTTTGCACAGGAACCTCCATTTAGCTGGTTTCACAAAAAGCTAAAAGCCGATTACGAATTTGCCCTTTTCACCTGTCCCAACCACGAAGACATTGTCATCCTGAGCAATCGAAACGAAAACGTTCTTCTGGTTCCTAAATTGGCCACAGTCGATTTCTTTATTGTCTTTACCGATTCGGCTGATCCGAAAGAAGTTGCTTTGTGGAAAAACACCCTGCAAAAAATCCAGGGAGTTACGTTGATTACCCAATTGCAAGGTAAACAGCTTGACGATTTTCAAACAATATTGTCCGACATCGAAGCTCAGGAAACTGAGCGAAAAAAGGCTGAAAAGCAGGAACGTAAAGGCTTCTAGTTCGATGGTGTATCGGGACGCCACTCTTTGATTTTCTTACCATTGCTATCGAAAAAAACCTTGTAAATGGTTTTGCCGTCTTTGTCGTTATAAACCCACTGCCCTATCCGCTTTGTATCGTCGTAATATCCAGTCGATGCCACTTTGCCATTGGCAAAATACTCCGTTACTTTTCCATCGGGGCGACCGTTTTTGAAAAACTGGTCTCTGATTTTTGAACCATATTTATCGTAGAAAGTCCATTGACCGGTCTTAACGTTCATCGAATAGCGCCCTTCTTCAACAGGTTTCCCTGTTTCGCCATATTCGGTACAAAATCCGTTTTTCATGCCATTGGAATAGGTTGCATCATAGAGTTTGTTGCCATTCTGAACATAAAATACATCGTGCCCGTTCTTCACCCCATTTTTATAGGCTGTTTCGTAACGAAGTAAACCTTCCTTGTAGTATCCGTGCCATTCACCGTCCATAATCCCCTTGGCGAAGTAGCCTTCGTTTTCGACTTGACCATTATCGAACCAACTAATCCAATGTCCATTTTCTTTATCATCAACAAATGAACCTTCGCGTTGTTTGGCTCCATTTTCGAACCAGGCAACCCACAAACCATTACGTTTTCCTTTTATATAATTTCCCTGACGCCATTTTTCGCCGGTCTCATAGAAGTAAGTCCATTGCCCTTCCTGCAAATCGTCGAAAAAATCGCCGGTTGAACCCAACTTGCCGGTTGGGTAGTAAAACTTCCAGGTACTATCGTGCTTATCCATTTTCAATTTACCTTCCATCTCGGTCTTTCCATCTTTGTACCACCATTGGCAATAACTATTGAGCGAATCGAGCAAATACACTCCTTCGAAACTTTTATTTCCATTGTCGTGATACACTACACTATTTCCTTCGCGAAGATCATTTTTGTAGAAAGTTTCTTCCATCAACTTACCATTGGGAAACCACGACAGGTACACTCCTTCGCGTACCCCTTTGACATGGGTCCATTCTTCGTATTTCGAGCCATCTTCGTACCACGACTGACAAGCTCCAGAATCAATATTAACAACCTTCCACTTGTTTCCGCTTTGATAAAAATATTTCCATGTGCCGGTTTTAGCATCATTTAAATATTGCCCCTCAGAGGCAACCTTTCCGTTACCATGATACAATGTATATTGCCCGTTTCTAAGGTCATCCTTGTAATCAACTTCTTCAATCACAGTTTCCCAAAAGTCGTATTTGCGATATATTCCATTCCTGGCACCATTGTCGACCATCCATTCTTCGTACTTTCGGCCCGTTGTATCGAGAATAACAACAGGTCCCTTCTCCATACTGATGATTTTCCACTCGCGGCCATCTTCGTACCAATATTTCCATTGCGCAATTCGCTGCCCTTCGTTGTAGAACTGTTCGGATTGCTTATTCCCATTTTCCCACCAGTATTGCCATTGACCGTGCATTTTCCCATTCTTCATAGCTCCCGAATATTCAATTTTATCGGGATAATAATAATAAGCTTCCACAGGTCCGTCAATACGTGACTCGCTCTTCCACAAATCGCCATTAGGATAGTAAAACTTCCAGGTTCCAACTTCTTTGCCTTCGGCATATTCACCTTCCACCTTCAGATTTCCGGAGTCGTAATAATACTTCCAAATTCCAATTCGGGTACTATCGGGAAGCATTCTACCTTTAATCTTGGTGGTGCCGTTAGGATACTTTTCGACATATGGAATTTGTGCACTGGCCTTAAATTGAATCGCCAGAATGAGAAACAAAAATGGGATGCGTCGCATAAGCAAACATTTATCAATAATAAAGTGCAAACATAGGAAAAATTGTGCTGCTCAACGTTAAATTAAATGCGATGCCAGTCAACATTTTTGCTTACCTTTGCTCAAAATTCACTGGAATGTAGTCCACAATCAACGGAAGAAAGGAGGATAGCCTATGATTGAACAAATCAGGCTTGGTACTGTAAAATGGTTGCATATTCTTTATCCATCAGATGAAGATTTAAATTATCTAAGTGAACAGTTTCACTTCCATCCTCTTGACATCGAAGATTGTAAAACGAGATCGCAACGGTCGAAAATTGATATTTACGACGATTATTACTTTCTCATTCTTCACTTTCCCTATTTCGACAAGGTTAATCGCTTTATCAAAGCCAAGGAAGCCAAAATTTTCTGGGGCCGCGATTTCATTATCACCATCGGAAACTCGCATTGGGTTATTCGCGATTTATTTCAGGAAACTCAAAAAGCAATCGAAGAAAAGCGAACCGATGACATTATTGGGACTTCGGATGCCTTACTCTACAGGATTCTGGAAAACCTGATGAAGGAAACACAGTCGGTTTTACAACGTATCGATCACGAAATAGAAGTCATCAACAAGGAAATGTTTAGTCGAAAAGCAGAAAAAAGCATTGAAAAAATATCGATTACCCGAAAAAACATTATCCTGCTCAATACCACATTCAAACCCCAATTGCGCTTATTTCACAAATTCGAAAGTGGCGAAGTAGAAGGCTTTGTAGAGAATATGGAAGAATACTGGGGCAATATACTCGATTACTATCAAAAAATATGGGATTTAATTGAAGACGACGGCGAATTAATTGAAGGTTTAAGCAAGACTTTTGATTCGATGCAGGCCAACCGAACCAACGAAATCATGAAAATGCTGACATTCATCAGCACCACATTGCTCCCTCTCACATTCCTTACCGGCCTATATGGAATGAACGTGAATCTCCCGTTTGGAAATCATCCTTATGCTTTTTTCATGATCGTGGGACTCATGGTGTTTATCATGGTTTTTCTTCTTTGGTATTTCAGGCGCCGGAAATGGATGTAATGTAAATGAGCAAGCACTTCCAACTCGGCAAATATTTGGCATTAGCCATTATGGTGTTCCTTGTGTTCACCTGGGGATCGTCGTTTATTCTCATGAAGAAATCGCTCGAATATTTTCCCAGCGATGTTGTAGCTGCCTGGAGAATGTTTTCGGCATTTGTAGTACTCTTTATTCCCGCTATCATTTATTTGTTTCGATTGAAACTGAAAACAATTCTTCTGCTTACATTGTCCGGAATAATCGGGAATGCTGTTCCTGCTTTCCTTTTTGCACAGGCTCAAACAGGAATTGAAAGTTATGTTGCTGGAATTCTCAATAGCACTACAGCGCTTTTCACACTCATTGTCGGTCTTGTTTTTTTTGGTTATAAAGCCAAATGGCTGAGTGTTGGAGGAGTAATTACCGGAATTGCCGGCGTTGTGGGATTACTTGCCGTGGCCGGAGGAAAGCCCATTAATTTCAACCTTAATTTTGGTTCTTATATCATTGTGGCAACAATCATGTATGCAATCAACATCAACCTCATCAAACGATGGCTCAACGATATTCCAACTCTTCCCATGGTTTCGATTGCTTTTTTCATTCCCGGATTATTTGCCATTTTTTACCTGACATCTCAAACCGAAATGGTTTCACAAATTCTATATCATCCCGAGCTGCGACCCGGTCTCTTATACATGTCAATTCTCGGGTTGTTTGGTTCTGCAATCGCCCTTTTGCTTTACTACCATCTGATTAAAATGTCCGACATTCTTTTTGCGGCTTCGGTCACCTACCTCATGCCTGTTGTATCAACACTCTGGGGACTTGGTGACGGTGAAACACTCGGACTCATACATATAGCCTTCATCATCATAATTCTCGCAGGTGTTTTCATGGTAAACTACCACGATCTGATGGGGAAAATAAAAAACCGGCACGGAAAAAATCCGACCGGTTTAGTAAGATAATCTGTTTCTTATTCCAAAATCGAAAATGGGCCATTAAGCCTAACTATGCCCATGTTTTTATTATGAGGTGCTTCCACATTCAGGTTGAATGAGCCACAAATATTGTTTTTATCAATAAAGTCGACTGTAACATTTCCTGTTTCGGGCATTCCCATCGACCAGTTGAACCACACAGCTCCCTGAAAAGTATTTATTTTCACCATTGAAAAATATTCTCCCTGATAATCGTGGTAATCATATACACCGGGCTCCAGCTTTTTACCTTTTCGACTATGGAGCTCAACCAAAATATCTACTTGTTCTGGTTTGCGCTTACCCACGAGCTCTTCCTGCCTGTAGTTCATCATCTTAAATTCAGCAAGGCTATCGTTCTTCATAACAAACGTTGTTGCCTTCACATCAAATTCCGGGTAAATAATATCCAGGGCCGAATCTTTGGTTGCTTCGTAACCCTGAACAGTCATTGAAACAGAGGTTTCGTTGCTGCAAACGTCTTTTGCAGTTTTTTCAGCCTTTGTACTATCGGCCGATCCGTCTCTTTCGGTTTTATTTCCGCCACAGGATGCAACGAAAAATGCTACAACGATTGCTGTAGCCAGAAACAATAACTTTTTTTCCATAGTAGTTGTTGGTTTGTTTTTCAAAAATAGTCGTTTATTTGAATACAACGACATTATCGATTCAAATAAACATTTGCATCAATAATCAGAACCGCACTCTTTCAGAAATTGTTTTACTATTTCAATTGCATTTTCGATACGGTTTTCACCCATTCCCGAAACTTCAATAACATTGCTGTAGTACAACAACGACTGACATCGATACAAATCCATCAGCATTTCACGTTTATCGGGGTGTTCGCGTTGTGGGTCGGATTGCCACGGCAAATCGATATTGCAAAGCAACACCAAATCGTATTTTCGTTTACCTATCTCATCAAGAATCCAGGAATGACAACGATTGTATTTTACTTCGCACCATATTTTGGTCACCAGCAACTCGGTATCGGCAAAAACAAGCTTCTGAGATTGGGAAACAGTATCTTCGGCCAATAACTGTCCTTTAGCTATTTGCAGAATATCGTTGTAATTATAATCACGATTCAGTGTTTCGATGTAGGTACGGGCAAATTCGGGAACCCAAACAGTATCAAATTGCTTCGCAAGTGCAGCGGCCAATGTCGATTTCCCAGTACTTTCAGGACCGGTAACAGCAATTCGAATAGTTTTAGACTGTTTCACGATTTATATCCTTTTTCCATTGCAGATACCCGAATGCTGCAAGAATAGTTAGTACAACAAACAAAACCATGGTTGGATACAATCCTTTGTAAAAATAAATAACCGACGAAGTGATATCAACAACAATCCAAACCAACCAGTTTTCGAGTTTTTTACGTGCCAGCATCCATGTTGCTGCAAAGCTAAGTGCAGTTGTAAAAGCATCCCACCACGGCACATTCGAGTCGGTAAAATCTCTCAAAATCCAACCCATCAGGAAAAACGAACCAACCATAACCAGCGCCAAAATGCTCCATACTTTTGCATTTGTAGTAGAAACATGCAATTTGCTTTCGCCTTTTTGTTTTTTACCACCAAAAAGCCAGGCCCACCAACCATAAATACTGACAACAAGATAGTAAACCTGCAACGACATATCGGCATAAAGCTTAGCCTGAATATACACCCAGATATACATGACCACCATCACCATACTGATGCCCCAGTACCATGCATTCTGTTTTATTTGCAGAAAAATTGCAACCAATCCTATTGATGCAGCCGATAGTTCAAACCAATTTTCTGTTATCCAATCAATTAACGCCGGCATTTATCTGGGCTTATAATCAATATCGAGCCGGGCGTTGGCCATTTTCAGCACAAAAATGCTGTGGGGCAATTCCATGGCTTTTTCAATTTCCAGTGTAACGATACGCATCACATCAGCGTATTCACCAAAAACCTGCGTGCTCATACCGTTCGACTTTACAAAAATTTCCGGATGGGTGTGTAAACGTCCGATAAAAGCCTTGATGGGTTCCAGATACTGCTCCGTAAGCGGATAATACGAAATATCAATACTGAGTTGCATTTTTTCGGCAAAGGTACACTTTTTCACCAGCCGGGCATGTATGCATAAGTAACTGTCTGAATTTCTTATTTAACCGCAGCATTTTCAGTGAAATCATTTCTGTTTTATTGACTAAGAG
>PHDB01000025.1 GCA_002842495.1 Bacteroidetes bacterium HGW-Bacteroidetes-6
ATCCTTATCGGTTTCGCCTTCGATCTTTTCCGATTTGCTTTCCATACCGAATTGAATGGGATAGGGCAAAAAGCGGCAAAACTTGCGCAACATTTCCAAAATGCGATGCTCGTCGTTGAATTCTATTGAGTCTTCGGCAAAATGCAAGGTGATTTCGGTTCCACGATCAGCCTTTTTGGCATCGCTCATGGTATAATCGGGCGAACCATCGCAAACCCATTTTACCGCTTTTGCTTCGGTCTGATAGCTCAGTGTTTTTATTTCAACTTTATCGGCAACCATAAACGAACTGTAGAAGCCCAAACCAAAATGGCCTATGATTCCACTGATCTCCTGATCGTCTTTGCCCATGTATTTCTTCACAAAATCTTCTGCTCCGCTGAAGGCAATTTCGTTAATGTACTTCTGTACTTCTTCTTCGGTCATTCCAATACCCCGGTCGATAATTTTCAGGGTTTTCTTCTTGGTATCGAGCTCAACGCGAATAGTGAGGTCGCCCAGTTCAACGTCGGTTTGTCCGAGCGAAACCAATTTTTTCAACTTGGTTGTTGCATCCATGGCGTTGCTTACCAGCTCGCGCAGAAAAATTTCGTGTTCCGAATAGAGAAACTTTTTAATAATGGGAAATATGTTCCCGGTCTGTACATTGATTGTTCCTTTTTGCATGGTATTCTCGTTTTTAGCAGACCTGCGCTTGTCAAAGCACGTGCCAGTTGGCGTCGTGTGACAATTTGGCAGTTGGTAGCACAAATCAAATACAACAAAATGAACAAAAAGTGAATTGTGTTTTTCCGGCAACCATATTGTAGAAGGAATGACAAGTGTGCATCAGCTTTGTCATAAACAAAATGCGACGACTCAGTGCCTCAGACGACCTTGATATTTCTCATAGATTACATCTCCAAACAAACGAGTAAGGACGAAACGAGAGCCTCTCATATCTGGACTCCTATTGCCCATGTAAAACGAGCCATCGCTGTTAAACAATTCAACATCTTCCATCAGTCCAACACAAATAACTTCATACTGAAGCTTTCCGAAATCATGCATTTGTGAAAAAATCCTCAATCCCATCCGCAATATCAGCTATATACATCGGTATAAAGCGCCCGAAGATAGAGATAATTGGTTTGGATGCCGTTTTCTGAATGTATTTATTTTGTTCGGTGTCAATTTTGTTTTATTTTTGCCCTAAATAAACAAACCATGAAAAAACTGTTTTTACTGGTCGCAATGCTGGCCTTTATTTTTTCCGGAAGTGTAAATGCTCAGGATGGTTATAAGTTCACCGATACCAAAACCATTAAAGCTACTTCGGTTAAAAATCAATATAAATCGGGAACCTGCTGGAGTTTTTCGGCCTTGGGTTTCTACGAAGCCGAATTGATCCGTATGGGAAAAGGCGAATACGATCTTTCGGAAGCATATATTATTCGTCATTCATACATCGATAAAGCCGAGCGCTTTCTTCGTTTCCACGGAGCACTGAATTTTGGTGGCGGTGGCGCATTCCACGATGTTACCAATGTGATGAAAACCTACGGAATTGTTCCCGAAGAAGCATACCCAGGTTTAAACTATGGAACCGACAAATTCGACCATGGTGAACTCGATGCCGTTTTGAAAGCTTATATGGATGCTTTAGTGAAAGAAGATGCTGCTGCTCCAACAACTGCATGGAAAAATGGGTTTATTGCCATTCTCGATGCTTATTTGGGACCAGAACCTGCCAATTTCGAATACAAAGGCAAAAAATACACTCCAAAATCGTTTGAACAGTCGTTGGGTCTCAACTACGACGATTATATTGAACTCACATCGTTCACACATCATCCTTTCTACAAAGAATTCATTCTCGAAGTTCCTGACAATTGGAGCCACGATATGTCGTACAATATCGCTATTAACGAACTCATAGAAGTGGTGGAGTATTCAATCAACAATGGCTACACAGTTGCTTGGGCTAGCGATGTTTCAGAAAAAGGTTTCAGTTGGACAAACGGTGTAGCTGTAGTGCCCGATGCTGAACGCGAAGACCTCACAGGAACTGAACGCGAGAAATGGGAAAAACTTTCTCCGAAAGAAAAAGCGGCACAGCTTTATTCGTTCGACAAACCAATGAAAGAAGTTACAGTTACTCAAGAAATGCGTCAGAAAGAATTCGACAATTTTAAAACAACCGACGACCATGGAATGGTTCTTACTGGTATTGCCAAAGATCAGGACGGAAACATTTATTTCAAAGTAAAAAACAGTTGGGATGTTGGTGGAAAATACGAAGGTTATTTCTACGTATCGAAAGCATTTGTGATGCTAAAGACCACCGATATGTTGGTGAACAAAAAAGGCGTTCCTCCTGCAATTTTGAAAAAACTGGGGCTGTAAAAAACATACCTGATAGAAATTGTTATTTCAATACAAAGCCGGGCAAAATTATTTATTGTCCGGCTCTTTTTTTTATAATTATTTAATGACTTCCGTCAACAAAAAACATTAAAACTTTCTGTCTTTTTTTTACTCGCCGAAAACGGAAATAATTACATTTGCGACAGAATTTAAAGCAATGAAAAACATACTCATTCTGGGCGCCGGATTATCGGCATCGACCATGATTCGCCACCTGCTCGAAAAAGGGCTCGAAAAACAATGGACTATTACGCTTGCCGACATCAGTCTGGAAGCTGCACAGCTCAAAACCAAAGGCTTTAGTAACGGAAAGGCCATGCTTTTCGATATTGCCGACGAAAAAGGGCTGGCTGCTATGGTTGCAGAGTCCGACTTGGTAATAAGCATGCTGCCTGCACGTTTCCATCCGGTAGTAGCTCAACAATGCCTTAATTTATCGAAACATATGTTTACGGCATCGTATGTTTCACCCGAAATGAAAGCCATGAGCGCCGAAGCCGAAGCAAAAAATCTGCTTTTTTTCAACGAATGCGGTGTCGATCCGGGAATCGACCACATGTCGGCTATGAAAGTGATTGACGAAATCAAAGCCAAAGGTGGGAAAATTACTGGTTTCGAATCGAATACCGGTGGCCTCATTGCTCCGGAATACGACAACAATCCGTGGAACTACAAATTCACATGGAATGCTCGTAATGTGATTTTAGCCGGACAGGCAGGGGCACGTTTTCTGCATAACGGCAAATACAAATATATTCCTTTTACCCGTTTGTACGAACGTATCGACCGTGCTAAAGTGTTGAATTATGGCGAATTCGACGTGTATGCCAACCGCGATTCGCTCAGCTATCGCGAAGTGTATGGTCTGGGCGACGTACAGACTCTCGTTCGTGGCACCATGCGCCGTCCGGGCTACTGCGAAGCGTGGAACTGTTTTGTTCAGCTTGGAATAACCGACGACACCTATGAGTTGGAAAATCCGGAGAAGCTCACCTACAGAACTTTCATCGAAGCTTTTCTGCCCGAAATGCCGGGATTGAGCGTCGAAGATATTTTCTGCAAATATCTGGGCATCGAAAGAGGTGGTGTCATTTTTAAAAAGATGGAGTGGCTGGGAATTTTCGAAAATACTCCTGTGAAAGCTGGGTTTAAAACTCCTGCACAAATTCTGCAGTCAATCATTGAGCCCAAATGGGTACTAGGCGAAAACGATCTCGATATGATTGTGATGCAGCACACATTCGATTATGAGCTGAATGGGAAAAAATTCCGTCGTCTCTCGTCGATGGTTGTGATTGGGAAAAACAAAATCGACACAGCTATGGCTATTACCGTCGGAATGCCATTGGCCATTGCCATTGAGCTGTTCCTTACAGGCAAAATGGATGGCAAAGGCGTTCAGGTTCCCGTAAAACCTCAGTATTACAATCCTATTCTCGAAAAGCTTGTACCATTTGGAGTTGAGTTTATCGAGGAAGAAGTGGAATTGTAAAAAAGCAATCTCCATACAGCTGTTATTAGATTTTTACAATCTGCAAGCATCTCGATTACATTGTATTAGGGCTGTAAACGCTTCTCCCTAAGAGCGAAAATTGAAATCTCTGTTTCAATTTAAAGAAATATTCATAACAGAAGGACATTAACGCTTAAAATGGTAGCTCTGATTGATGTTTTGAGGCTTCTTAAATTTTATTCTTGCTATATTTGAACAATGAAAACGTCAACTGTTCTCATCCGAACTACTGCATTCTCAGCTTTGCTCTTTTTTGCAGCGTCTTTTCTGAGTTTTTCATTTCAACTTTATCCTGTCTACGATTATTCTCAACATGGCACTGGCTTTTGGAGCCAAACCCTTAGTTTTCCTTTGCAATACTATTCCCAATTTATGACAGATAGTACTTTACATTTTGAATGGGATATATCTAACCTTTGTGCCGACATTGTAATTTTTTGGACATCTACCCTTGCATTTATTGTTCTTAGGAATAAATTCATGCTTTCTTCAAAATAATGAAGGGGTACATTTTGTGTTTGTAAAAAATATATGGACGTTAAAATCGCAAATTCATTGCTCTTCAATTGAATACTTCCGAAAAAGCTATATCTTTGCATTAAGCTGTTCCTCTCATCGCTCTTTGTCTTAATAAAGGGAGGAAAGTCCGGACACCACAGAGCACCATGCTTTCTAACGGAAAGGACTCGCCCTTTGGGCGGGGACAGAAAGTGCAACAGAAATGATACCGCCCGGAACTTGTTTCCGGGTAAGGGTGAAATTGTGAGGTAAGAGCTCACAGCCGATGGAGGCGACTTCACGGAAGGCAAACCTCATGGGGTGCAAGGCCACGTATACCGGCTTAGGGCTGCTCGCCCGTGCCGGGGGGTAGGCTGCTACAGGTTTATGGCAACATAAATCGCAGATAAATGATGAGAGTTGGCTTCGGTCAATTACAGAATCCGGCTTATGGAACAGCTTATTTTTAAATCTACAACAATGAAAAATGTACTAATTGTCTCGCTGCTTGTCTTCTTTGCTGTTTGCAGTTTTGGTCAGAATCCATACACCGAGCTTTCGTGGCCATGGCTGAAACAAGCCGACATACAAAAAATGAATGTGAAGTCGATTTTGCTTGCCACCATGGATTCCGACAACAAGACGGTTGTGAGGCAGATCAAACTTTCCTTCAATAACGATGGTCTGCTTATTTCCGAAGAAGGACAGGTCGGATTCAGGTACAAGTCTGTATTTGTGTATTCCGTTAACGGAACACTCGAATCGATGGTAAACTCCGACGATATTACCTCCGACACCACTTTCTACAGAGTGATTCCTGAAAAGAAAATGGTGGTAAAACAATCAATCAGAAAATCGGGTTCCGACATGTTTGCTGTTTCCGAAACACATTATTCTTACAACGATGTTGGACAACTCGCAAAAATCATTGATTATTCCGGCGATTTAGCAACAGTTGATCGTCCCGGCAACAACAATCTCAATATTGATGCATTGACTTCAGTGACCGTTCAGGATACAAAAATGACTATCAAAGGGCCTGCGGTTACCCAAAATCTCACTTTCGATAGCCATGGAAAACTTTTGCTTTCGGAAGCATACAATAGCGAATACGATCTCAGCGAAATTTACGAATACAATTATGATCAGACGGGCAAACTGGTTCTGATTTATTGGGAACAAAACGGAACTTCTTCTAAAACATTTGTAACTTTTGAATACTATGAGTAAAACTTTTCACCTATTGCTACTAACCTTGTTTTCAGTAGTATTAGCCACATCTGCAAAAGTGTCGGCTCAGCAAGATACGTCACATCAAAAAACACGCATTTATGTATTTGAGATTTTCGACGAAATAGCTGCTCCAACCTGGCGCATTACGCAAAAAGCGCTCAAAGAAGCCCGCGAGATTGACGCAGACATCGTCATTCTTCATCTCAACACTTATGGTGGGGCAGTTGATGCAGCCGATAGTATTAGAACTGCTATTCTCAATTTTCCAAAACCTGTTTGGGTATTTGTCGATAACAATGCAGCTTCTGCCGGGGCATTAATTTCGATTGCTTGCGATAGCATTTATATGCGTAAAGGAGCCAATATTGGGGCTGCTACGGTTGTAAATCAGAATGCTGAAGCCATGCCCGATAAATACCAAAGCTATATGCGTTCGATGATGCGTAGTACAGCCGAAGCTCAGGGTCGCGATCCTTTAATTGCGCAATGTATGGTCGATCCAGACATGTATGTTGAGGGAATTAGCGATTCCGGCAAGGTGCTCACTTTTACAACATCGGAAGCGATCGCCAATGGTTTTTGCGAAGGCCAGGCCGAATCGATCGACGAAGTGATTGCCATGAATGGTATCACTGACTTCGAAATTGTAAAAATGGAACTTTCAACACTCGACAGAATAATTAACTTCCTGATTAACCCTCTTGTAAGTGGTTTACTGGTGATGCTCATTATTGGGGGTATTTATTTCGAACTACAAACTCCGGGTGTTGGTTTTCCTCTCGCTGTTGCTATTATTGCAGCATTGCTCTTTTTTGCGCCTCATTATCTTGAAGGCCTGACCGAACATTGGGAGATTTTGGTTTTTCTTCTCGGTTTAGTGCTACTCGTGTTGGAAATATTTGTTATTCCGGGTTTCGGCGTGGCTGGTATTTCAGGTATCATACTCATTATTACCGGATTAACACTTGCTGTAGTTGCAAATTCAGGCCTCTCGATGCCCGACGGTGACTATGGACCATTGGTGAAGTCATTTGCGATTGTTTCTTTTTCTATGTTTTTTGCTCTTATTCTTTCATTTTACATTAGCAGCAAGCTGGCCAGAGTCTCTGTTTTCGGACAATCGATGGCTTTACAGGATGAATTTGATTCATCTAAAGGCTATATTGCCTCGGAACAAACCTACCACGAACTCATTGGAAAAGCCGGAATAGCATACACAGTACTACGTCCGTCCGGAAAAATTGTTATTGACGACGAGCAATACGATGCTACAGCTATGGTTGGATATATCGAGAAAAACGAAAGAGTAAAAGTGGTCGGATACGAAAACATGCAGCTTATTGTTCGGAAAGAATAAAAACGAAATTGTTTACCTGAATTACTCTCTATTCATCTGACTTCGAGATTGCTCGGTTTTTATTGTTAACCTGGATTTTAGTCTTGGGATTGTTTTGTTCATATCTCCTTGTATGATTATTGTGACATATGACTCTTTCAGATGTTGTACGGGAAGCTTGAATGCTTTGTCTGCAAAGCCGCATTAAACTTCACCTTTCAATTAAACTAAATGGTTGCTCGTCATATAACGTGGCCGAAAGTAAAACATTCACTTTTTGTATGTTTATGTGCCATACTTTTGTAGCGTAATAATGCAGCAATTAATTTATGATTTATGTAGCGCTTATTTTCATACCCCCCCTCTGAAAATAAGCAAACCAAAAGCCCCGTTAAGGGGCTTTTGGTTTTTCAAGACATTCAAAGAACCCCAGCAAAGACTGCGTACAAGAAATTATAAATAGTATTCAGCGGCAAACTCCCTATGCAGATGCCGAAACATCCCGATTTATCGGGATCAGCACGACTGTCACAGAGGGAAGCCAAATGCTTTTATCAGCAATAAAAACAGATTATTCTTAATATCCAGACTCAGATTAACAATTACCATATTACAAGTAAATAAACCACCCCAAATGTTATTTTCGGCTGTTGGATAAATAAATATCTAAAAATCAATGGAACGAACCTTCATTTGGTCGAAATAAGCTTAAACTGAAATTTCATTTAACGTTTACTATGTCGCCATATTACTACCTTTGCTGAACTATTAACAGTTTTGGTTGTCGTTTGGTTGATAAGTTTTTTGTTTATTCAGCAGGGACATCGAAGAGGCTGTTAATTTTGTAAAAAAAAGAAAAGATGCATAGTACGCTTAATTTGTTTATGACCAGAAAGTTTGAAAAACGCGGACATCTTATTCTTATTGGCGGAGCCGAAGACCGCACCGAAGAAAAGGTAGTTCTTTCCAACGTAGTTAAATACACCCAGGCAACCAATATTGTTGTTATTCCTTCTGCATCGGGCTATCCGGTTGGATTGGGCGAAGATTATTTTTATGCATTCAGCAAATTAGGTGTTCCCGAAGTTCATATACTCGACTTGCGCACACCCGAAGATTGCACTAAACCTGAACATCTTGAAAAACTTCAGAAATGCAATTTGGTATTTATGACAGGTGGCGATCAGGTTCGGCTTTTTAATGTTATCGGTAATACTCCGGTTCACAATATCATACGCGAACGCAATTTCCACGACGGACTTTCGGTAGCAGGAACTTCTGCCGGAGCTGCAGTTGTCTCGAATCCTATGATTTACGATGGGAATATGCTTGGGCTTTACAAAGGTCGTGTTCATTTCAGTGAAGGCTTGGGACTTCTCGAAAATATCACTGTCGACACCCACTTTGTTGCACGTGGTCGTTTGGGGCGTTTAACCCAGTTTTTATGCACCGGCATCTGCAATTTAGGCATTGGCGTTGGAGAAAATACAGGTTTGTTTATCAAACCCGATTTCACTGCCGATGTCATTGGGACTGGCATGGTAACTATAGTAAACACTGGCAATCTCTCTTACAACAACTACCACGATATTACAGAAGATATGCCTATTTCAATTCAGGGAATTGAATCTGGGTTTCTGCAACACGGAACATCGTTCGATTTGAAGACATGGAAAATTATTTCCAGTAATCCTATGAAAATAAGCAATAAGCTTATTGAAGAGATGGAATCGTAGTAGTCAATTTCAACACATCGCTCTCAATCATCCAGCCTGTTGTTCCATCGGGGGCTAACACTTCGATCCAGGGGCTTTTCGAATCGGTAATTTTCACTTTCACACCCGGGATTAATACGGCAATGCTTGTTCCATCGGCATCGGGTGAACTCTTCATGTTTGATGCTTCGCTAATCACAATAGCATATCGACTATTTTTTAGTCTGTAGTTTCCACTGATGCTTTGGGCAAGCGACAATAACAATAACAAAGTTGAAAAAGCCGTCAACACAAAAAAGAAACGACGGCGTTGAATCTGATTTGAAAGAAGAAACATTAAGAACAATGCCAGAGTCAATACCAGGCAAGCAATTACCGAAAACGCCCACCATCGCCAGCTCATTACCGAATAAACGGATTTCCAAAAATAGGCAAAAAAATTCTCGGGCACCGATTCCTGATCGCCAAGAATTGTATTGCTTAAAAACTCGAGATTAGTGCGGGCATCGGAGTTGGAGCCATTGATAAGCAAACTCTTTTCGTAACACCAAATAGCCTGGGCTGAATTGCCATTCCTGTAGTATGCATTTCCCAAATTGTAATACACATCATCGTCCTGATAACCTTCGCTTAACAATTGCAAATAGCTGCCAATAGCTTGCTGGTAGTTTTTCGCATCGTATTGATTATTGGCATCAAGGAACAATGAATCGGGCTGTAAATTTGCCCATAAAGCATGAGCAGCTGTAGCTACAACTAAAACAACCACTATTGCTTTTTTCATACGCTTTTGGTTGAATGGGTTTGTACTTTGATAATCAAATCGGTCGATTTTCGATAAAGATCGCTCATATTCATACGACCAGCATCGGGAGCAAAACGGGCGTAGTCGCATTCGTCAAGAATAATAGCAAAATCGTCGGCAACAACATCTGGAACATTGCTTCGTCGTAATATTTCGCGAGCGTTATTATGGCTAAGTTCCGAAAATGGAACCGTGAACTTTTCGTTCAAGTAGAGCCAAAGTGCTTTCGATAATTCGGTATAAAAACCACTTGTATCATTTTTAGCAAGACTATTTCCGGCCAAACGCAAACGTTTCCGGGCTTGCTTCATTGCCATTCGCATTCTGAATCCAGCAACATCGGCACGTAGTTGAATACGGCTTCTGAAATAATAAAGCAGCGCTCCAAAAACAAAAAACAAAAATCCGATTAAACCCCAATATATTCCTGAAAAGCCAAACCGATGTTCGTTATCCTGCAGACCAGAAACCGATTCGTGAATATGTAGAATATCATCGGCTACTTTCTTTTCGGAACTAACACGGGTACCACTCCCCTGAAGCACTTTCAGTTCAACATCGGGCAAATTGAACGAATTGTAACGACCTGTTACGGGGTCAAAACTTGAAAAAATCCCCGGGTTAATCTTATAATCGCCTGGTACCGAAGGTTGCAATAAAAATTCAAACGTACGTGTTCCCTGAATTCCGGTGGCTGTTTTATCAAAGCTATCGGTGATATCGGGGTCAAAAACCTCAAATCCGGCAGGCCACTCTGGTTCAGGCCATTCAAGCAGTGGCAGATTTCCGGCTCCGCTTACCGATATTTTTAAAGTCACCCCATCTCCGGTAAAACATTTATTGCGGTCAAGCTCGGCACTCACCTGGAAATTGCCAACAGCTCCCGAAAATCTTTCGGGTTGCCCAGCCGCAGGCAAATCCGAGACAACCATTTCGACAGGATTGCTCGCCAGAGTTCGTTTTTCGGTAGTAGAGCCAAATCCGGCGAAAGGATTTGAATTGGAACTTCCAAACGGGTCTTTGAAAAACTGATCGAAAACACTGAACGGATTCGACATTTGCTGATTCGGAACTCTGACAATTGCTTCGATATCGAGAGATGGAATAGTAAGCAAGCCTGTCTTTTGTGCAATGAGCGAAACTACCCGAAATTCACCAACCATATAAGGTTTACCATCAACAGTTTCCTCCCATGTTTTTGCATTTTTTGTCGGGTCGGTGAGTTCTTCGATCCAGAATCCATCCATACCCGGGGTTTTATCGACACCATATTGCGAAATATCGTATTGTGTATAAATACGATACGAAACCGTGAATTGCTCTCCCAGATAAACATGGGTTTTGGATGGAATAGCTCTGATGAAAACAGCATTCTTATCCGTGCTTGTTGCCGCTGACTGCTGGCCAGGTTGAACATTCCGATTTGCTGTTGCATTGCCATTGCTTACAGCCGCCCCTCCTGCAGTTACTTTCACAGTCACTTGATTCGACGAATACCACTGACCACTTACTTTTACCTTTGCAGGTCCAACACTATAACTTCCTGCTGCTTTTGGCACAAGTGTAAAAATCCATTTCGACTCCCCGTTATTGTTCGAAACAATTTGGTTGTTGATAATTACCTGCATATTGCCCCCACCTGTGTACGATTGTTGCGAAATAACCCGAAATCCATCAAAAGATGGTTTGCTGAAAATTTCGGCATTGGCTCCTTTCAACGAAAAGGTAATATTCACTTTCCCATTAAGAGGTATCGACGAATAATCGGCACTTGCAGTAAAATCGATTTGGGCTTGAGAGACTGTAGCCGACCAAAAGAATAGTGTTATCAATAAAATCTGCTTCATGACTACCAATCTTTTGTATTTGATCCGGCCGAAGTGCCGTCTTCCTGTCCAGCATGCACTTCGCGTAAGGTTTGCTTTTCCTTGTTTTGCAAGGCCTTCAGCATTTTATCGGCTTGTGCAGGACTCAGCTCATTTTTCCCTTGTGTTTTGTCCTGATTTTGATCTTTGTTCTGGTTTTGCTTGTCCTGACTTTTGTCTTGGTCTTGCTTATCCTTGTCCTGACCTTGCTTGTCTTTATTTTGATCTTGCTTATTTTGATCCTGCTTATCCTTATTTGAGTCTTGCTTGTTTTGATCCTGATTCTGTTTTTCCTGGTCTTTATTTTGGTTCTGATCTTTATTTTGTTGCTGCTGCTGTTGTTGCTGCTTCTTCAGCATTTTAAGTGCATACGACAGATTATAACGCGAATCCTCATCCATCGGGTTTAATTTCAACGCATTAGCATAAGCAGAAACACCTTGTTCGTAGTTTTTCTCTTGCATGAAAGTGTTTCCAATATTGTGGTAAAGTCTGCTTTGTGTTTCGCTGTTAAGCGAATCCGAAAGCAGTGAAGAATACATTTCGCGGGCACCCTGATAATCACCGCTTTTATACAGGGTGTTTGCCAGATTATATTTAGCCTGAAATCCATACTGCGATTGCTGCTCCATGCTCTTTCGGTACAAGCCGGCTGCTTTTTCAAACTCATTGTTTCTATAGGCCGTGTTGCCATCAACAATATTACGAGCAGCATTCTGGCTCATTGCCGAAATAGCTGTATTCAAAATCAAAACTAAAATCATCAAATATTTCATACCGACCTCCTTTCGATGAAGTTTCGCAAACTGTCTTGCCATTTCATGCGTTTTTCGTTGAGAAAGAATTCGAATACAAGCACAAGAAAAGCTGGAATCAAGAACCAAAGATACAGCGAATTAAAATCGGAGAATTGCATCGATCGGTTATCGTCTTTTTCCATTTTATCAATTTCTGCCGAAATACTTTCGGCAGCATTTCCCAAATTCTCACTTGAAATAAAGATACCTCCAGTTGATTCGGCCAGCCCGGCCAAAAATTTCTCATCGGGCTTTGTTATCACCGTATTACCTTCGCTATCTTTTTTGTAGCCCGAACGAACCCCTCCTGTGTATTTGGGAATCGGACCTCCCTTTTCTGTTCCGATAGCAATAGTATGAACCGGTATTTTCCTTTTGGCAAGTTCGTTTACCACACTATTGGGATATCCTTCAAAATCTTCACCATCGCTAAGAAATACAATCGCCGGATGTTTCGATTTACTGCTATCAATGCTTGTTATTGCAGTACGCAACGCCAGTTCGATAGCTGTTCCCTGCTTGCTGATAAGATCGGGTGATAAATTACGGACAAACATGGCTGCCGCCGATTGATCGATAGTCATTGGAAGTTGAATAAAAGCATCGCCGGCAAAAACAACCATTCCGACCCGATCGGAGCCCATACGTTCAATAATTCCAAGCAAAATTTGCTGTGCTTTCTCAAGACGATTGGGCTTAATGTCTTCGCACATCATCGAATTGCTTATATCAACAACAAATTGAATGTCACTGCCCTTGCTCTGTACTTGCCGGTTAACTTTTTTCCCGGCCAATGGGTTAGCCTCCACAAAACCAAGCAATATAATTGTAATAGCCAATAGCGTGAATTTCGATATGGCTTTATATTTTGAAAAGCCTGGAATCGAAAGTTGACGATTCGATTCTGAAAACCAGCTGCGAAGCGTTTTTTGTCGCATGGAAAAATGCAGGAGAAACAGACCGGCCGGAATCAGAAGGGCTGCCAACCACCAAAAATATTCGGGATGTTCAAAACGATACATAACAATTGGGATTATGGCATAATTCGCAAAAAAGAATAACGTAAAAAAATCTCCAGCAAAAGCAATGCAATGGATAGAAAAACCGGATAGAAAAACAAATCGTGTTTATCGGACATCCGTGAAACATCGATACGTGTTTTTTCCATCTGATCGATTTCACCATACACCGTTTCAAGCGACTCATTGTCGGTTGCACGGAAATACTTTCCACCAGTAGCTTCGGCCATTTCTTTCAAAAGATCTTCATCAAGATTGGCCTTAACATAGCTATAACTGGTTCCCATTAAAGTTTGAACAGGATAGGGTGCTTCTCCATAGGAGCCAACGCCAACTGCGTATAACCGAATTCCGTACAATTTTGCCATCGAAGCTGCATTGCGCGGATCGACAAACCCACTATTATTGATTCCATCGGTTAGCAAAATAATAACCTTGCTTTCGGCTTTACTGTAGCGAAGACGATCTACTGCAATTCCAACTGCATCACCAATAGCTGTCCCATCGCGTACAATTCCGTTTTTAATATCGGCCAGTAAGCGCTTTAAGACTGCATGGTCGGCAGTAAGCGGGCATTGCGTAAATGCAGCACCACTAAACGCGACAAGACCAATACGGTCGTTTGGACGCTTGGCAATAAACTGATCAGCCACTGTTTTGGCCGCCTCGAGTCGGTTGGGTTTAAAATCTTCGGCAAGCATACTACCCGAAACATCGTTGACCAGTATGATGTCGATACCTTCTATATTATAGTTGTCGTGAAAACTATAAGTTTGCGGCCGGGCAACAGCCACAATAATCATAGCTATTGCTATCATTCGCACTGCGGGCATCGATCGGAAAAGTTGTTCCCGAAACGAACGTCCCACATTCTTGATTGATTGAAGCGAAGGAAGGTTTACAGCATGACGTTGATTGCTGAAATTACGGATATACCACCATACCATGAGAGGGATAACGGCCATGAGCAAAAATGCCCAGGGATGTTCAAACGAAATATCACTTGGCCATTTCATTGTCAGTCAGATTTAATTCAACAGGACGTGTTTCTTCAACAAAAGCAATGGCATCGCCGAGTGATTTTTCGAACATCCCCGGCTGTGGCTTAAATCGTGCAAATTTGGCCATATCGGCCACTTGCAACACACTCAACAATTTAGCATTTGCCTGAGCAGGCATTGCAGCTGCTAACACAGCATTCATCATTTCAGACGAAACCATTTCGGCTGCATGAATATGATGTGCATAAAATAAGTATTTACGAAGAATATCAGTTACTTCCTTATAGAAATCGCCGGGAAGCATACTCATCCAATCACGATTTTCCTGCATCTTCCGCAAAGCTTCGAGTGCACGTTCTACCGGATTTTCCCAGACCACTTCTTCTTCTGCAACCGGTATCTGCTTTCGACGTTTTCTTATAAAATTAAAAATAAAAAACGCAACAATGGCCAGTAAAACACCACCAACAACATACCAAAGCCATCTAAAGTCAGTTTCTTCCGGCACATCGTAAATATCTTTTACATCCTTTACAGCTGCAGTGGTATCAACCGGAACGGTGGTAGCATACAAAAACAGCGAGTCGCTCTGAAGCAAAACGGTATCGGTCCCCGACACACACATAGCTTGCAATGCAGGAAAAACAAAATTTCCGCTATCGTAAACCGAAACAGTCAACTTCTGGCTCGTTCGCTGACTCCCATTTAGTTTTTCGGTGATAATCTGTTGTTTGTCGATAACTTCAATGCCTCCCGGGAGTGAATCGGGTATCTGCGGCATCAAAACCACTTTTGATCCGGCTGGCACATCGAAAGACCACAATACGGTTGATAATTCACCGACGCGGATTGAGTCGGGACTCATGCTCAAACGAATACGCTGTTGTGCATTGGCACTAAAAGCAATCACAATGAGCAACAAAAACAAAACAATCAACTGTTTCATACTCTTTTCTCCCTCCGTTTGAACAATTGCGCCAAAGGTTTCACATAATCGACATCGGTTTGAATTTCAACCACATCTATATTGAAACGGGCTGCTGTATTGATAAGATATTGCTGCTGATGTTTCCACCATGCGCGATACGCTTTTCCCGAAGACCCACGAGGATCGATTGCGCGAACCAATCCCGTTTCGGAATCGCGTGCCATAAACAAGGTTTTTCCAGGAATTTGAGTCTCAATGGGGTCCGAAATCCGTAGGGCTACAAGATCGTGTTTACGGGCTGTAACTGCAAATGCTTTTTCGTAGCCATTATCGATGAAATCGGAAATGCAAAAAACAATCGACCTTCGGCGAATCACATTGTTAAAAAATTCGAGTGCAGCCGAAACATTGGTTCCTTGCCCTTCGGGCTTAAATGTAATTAGTTCGCGAATTATTCGCAGAATATGTTGATGCCCTTTTTTAGGTGGAATAAACTTCTCAATTCTATCAGAAAAGAATACAACTCCAACCTTGTCGTTGTTACCCAAAGCTGAAAAAGCAAGTGTCCCGGCCAATTCGGCAATACGTTCATTTTTAGAAGGACCAAGCGAGCCAATCATATTGGAACCGCTCACATCAATCAACAAAATAACAGTAAGTTCCCGTTCTTCTTCAAACACCTTTACAAAAGGATGATTGAAGCGTGCCGTCACATTCCAGTCGATGCTTCGCAGGTCGTCGCCATAACCATATTCTCGAACTTCGCTAAATGTCATCCCCCGGCCTTTAAAGGCGCTGTGATACTGACCCGCCAAAGTTGCATCGGTGAGTCGCCGGGTTTTGATTTCAATAAGACGGACTTTTTTCGATATTTGAAAATCTTTTTCCATCACGGAACCTGAACAGCATTAAGAATATCAACAATAATCTGGTCCGTCGAAATATTTTCGGCTTCGGCTTCGTACGAAAGTCCGATGCGGTGGCGCATCACATCAGCTGCAACTGCTCTGATATCTTCGGGAAGCACATAACCACGCTTGCTGAGTAACGCATAAGCCTTTGAAGCCAGAGCCATGTTGATTCCAGCTCGTGGCGAGGCTCCATAATTAATCATGTCTTTATATTTTACCAGACCGTAACGCGCCGGAAATCTGCTCGCAAAAACAATATCGGTAATATAGTTTTCAATTTTTTCGTCAAGATAAATATCGTGAACCAATTTACGGGCATTCAATATCTGTTCAACAGTAGCTACTTTAGATGGAACAGGATAGCTTGGCGCCAGATTTTGCCTGATAATCAGTTTTTCTTCTTCTTTCTCGGGATAAGAAACCAACACTTTCATCATAAAACGATCGACCTGAGCTTCGGGAAGCGGATAAGTGCCTTCCTGCTCAATGGGGTTCTGGGTTGCCATAACCAAAAAAGGTTCCTTGAGTTCATGTGTTGTTTCACCAATGGTCACCTGTCGTTCTTGCATCGCTTCAAGAAGAGCACTCTGTACTTTGGCCGGAGAACGGTTAATTTCATCGGCAAGAATAAAATGAGAAAAAACAGGACCTTTTTTTACCATAAACTGCTCTGACTTAGGACTGTATATCATGGTTCCGATAAGATCGGCTGGTAACAGGTCGGGAGTAAACTGTATTCTGCTGAATTTTGCATCAAGCGTTGCAGCCAACGATTTAATGGCCAGTGTTTTTGCCAGCCCCGGCACACCTTCGAGCAATAAATGCCCATTGGCAAATAATGCGATCAGTAAGCGGTCAACCATGTGTTTCTGGCCAATAATACTCTTGCCCAGTTCCATACGAATAATATCAACAAATGCACTTTCGTGCGCGATACGTTCGTTAAGTTCGTGAATGTCAACAGTTGGGGTCATTTCTAAAAATTTTTTCTCGTTTAACAAATTTTGAACCACGGCCGATTAACTGACAAAATTTCAAAATATTGTATTTTTAAGATCTATTTAACGTTGGCTTATTTTCAGTGGATTGGAATGATTTTTGGTATTTTGACGGCTTAAAATCATACACCATGAAGACTGTCATTTTTTCAGTAATCGGATTGTTGCTAATAATAACATCGTGTATACCTGACAATGACTACTATTACCACGAAGGCCCGATATCGTCGAGTAGCAATCGCGTGAATATTCAAGGATCTGTTGCCGGAATCGACTCTCTTCAGGCAATTGATAGCGCAGAAGTAAAGCTTGTTTTCCCGGAACGCCCCTACGATACCATTATAAAATACACTTCTGTAGCAGGGTCATTCACTTATTTGTATCCATATACCGGGAATGAAGATTTTTGGCTAAGTTGCAAAGCAAACGACACCATTCATTCCTCATTTTCTGCAGACTACTCGTTCAATGGCCGTGATGTTTCATCGGGATTTTTTAAAGTTGAGATTGTACTGGATACGCTATAAAGAGTCTCCTAATATATATTTTAAGGTAAATAGTAACTGTTATGCTACGATAGACTAAACTCGTATTATAAAGCACAATATTATAGTTGTTTCGTATCGTTTTTGATCCGTTTGTCATGGCAAAAATGGCATTCACAATTTTTGTAACTTTGCGCCTCAATTAGCGAAACCAATGTCGGGCAATAAAATTCAGATAAAAAACAAGAAAGCCTGGTTCGAGTTCAATATACTCGAACAGTATTCTGCCGGAATGGTATTACAGGGAACTGAAATTAAAAGTATCAGAGCCGGAAAAGCCAGCATTGCAGAGGCATATTGTTTGTTTATTGGATCCGACTTGTTTATCCGCAACATGAATATTTCGGAGTATGCTTTTGGCACGTACAACAACCACGATCCAAAACGCGACCGCAAATTGCTGCTTAAAAAACGCGAATTGCGAAAACTAAAAAACAAGGTTCGTGAAACCGGCCTCACTATGGTTCCTTTAATGCTGTATTTGAGCGATTCTGGATTTGCCAAAATCGACATTGCTCTTGCCAAAGGTAAAAAGATGTACGATAAGCGCGAAACCCTGAAAGAGAAAGAAAACCGACGAGACATGGAGCGCAAGGACACTTACAAGGATTAAGACTATATTGAGACAGTACCTTACTATTGGCTTTCATCCCCATCTTCTTCAACATTGTTGTCATCATCAAGAGTCTCATCTTCGAAATATTTTTTCACCGGATACATTATCCGAAGGTCTTTTCTGTAGTAAACAGCCAAAACAAGCCCGAGGATAAATCCGCTGAGATGACCTTCCCACGAAACTTCGGGATCAATCGGGAAAATGCCCCAGAAGATGCTTCCATACATAAAAACCACAAATAACGAAAGTGCCACAAGTCGGGTTTGACTCAACAAAACGCCCGTAAAAAACACAAACGAAGCCAATGCATACACTATTCCGCTGGCACCAATATGCCAAGCCGGGCGGGCAAACAGCCATAACCAGGCCGAAGGGATAACATAGCTGAGTACAAGCACTGTAAGCGCCATTGGTCTGTAATTGTTGAAAATAACAATGAACAGAATGAATAAAGCCGATACATTCCCTCCGAGATGAACCCAGTCGGAATGCACCAATGGCGCCGTTAGCAAACCACGCAATCCTGCAACGGTAAGCGGATAAACACCTGTAAGCCATGGCAAATTATCCTCAAAAACAAATGTAAGAAATGGCAGCAAGCACAACAAAAAAGCCATATACAGCGAGAAACGGAACCACGATTTATCATGATTCAGCATCTGTTTGTCGTCGTGTTGCTGATAATTATCCATGTTGGTTTGTAATAAACTACAAAATAATGTAATTTTGTAGAACCAAATACGTTTCTAAAGAAAAAATATCATGAGATTAGTTTTTGCATTAATGTTTGTTGCTTTTGTTTCATTAGTTTCAGCACAACACGATCCTTCTAAAACCGACGATAAATTTCGCAGAGCATTACAGATAATGCGGGTCAGTTATGTTGACAGTATCGACGAAGAGCATCTTACCGAGATTGCTATTGTTAAAATGCTCGAAGAACTCGATCCGCACAGTGTATATATGTCGGCCGAAGATATCAAAAAAGCCAACGAACCTCTGGAAGGAAATTTTGAAGGCGTTGGAATTCAATTCCAAATTATTCGCGACACCATCAATGTTGTTGATGTGATTGCCGGTGGTCCCAGCGAAACAGTTGGAATTCACGGTGGCGACAAAATTGTTTCGATCGACGCTGAACAATCAACCGGAAAAGAAATCGATAACGATTTTGTAATAAAACACCTCCGGGGAACAAAAGGCACTCAAGTTGTCGTTGGCATTTTCCGCAAGGGCGAAAAAGATATTATCGATTTCACTATCACACGTGATAAAATCCCCATTCATAGTGTTGATGCAGCCTATATGGTTACTCCTGAAATCGGTTACATTAAGGTGAATCGTTTTGCAGCCAATACTATGGACGAATTTGCCGATGCCATTAAAGAGCTAAGGGAAAGCAATTACAAATCATTGATTCTCGATTTGCGAGGAAATAGTGGAGGCTATCTACGCACATCGGTAGATCTGGCCGATCAGTTTTTGCCAAAAGATCAATTGATTGTTTATACTCAAGGGCGCTCTGAAAGCCGTGTCGACTACAACGCTACATCAAAAGGCAGTTTCGAAAAAGGGAAATTAGTGGTGCTTATCGACGAGGGAAGTGCTTCGGCCAGCGAGATTGTAACTGGTGCATTGCAGGATTGTGACCGCGCGTTGGTGATTGGTCGTCGCAGCTATGGGAAAGGTTTGGTTCAACGACCATTCAGCCTTCCCGATGGCTCAGCTATGCGATTAACTGTTGCCCGCTACTATACACCCAGCGGTCGTTGCATTCAGAAACCATACGACGAAGGCCACGAAAGCTATTATAAAGATTTATCGGACCGCATGGAACATGGTGAATTGGTTCATCCCGACTCGATCAAATTCCCCGATTCGCTTCGTTACAAAACCATTGCCGGTCGTGTTGTTTATGGTGGTGGTGGTATTATGCCGGACATTTTTATTCCACTTGACACCAACAAATACAGCGATTATTACACCAAACTTATTCGCAAGAACGTGTTCAGCATATTTACTCAGGATTATTTACAAGAAAATCGCGGCAAGTTGATGGAACAATTCAGCAATATTGATAAATTTCGCAGTAGTTATAAAATCAGCGACGAATTCATGAAGGAGTTTTTTAATTATGTTGAAACCGACGTTGCTTTTGAGCAAGCAGGCTACGATCAGAGCAAAGAAATTATTCAAACGATACTCAGAGCCTATCTTGCTCGTAGCTTATACGGCCCTGAGGCTTATTATGTGATTGTTGGCGATATTGACACCGAACTTCAGAAGGCTATAGAAAGTATTCAAACGCATGGTATTTTTGAAAAATACCAAATCGAGAAATGATATTCAGCTGAATAACAAACAATTGCAATACCGGTGAAAAATAGGACATTTTTTTTATCCGTAACGCAGGAATTTTCTATTTTTGTCCTTTAAATTAACAGTTATGGCTAATCTGGAAACACAATATCTTGGTTTAACACTCCGCAATCCTATTATTGCTGGCAGTTCGGGTATGAGTCTTAAAATGGATAATCTTCTCGAAATGGAGAAAAACGGTGTGGGAGCCATTGTCCTCAAATCGTTGTTCGAAGAGCAAATACGCTTCGAATTCAAAAAGCAGATGGTTGATACTGCCAACAATATAAACTACCCCGAGGCCGAAGACTATATCAAGCAATATACAGAGCAAAACGAAGTAGAGAAATACCTGAATTTTATCCGCGAAGCCAAAAAACAGATTAGTGTTCCCATTATTGCGAGCATCAACTGTTATTCGGCAACCGATTGGGTGGAATTTGCTAAAAAAATCGAAGACGCCGGAGCAGACGCATTGGAGTTGAATATATTTTTATTACCTTCGGATGAAAATACAAATGCAGCTTCTATCGAGGAGCAATACTCAAATATCATTGACCGCGTACTGGAAAACACCAGTCTTCCTGTTGCTGTGAAACTGGGAAACTACTTCACTGATCTTTCGCGCTTTATGGTGCAATTATCGTGGAAAAAAATTAAAGGTATGGTATTGTTCAATCGTCCGTTTTCTCCCGATATTAATATCAATGAGTTGAAAATTACTGCAACCAATATGTTCAGCAACAAGGAAGAAATTTCCACATCGCTGCGTTGGATTGCAATGCTTTCGGGAAAAGTTCATGCCGATTTATGCGCATCAACAGGTATCCACGACGGAGCAGGAGTAGTTAAGCAACTTCTTGCCGGCGCAAATGCTATCCAGGTGGCATCAGTGCTTTACCAAAAAGGAATTGGAGAAATAAAAAACATGCTTGTTTTTGTAGAAGACTGGATGAACAAAAACAATTACAAGACCATTGACGAATTTCGCGGAAAAATGTCGTACAAAACCAGCACCAATCCTGCCGCATACGAACGCGTGCAGTTCATGAAATACTATTCGGGCATTGAGTAATCTGTATTGAACTGACTGACACAAATACTTGAACGCCTATTAAGATTGATGGAAACAAAAAGTCGCGGATAACAAAGCGCGATTTTTTGTTTTTTAATTATATCCTTCAAACAGCGATAGTTAATAAGTTTTCCTTCCTTTTTTAAGGGAAAGTATTAATTTTGTCAGAAATGCAGGCAGAACGCTATGAGTGAGCAATACAACGAAGAAAGTATCAAATCGCTGGAATGGAACGAACACATTCGTCTCCGTCCGGGCATGTATATTGGAAAATTGGGAAACGGCGCCTCGCACGACGACGGCATCTATGTGTTGATGAAAGAAATTATCGACAACTCGATTGATGAGTTCGTGATGGGCTATGGAAAAAAGATTGAAATTTCTATCAAAGATAAACAAGTGACTGTTCGCGACTATGGTCGTGGTATTCCATTGGGCTCGGTAGTTGATGTGGTTTCAAAAATCAATACCGGTGCAAAATACGACAGCGATGTCTTTAAAAAATCGGTTGGATTGAATGGTGTAGGAACCAAAGCGGTAAATGCTTTGGCTTCGTTTTTCAGAGTTGAATCGATGCGCGATGGGCAAAAAGTTTCGGCCGAATTCAACGGAGGCAATCTTGAAAAGCAATATTCCGACACTGTTCCAACAAGTGAACGCGGAACCCGTGTTAGCTGGCTCCCCGACGAAAGTATTTTTGGTGAATACGAATACATCAACGAACATATTGAGCATCTGCTTTGGAATTACGCCTACCTCAACAAGGGTTTGATCATTCACTTTAACGGGCAAAAAATTGAATCGAAAAATGGTTTACTCGATTTATTGGAACGCAATATCGATGGCGAAACTATTTATCCTGTTATTCATATGGAAGAAGGCGATTTTGAGTTTGCCTTTACCCATAGCCACAAAAACTACGGCGAAGAAATCTATTCGTTTGTAAACGGGCAACATACCACGCAGGGAGGAACACATATTGCTGCTTTCCGCGAAGCCATCGTTGACACCATCCGGAAATTTTTCAAAAAAGATTTCGAAGCTTCCGATATTAGGGGAGCTATTGTGGCTGCAATTAGTATCAGAGTACACGAACCGATTTTTGAATCGCAAACCAAAACAAAACTGGGTTCGCAATACATGGAGCTAGGTGGTCAAACCATCCGCAACTATGTTGGAGACATTGTCAGACGGAACCTCGACAACTTTTTGCATATTCATAGCGAAACTGCCGATGCAGTATTACAAAAAATACTGCAAAACGAGAAAGAACGCAAGGAGCTGGCTAATATTAAAAAAATTGCCAAAGAGAGTTTCAAAAAAGTAAGCTTGCACAACAAAAAACTACGCGATTGTAAGCTTCACTACAACGAAGCTGGTGATGACCGCAGACTCGAAACAACGCTGTTTATCACCGAGGGCGATTCGGCCAGTGGGTCTATCACAAAGGCACGCGACCCATACACTCAAGCTGTATTCAGTCTTAAGGGAAAGCCGCTCAATAGTTTCGGCCTAAGTAAACGTATAGTTTACGAGAACGAAGAATTTAACTTACTACAGGCAGCTATTAATCTTGAAGAAGGGATTGAAAATATCCGCTATAATAACATTGTGATCGCAACCGATGCCGATGTCGATGGCATGCATATCAGATTATTGTTGCTTACATTTTTTCTCCAGTTTTTTCCGGATCTTGTACGTTCCGGACATGTCTATATTCTTCAGACGCCCCTTTTTAGAGTTCGGAATAAACAGAAAACAAATTACTGCTATTCGGAAACAGAGCGCATGAATGCCATCAAAGAACTTGGACCTAAGCCGGAAATAACCCGATTCAAAGGTCTTGGAGAAATAAGCCCCGACGAATTCAGAGCACTTATTGGCCCAAAAATCAGACTGGAACCCGTCCTGTTAAAAAAAGAATATTCTGTTGCCGAACTACTTAAGTTCTATATGGGTAAAAACACACCCGATCGTCAGGTTTTCATCATCGACAATCTGAGAGTGGAAGAAGATATTCCCGAACCGGTATTATAGAATAGTTGGGGTTTTAACTGAATTTCAAGCCAGCCAAAACACAATTAGCAATTAAAACTCATCGAGGTGAATTCTTAACCCGATTTGTGCCTGAAGCGAATTACCACTCATTGTTTGAAGAGCACTTACTGTTTCGTCACTTGAAAAATGAGTTATATTTTCGTAGTACAACGGACTGAAAGAACTATAAAAAGTCCCTTTAAGGTAAATATCAAAACGCTTTTTAATTCTAGAATACAGCGAAAAAGATGTTTCGCAACCAAAATTGATTTTTCGTGTCCTGTAACCAGTTCCCATCGAAGAATCTGGCGAAGTTGGGACATATGGCAGTATTCCTTGATACGTGATATTTTCTCCCCAAAAACCAACAGGTTCTCTTTTATCGAAATCACGTGCAATAATTGCTGACAGCCCTAATTCTGGGGCCAAGAAAAAAATATTTTTAAACAGATTGAATTCTTTTCTCATCCTTAGAGGAATTCCAACATTGTTCATCCCCGACGTACCATAGCTTGCCGAGCTATAGCTTGCCGAACTGTTTTCGTAATTGTAAGAAACAAGAGGAACACTGGTATATTTGAATTCTACTCCTGATTCCACGGAATAGCTACCCCATTGATATGACAACCCTAGACCAAAAGTTCCGTCAAGAGTAAATTTCTGTATAGAAGTTCCTTTGGCATTGATGTAATTGAACTGATTCCAAATGCCTCCGTTTTGATACGAAAAGCATAAACCTTGTTGTGCTTTACCCGACATACCAATAAGCAACAAAACAAGAAAAAGGATGACTGATATTTTCATAACGGTTTAATTTTTAGACAATACAACCATGTTTGTTGCATTTTATTGTCAATTGAAAAATAATTTGTTTTCCATTTGCTATTACTAAAAACAATCCAATTTCCAATTTCATCGTTTCTGATTTCTGATTACCTTTGCAGCCGAATTAACAAAAGCAGTTCTCTATGTTATCGCGTCACATAATCCGCAGCAAAACCCTCCAAGCCATTTATTCCTATTCATTGAGCGGAGAAACCGATTTGGCCCGGGGCCGTTCACGTCTGATAGATTCAGTTGAAGACATGGCAGATCTGGTACATTATCAGCTTTCGGCCTTGCTCGAATTGCGTGATATTGCCGAACAAAAAACAGAAGAAAACCGTCACAAACTTGTACCAACCGAAGGCGATCTGAATCCCAATGTGCGATTTATCGAAAACCCACTGCTCGGGCATTTGCGAAACAACGAAGTTATCACTAATCAAATAAAAGCACAACATATCAACTGGGCAGAATTTGCCGATTTTTTTCGCCGCATCTTCCAAAGTGTAACACAATGGAACGAATATATTTTGTACGGACAAAACAACGATGCCGATTTTAATACTCATCGTAAGTTTGTCGCAAAACTTTTCAAGAAGTTTATTGCATTCGATGGCAATTTGAAATTGTTCTACGAAGAAAAAAATATTCACTGGGGCGAAGATTCACAACTTACAGGCCTTATGATTCACGCTTGGCTAAAAAGCTACGATCCCAACAATCCGGAGACACTTATTTTTCCACAGTTATTGAAACAATCGGAGCATATTGGAGACGATGACGACCGAAAATATATGATTACACTATTTGATAAAACTATTTTGCATTTCGACGAATATGATGCACTTATCAAAAAACATATTCAGAATTGGGATATGGATCGCATTATCACTATCGATTCACTCATCCTAAAAATGGCTATGGCCGAAATAACCGAGTTTGAAAACATCCCTATTAAAGCTTCAATGAATGAGTATATTGAACTTTCAAAAGAATTTGGCACTCCCAAAAGCAATAGTTTTGTAAATGGTTTGCTCGACAAACTCATCAAAGAATTGAAAGACCAAGGCAAGGTTGTAAAAAGCGGCAGAGGCCTGGCATAGTTGATCCGATTCAGGGCAAAGGCATTCCTAACTTAATTACCAACTTAAAAAAAGGATATGAATTAAATTTCTCAGGGAAGAATGCATTTCCTTATTCTGCAAATTCCATTGTTATCACACATATCTATAATTTAGAAAGATTAAAAACAGGAAACACAATACCCTGTTTATCAATATATAATAGGGCTATGAAATGGAATTCCTTATTAAACCATGGACGATATACAACTGAATATCAAAACAATACATCATTATTTATAATTGATTTAAAAAAGAATCTGTTCGCAATATCCTTTATACATTTGCCGCCAAATAAAACCAGAATACAGTGGATCCGATTTTAATTGCATTAGTTGTGTTAGGTGGCGTTGCATTGGTTTTTGCAGCCATCATTTTCGGAGTCGAAAAGAAATTCATTGTGGTGGAAGACCCTCGCATTGACCTTGTAGCCGAGAAGCTCCCGGGTGCCAATTGTGGTGGTTGCGGATTTGCGGGTTGCCGCAATTTTGCCGAAGCCATTGTTAAAAATGAAAGTCTCGAAGGCTTGTTTTGCCCTGTTGGAGGGAACGAATTGAGCGCCGAAGTAGCCGAAGTGATGGGGCTTGTTGCCGAAGCAAAGGCACCACAAGTGGCCGTAGTTCGTTGCCAGGGTAGTTATGCCAATTCGCCGGCAAAAACCGTTTTTGAAGGTGCAACCAGTTGTGCATATGCACACATGCTTTATTCAGGCCCCGGAGGCTGCCCTAATGGCTGTCTCGGGCTTGGCGATTGTGTTACAAGCTGCGCATTCGATGCCATGTATATGGATAAAGAAACAGGTCTACCGGTAATATTAGACGATGCATGTGTTTCGTGTGGTGCTTGTGTAAAAGCTTGTCCGCGTAGCATTATTGAATTGCGCAATAAAGGACCAAAAAGCAAACGCATCTATGTTTCTTGCGTCAACACCGAAAAAGGAGCTATAGCAAAGAAAAATTGTGTTGTAGCCTGTATTGGTTGCGGAAAATGTGTTAAAGTTTGTCCGCACGAAGCCATTGTACTTGAAAACAATTTGGCATATATTCATTCCGACAAATGTAAACTATGTCGTAAATGCGTGAGCGAATGTCCAACGGGTGCCATTGTGGAAATCAACTTTCCGGCCCGTAAGGCAGTAGCCGATGCTCCTAAAACCAACGAAGAAAATATAACTCAATAAATAGCAGGAGGCCACACATGTTGAAGACGTTCAAAATGGGCGGTGTTCATCCCGAAGAAAACAAGTTTGCCGAAAATAGTCGTATTGAAACTATTGAAGCACCTGAACTGATGTATGTGATGCTCAATCAAAATCTGGGCGCGCCGTCAGTTGCAATTGTTAAAAAGGGCGACACAGTGAAAACCGGTCAGCTTATTGCCAAAGGCGAAGCATTTATTTCGGCCAACGTACATTCGCCGGTATCGGGAACTGTCGAAAAGGTCGATACCTGGGTTGATGCTTCGGGGTATCGTAAGCCAGTAATTATTATCAAAAAAGAGGGCGATGTCTGGGAAGATGGCATCGATACTTCCGATAATCTTGTAAAAGAAATCAGCGCCTCTAAAGAAGAGATAGTCGAAATAGTTAAAGCCAGCGGCATTGTCGGTCTGGGTGGAGCAACATTTCCTACTCACGTAAAATTGATGATTCCTCAAGGCAAGAAAGCCGAATATCTTATCATCAACGCTGTGGAATGCGAACCTTATCTTACTGCCGACCATCGAGTGATGCTCGAAAAAGGACACGAAATAATGATTGGCATTCAGGTTTTGATGAAAGCACTCGATGTAACCAAAGCTCTTATTGGAATTGAGAACAACAAGCCCGAAGCCATATCGCATCTAACTAAAATTGCATCGGCTTACTCTGGGATCACCGTTCAGGGACTCAAGGTAAAATATCCGCAAGGAGCAGAAAAACAACTTATCAAAGCCCTAATCAATCGCGAGGTTCCCAGCGGAAAGCTTCCAATTGAGGTTGGTTGCGTTGTTCAAAATGTGGGGACGGCACTTGCTGTTTACGAAGCAGTTCAGAAGCGCAAACCACTAATTGAAAGGGTGGTTACCGTAACAGGAAAAAATGTAAAAACCCCATCCAATTTCATGGTGCGTGTGGGGACTCCCATTTCGCTGCTTCTCGAGAAAGCAGGTGGAATACCCGAAGATACTGGCAAAATTGTGAATGGTGGCCCCATGATGGGAAAAGCTATTCCCAATACCGAAATCCCTGTAACCAAAGGAACCAGCGGCATTTTATTGATGACACAGAAAGAGGCTAAGCGGGTTAAAGAATACAATTGTATTCGTTGCGGACGATGCACTACTGTTTGTCCTATGGGCCTTGAACCATTTTTGCTTGGGCTTGCCGGTGAAAACCTCAACTGGGAAATTGCAGAAAAAGAGCGCAGCATGGATTGCATTGAGTGTGGCTCGTGTCAGTACACCTGTCCTTCGGGTCGCCCCTTGCTCGACAATATTCGTCTCTGCAAATTGAAAGTGGGGCAGATAATCAGAAACAGAAACAAATAAGAATTTTATCAATATGAATATGCTGACCATTTCAGGATCTCCGCATGTGCACGCCCGTGGCGACGCAAGCAAAATCATGCGGATTGTAATTCTGGCCATGCTTCCTGCCATGGCGGGTTCTTTCTACCTGTTCGGGCTTGGTGCAGTGAAAGTGTTTTTAGTTTCAGTGCTTTCCTGTATCGTTTTCGAATTCCTGATTCAGAAGTATCTCCTTAAAGGCAAATCTACCATCGGCGATGGCTCCGCCATCATTACCGGAATGTTGCTGGCATTCAATGTCCCAAGTAGCTTACCAATCTGGATAATGATTATTGGAGCTTTGGTTGCCATTGGTGTTGGAAAAATGTCGTTTGGCGGTTTAGGCAAAAACCCTTTCAACCCAGCATTGGTTGGGCGTGTTTTTCTGCTTATTTCATGGCCAGTACAAATGACATCGTGGCCCAAACCGCTCTCGAGTGCCAGTGGTCTTACAGATGTTATAACTGGACCTACACCTCTTGGTATTTTAAAAGAGAGCGACGGATTTGCACAAGCCATGAGTAACACCAATATGCCCGACTACGTCAATATGCTCTGGGGAAATATGGGCGGCTCGGTTGGTGAAGTATCGGCTATTCTCCTTCTTTTAGGAGCAATCGTCATGTTGGCCACCCGTGTAATCACCTGGCATATTCCTGTATCGTTTTTGGCAGGTGCTGTTTTGTTCTCAGGTGCATTGTGGCTGAACGACCCAACTTATTATGCCGATCCGGTCTTTCATCTTCTCACAGGGGGTATGATGCTTGGTGTTTTCTTTATGGCTACCGACATGGTAACATCTCCCATGAATCCCGTTGGAATGCTTATTTTCGGTTTCATGTGTGGTTTGCTCACTATTCTGATTCGCGTTTTTGGGGCCTACCCAGAAGGCGTTTCGTTTGCAATTCTCATTATGAATGCATTTGTTCCGCTTTTAAATAAAATCAAACCCAAAAGATTCGGGGAGGTAGTGAATAATGGCTAAGAAAAAAAATTCCCTATTCAACATGACATCGACCCTGCTGCTCATTTCGGGAGTTGCAGCGTTGGCATTGGCCTGGGTTAACTCCATGACAATGGGTCCGATTGCTGAAGCAGAAAAGCAAAAAATAGAGACTGCCATCAAGGAAGTTCTTCCCGAATTCGATCAACTTGTGACTGGAACAGTAAAAAGCTTCGATTCGGACGACAGCCTCACTGTTTATTATGGAATGAAAGGCGATGATACTACTGGTATTGCTGTTGAAACATACACCAAAAAAGGTTTCTCGGGATTATTCACCATCATGGTCGGATTCCTGCCCGATGGAACTATCAACAACACCAAAGTGTTATCGCATGCCGAAACACCAGGTCTGGGAAGCAAAATGTCCGACGATAAATTCAAAAATCAGTTTGCCGGCAAAAACCCAACTGAATATAAACTGGTTGTAAAAAAAGACGGCGGCGATGTTGATGCAATTACCGCATCTACCATAACAAGTCGTGCATTCTGCGATGGCGTCGATCGTGCATATAAGTCAATCTGGAAAGGAGGCAACGAATGAATCAGTGGAAAAACTTTACCAAAGGCTTTATCAAGGAAAATCCCGTTTTGGTGCTTTTGCTGGGTATGTGCCCAACGCTGGGTGTTACAACCTCTGCAATCAATGGAATCGGAATGGGACTTGCAACAACATTTGTGCTTATAATGTCGAATGTTATTATTTCTTTGATCAAAAACTTCATTCCATCATCGGTGCGTATTCCTTCTTTTATTGTTGTAATTGCATCGTTTGTAACTATTGTTGACCTAAGCATGAAAGCTTATGTACCTGCATTGCATGCTCAGCTTGGTCTCTTCATCCCTCTTATTGTGGTAAACTGCATTGTTCTTGGTCGCGCCGAAGCATTTGCATCGAAAAACAATGTATTCAGCTCAATGATTGACGGTGTAAGTATGGGTCTTGGCTTTACATTCGCATTAGGCCTTTTAGGTTCTATCCGCGAAGTATTAGGCAGTGGTTCTATATTTAATTTCAAGTTCATTCCTGCCGAAATGGACGGAATTCTTGTTTTTGTTCTTGCTCCAGGAGCTTTTATTGCATTGGGTTATCTCATTGCCATCATCAACAGTCTTAAAAAACAATAAACCACAACTTTTATGGAATACATTGTTTTAGTAATATCGGCCATATTTGTCTCCAACATCATTTTTGCGCAGTTTTTGGGTGTTTGTCCTTTTTTAGGGGTATCTAAAAAGATTTCAACTGCTGTGGGTATGGGTGGAGCCGTTGTGTTTGTAATGACACTTGCTACATTAGTCACCTATCTTGTTCAGGTGTATCTTCTCAATCCAAATGGACTGCAGTATTTGCAGACCATCGTTTTTATTCTTGTGATAGCTTCGTTGGTGCAGATGGTTGAGATTATTCTGAAAAAGATTTCTCCTCCGTTGTATCAGGCATTGGGAATCTTCCTGCCACTTATCACTACCAACTGCGCTGTATTGGGTGTTGCCATTATGGTAATTACCAAAGAGTTCAATTTGGGAGAAGCATTGGTGTTTGCTGTATCAACTGCCGTTGGCTTCACTTTGGCATTGGTTATTTTTGCAGGTATCCGCGAACAACTCGAACTCATGGGCGTTCCTAAAGGAATGCGCGGTGTTCCAATTGCATTGGTTGTTGCCGGCATTCTTTCGCTCGCATTCATGGGCTTTGCCAATATGGTTTAAGCATCAAAAATACTTCTGGATTTTAGTTGCAATCTCTTTTCTTAGGAAAGGAGATTGTTTTTTATGGCTCAATTTTTGTGAACCGGCAACGGTTTTACAGATCGCACCATTCCATATCAAACCAGTTGTGAATTTACTTTTCAAATTTCAGCCTATGAAAAAGCTCAACATTCTATTGTCCTTGCTTATACTTATTTTGGCTGCATCGTGTGCAAAAAACATGCTTACCATGTCGGTAACTGTTCCGGCTCCCGTAACCATTGCGCCCGAACTCAAAAAAGCAGGTATCATTAATCGTTGCAAGCCTACCGACAAAGGAAAAATGTTCGACGATATCGACAAAGTGCTTTCAGCCGAAGGGAAAAATCTCGATCGCGACGGAGCCAAACTGGCGCTGACAGGAGTTTATGACGCTTTATCGGGCTTCAACCGATTCGATGCAGTGAAACAAATTGGCGATAGTTTTCCAGGTAGCCCAAGTGCAAACGTATTTCCTGCTCAACTCGACTGGGCTACAATCGACTCTATTTGCAAAAAAAACGATGTGGAAATTATTTTTGCGCTAGAGTTTTACGATACCGATTCGAAAATTGATTACAGCACTGTTACCAAACAAATGACCAATCCTTTAGGGCTGAACATTCCGGTAATCGAACATCATGCAACAATAACAACCGTTATAAAAACTGGCTGGAGAATTTACGAACCTGCATCGAGAATTGTATCAGATGAATTCATCTTGAGCGAAGTTGTGGTTTCAGAAGGTGCGGGAATCAATCCGCTGGTTGCAGTTGGTGCCATTTCGGGACGCAAAGAAGCGGTGAATCAAGCAAGCAGAACAATTGGGCAACACTATGCAGCACGCATTATGCCTTACTGGATTCGTGTTAGCCGCGAATACTTTGTACGTGGCAGCAGCGATTTTAAAATTGCCAAGCGCCGTGCACAAGTTGGCGATTGGGATGGAGCCGCTGAACTTTGGAATCGACAAACCACCAATCCTAAACGCAAAGCTGCTGGCCGTGCTTGCTACAACATGGGTATTTCGTGCGAAATTAATGGAGACCTTGATGGAGCTTACAACTGGGTTTCAAAATCGTATACCGACTACAAAACCCGGGCAGCACGCGACTATCTCAGAATATTGAAATACAGAATTGCACAACGCGACGAATTGAAATATCAAAGAGGAGAATGATTTTTTTTATATTTTTGCCTTAAATCAAAAACAATATGGAACTCGCGCTTGATCTTGCTAAAATTTTATTACCTGCCGTAATGGTTTTTCTGACTGCATTTTTTGTTTTGAAAAGCTATTTGGAAAATGAGCAAAAGAAAAAAATGATCGAAGCGAGATTCGAGCATAAGCGGATTGCCCTGCCCATTCGTTTACAGGCCTACGAACGACTGGCTTTGTTTCTCGAACGAATCAACCCCGAAAATATCATTATGCGGCTCAATCGTCCCGAAATGACCGCTCATCAACTACAAGCTGAACTGGTTCAGCATGTACGTATTGAATACGAACACAACCTTTCCCAACAGGTTTATGTAAGCAATCAGGCATGGGATATGCTAAAAAACGCCAAAGAAGATATTATCCGCATCATTAATACTGCTGGCTCGCGTATGAACGAAAACGCAACTTCCATTGACCTAAGCACAACCATTTTCGAAGAAGCTTTGCGGGAAAAGAACAGTTTGCTAAACAATGCTCTTATTTTTCTCAAAAACGAAGGTCGCCAGTATCTCGAAATATAAAATTCCCTATCTTAGCAACTCAAATTCAGCATCATGAAAGTATTTATTGTTTTGTTTCTTTTGATCAACTCATTGGCTGCAATGGCCCTGAATCCTTCACGGACCTATGCAGTAAAACCTTCGGACTACGGTCTCAACTATGAAGAAGTGACCCTTAAAACGTCAGACGATATGAATCTGAAAGCCTGGTTGTTTAAGCCTTCGGAGGTTTCCTACAAAATGATTATTCTTAGCGACGATGGCGATGGCAATATGGCCGATCTGATTGAAGTTGCCACCAATTTTGTTTCGCTGGGCTACAATGTTCTTACTTACGATTATCGTGGTTATGGAGAAAGCGACGAATTCAACATCAATCCTAAGTTCTATATTTATAGTCAGTTCGAAAAAGACCTGAATGCTGCCATAGACTATGTAAAAAAATATCACTCGAAATGTCGCACTGTCAATTTATATGGACAGGGACTTGGAGCTTCTTTGTCGTTGGCCATTGGCGCTGTTCGTTGCAGTGAAATATCGAAAATCATTGCCGATTCGCCCTATTCAACCCTCGACGATGTTCAGAAAGCCATCAAAACTGCTACTGGAAACGATGTTTTGTTACCTTTGGGATTCGATAAAAATTTACTTGAGCCTTTTTATTCACTCGAAGCCAAGGGAGCAAGCCTTAACGGCATTCTGATTATCTACGGAAAAAACGACGTGGTTTACAACGACGATATGGTGAAAAAAATTGCTAAAATCAGAGGAAATATAACCAGTACCTACGTTGTAAAAAATGCAGATCATCTTACCACTTTTTCAACCGATAAAGACGAGTATTTCAAGCAAGTGAAGGCATTTTTATAGCCTTTACAGCAAAACATGTTCAAATCGTTACTGATAGTTGTTGCCATTTGCTACGCCAGCACAGTTTTGGCAGAAGATTCTATTGTCTTTTGCAACAAAAATACCAGCAGTAATAAAAAGAAAGCAGACCTCACCTATGGCTATCTGTTTTTTTGTAAAACCCGGAGTCAAAAAAAATCTTTTTCCTGCAATCTTAGAGCTTATAATATATCTGATGGTATTGTCAATGAATCAGCTAACGACACATTACAGCCATTGCTAAAAAAATGGCAGGTGAATTCATTTGCAACCTGCTACTATGCTGGGTCGCTCACCGGATTATACTTTTTATGGTATGCCGATTACTCCTCAGGAGCTTTCCATTTTTTCAACGACAGCCGGGAATGGAAAGGCATGGATAAATTTGGGCACACGATCACAACATTTCATGTTGCACGTATTCAAAGCGAACTATATCAATCAGCAGGATATAATCAAAGAAAATCGGCATGTATTGGTGCCATTTGCTCGTTTAGCTATATGACGTTGATTGAAGTAATGGATGGGTTTTCGGAAGGCTGGGGCTTTTCGGTGAGTGACTGGGCTGCCGATGGTTTAGGTCTGTCGTTGTTTGCACTGAACGAGCTAAGTGGTCGCGACAATTTACTCACGCTGAAGTTTTCGTCGGCGCCAACAAATTATGCACAATACAATCCCGAATTGCTCGGGAAAAATTGGTTGCAAAGTACGCTAAAAGACTACAACGGACAAACCTATTGGCTTAGTTTGAATATTGCCGAATGCCTTAAACAGGGCAACAGCTTTCCGGGATGGCTCAACATGGCTGTTGGTTACGGTGCCAATGGTATGATTGGCGCCGAAGACAATCCGGCTGAAGTGAACGGCAAAGCAGTGCCATATTTCGAACGCTACAATCAGTTTTACTTATCGCCCGATATCGACTTCAGTAAAATAAAAGTAAATGGCCGAGGCTGGAAATTGCTTCTATCATCGCTCAATTTCATCAAATTCCCGGCGCCTGCACTCGAATGGAACAACAGCAATGGCATGAAGTTTCATTTTTTGTATTTTTGACAAAAAATTAATCCTTCAGTAAATACAAATGAAAACAATCCTCAGCTCAATCTTGGTCATCATTCTTCTATCGAGTGGAGTGTTATCAGCTCAAAGCGATACAGTAAAACAAGCTTCGGATACCAAGGAGGTTTTTAATCTGGTTGAGATACAACCTGAATTTCCAGGAGGCATAGATTCATTGATGCGGTATCTTGGGAGTAATATTAGATACCCCATTAAAGCCAGAAAGAAGAATATCGAGGGAAGTGTGTTTATTTCATTTATTGTTGAAATTGACGGATCCATTTCAAATGTGAAGTGCCTAAGAGGAATTGGTGGCGGTTGCGATGAAGAAGCAATACGTGTTGTAAGTGCAATGCCCAACTGGGAGCCGGGCTATCAAAGAGGGAAACCTGTTAGGGTTCAGTTTAATCTGCCTATACGTTTTGTGTTATCGGATGATTAACTCCTTGAGTGATGCATAACTCTCTAATCATCAAAGATGAAACATCTATTCTTGTTTTTTGCAGCAATAATACTCAGCAATTTTCTTTGGGCACAGAAAATTGACACTACTCTTTCGCAGCAAATAGGAGTATCAGTTTATACAACATGCGACACACAACCACAGTATCCTGGAGGTTTGGATTCTCTATTTAAGCTTATTGGTACTAATCTCGCATATCCAAGCGATGCGAGAGAATTTAATATTCAAGGTACTGTTTATATTGGCTTTATTGTTGAGCCAGACGGTACAGTTAGCAATATGTTCATTTACAAGGGCATTGGTGCTGGATGCGACGAAGAATCGATGCGCGTTTTGTCTAAAATGAAAAAATGGGAACCCGGCTATTTGAATGGAGAAGCAGTATATACAGTTTGTTATATTCCCATTCGTTTTGTACTTCAGGGCTCAAGTTTTAGAGGATCAAAAAAGAAAAAAAGCAAGAATAAGTAAAGATATTTCAATTTATTCTGCAGAATTAGCCAACTTTTCTTCGCGCGAATAACGCAGCATCCAGGTGAAACGGAAAAAATTGGGGTGTAAACACTACTCAATCTCCATTAAAAACATACTTAATGATATTCGCACCCATTTGCAAAGCTTTGAGGCGTGTTTCCTGCGAATCGTTGTGAACATCAGGACTTTCCCAACCATCGCCCAGATCGCATTCGTGTGTGTAAAACAGCACAATACGACCGTCGATAACAATCCCATAGCCTTTAGGCGGCAAACCATCGTGTTCGTGAATTTTCGGCAGCCCATTTGGAAACGAAAAATGCTGATGATAAATAGGATGATTGAATGGAATCTCTACCAACTCGTATTCCGGGAAAATCTTCTTTATCTGCGGTCGAATATACGGATCGAGTCCATAATTATCATCTATATGTAAAAAACCTCCCGAAAGCATATATAAACGCAAATTCGTTGCCTCACTTTCTGAGAAAACAACATTTCCGTGGCCGGTCATATGAACAAACGGGTAGTTGAAAATATCGGGACTTCCCGGATCAACTGTAGGGATTTCAGTACTAATGGTGGTTCCTAATGTCGAATTACAAAAGCTTACCAGATTGGTTAACGATGTAGGATTGGCATACCAATCGCCTCCTCCACTGTATTTTAATAGTGCAATTTTAACCGTTGGTACTTGAGCAATCAAAAAAGAAGGCAAATAAATGAGCAGCGATATGATAAAGAGTTTTCTCATTATTGATTAATCAAATAAAACGCCTGAGCTGCGAAAACTGCAGCAGTTTCGGTTCTTAAACGATTTTGGCCCATCGATATTGCTTCGAAACCATTGCTTATTGCCAACTCGAATTCTGCTTTGGTAAAATCGCCTTCAGGACCAATCAGAATTGCAGCATTGCTCCCGGCAGGCAACGCAGAAAGCAATGATTGTTTTTCGGCATCGTCGCACCATGCTATTAGTTGTTTTTCGGCCTTGTATTGCCTGAAAAACTCGGCATAAGAAATTGGTGGAGCGAGTTCTGGCATATAATATTGCAGCGATTGGGTTGTAGCCGAACGCATAATACGTTGCAAACGATCTGTTTTTTTCAAAGCAGCTTCGGTACGATCGCATACGATAGGGACAATGGTATCGACACCACTTTCGGTGCATTTCTCGACCAGCCACTCAAACCTATCTGGATTTTTAAGTGGCGACACCCCTAAAACTAGGCGCGTACTTTGTTTTTCGAAGTACTCTACATTATCGAGTTGTAACAAAATTTGTCGCTGCGACAATTCTACAATCATCGCATCAGACCGATGCCCTTTGCCATCAATCAACATAAGCATGTCGCCCACCCTTTTGCGCAAAACACGCACATGACGAGCTTCGGTTTCATCGAGCTCAACAATGCCATTTATCAGTTCCGGGTAAAAAAACAATTCCATTGACTTACCTTTGTGATTGTTTCGCTCCAAAATTAACCATTATTCATTAACCAATGCAATATCATTCTTCAAAATCCATCGGTTTCAACGTAAAAATCAATGCTTAGAATACTCAATCACCGCAATTTTATTCTTTCACTTTCGCTCATTTCGGGATTTATTCTGGGCGATTGTACTGAATGGCTTGCTTCTGCATCCGTATGGATTCTGGCAATAGTAATGGTGTTTGCCACCACTGGTTTTGCTTTTTCGGAATGGAAACCATGGAAGCAAACTGCTGGAATCATATTCCAGTCGTTTTTGCTCAATTATGTTCTGTTTGGCATTTTACTCATTGGAGCTGGATTCCTGCTTTTTAGCAACGAATTGATGATCACGGGCATTATTTTACTCGCCGTAAGTCCGCCGGGGCCATCGGTTGTTCCTTTCTCGGCTGTGATGAAAGGCGATGTGCGTTATGCCGTTACAGGTGTATTCGGACTCCATCTACTGGCTATTGCTATCACACCCATCGCCTTGTATCTCCTACTCGAAAAATCAGCCATCAGTCCTATATTGGTGGTAGTTATCATGATCAAAGTAATTGTAGCCCCACTCCTTATCAGTCGTTTTTTACGTCATCCCAAAATTCTACCGACTATTGAAAAGATGAGAGGATATGCTATTAACTGGGGGTTCTTTCTGGTAGTAATGCCTATTGTCGGTCTCAGCAAAAATCTCATATTAAGCAACCCGAAGCTGCTGTTAATCAACTCGTTGCTTTTCGCCACTCTCATGTTTGGCGGAGGATTAGTTTTCAATTTTGTTATGAAAAAGCTGAAGAGTAACAAACCACGAATTATTGCTTCAAATCTGATGTTCACCACCAAAAGTTCTGCGTTTGCTGCTGTAGCATCGTTTTCGCTACTACCGCGCGAAACCGCATTGCCATCAGCAATTCATGCTGTATTTGTAACATTGTATTTTATTATTTTTGAAATGGTAATGCGAAGAAAAGTAGGGTGAGCTTTTTTATTTTCTCTTTAATCAACAAAATTACCAAGCTCCTGATATAGAACTCGGGTCGGAAGTCCCATCACATTAAAATAGGAGCCCTCGATGCGTTCAATAGCAACATAGCCAATCCATTCCTGTACGCCATACGAACCAGCTTTATCGAAAGGCTTGCAAGTATCGACATAGTATTCCATTTCTTCAATGCTAAGTTCTCGGAATTTCACCAGTGAACGATTAAAAAACGAATGGCTCTTTCTTAGTGAGCGCAAAGTAACACCTGTAAACACCTCGTGTTCGGCAGCCGACAAACTTTTCAGCATCTCAATAGCATGATTGCGGTCGAAAGGCTTTTCGAGTGCCCGATTGTGTTGCCACACTATTGTATCGGCTGTAATAACAACAGTTTTAGCTTGCAATTCAGTTTCAGGAAAAGCTTCCGACTTTTTTCGGCTCAAATAAACAGCTATTTCCGACCCTTTCAAACTGGGTGGATACGACTCGTCAGCATCGAGTGGACGAATAGTAAATTCGAAACCCATCCCTCTCATCAAATCGATTCGTCGGGGACTGGCCGAGGCCAAAACCAAATTGTAACTTTTGATAATTTCGTTTAGTATCATCGCCATTGATTACTCATTGCTAGTAGCTGTAATGAAACAATGCCGGCTACCATAAATATTTTCAGGGAAAGTGCCAATGGTTTGAAATCTTCAGTTTCTTTTGCCCTGGAAAGATTTGTAATGAAATAAATCCACATCGGGATTAAAACAACAGCAATAAACCAAAATAAATAATCTTTATTCAGAGTCCAGACAAAATAAGCAAACACCAACAAAACTGCCAGTAAAACAAACGACAACACCAATAAAATTGTTTTGGTGTCTTTCACGCCAAAACGAATAGCAATATTCTTACAATCAAATTCCTTATCGCCCTTAATATCAACAACATCCTTCACTATCTCACGTATAAATGTTACGTAAAATGCAAATGAACCATAAATGACAACGATTTTAGTGATGTATGGAAACATATTTACAGGAAAATCGCCCATTCCTGCAAAAGAAAGTATGTAATAAATATAAACAATCCCAATATTCAAAAAAGCCAAAAAAGCCACTACCAGATTACCGGAAACAAATTCGCGTTTGTATTTAGTTGTATAAAACCAGAACAAAGCCGCCACAAATACAGGCATAAAATACAGTGTTGTCGATTTTAATGTATATGCAAGTCCAAACCCTGACAAAACACCAATGGCTGTAAGAACAAAGAACATGTTCTGTCCAAACGATAGCGACAGCTTATTACGCAAAACTGTTTTGCCAGGCCGATTGATCTCGTCCATGCCAACATCATAATAATCGTTGATGGCATAGCCTCCGGCTGCAATAACTATATAAGTTGCCACAAGCCATATAAACTGCAAATCACTCAAAGGCGACGCTACATTTTCAAATCCAATGGAAGGGTCAATCAAAAAGAATTTGATAAAAATCATGGTCAATGCCATGATAAGCAGGTTTACTACACGGAAAAGTCGAAAATACGCCATATTGTTTGTGTTTTCTTAATTAAATTTATTTCATTACCCTTCAAAACAATCTGTCTTCTCAATTTATCATTTTGATACAGATATCTCAGAAAACAATATTGTCACCAGTGAAAGGCATCGTCGTTCATCCAGAGACCATTTATTTTAAGAACTTGTTCAACGACATCACGAACACAACCTGTACCACCAGCATATGGTGAAATGTATTCGCTTACCAATTTTATTTCTTCGCAAGCATCGGCAGGACAAGCTGCAATCCCGGCCAGTTTCAGCACTTCGTAATCGGGTAAATCGTCACCCATAAATAACACTTCACTGGCCGAAATATTGTTGTTTTCGAGATATTCTATAAAAATTTTCTTTTTGTTTGAAACACCCAAAAAAACATCTTCAATTTTCAGAAAATTGCAGCGCACCAAAATACCTTTGTCATGCGATCCGGTAATAACTGCCACACGAAAACCCTTCTTACGCGCCAATTGTAGAGCATATCCATCGCGGACATTCCCTTGTCTGAATTGTGTTCCATCTTCCGACATCCATACACTGCCATTAGTAAGCACGCCATCGTAGTCGAACACAAAAGCTTTTATATTTTTCAATTTCTCACGGTAGTTCTTCATGTCCGTATTTTTTAAGCAGAATCTGCGAGAGATCTTTGTATATTTTTTGTAGCTCGGGTTTACTTCTGAGCCACTCGAGGTGCGATTCAATCACTGCACGGTCGTTGCGGATGGCCGGACCTGTCTGGAAATTTTCAGGCAGTCCCATTTTCAATCTATCGAGTGTTTCGCGCAAAAGTGGCATAAGTATTTGCTCAGGGTTGAATCGACTTCCAACAACTTCAAAAGCAGCATCATACATAAGATTAGTGAAATTCGAAGCAAAAACCCCGGCCACATGCAATTGCCTGCGACCTGCTTCGTCAGTGAGAACTACATAATCGGTTATAAGTTCAGCCGACAAACGCAAAAGTCGCTCGCTTTCAGTGTCTGAAGCTTCAATCAGTATAGGGAAAATCGGATTTTGCAGTTCAATTTCACGACGAAACGACTGAAAAGGATAAAAAACACCATGCTTCGGAAATTTCGAAAGCAATTCCTTGCTCATGGTTCCCGAAGTATGAGCCACAACACCATTGAACCGGGGCAACATCGCAACAACTTCTTCCAATGCTGTATCGCTAACACAAATCAAGTATAAATCGGCATCAACAGGAATATTAGCATCGCTATGCCGACACAAAGTCAGCTCATCAACCTTTCCATCGAATAGCTTCGCCAATTGTGTTCCCACATTTCCAGCGCCAACAATAACAATATGAAATTTGTTGTTTTGCATGAATGCAAAAATACATAAAATAGTAGAGACAAGGCAGTGCCTTGTCTCTACCAAAAAGATTTACAAACAAAAATTAATCTTTTTTCTCAGCCAGTTTTTTAATTACTGTTTCCTGCAATGCTGCTGGCAGTGGCTGATAATTAAAAAACTCCATTGAATAGTTGGCGCGACCGCTCGAAATATTACGTAACGAAGTTGCATATCCAAACATTTCGCTCAAAGGAACAAAACCATTAAGTTTCTGAGCTCCTTTTCGAAAACGGCGCATGGCTTCGATGCGACCGCGACGTTTGTTCAAATCGCCGGTTACGTTACCGATGTAATCGTCAGGTGTGTTCACTTCAACCTTCATAATAGGCTCGAGCAACTGTGGTTTGGCTTTCATGAAACCCTGCTTAAAACAAATGGCAGCACAAATCTGAAAAGCCATATCGCTCGAATCGACCGGATGGAAACCACCGTCAACCAACACAGCTTTCACATCAACCACAGGAAATCCAGCCAATGGACCTTTGTCCATAGCCTTACGTAAACCTTTTTCGACCGACGAAATAAATTCGGCAGGAATAGCGCCGCCCTTAATTTTATCAACAAATTCAAAGCCTTTTCCCTCGTTGGGTTCGAAGCGAATAACGGTGTGAGCAAACTGTCCTTTACCTCCCGATTGCTTCACATGGCGATAGTTGCTTTCAACTTCGGCCGATAAAGCTTCGCGAAACGACACGGCAGGTTCGCCTACTTCAACCTCAACTTTAAATTCTTCTTTCAAACGGTCAACAACAATTTCAAGATGCAGCTCACCCATACCCGAAACAATAGTTTCTTCGGTTTCCATATCGAAACGAGCATGAAACGAAGGATCTTCATTGCAAAGACGAGCCAATGCTTCGCTCAGACGTTCACGATCTTTACGAACAGCCGGATTGATTTTCAGATCGATAACTGCAGGTGGAATATGAATAGATTCGAGCATAATTTTGTGGTTCGGATCGCAAAGCGAATCGCCGGTTCGGGTCAGTTTAAGACCAACTAAAGCAACTATTTCGCCGGGACCTGCTTCCGAAATTTCTTCGCGATCTTTCGCCCTGATACGAAAAATACGACCCGCACGCTCCGACTTGCCTTTGGTCGCATTAAAAAAGGCCATTCCGCTGGTAAGCGTACCTGAAAAAATGCGAATAAACGTCTGCTGACCAACAAAGGGGTCGTTGATTAGCTTAAACGCAAGTGCTGCAAAAGGCTCTTTCCCCGAAGGTCCTCGGGTAAGCATCTTTTCGGAATCGTCAATATCAGAACCAACAATTGCTCCGACATCAACCGGAGAGGGAAGAAAATCGACAACAGCATCGAGCAAAAGCTGGACACCTTTATTCTTATACGCAGCACCGCAAAAAACGGGTGTAATCAGCAATTTGAGTGTTGCATTACGTGCAGCCGTGAGCAACAATTCTGCCGGGACATCCTTTTCTGCAAGAAACAAATCGCCTATTTCTTCGTCGTAATCGGCCAAAACCTCTATAACCCGATCACGCGCATTACGTGCCGGAACAGCATATTCGGCAGGAACCTCCGTTTCGTTTCGATCGCTATCACCAAATGTATATGCCTTCATCCTAAGTACATCAATCATTCCAACAAAATGCTCTTCGGAACCCATTGGAATTTGAAAAGGCACTGCCGAAGCATCAAGATAACGATTCATTTGTCCCACAACTTCGTAAAAATCCGCACCAGTCCGGTCCATTTTATTAATAAAAGCAATACGCGGAACACGATAGCGGTCGGCCTGATTCCAAACTGTTTCACTTTGTGGCTCTACACCACCAACGGCACAGAAAACAGCAATCATTCCGTCAATAACACGAAGCGAACGTTCTACTTCGATTGTAAAATCGACGTGCCCCGGAGTATCAATCAAGTTAATTTGGTGGTCTTTCCAGGGAGCAGTAATTGCAGCCGAAGCAATAGTAATACCTCTTTCCTGCTCCTGTTTCATAAAATCCATTGTTGCCTGTCCATCGTGAACCTCTCCAACTTTACGGTTTACACCGGTAAAGAATAAAATTCGCTCTGTTACAGTAGTTTTTCCGGCATCAATATGCGCGGCAATGCCGATATTCCTAAGTTTTGAAATGTTGCTCATCCGAAAATGCTGATTATTGTTGATTAAAACGTCAATTGCCTGATAGCAGGTAATTTGAGCGTGCAAAGGTACGACATTATTACCAACGGGGATATCGTTCCATTAAAAAATCGGCAAACAAAAGCATTTAAATAACCAAACAGGGAATTATAGGCAAGAGTTTCTGCATATACACTTCTATAATTTTTGTCTTTAGGACATGAAGCACAAACTAAGGCAACAATACAACAATAACAGCACAGAAAGTAGCATATAAAGACCTACTTACGCAATTTATACGTTATTTGATCTGATTACATAAAACCCTCAAGGCAAATCTAAAACAAATGCACCTGTTTCCACAATATTGCTTTTATGTAAAGCCCTGTCAACAATATAGGCATCCATTCGTATGGTGTCACTCGTAAGCACCAACGACAAAATGCTCAAATCAATTTCGATTTGAATATCGCCTTTCAAATCTTTATCGATACCGGTTGGATTAATATCGGGAATACGACTATTGTAAGGCTCAGTAATGGGTTGAAAAACCCCTCCCGACATTTGATAAAATGTGATAAAAAAATTGTAATAATACTCACTTCCGGGATTATAAGGTGGAAATGTATCGCTTTGCGTCAGTCCTATATCACCATCTCCGTCAGTAAATGAAATAGTAAAAAAGCCAGTAACATCATTCCCGGCAACATTTTTTTCAGTCGAAAAGCTCTTGAATTCAATTATTGGCTCAATCGGGTATTCGCGCTGTTCAATACAACCCGAAACAATCACCAGCGCTACTACAGCAAGAAGGAAAAACTGTATCTTTGATTTCACTTTCTGAAAATTTGCACTAAAGTACGAAATATAACGATGACAACGCCTGAAAAAGTATGGAACCGGATTTTTTCATTAGGTTCGAAAAACGAATTTAACGAGATTGCCATAGAGTTGTATGGCTGGCATTACGAAAATAATTTGGTTTTTAGAAAATTCAGCGATTTTACAGGCCGGAATCCCAAAAACACGCTGGTCGCAAGTGAAATTCCTTGCCTTCCGGTGAATTTATTTCGCTATCACCGCATTTTACCTGTCGGTTTCAAAGCAATTCGTCATTTCGAAACAAGCGGAACAACTAGTGGCGAAACAGGCAAACATTATATTGCGGATGAGGATCTGTACCTAAAGTCGGCAATGCAGACTTTCAACCTTTTTTACGGGAACATTGACGAATACGTCATTCTGGCACTGCTCCCTGGATATCTTGAGCGGCAAAATTCATCGCTGATTTTCATGGTGAACCAATGGATCGAAAGCAGCAAACATTCCGATTCGGGGTTTTACCTCAGTGAACATGAAAAGTTATTTCGCACATTGAAAAAATTACAAAAAGCAAAACAAAAAACCATTCTACTGGGCGTAACGCATGCCTTGGTTGATTTTGCCGAACATTACAAAATTGACTTTCCCGAACTCATTGTTATGGAAACCGGAGGCATGAAAGGTCGGCGCGAGGAACTTTCGAGAGAGGAATTGCACCGTTTACTGAAACCGGCTTTTGGGGTGAAGAGCATTCACAGCGAATACGGGATGACCGAATTGTTGAGTCAGGCCTATTCAAAGGGTGATGGTGTTTTTCGATGCCCTCCCTGGATGCGTGTTTTTTTGCGCGACAATAACGACCCCTTAAGTGCACCCGAAAACAAAAAAAACGGAGCCATCAATATTATTGATTTGGCAAACATGTATTCTTGCCCGTTTATTGCCACCGACGACACCGGAATTCTATATGACGATGGTTCATTTGAAATTAACGGACGTCTCGATTTTAGTATTATAAGAGGTTGCAGTACCATGATAAAATAAAGCACCTAAATCGTTCTATTTTTCTAATTTTGCAGTCAAATTCAAAAAAATGACCCGAGAAGATTTTCAAAAAGCCATTTTGAGCGGAATTTCCAACCAATTGCCCGCCCCCAAACCCTTCAATACAGAAGTAAATCATGCTCCCAAAAGAAAAGACATTCTTACTGCTGCTGAAAAAAAGCTGGCTCTGCAAAATGCATTGCGCTATTTTCCAGCTGAATGGCATGAAGTATTAGCTCCCGAATTTGCTGACGAATTGCGTCGCTACGGACGCATATATATGTATCGGTTCAAACCCGATTACGAGATGTTTGCCCGCCCCATTGGCGAATATCCTGCAAAATGCGAACAAGCAGCATCTATTATGCTGATGATTCAAAACAATCTCGATCCGCGTGTTGCACAACACCCCGACGAACTGATAACATACGGCGGAAACGGAGCAGTTTTTCAAAACTGGGCTCAGTATCTGCTCACCATGCAATATCTGGCTACCATGGCCGATGATCAAACTTTGACCATGTACAGCGGACATCCGATGGGATTGTATCCAAGCCACAAAGACGCACCACGCGTTGTAGTCACCAATGGAATGGTAATTCCAAATTATTCGGGTCGCGACGACTACGAACGCATGAATGCAATCGGTGTTTCGCAATACGGACAAATGACTGCTGGCTCGTACATGTACATTGGACCCCAAGGAATTGTTCACGGAACAACCATCACCGTTTTGAATGCCGGACGAATGAAAGCCGGAAAAGGCGAAGGATTGGGCGGAATGATTTTCCTCAGTTCCGGACTTGGAGGCATGTCGGGCGCCCAGCCCAAAGCAGCCAAAATTGCGGGTGTTGTTGGCATTGTAGCCGAAGTGAATCCGCACGCCGCACAAAAACGCCACAGCCAAGGCTGGGTCGATGAAATATTCTCTGATCTCAACGCTCTCACCAAGCGCGCAACCGAAGCCGCAAGCAAACAAGAAGCTCTTTCGATTGCTTACCAGGGCAATATTGTCGATTTGTGGGAACATCTATACAAAGAGAATGTTTATGTTCATATTGGCTCGGATCAAACTTCGCTACACAACCCATTTGCAGGCGGTTATTATCCCGCCGGGCTCAGCTACGAGGAATCGAATACTATGATGGCCGAACAACCCGAATTGTTCAAAGAAAAAGTATATGAATCGCTTCGCAGGCAGACCGAAATCATCAATAAACACGTTGAGCGCGGAACTTACTTTTTCGATTACGGAAACGCTTTCTTACTCGAAGCATCGCGTGCTGGTGCCGATATTATGAAAGCCGATGGAACTTTCCGTTACCCAAGTTATGTTCAAGATATCATGGGCCCCATGTGCTTCGATTTTGGTTTTGGTCCTTTCCGTTGGGTCTGCACATCGGGCAAACCCGAAGATCTCGAAATTTCGGACAATATTGCTACCGAAGTATTAGACAAAATTGCACTTTCGGCTCCCGACGAAATCGGACAGCAGATGAAAGACAATATTCACTGGATTCGCGAAGCTCAAAAAAACAAATTGGTTGTTGGCTCGCAAGCCCGAATTTTGTACGCCGATGCCGAAGGACGCATTAAAATTGCCGAAGCCTTCAACAAAGCCATTCGCGATGGAAAAATATCGGCTCCGATTGTATTGGGTCGCGACCACCACGACGTATCGGGAACGGACAGTCCTTTCCGCGAGACATCCAACATTTACGATGGTTCAAGCTTTACAGCCGATATGGCAGTTCAAAATTTTGTTGGTGACGGATTCCGAGGCGCTACGTGGATTTCGTTGCACAATGGTGGCGGCGTTGGCTGGGGCGAAGTGATCAACGGCGGCTTTGGAATGTTGCTCGACGGCTCTGACGATTCGGATCGTCGCCTCAAATCAATGCTTCATTGGGATGTTAACAATGGCATCTCGCGTCGCAACTGGGCACGCAATCCCAATGCAATTTTCGCGATCAAACGTGCCATGGAGGCCGAACCACGACTGAAAGTGACTATCCCCAATCTGGTCGACGAGAAATTACTCGACAATTTATAAAATATGGATTCGCGCCCATTAGCTGAAATACTGCGACCTCTTAATGCCGTCGACTACGTTGGGCAAGAAAAGTTGATGGGCAACGATGGCATTTTGCGCAAAATGCTGCAAAACAAAGCCATCACTTCGATGATTTTCTGGGGACCGCCTGGTGTTGGAAAAACCACACTGGCTTTACTCATGGCCAATGAACTTGGAAGAAAATACTATCAATTGAGTGCCATCAGCAGTGGAGTGAAAGAGGTTCGCGAAGTAATTCACGCAGCTGCAGCCGAAAACAGTCCCATTCTTTTCATTGACGAAATTCATCGTTTCAGTAAATCGCAGCAGGACAGTCTGCTGGCTGCAGTAGAACATGGGACAGTAACGCTTATTGGAGCCACCACCGAAAATCCGTCATTCGAGGTCATCAGTCCCCTACTCTCGCGCTGCCAGGTATATGTGCTCGAGTCGCTCGGGTTGGAACATCTGAATTTGCTTTTGGAAAGAGCTATTCAGCATTACCAAAGTGAAAGCATTGCTATCGACATTCAGGAAACCGATACGCTTTATCGTTTTTCGGGTGGCGACGCCCGCAAGCTTTACAACGCGCTGCAGTTGGTTGTAGAAAACAGCATCAAAGACGGAAAAGTTGTTATTACCGATGCCAAAGTTGCCGAAGTGATTCAGCAAAATATGGCGCGTTTCGACAAAAGCGGCGAGATGCACTATGATATCATTTCTGCGTTTATCAAATCGGTACGAGGCAGCGATCCAAATGCAGCTTTGTATTGGATGGCTCGCTTGATTGAAGGCGGCGAAGACCCAAAGTTTATAGCCCGACGAATGCTCATTTTGGCAGCCGAAGACATTGGTTTAGCCAACCCGAATGCGCTTCTGATGGCCAATGCCTGCTTC
>PHDB01000103.1 GCA_002842495.1 Bacteroidetes bacterium HGW-Bacteroidetes-6
ACTGACTATGCTGTTCATCAATGGGACAGCACCTTGAGTGTTGTTAAGGGCGATCGTCTTTACTTCCGGGTACAATCCATGCTGGACCGTTCATACGATGTCGTTGACTGGAACCCGGTAATTACCTATTCGACCATTGATACGGGCTCGGTAGATGCCGACGGAAAAAAAATTGGAATTTTCGAGCCCGAAACCGATGTTCTTGTTAGTGACAGAAATATTTTTCAGGCACCCTTTTCAGGAAAAATCATGATTAAGGGTAGCATGACAAGTGATCCATTGAGCGACAGCCTGTTCTTTACCGTAAAAAAAGGACAAACCGTAATGGAGTCAGCTACATTTCCTGACAGCACTTCCATTAACTATTTTTTGAATGACAGCATGCAGGTAGCTGAAGGAGACAGCATCATTTTTGAGGCATATTCTTCCACCAATGTTAATTTCAATGGAATTGAAAATGATTTTCGTATTTACTACTATCAGGCTGACAGTGTGACCATTGATACGAGTTCCTTGTATAGCCGCATCGAAGTTCGTCCTGTAGTACAATATCACATTTTTCAGGATGTCATAGTTAAATCGACCCCCATCACAAGCTTAGCAAACGCAACCTTTATAGTACATCCCTATGTTTTAGCTTCTTCATCTGCGAACGGAGAACTTATTCTTGCAGTTAAAAGCAATAACGATTTGCTGGCAAAAGGTACCGTAACCATTGTCAACGGGCAAATTTCAGGAACACCAACACTTACATTTCAGCATGTAAACAGCGTCCCTGTTTATTTTGAGTATTATGCGGAAGATCCTGATTTTGCCAACCTCATCGGTATGGCAAAAGTCACATTGAATACGCAAATCGTAAAGAGAACCTGTGGATTTCACACCATGGTTCCCGACAGCATGTGGAAGTTCGGAAACTTGTACAGAGGTTGGGGGCAGTTCACCTATTTTTCGTCGGATGATACATTACAAAGTTTAAATCCCATTGATGAAAGCAAACTGCATTACAGTGCCATATACTATGATTCAACAACAATACTTGCATTTGATACTTCTGCTTTCACGGATGCTTCATCAGCCGAGAGTGAATTGCTGGCAGGAGGCATGAACAATCAGAGCAAGCAATATTTTAATACCATGTATGCCGATCCGGATTCGGTTGTATGGCGGGATTATGCAAGGCAAACCTATATTGGGAACAGAGTGGAGAGCAACTCATGCCTGAACGATATATTAAGTGAATCGGACACCATTTTTGACAGCCCGGTGATAATCAACAGCAGTCCCGGTGTATCTATTCATGCAGTGAGAAAATATTCAACCGAGGTTAATACAGCGTGGTCAGTCTCGGTAGGGTCTTCGTTCAGCCAGTCCAGTACGAACACTCTGGGGCTATCGTATTCCCATAACAGCACCTCATCAAAAGGCATGATGGATTATACCGACCTGAACGGCGACAGGTATCCGGATGTTGTTGGCTCGAAGTATGTACAGTATTCCACTCCACAGGGGGGTATCTTCAATAACGTGACACATGTTCTTGACGACGGGAATTTCAAAAGCGAAAGCGATGGATTCGGTGTTAGTTTCGGCATCAATCTACCTGTTTATGTCCCCATGTATTCTTCAAGGGCCTCTTTTTATTCAACCATATATAATGATGTTCCCAGAAGGGCCCAATCGCAACAATCGGCCAACCTGAGCGGAACCTATTATTCAGGGAACAGCGAATCGACTTTTGCCCTGATAGATGTGAACGGCGACGGTCTTCCGGACAGGATTAATCAGGATAACGGAACAGTCTCTCTTAACAAAGGCTATTCATTCAATTCAACATACGAAAACTGGAATCTGGGTGAAATAAGCAAAAATGAATGCACTTCGTTATCCGTAAATGCCGGAGAATCACTAACACAGTCAATGTCAAATATCATCAGCAAGGGTCTGTTTAGCAAATGCGAATACAGCTGGTCAGGCGGAGTGGGTATGAACCTGTCGTTGAATAACCAAAACTGGGGAATGTCCGATATGAACAATGATGGATTGATCGACATCGTTCATTACGATTCAGGGACTCTTGAAGTGTATATCAATTCAGGGCACGGATTCGGTTCATCTCACGAAGACTGGAGTGATGGAAACTATACCAACAAAGGGCTATCTTATGGTGCTTCCGGCTATCTGGGTGGAAGTTTTGGTATTCCGCTGTTGTTTATGAAAATCGTATTCAGCGTTCAGGTAGGCGCTACTTCTTCCACCAGCTTTGAAAAAATCATGCTTACTGACATGAACAATGACGGTTATCCTGACATTATTGCGGCTGACGATTCTACTTCGTCCATTGCGGTTTGCTATTCCCAGCTCGGAAAGGTCAACCTACTCAAAGAAGTAAAAACCCCGACCGAAAGCAAATACATAGTGGATTATACACTCAGCTCCTGCGATCAGGATATGCCCAGCCGAAAATGGAACATGAGTTCGTTGAAAGTATATGACGGATTTACCGGAGACGGTCAGGATACCACCTATCAGAAATTTGAATATGCCGATGGGTTTTATCATCGGTTTGAACGCACTTTTTTCGGCTATAATTCGGTCGTTATAAAACAAATGGATAATCTGTTGGTATCGGGCAGCTGTTATCGTCAAACACGGGAACTATATCACAACCATGATTACCTGTTTAAAGGTAAGAAATACTACGAAGCCGTTGAAGGCGATACTAATTTGCTGTATATTGAAACCTTTTACAAGTGGAACCGTCTGGAAATATCGAGCGGAGACATTGTTCCATCCGGATCGGAAGTATGCTACGGCCCCTATTACCCCGGAGTCTCTCAGGAAGATCGGTATTACTATGAGGGAGGGGCTAACTACCAGATACACACCCGAAAAACTTATCTTTACGGTCTCTATGGCAATGTGTCCGACTATTACAACTATAATGATATGGCGGACAGTACCGATAGGGTACATGCAGTGATCACGTATTCATATGACACTACGCATCATTTGCTTGCCATGGTTGATCAGATGGATGTGTATGATTACCAGAACAATTTGATGCGGCGTAAAACGGGAGATTACGATACTCTTGGACAAATTACAGTTATCGGGGCTTACAATGGCAGCAATTATGCCTATATCGATATTGATTACGACAGTTACGGCAATATCAGCCGCATTGAATACCCGGAAGATGTGAACAACGACCGGATGAGTTTCGATTATGAATACGATACGTATGTGAATACCTATCCCGAACGGGTTACCGATCGCTGGGGAGATGTATCGGTCACCTACTACGATATGAAACTGGGACTCCCCACCAAGATGTTCGACATGAGCGGGAATGCTATGGCGTTTTCCTATTATGCCGACGGCAAGCCCAAAACGGTGACCGGCCCCAACGAACTGGCCGCCAACATCCCGTGGACCATCAAATTCGAGTACTGGGACAAACAGCCGGGTCTTTCAAGCTATAAATGGGCCCGGACACTGCACTACGATACACTCAATGCAGGGAATTATTTTGTGACAGTGAATTTTTCCGATGGGCTGGGTCGCAGCATCCAGAGCAAGCAAAAAGCCACCATCAACGGGGTGGACAGCATGGTTGTTTCGGGACGGAGCTATTACGATGCCTACGGACGAATCGATTCGGTATCGCTGCCAGCTACGGAAGCGTTGGGGAATGAGCTCGGTTTTACGGCGTTTTCGCCCACTCATTTTGCAACCAGCGTTTTTGATGTGCTTGACCGTCCGCTGGTGCAGACGGCTCCTGACACCACCACAGTGAGCTACGACTACGATTTCGGAACGGATTATTTCGGAAAGATCTGCTTCAAAACCAAGGTAACCGACCCCAACGGCATCATAACAACGAAATACAATGATGCTCGTGGCCTTAACACCTCGGTGACGGCCCCGCTGAGCACAATCACACGCTTTTACTACGATCCGATGGGCGAACTCATCCAGTCCGACGACCCGGAAGGAAATTCCACCGAGTATCATTACGACATGCTGGGGCGCCTCACCTCGCGCGACCACCCCGACGCCGGCACCACCATCTATAAGTATGACAATGCCGGTCATGTGCTGACGGTGCAGACCGAAAATCTGAAAACGTACTCGCTGTTTATTGAATACAACTACTCGGATGGACGGCTTTCGCATATCAGCTACCCGCAAAACCCGGAAATGGATGTGTATTACGAATACGGCGATTCAAGCAGCGGTAATCAGGCTGGCCGTCTGATCCGCCAGCAAGATGCTTCGGGTGTGCAAACTTTTGAATACGGTGATATGGGCGAACTTATCAAAAATATTCATACATTTGTATTACCAGACGCCGGTCAAACTTATACGTTTGAGACGAACTGGGAATATGATAGCTGGAACCGAATGAAAAACATTACCTATCCGGACAGCGAAGTGGTGAGCTACCATTACAATAACGGTGGCCAGCTTAGTTCTTTGGACGGGGTGAAGGAAAGCAACAGCTATTCGTACATTAATAGTGTGCAGTACAACAAATATGGCAGCCGCACCCGTATCGATTATGGTAACGGAACCTATGCACTCTATACATACTATCCTTTGAATCAGCGATTGAAGAATTTAACAAGCTATGAAAGCACGGCTAATATTCTGCAAAGCATTGAATATTCATACGACAATGCCAGCAACATCACAGGTATATCGAACAATTCGGATGTTGTAAATGGCCAGCTGGGCGGCGATTATTCCTATAGCTATACCTATGACAATCTGTACCGGCTGACAGCCAGCGAGGGCTGGTTCGATTCATACAGCAACGGAACATTGTCTTTCTCGCAGAACCTGAGTTACACCGCTTCGGGTAAAATCGACACCAAGGATGTATATGCCGACCGGTTGATCGGCGGTAGTGTACAGACCATCAACTATAGCAATACATACCAGTATAACGACAGGCCACATAATGTGACCCATGCCGGCGATTATGATTACACCTGGGATGCCGACGGCAACCTGATATCGCGACAGGGTAACGGAAGCAACCGCTATTTGTGCTGGGATGAGGAAAACCGACTTACAACTGTTTATGATGAAATAGAAGAGTTGGGCAGCCTGAGCGCATACCTTTATGATGCGGGCGGTGAACGTGCCTGGAAACTCGCCGGTGATATAAACAGTATGTATATCAACGGACAAGGCTATGTAAACGGCGTGGATTTTGGTAAAACCCTGTATGTTAACCCTTACATGGTGATAAACGACAGAGAATACACAAAGCACTATTACATCGAGGGCGAACGGGTATGCAGCAAGATCGGCGGTGGATTCGGTGTTGCGCCCAAAGACCCCGATGTGGACACACTGGACTTTATCGTGAATGGCCCCGGAAAGACAGCAGAGAACCTATGGTTGATGGTGCAACGCGGTGCTGCATGCAGCGGATTTAATCCCGATTACATAACCATTGAAGAGAAATTAGGTCCTGCTTGCGACGACGACAACAATGCCGAAACAAATCTGTATTTCTACCACCCCGATCACCTCGGCTCCAGCTCCTTCATCACCGATGCCATAGGTTACGCAAGCCAGCACCTGCAATACCTGCCCTTCGGCGAGACCTTCGTTGACCAACAAAACGGCTATGACAGTCGCTATACCTTCTCCGCCAAGGAAAAGGATGACGAAACGCAGTATAGTTATTTCGGTGCGAGGTATTATGATTCGGATTTGAGTGTGTGGTTGAGTGTTGATCCGATGGCGGATAAGTATCCGAATCTTTCACCGTATAACTATTGTATGAATAACCCTGTGATGCTGATAGATCCTAATGGGGATTCTACCATCTATTACTATAAAGGAGAGTATTTATTCACCTCTTATGATGACGACAGACGGCTTGTATGCGATCTTTCAGATATGGAAGAAGGCAAGGCGAAAAGGTACATAAATGATCTAAGAAACGCACAAGCAGACGGCTCCTTCTCTAAGGTCCAGGATGACAAAGAATTTAATGAAAATCTTAGGTCAATGGGAACAGTCTATGACCTGAATAGTATTGAAGCTTTCTTTGATAATAATAACAATGATTATTTTGATAAGTCAAATGATTTAAAAAATGAACATGGGTCTTTTTTGATTAATAAGAATGGGATAATGGTTGTAGCTGATGTAAATCTACAAGGGATGGCTAATACTGTTGATTTTTGGGGATGGGAACGAGATCCAGACAAGGATATTTACACTGGTAAAACAGCAGGTGAATTAGGATTTAAGAGATATAATCCCATGATTCATAATCATGTTAACTCTTCAAACCCACCACAAGATCGTGATGATTTTAAAGATTATTCTACAAAGAAGGACTTTTTTGATGTTGTAGTAAATAAAACACAGGTTTGGTTCTATAACAAGAAAACTTCCGCTCCATTTCATTTAGAAAAACATAAACCTTTTGCACGATGAAAAACCTATTTTTTGTACTATTGATGGGGTGTATTGTAATATTCTCTTGCGTAAACAAAAAAACACCCGAAGAAAAAAATCTATTTGAAATAGTAATGATTCAAGATTTGCAAAATGAGTATATTGTTGAAAACTCAAGGGTAAATATTGAATCAAGTTACCTTTTTTCTGACAGTTCTTTTTTAAAAAGACACAAAGATAGTTATGAGAACTATAAAGTATTATATAACAAAGTAAAAGAATTGAATGAATATATTAGTCAAACAAAACTCGCTCTTATAAATAACAATCATGTAAATGTTGTTAATATAACTGACAGTCTAAATCTTTTAAAAAATAGTATTCTAGACTTTCAAGCAAAGAAAATTAGCGAATTGGTAAAAGAACAATATTTAAAAGAAATCAAGGATTTAAATATTGATCAAAACATTATACTCGAAGATGATTTTGGCGTTACATATCAATTACTCTATTTATCAATGATACAATCTAAATTTTCTCTTTTGTTATCACACTTTGGAGCATTTGAGTTTATTGGAAACTAATATTATATAAATCCTGAAGGTCACTTACACCCTGTACCATCCAAGATAAATCCTTTATAGCTTTCCCAATATTGAAAAAAGCCGCTAATTTGAGCGGCTTTTTTTGTGGCCTTTTAAAAAGTTTTCAACAATTTGGGTTTTTGCTCTGTTTGTGGCTCTGTGTGTGGGTTTAGGTTGGTTTTTGGTTGATATATTTTTCTTCACTCCCCACCCACGTAATCAGGCCGTATGGGTGGGAT
>PHDB01000104.1 GCA_002842495.1 Bacteroidetes bacterium HGW-Bacteroidetes-6
GCGCGGCGTGATGGCTGCTTCTATTTGCTCGGGAGAAATTTTAAATTCGGTTTCGATAGAGCCTGCAACATAAACAGGTACACCTTCGGCCAGTTTGATAAGTTCGGTGTAGCTCACCCAGTAAGGAGCAGGAACAATCACTTCGTCGCCTGCATTCAATATTGCAAGAAACACATTGGCAATAGCCTGTTTGGCGCCGGTAGAAACCACAATCTGCTCTGGAGTGTAGTTAAGATCGTTGTCTCGTTTCAGCTTTTCCGATATGGCTTTGCGAAGTTGTGGAAAGCCTGCAACCGGCGGATAAAAAGAAAAATTATCGTCAATGGCTTTTTTAGCAGCATCTTTAATAAAATCAGGAACGTTAAAATCGGGCTCTCCAATACTAAGATTAACAACATCAAGCCCCTGTGATTTAAGCTCACGACTTTTTTTCGTCATGGCGAGTGTTGCCGATTCACTCATATTAAGAATACGCCCGGATAAAACAGTATTTTTCACGACTTTGTGTTTTTTTGATGATGGAGACAAAGTTATAAAAATATCTTTCACACAAGCATATCACAAATCTATCTTTTGCCAAAGACCTCTGGAGTGTCCGACAACTAAAAATACATTAATATCACAACGCATCTTCCAGCGCCTGTAATGTTAATGGTTTGGCAATTATTTTCCCATTTTGATCAATAACAAAAAAGCTGGGCGTTCCCCAAACACACCATCTGATTGCATTGAGTCCGTCATAGCCTTTGAGATCGGACACCGAAGGTTCCGGCAAATCGAGTCGAAACACGCCACTGATCCAGGCATTTTCGTCTTCATCAAGCGAAAATGAAAGCAATACCACATTGGGATATTTTTTCATAAGTTCAATCACATGCGGAATAGCTTCTTCGCAATGCGAGCAGTCCGAAGCCCAAAACATCAACACCACCTTTTCGCCCTTGAAACCAGCAAGCGACACCTCTTTCCCTTCGCGATTTTTTGCAATGAGTTCAGGTGCCACTGTTCCCTTTTTCAAATTTCGAATCGAGAGAGCCTTACGTTCTGCTTCGCTTGGAATACCACCTTCGCACGAGGAACCATGCATATACAAATCGAAAAGGTGAAGATAAACATCTTCGAAACCTTCCGATTCAAAAGTATTGAGCAACAAATCAAGGACATAGTTGTATTGCGCATTGTTTTGCGAAAAGCTGCTCATAATAAAATCGCAAGCTTTGATATAATTCTCAGTTGTTCCCTCTTCCACCAGATTACGCAAATAGAAACTACATGCATCGTAAAGTACATGTGTGTTTACGAGACAGCTATCGGTTTTATCAATGTTATCAAAATAATGACGAGCCAAAAAATCGCTTTCATTTTCAAAGCCATTATCAGGAAATTGCAAATTGAATTCATCAAAATCGGGGGGGATGCTACTCTTGTATATCTTAAGTGCAAACAAATCGGGATATAAAACCGACAGTGAATCAACGGCTGTACCCAGTTGTGCAACCTTGATCGAAAGCTGCATTTTCACTTTTGCAAGCAAATCTTTTTTCCCTGAGGCATAGTATTTATCGCCTATAGCTGAAAGGCTATCAATTTCGTATTCAAAATTTTGCAGTAGGTAATACACCTCGTTTTCGCGCGAAGAAACAGATTCAACAGCCATATCGGGTTCCAAATTATCAGCTCGGAACTGGATGTATTTTTCTTTATTAATGATGAGTGGTAAAAAATAATTGTCTTCCCAAAAAAGCGAGTACTGACCTGTAACAGGAATAGTATCGGCCACAAAAAGTACTTCGCCGTCTTTCGACATCACACTATCAACAACATCGAAACCAGCCCCGCTCGCAATAAGCAAATAAACCATGGCAGGACGTTGAAAATTCACAATATCACCCTTAAGCATAAAGCCTGGTCCAGGCTGAGCTTGTGAAACATGAATCGCAAGTAATGTCAATAGCAATGTCAGTGTTTTTTTCATAAATGCAATATCTTTTTCGGGAGTTCAAAAGTAAGCAATTTTCGCGCCTGAAGTTTCAAAAACAAAAAACCCCTGTTTAAGCAAAACAGGGGTTAAAGATCTCTAATTGCCTTTTATTACAACTTCTTCACGGGAATGCAAATATCGAGAATGAATTTCTTCTCCGGATGTTCTTCTTGATTATTGTAGTAAAGCTCGTACGGCAGTCCTTCCCCTGGCTGAAAACCGCTTTCAGTAAGCCACAAACACATGGTATTCCATGCGTCAGAAAATCCATCCACGCCTATTTCGAATCTACCAACAGCACACAGATTAGCAGGCAGGTCGAGACGACCAATTTCGCCTTCACCTTTCACGTCACGATCAATTGTAATACACGCACTTTGCCGCAGGTTTTCAATTTTTGTGATAGCAGGGTCATCGTGATAAACCGTTGCTGTTTTAAAATTCGGCGACTGCAACAATCCTCGTGGGCCTGCCCATTGCATAAGCTTACCATATGCCATTCCAATCTGATCGAATGCTCCGGTATGCCTTACATAAAGAAGTTTCAATGCCGGCATTGTTTTCACTTCAATGTTTGTTTTCATAAATTGTTTCCTTTCTTCATTTGGTTTAATGAAACAAAGGTCGCTGTCCTCTTCGATGGAAAATTGACTTTTCTTGCTCAATGATTGACGAATCTTGCTAACTTCTTCCGTCTTTTTTGTTCGGAAATCGCCAGCGTTGACCCCAAAAATATCTTTAAATGTTCTGCAAAACACCGACATCGATGTGTATCCGCATAATTCCGATATTTCAACAACAGGCATCTCGGGAAATGAAATCAGCATTCTTGCAGCTTTTTCAGCCCTGATTCTTCTGATATACCCATTGAGTGTTTCACCACATAACGCCGAGAATATCCGATGAAAATGAAAAGGCGAAAATCCGGCAATACTTGCAATTTGATTAATGCTAAGGGGCTCTCTAAGATTGTCATCTATATAATCCTTAACCCGATTGATTCTAGAGATATATTCTCGTCGCGATATTTCAGCTATTCCCATTTGTTTTTCTGCAAAAATAGAATTTTCATGGGTTCGTGGCTCTCCATATACAATAAAATCAACTTTTTTTCGTAATTTTACCAGCCCGTTGCCAAAACGGTAATTTATGAGAAAACGAAGTTTGATATGGCTGCTGATCTGGTTGCCGGCGTTTGTGTTGTACCACAATGCCAGTGCGCAATTTTATAGTGGCAGTCAAATGAAATTTGGCAAAAATCGTATTCAATACAACGAAGAACGAATCTGGAGTCAGTTCAGATTCGAAGCATTCGACTTTATCTTTTATCAGGAAGGTCGTAAAATCACCATTAATGCCGCAAAATATGCATACACTGCATTAGATGAGATATCGCAAAAACTCAATTACAAGCCCGAAAGTAAAATTCATTTTGTAGTCTTCAACACCATGAGCGAAATGAAGTCGTCCAATATTGGTCTCGACAACGAAGTGCTTTACAATACTGGTGGTGTTACCAATGTCGTCGACAACAAGGTTTTTCTTTATTTTAACGGAAGTTATCTCAATCTCGAGCAACAAATCAGAGCTGGTATCGCTAGGGTGATTATCAACTATATGCTTTATGGAGAACAATTGGTTTCCAATATTAAAAATTCCACTTTATTGGCTTTGCCCGATTGGTATATCAATGGCCTGGTTTCCTATTTATCGCAAGACTGGAGTACCAATCTCGACGAACGATTTAGAGATGGTATTCTCAACCGTAATTTTCGCAAATTCAACCACCTCGAAGGCACCGATGCAACATTGGCGGGTCATGCAGTTTGGAAGTATGTGGTCGACCGATATGGCGCCAATGTAATTCCCAATATTATTTACATGACAAAAGTCTCGCGCAATGTCGAAAGTGGTTTTTTGTTTGTTCTGGGGGTCTCATTTAAAAATCTGATATCGGAATGGTACAATTACTACGCTGCGCTTTATTCAAACGATGTTGTTGGTCGCAATTTGCCACCAGAAAGCAACGTGCCTGTTAAAATAAAAAAGAAAAATTTTTACTATCAGGCAAAAGTGAGTCCCGATGAACGATATCTTACATATGCATACGATAAAGTGAACAAAAAGAAATTGTTCATTCTCGATAGAAATAGTGGAAAGAAAAAAAAGTTGTATCGTATTGGAACAAAGATGGACGATATTGCCGACATGAGTTTTCCGGTTACAGCATGGCATCCAACTTCTGGTCTTTTTGCCTGGGTTGTCGAAAAAAAAGGCCGTAGAATTTTGTATCTCTACAACCTAGAGGACAAAACACGGGAAGACATTAATATTGATAATATCAACAAAGTTCTCGATATGGCCTATTCACCCGACGGCTCTGTTCTGGTCATGTCGGCTGTCGTGAATGGCTATTCCGACATCTTTCTTTTTTATCCGGGCAGCAAATCTTTCACACGGGTCACCAACGATATTTACGATGATCTGACGCCACGATTTATCGACAATAACTTAATCGCTTTTTCGTCGAACAGAATTTCCGACACTCTCGAACTTGAGAAAGAAACCTATCTTGTCGATTATTCCGACACAATTGTACGCCAATCCTATTACGATCTTTTCGCATACGATACAAAAACAAAAAATCCCGTACTCCGACGGATAACCGAAACTCCTTTCGCTTCCGAAATGTCGCCAATGCCTGCTGAAGGACAAGAATTTTCGTGGCTCAGCGACGAAAATGGGATTCAGAACAAAATGATTGGTCATTTCGATAGCGCTATTGCTTATGTTGACACAACAGTTCATTATCGGTATTTCACAGCAATGGCTCCGGCAACCGATTTTAACACAGGTATCCGCGAAATGGAATTTTATCAGAATTCATCCTTAGGCACCATGGTGTTTACTATCGGGAATAAATCGCGTATAGTGGTGGTTGATAAAAATCTAATTCAAACCGATATCGATAAGAACTGGGAAAAACCAACATCATGGGCAACCGAACGCAATCGAACACGTAGTATTCAGGCTATCAGCAAGGAAACTCTCCCTAAAAATACTTCAAAGCCTACCAACAAGCAAGGATATGTTTCATCAGGTTCTGATTCATCGGGAGTGAATGTGTATAATTATAAATTTTCAGTGGTTACAAGCAAGCCTTCGAATTCAACAAAAACGAATTCACAAAAAAAAGACACCTTGCCCTCTCACAAATTTGTTTTGCCAAAACAACAAAATTACGATGTGGAATATGGTATCGATAAAATGGTTTCCCAGCTCGATTTTTCGTTCTTAAACACTTCGTATCAGCCATACAATGGTTTAGGACCAATTTATGGGAATGCCGGCAATAACGCGTTTTTCCAATTGGGTGCTTCCGACTTGCTCGAAGACAAAAGAATTGTCGGAGGTGCTAGACTTGCATTGAATCTTGACAACAACGAATATTTTCTGAGTTATGAAGATTTGTTCCGTCGCCTCGATCGGCAAGTGGTTTTCCATCGAATGTCTTACGATGTAGTCACCGAAACAGCATATATAAAGCACCATCTTCACGATTTCAACTATATTTTCAACTGGCCTTTTTCGCCTGCATTGGCTCTTAGAGGAACGGCATTGTTGAAATACGACAACCAGGTGTTTAAAAGCGTTAACGACGACAATCTTGCCAAGCCCGATATCAATAGTTTTTGGGCTGGTACCCGCATGGAACTTGTATTCGACAACACGAGGTCGCCAATGAAAAACATTCTTTTCGGCCTTCGCTATAAAATCTTTTCGGAATACTATCAAGGCATTAACAACAATAAATTGAACCTTATTACAGCAGGGTTCGATTTCAGACATTACAGTCGTATCCATCGCACCTTTATTTGGGCCAACCGCATTGCTTTTGGAACTTCTTTTGGATCAACAAGAGTGGTTTATTTTCTTGGAGGAACCGACAATGTTTTTCTCCCTTCTTTCAACTACAACCAGCCGGTTGATACCAGTATGAATTTTGCCTTTCAGGCTCTGGCAACTAATATGCGTGGATTTTCTCAAAACGTGAGAAACGGAAACACTTTTGCGGTTATTAACAGCGAACTTCGAATGCCATTGTTTCGCTATATTCTTAACCGACCAATCAAATCGGAGTTTATTAATAATTTTCAAATTGTTGGATTTGGCGATATCGGTTCTGCTTGGCTGGGATTAAATCCCTATTCCGAAGAAAATATAATGGTTCCTCGCACCTATTATCAAAAACCGATTCTGGTAACCGTCAAAGAACCTCGCAATCCACTCGTTGGTGGACTTGGTGCGGGATTGAGAACTACCCTAATGGGCTACTTCATCCGATTCGATGTTGCCTGGGGAGTCGAAGAATTGAAAGTATCGAAACCCAGATATGTATTGTCATTCAGTCTCGATTTTTAATATGAATCTACAAGATCAAATAAAAGTTACGGCCAGTGGGATTTTCCCCGAAATTGTTGAAATTCGTCGTCATTTACATGCATATCCCGAATTGTCTGGCCTCGAAACAGAAACAGCCCGCTTTATTGCAACAAAACTCACCGAGTGGCAAATCCCACACGAAACCGGAGTGGCAGAAACCGGCGTTGTAGCTCTTATTCAGGGTAAAAATCGCGGTAAATGTATTGCCCTTCGTGCCGATATGGACGCATTGCCTATTTCTGAAGAGAATACGCACGAATTCAGAAGTCAAAATGCCGGAATAATGCATGCCTGTGGCCATGACGCACATATGGCTTCTTTACTTGGGACAGCTTTTATTCTGAATTCCTTAAAAAACGAATTCAATGGATCATTCAAACTTATTTTCCAACCCTCCGAAGAAGTATTCCCTGGGGGTGCAATAAAAATGATTCAGGCTGGTGTACTCGAAAACCCGAAAGTCGATGCTATTGTTGGCCAACACGTTTTACCACAACTACGAGTTGGAAAAGTCGGCATGAAAAGCGGTCAATACATGGCTTCAACCGACGAAATATATTTGACAATTACAGGGAAAGGTGGACATGGAGCTACACCCGAACTCAATATCGATCCGGTTGTGATTGCTGCACAAATTCTCATTGCTCTGCAACAAATCTCAAGCCGAATCGCAAACCCATCAACTCCAACTGTATTGTCGTTTGGACGCATGATTGCCGACGGAAGAACCAATATTATCCCCGATAAAGTCACACTGGATGGAACTC
>PHDB01000026.1 GCA_002842495.1 Bacteroidetes bacterium HGW-Bacteroidetes-6
TTCCCGATGAATTTTCTAAAGCTTTTATTATCAATATCCAGTTTGGTGCTATTTTGGCTGTTGTTGTAATGTATATAAAACGTTTCTTTCAGTCAATAGACTTTTATCTAAAACTGATTGTGGCTTGTGTACCACTGGTGATTGCCTTTTTACTCGAAGCTGTTATTGATCAAATGCTTGAAAGTGTTCTGGTTGTTGCTGTTGCATTGTTAGTCGGAGGAATAGTCCTTGTATTTGTCGATAAATGGTTCCCTAATCAAAGTGATTCTGCCAAAAAGTTTTCGTACAAAAATTCATTTATAATAGGCCTTTTTCAGATAGTCGCTATTATCCCGGGTGTAAGCCGGTCCGCTGCAACCATCATTGGAGGGATGACTCAGGGTTTGAATCGTAAACAAGCAGCTGAATTCAGTTTTTTTCTTGCAGTTCCTACTATTTTAGGCGCTTCGATGTACAAACTATATAAAAACAGCGATATTTTGGGTTCAGTTGATAATATTCAATTGCTCGCTTTTGGAAATGTTGTGGCATTTGTAGTTGCCCTGCTTGCCATTAAGGGATTTATAGCTTTTCTGACCCGTTATGGTTTTCGCGTATTCGGTTGGTATCGGATAATTCTCGGCGGAATTATTATAATTCTTCTTTTGTCTGGTATTGAACTTAGTGTTGTTTAAGCATGTTTGATTTTAAAGCGGGAGAAATACTTCTTCTCAATAAACCCTACACATGGACATCGTTCGATGCTGTTCGTTTGGTAAAAACAGCACTACGCAGGCAATATAACGAAAAAATTAAGGTTGGGCATGCCGGAACGCTTGATCCGTTGGCAACGGGTCTGCTTATTGTTCTCACAGGCCAGAAAACCCGTGAAATGGAGTTTGTTCAATCACAGGAAAAGGAATACATCGGTACATTTGTTTTAGGAGCTACAACCGAATCGTACGATAGGGAAAAAGAAGTTAATGCCGAATATCCGATTGATCATATTACAGAAGAAGCAATTTATAAAGTGGCTCTTGATTTTACTGGAGACATAATGCAGATTCCGCCAAGTCACAGTGCCATAAAAATAGATGGAAAGCGAGCTTACGAATATGCACGCCAAGGCGAAGATATTAAGATTAAAACTAGGCCAGTAACAATTTATTCTTTTGAAATAACAAGGGTGGAAATTCCTGAAGTGGATTTTAGAATTGTTTGTAGTAAAGGCACATATATTCGTTCTCTTGCGCGCGATTTTGGCATTGCATTGAACTCGGGAGCTTATTTGGGTTCTCTTTGCAGAACAAGAATTGGAGATAATAAACTGGAAGATGCAATGCATCCAAAAGAATTCACCCAACTCCTTGGAAAACTGGGGGACGAAGGATTATTAAAATAAAAAAACCAGCTATTAAGCTGGTTTTTATTTTATGAAAGCCGTGTCAATTTGCTCTTAAAATGGTTATTGTACCATGGTATTCTTCATATTCTTCATTACCAAAATTCACCTTCAGAATATAGTAATACGTACCCGAAGCGCAATCCTCGCCATCCCAATCGTTTTGATAATTTTCGTTTTTGTAGACTATTTTCCCCCAACGGTTATAAACATGAAGAACACTGTTGGGATAGTAGTTAAGATTGGTTACTTCAAAAACATCGTTGTGTCCGTCTGCATTTCCTGGAGTGATTACATTGGGAATTGTAAGGTCGCAAGCAATAACATTAACATTTATTGTGTCGCTAACAGCATTACATCCTGTAATTGTTACTGTATAGTTGTGCAATCCAACAGGAACATTCTCAACTGTAATGTAAGGAGCTGTTGATCCGGTTGACCATAAATAAGTATACAACGATGAGCTTTGCGAAGCGTCAATAATTCTGTATTCATGTTTACACATATCCACATCAGGGCCAAGATCTAAATCGGCTGGAGGTATAATTGTAATTACAACGGTGTCAGCATCGCTGCATAAGTTGTAATTGCCATAAGATACATTTACCCAATATGTACCCGTTGAGTTGACATCAATATTTTGACTGGTTGCGCCATTTGACCAAACGTATGTGTATCCTGGATTTTGAGCGTCAAGAGAAACAGGTCCATAAGGTACACATTGATCAGGTCCAAGATTCACACTAGACCAGGGTACAAATATAACATCGATAGTGTCTGAGCCATAACAAGTAACATTTCCGTTGCTATTTGCAACAGTAACTGCGTATGTTCCCGACAAGTCAACAGTTGTGTTCTGAGTTACAGCTCCAGTTGACCAGAAATACTGAGTTCCACTGCCAGCATCGAGTTGAATAACACTTCCTTCGCAACTAATAGTATCGGGACCTAAATAAGGTTCGGGGTTGGCTAAAACATTTACAGTTAGAGTGGTGTCGTATGAACAACCATATTCATCCCAAACCGTTGCTGTGTAATTATAGGTGCCTGCAGCATTGGGAGCAACATATGCAGTACTGTCGGAAGTGCTGTAAATAAATGGTCCGGCCCAGGTGACTGAATCAATGGGAACAGTATAGGACCAGGCTCCGCTTTGCGTTTGATTGAGCAAAGTGAGCGACCACCAAAAAACATAGCCATTGTCAATGCTCCATTCGTCACAAATCTGAATACTCCATGTTCCGTTCAATGGGCATCCAACTAATCCTGAAAGTGGATTTTGTGGTGTGATATACCCGGTGTTGTTAATTGTATCTGTTGCAGGAATTGGACTTGTTCCTGCGTCAAGATTATTAAGAAGTCCTTGCTGAGGATATACTTCAGACCAGCAATATGTCCAACCGGTGCCCGGTGGATTTGCAGCTGCACTACAGGTAGGGCTTCCATCGGATGAGTTGGCAATACCAAAATCGGATCCTCCACTGTTGTCATAGCTGTCAAGCACTACGCTCGAGCCATTGGGACAAATAATGCTAAAGCTGAGATCGCCCACAAAAGTGTGTTCCATACTCATACAGATAGAAGCGATATCCGAAGAACTTTGAATTGTTGCCCCGGGAGGAAAAGATGAGAATGTAACAGGAGTTCCATAGCAGTTTGGCAAGCAACTGGGGCCATCGGGAATAAAAGTTGTACTGTCGTACATTTCTGTGGCAATCTGAAACGAACCTGTTGGGGCAACAACAATAGTTGAAGTAGCACTTTCGCCAACAAGTAAATCGATAGTGTCGCCAACACAAATATCGGGAAGTGGTTTTATGTCTATAATGGGATTGGCTGAAATTCTTATACGTAAATAAAGTAACATGGTATTTGTACAGCCATGACTATCTATTACAGTCAGAAAGACATCATACCCTTGTGCATTAGGGTAAAAATGATTAATAACTCTGCCGGTGTCAATGGTACCATCACCAAAATCCCAAATAAAAAGGGTTGTTGTGCTATCCTGATGGTAAAGAAGGTCGTTTTCGGGGAAAACTCCGGGACCATCACCTAATGCTGCAAAAGTAATAACATCGCCTAAACAAATATCGACATAATTACTGTCGTTGGGTAAAGGAAACATTTCGAGTGTATCAACAGCAGCATTAATCTGTTGGCATTGAGGGATACACGAAACAGACGCATTCCAGCCAGCTGAAACTGTACTGGCATTTGATTTAAATCGTATTGTCAAATTGCCTGAAACATTTGACACCGATGACTGAACAATGGTAACAGCACCCGATAAAGGATTGTTGTTGTTGTACTTACCCAGTATCGGAGAAGTAGTGGTGGGCCCATCATAGATTATCAGAGTGTCGCCTGGTTCAATATCGAACGAAGCAAAGCTTAGGCGGATATGAGTATTTGTCCCGCTTGAACTTGCAAAAGTTATCCATCTGTCCTGACTATTGGTGTAGTTAGCTCCAACACCACCATCGTCGTAAAACCAGTAGGCACAGCCATTCTGAGTGGTATTGTGGGTGGAGGCATTTAGGTTAATAACAGTTTGAGCACTCAAAAATGCTGCACCGAAAAACAAAATGAATATGGTGGTAATGATTTTCATTGAAAAGTCTCCTATTTCCCTGATTGAAATTTTTTGTTGATATAACTAAAAGGGTGAAGAACCAGATAAAAGCCTGTGTTTTCTATAGAATAGTAAACAGTTTTGTTTTCATCCCACTTCAATCCCAGTGGTAATATATTGAATTCGTAAGGACGCGTTGTTAATAGCTGCGCATCTGATTCCGATAACGTTAATATAGCAGCATCCTCGATCTCGGGTCTGTTCGCAAGATAGTCCCCATTGGTAACTTCGAAGGAATGCCCAACAAAAAAATTATAATATAATATAGAGTCGGGCGAATGCTGTTGCCATTCATTAATCTTGGACTTTCCAAAAAATGACTCCACTCTTGAATCGGCTGTTGGCGCTGTTTGTGAAAATACTGAAATGATAACTGAGAAAGCGAGCAACGTTAAAAAAGATCTTTTCATTGAGGGCGAATTTGTACTTCGTTAGACATGAGATGATGTTGAAAGTTTAAAGCAGAGAGGCAAAAGTAATCTGAAAATATTTTTGAGTAAAGGAGAGACAGAAATTGTTCGTTAAAGTTGCCTGAAGGATGACCATTTTTCGTTAGGAATTTTTGCACCAATATGGCAAATCACTTCGGATGCAAGTTTAGTACCCATTTCTCCGCATTCAAAAGGCGTTTTCCCTGTTGCAAGGCCGTACAAAAATCCAGCGGCATACAAATCGCCGGCCCCGGTTGTATCAATTGGCACTATTCGTGTTGTCGGAATATGAACAACTTCGCCATTCATAGATACAAACGATCCGTGAGGACCTGTTTTTACAACTGCAATGTCGACTATTTTCCCCAGGTGTTTTACTGATTCTTCGGGATCCATTCCCGTAAAAGCTTTGCTTTCTTCCTCGTTGGCAAAAACAATATCAACATAGGTTGCAACTATTTCGTTCAGAAAATTAATATTTTCTTCAACAACATTGTAGCTTGCCAGGTCCAGCGAGACGAGAAGCCCTAGCTCTTTTGCTAATTCAATTGAATGAGAAATTAATTCATAATTCTGAAGCAAATAACCTTCAATATGAAGAATATCGTACTGGCTCAAAATGTTTTTGTCAATATCACTTGCGGTTAATTCTACGGCAGCACCCAAATACGTGGCAAATGTACGCTCTCCGTCAGGAGATACAAGAGCCAAGGCAAGCCCACTCGGCGTTTTTGAATGAATAAGATAAGTCTTAATACCAGCTTTGCGCATATCGTTTTCAAAAAAGAGTCCAATGTCATCTGTTCCTGTTTTTCCGATAAAGCCGGCTTCGATTCCTAATCGGGCCAAACCATGAATAGTGTTTGCCGCCGAACCACCACTCGCTATGCTTTGCTTGAAATTCTTTGTCACTTCCGAGGCATTTTTCGATGTTGTACTATCAACCAATTGCATGCTGCCTTTGGGTAATTTTAACATCTCAAGGATTTCATCCGTGTCTATTTGGGTCATCAAATCTGTTAAGGCATTGCCTATTCCGATTATTTTCATGAATTTTTTTTGCAAAAATGAGAAAAAAATGCACACCAATTAAAATTTTTTCTATTTTTGCACTCCCAAATCGTTGGAAATTCATTCCTCCTTAGCTCAGTTGGTTAGAGCATCTGACTGTTAATCAGAGGGTCTCAGGTTCAAGTCCTGAAGGAGGAGCAACAAAATAGAATGAGGATGAAACATTGTTTTCATTCTCATTTTTGTTTAATCGACATTTCCTAATTCTCAAAAACAAAACAAATTCAACCGTTAACTGAATTGGGATTGCCTATGGTGTAAAATCGTGTATATTTGTATTTCGCAAATCAACCAAATTGAGAACCATTTTAAATACTGTAGTTTTATCAACATTGCTGTTGCTCCCTCTCTTTTTACAGGCTCAGCAAAGCAGTGATGTTAAATTTGACAGCTATTCTTCAGAAATCCTGAATTATCAGCGAGGCCTTTCTCAGAATACTATTCAGTGTCTGCTTCAGGACTCTAGAGGCTTCATTTGGATTGGAACCTGGGATGGACTTAATCGGTTCGATGGGTATCAGTTTATGGTTTACAAACCAGACTATAACCGACCTAAGGGGAAAATAAGCAACGAAACTATTAATGCATTGGTCGAGGATAAAAACGGTAATATTTGGGCTGGAACCGATAAAGGACTTAATATGTATCAGTTTAAGACCGACTCGTTTAAGACCTATTTCTATAGTTTCTACAATATCAATAGTCTTCCGTCCGATAGTATTTCATCACTTGTTTTTGATAAATCGGGTGTCCTGTGGATTGGAACCAGCCGTGGTTTATGTAGCTACGAAGCTGAAACCGGAAAATTCACTACCTACCACTACAATACGTACAATCCCAATACTATTCCACACGACATAATTAATGATCTGATGCTGGATGAAAACAATCGGCTTTGGGTTTCAACTCCAAGAGGAATTGCGGTTATGGATGTGTCAACACGCAGAATTCATCGGGTTGGGAAGCATGACGATGATGGAAATGGTTGTGGCTTTACTACTTGTTCAATTCAAGTTAGTCACCATATTTGGGTAGGTACAAGATGCGGGTTGTTCTATTATTCCGAAAGCAATGATAGTTTAATACCGCTCAATTTTTCGAAATCGGCTATCAATATTCAATCTGTTTCCGCACTACTCTATTCTGAAGATGGATATGTGTGGATTGGGACCGATCAGGATGGAGTATATATATATAATGTATTGGATAGTTCCATTAAAAGCTTCTATAGCCGTTTCGATTCGCGTTACGGGCTTAGCAACAACTCTATACTCAGTTTGTTGAAAGGACGTACTGGGGAAATTTGGGTGGGCACATGGCATGGTTTGAATAAATATTCCGCGTTTGCCTATAAATTCCCACACTTCAGGATTGACGGCCCCATGTTCGATTTTGGAAACAACCTTATTTGGTCCTTTGTAAGTTTGGATAATGGAAATTTGTTGGTTGGGACTGAAAATGGGTTGGTTGAGTTTAATGTAGAAACAAATGTCTTTTCACATTTTTCTCTAAATGAATTTGGTAGTCAGCCAGTACGATACATGACTGTGCTTGGAAATAGTGATATAATGGTTGGGACAAACGAAGCCGGTTTGTTTGTTCTAGATCAATCTGGGCATATTAAGCATAAATATTTGGCGGGCAAATCAGATGGATTGGCTGGAAATACTATTTGGAAAATGGTTCCCGATAACAATAACCATTTGTGGATTGCAACCTACGGCGGAGTGAGCCGTCTCGATCTGGGTACAGGAGAATTTGTTAATTGGATTTCGCCCGGTTATGCCAGTGAGAGTACAATCAGTAGTAATATTGTAAATAACATCCTTGTCGATAGAAGTGGGATTGTTTGGATAAGTACCTTTAGTGGACTGAATCGCCTTGACCCGAAAACAGGAAAAATATTTGTTTTTCGTAATCTGAGTGGCAACTCTAATAGTTTATCGAACGATCGGATTTTGTCGGTTTTCGAAGATCGAAAAGGAATATTGTGGATAGGAACAATGGGAGGCGGACTGAATAGTTATGACAGGCAATCTGGACTAATTCGGCGATATACCGCAAGTGATGGATTGCCGGATAATGTGATTTACGATATTATCGAAGATAAAAAAGGCTTTTTGTGGCTGACTTCGAACAAAGGGCTTATACGATTCAATCCCCGATCGGGGATGTTTGTTGATTACGATATCAATGATGGTGTTCAAAGCCATGAATTTAACCTGGGAGCCGCTTTTATGCTGGATGATGGCCGAATTGCAGTTGGAGGTATGAACGGGTTCAATTTGTTTAATCCTGAAAAGATTAAAACCAACGATCAGATTCCTGCCATTGTTATTACTGGCTTTAAAATATTTAACAAGCCTTATGGACGATATGTTGAAAATGGAGATACAATAGTCCTTGATTATGACAATAACTTTTTTTCGATTTCTTTTTCGGCGCTCGATTTTACCAATCCAAGCAAAAACCTTTATTCCTATCGATTGAAAAATTACGATAAAGATTGGATTAAGACAGATGCCATGCGTCGTACGGCAGAGTATACCGATGTGAAACCTGGTACATATATTTTTCAGGTCAGAGGCTCAAATAGTGATGGACTTTGGAACGAAGAGGGGATTTCTTTCATTATCATTGTAGAACCTCCTTTTTATCAAACTTGGCTTTTTAGAATATTGCTTGTTGTAATAATGATAGTAATCACGTGGTTGTTTATCAGAGGAAGAATTCGCAAAGTGCGCAATCAGAACGAAGTTGCGGGCAAAATGCTCCAAATTGAAAAACAAATGTTTGATCTCGAACAGAAAGCTTTGCGTTTGCAGATGAATCCGCACTTTATTTTCAATTCATTAAACTCAATTCAAAGCTATATTTTGGCCAGTGATACCGAAAAGGCAATTAATTATCTGGCAAAATTTAGCCAACTAATGCGTCTGATTTTAACAACAAGTCGCGAAACACATATTCCCGTATCACAGGAAATAAGTCTGCTTAAATATTACATTGAACTTGAAAACATGAGGTTCAACAATAGGTTTGTCTATGAAATCATGCTCGATCAGAACATAGATACTGAGTTTATAGGGATTCCTCCAATGATTGTTCAACCGTATATTGAAAATGCAATTATTCATGGTTTGATGAACAAAAAAAGCGGACAATGTAACCTTCTTGTGCAGATGTGGATGAAAGGTGAGTATATTTTGTGCGTTGTTGAAGATAACGGAATTGGTCGAGACAGGGCTCGCGAAATTAAGGAACAAAGCGGATTGGGTCAAAAATCGCAGGGAATAATTATCACGCAAGAACGGCTGGATATCCTTAATTCGCAGTTGAAAAATAAAATTTCGGTTGAAATTATTGATTTGAAGGATGGTGATGGGAAAGCTATTGGTACAAGGGTGCGCTTGGTAATACCCTGTATTGATTTATGATTTGGGTTGAACCGAATAAAAAAAAACTTGTATTTTTGAAAACAAATTGAAATCATGATAAGAGCTGTAATTGTTGACGATGAAGATGCTTCGCGCATGACATTGAAGGGGTTGCTGACGCGATATGTCCCAGATGTTCAGGTTGTGGGAGAGGGAGAGGATGTAGCCTCCGGCCTTGAGATAATAAAGCAATATACGCCCGATTTGGTGTTTCTTGATATTCAGATGCCTGATGGAAGTGGGTTTCGTTTGCTTGAGCTTCTTGCGGAAATTGATTTCAATGTTATTTTTACTACAGCATTCGATCAGTATGCTATTAAAGCCATTAAATTTAGTGCGCTCGATTATTTGCTTAAACCTATTGTGCCAGACGACTTGATTAAAGCTGTAGACAAACACAACGAACGCATAGCAAGTCCCGATTTGGCTATTAGTTTTCAGGCGTTGAGGGAAAATCTTACGCCAGAACCAAGGAAGATCGTTTTACATACTTTTGAAGGAATGCATGTAGTCGATACCGGTGATATTATTCGTTGTCAAAGCGATGATTGCTATACCAATTTTTTTCTTGATGGAGGCAAGCGAATAATTGTTTCAAAAACATTGAAAGAAATTGAAGAACATCTGAAGGGAAGAGACTTTATGCGTCCTCACAAATCGCATTTAGTGAATATCAATTTTATCAAAACTGTTGTTCGGAACGATGGAGGCTATATTGTGATGAAAGATGGAAGTGAAATTCCAATTTCGAGACGAAAAAAGGAGTTAGTGATGGGTATTATTAACAAACTTTAATACCGTTAACTTTTTTGTTACAGCCGTTCTCTGATTGAGGCAGTGGATATGAATGGTTTGTTATAATTTTAAGGTGCAAATTTTGAATCAACCAAACTAGAGTAAATGGAGCAATTTTTAGGATTAATCGTCGTATTGGTCGTTTGGGGAGTTATCTCTTACTTTGGCAAAGCGGCTAAAAAACAGCAGGCAGCTGCGAAGATGGCCATGCAGCAAAAGAATGCTTCTCCTCAGCCAAAGCAAACTTACAGTACTTCCTCTGAAATAGAGAAATTAATTGAAATGTTTGCGGGAAATCAATCCCCAATCACACCAGTTGCTGTTAATTCTGAAACCCAAATCGGGTCAGAATCGCATTACGAAGAAGAGACGGTTGAATCTACTGGCTATATTCCGTTGGAAATGGCCTATAAACCGATGGTTGAATTTCAGGCTTTTGAAAATTCGGGGGATTCATTTTCCGAAGGCGGCAATATTGTTTCGGATCTTCATAATCACGAAGGAAATGAAAAAATGTTGATAAAAACGGAAAACCGTGTTCATCCCCTTATGAAAGAATTTGACCCTAAAAAAGCTGTCATTTATTCGGAAATTTTACAACCAAAATATTTTTGAGGAGAAAAAATCTTTACCCGATTTTCAAAAAAAAACTAGGCGGAAACGTAAATCTTTATAACTTTACCCGCTCAAAATAAGAAAGAATTTTTAAATAAACCAACCAAATATGTTTCGAAAACTACTCTCTGTCTTAGGATTGACGTTGATTGTGAGTGCTGCAGCTCTTGCTCAGTCATCCGGTACGTTGAAAGGGAAACTGGTGGACAAGGAAACCAAAGAACCGATTCCTTTTGCAAACATCATCATTGAATCTGGTGGAAAGAATTTTGGTGGATCCACTACCGACTTTGATGGTAATTACACCATCAAGCCAATTCCTCCCGGAACTTACGATGTAAAAGCTACTTATGTGGGTTACAAGCCACTTATGTATGCCGGCGTGCTTATTAAATCCGACAATATCACTTTCCTTGATATTGAAATGGAATCTACCGCTGTAACACTTACTACTTTTGAGGTGGTTGATTACAAGGTTCCTCTTATCGAGAAAGACGGTGGATCTTCTGGAGGTACTGTTACCTCTGAAGAAATTGAAAAAATGGCAGGTCGCGATGCAAACTCTGTGGCTGTAACAGTTGGTGGTGTTTATTCTGCCGATGGTAGTGGTGACTTGAGTATCCGTGGTCAGCGTTCAGATGGAACAGTAACATATATTGATGGCGTTCGTGTTCGCGGATCTTCTTCATTGCCGAAGTCTGCTCTTGAGCAAGTAACCGTTATCACAGGGGGGCTGCCTGCTCAGTATGGAGATGCTACCGGTGGTGTTGTTAATGTTACAACCAAAGGCGCTAGTCGCGAATTTGGTATGGGTGCCGAATTAATCACATCCAAGCTTTTGGATGCTTTTGATTACAACCTTATTGGTTTATCCATTCAGGGGCCACTGCTTAAAGGTAGAGATTCTACCAGTGGTACTGCAATCTTGGGATTCTTTATTGCCGGTGAATTTGCTTTCGAGAAAGACTCCAGACCCTTTGCCGATGGCCTTTATGTTGCCAACGACGACTATTTATCATATATTGAGGAGAATCCTCTTCGCCCATCGGGAACTGGTTTTGGAACTTTCCAGAATGCACAGTTTGTTACAATGGACGACCTGAATAAAATTAAAGCAAAAACCGATGCTCCAAACCGTAGTGTAAGCCTTTCAGGGAAGATTGATGTTAAAACAACCAGTACAACCAATCTTACTTTTGGGGGTTCGTTGAACTACAGCAATAATATTAATTACATTCATGGGTCTTCGATGTTCAATTACAAAAACTACCCACAGGTTATTACCAATGAGTGGCGTGTTTTTGGACGTTTTACACAAAGGTTTAAATCGGATACATCTAGCAAATCTATTGTCAAGAATGTTTTCTATAATATTCAGGCCGATTATTCCAGAAGTACGCAAACAGTTCAGGATCCTGAACACAAAGATAATTTGTTTGCTTATGGTCACTGGGGTATATTCAATACCTACAAAACGAAATCGTACGAGCTTGGTAATCTCGAAGATCAGGGACTGTATAATGTTTATTTGCTCAATAACTACTTTGATACCTTGGTTACATACGAACCAAGTGCAGACAATCCCATTACATCAAATTATACTTCGCAGTACTATAGCTTGTATCCGCTGAATAGTGGTTTTTATACCAACTATACTACTATTCAGAGCGCAGGTGCCTTGTTGAATGGTCAGCAACCAGAGTCGATCTATTCACTTTGGTCAGCTCCCGGAACAATATATGATCAGTATTCGAAATTCGACGAGACTCAAATCGGGATTACTGCAAATGCTTCTGCAGATATTGGAAACCATGCATTCCAATTTGGAATTCAATACGAACAATTGACACAGGCTTATATTGGTTACGCACCAGTTAGTTTATGGACTCGTATGCGTCAGCTGACCAACAAACATATTGAACAGTTAAGTTCGACCCCAATTCTGATTTATGACGATTATGGCGTTTTTCAGGATACAGTTGAGTTTGACCGACTTTATGATGGCGCAAGTCAGTCGTATTTTGATATCAACCTTCGTGAAGCTCTTGGATTGCCTGTTAATGGAACCGATTGGATTGATGTTGATTCATACGATCCTTCTTTATTCAGTATCAACTGGTTTTCGGCTGATGAATTACTCAACGAAGGCAATTCGTATGTTACATATTATGGTTATGACCATACTGGAGAAAAACTTTCCTATAAGCCAAGTTTTGACGACTTCTTTACAAAGCAGGATGCCGACGGAAATTACACACGTGATATTCCTGCCTTCGAACCGATTTACATGGCCGGTTATATTCAGGATAAATTTGCTTTTAAGGATCTGATTTTCAATATTGGCCTGCGTGTTGATCGTTTCGATGCTAATCAAATGGTTTTGAAAGATCAGTATTTAATTTATGAGGCTAAAACAGTTGGGCAAGTGAATGATCTTGGCGAACACCCCGCTAATATGGGTGGCGACTATGTTGTTTATGTTGACAATGTTTCTAATCCTACATCTATCTTAGGTTACCGCGATGGTGATACCTGGTACAATGCTCAGGGTATTGAGATTACTGACCCTGCAACCATTTCAACATCAAGCGGAATAGCTCCGTATTTGCTTGAGCCAGGTTTAACCAAACCCACTTCTTCAGCTTTTAAAGATTATGAGCCACAATTCACTTACATGCCTCGTATTTCGTTTTCATTTCCTATTTCTGACGAAGCTTTGTTTTTTGCACATTATGATGTGACTTCGAAGCGTCCGACTGATGGATTGAGACTTGATCCAACCAACTATTATTTCATTCAGGCCAATGCGCAGGCGTTTATCAACAATCCGGCATTGAAACCTGAAAGAACAGTTGATTATGAATTGGGATTTCAGCAGATGTTAAGTGTTCGTTCTGCATTGAAATTTTCGGCTTACTATCGTGAAATGCGCGACTTGGTTCAGGCATATCGTTTCTATGGTGGATACCCAATCGATTATTATTCCTTTAATAATATCGACTTTGGAACGGTTAAAGGATTAACTGTTGCTTACGATTTGCGTCAGAATGCTAATGTTTGGATGAAAGCCAGTTATACTCTTCAGTTTGCCGATGGAACGGGATCCAATTCTACTTCAGGTGCAACTTTGGTGCGTACAGGCCAACCCAACCTTCGTACATTGAACCCACTTGATTTCGATCGTCGTCATGCTTTTACTTTGGTGCTTGATTATCGTTATGGTGAAGGGAAAAAGTACAATGGTCCAAAGATTACACGTAAGATTGAAGGAACTGACAAAGTAAAAGTTATTCCTTTGCTTCAGAATACAGGTGTTAACTTCACTTTTACAGGTGGTTCGGGAACTCCTTATAGCCGCTCGAGCAATGTGACTTCTTCACTTTTGGGAGGAAGCTATCAGCTCCAGGGTATGATCAACGGAAGTCGTCTTCCTTGGTCGTTCCGCATTGATGCTCGTGTAGATCGCGACATTAATGTTAAGTTTGGAAAGAAAGAAACAATATTGAATGTTTACTTTGAAATTCTCAATGTGCTAAACAGCAAAAACATTATGGCTGTATATCGTGCAACTGGTAATCCCGACGATGATGGTTATCTTGCTGCAGCTGAATATCAGGCTGGTATTAATGCTCAGGTCGATCCTGATGCTTTCCGCACATTATATGCTTTGCGTCTGGATAGTCCTTATAACTACAGTCTGCCAAGGAGAATTCGTTTTGGTGTAGCTTTCAGTTTCTAAATCATCGAAAAAAAAAGAGTTATGAAAAAGAATATAATTGTATCGTTGTTATTGATCGGGCTGATGGTTCCGGCAATGAGTACATTTGCCCGTCAGGTTCCGATTGACAATAACCGTTCTTCGCAAGATCGTCAGAATACACAAATGCTGAAATCGTCAGCAGCTGGTTGTTTGCCTGGATCGGTAAACACGGAATTGAAAATCAATAATGTTAGAGCCCGTATTAATTCGGGCGGTGATATGTGGTGGGATTTAGCTGACGTAGCCGAGTATGAAATTCCTTACGGATCATCAAAAACATCAATGTTTGCTGGTGCATTATGGATTGGGGGAACTGATGTTAATGGCCAGTTAAAGCTTGCTGCTCAGCGTTATCGGGGAAATGGTAACGATTTTTGGACAGGACCTCTGACTATTGATGGAACAGCTGCAGTCGGTGCAGAGACTTGTATAAAGTATGACAAACTCAATGTTATCTATCGTAAAGACGTAGATGAGTTTCTGGCCTATCGTGCAAACCCTGCTGATTATCCCGACTACCAAATGCCAAGTTATTTTTCGCCGGATAATTATCCTGCTCATGGTGATCCCGGTCTTGGACAGTCGTTTTATCTTGCTCCATTTTACGATGAAAATGAAGATGGTGTTTATAATCCTGAAGATGGCGATTATCCATACTATGATATTAACAACGATCTTTGTCATCAAACAACACCAACCAAAGAAACCGAAATGGGTATTGTAAGTGGAGGTCTTCTTGCTGATCAGGTGCTAAAAGGGGATCAAACTATTTGGTGGGTTTTTAATGATAAAGGAAACGTGCATACAGAAACAAAAGGTAATGCAATTGGTCTTGAAATTCGTGCGCAGGCTTTTGCTTTTTCAACAAACGATGAGATCAACAACATGACTTTTTATTCGTTTGAAATTATTAACCGTTCTACTTATACATTGCAGGAAACTTATATGTCGTTGTGGACAGACCCTGATTTGGGTGGTTCGAAAGACGATTATATTGGCTGTGATGTATTACGTGGATTGGGATATGCTTATAATGGTGATGCATACGACGAAGACAGTGATGGCGCTTTTGGTTACGGCGATCAACCACCCGCTATTGGTATCGATTTCTTTCAGGGACCTTATATGGATCCTGACGGAATGGATAATCCGGCTTTTTTGAAGTATGTTGATACATCTGGAGCTATCATTACTCAAAACTGTAATGAAGCTGTTAATGGAGTGAACTTTGGCAACAATATAATTGATGATGAACGATATGGAATGCGTCGTTTTGTTTATCATAATAATACAACCAATGGCGCCCCTGAATACATGACCGATCCAGAATTGGCAGTTGAGTATTACAATTTTCTCCGTGGTATTTGGAAAGATAACACTATTATGATGTACGGTGGTAATGCTCACGTATCATCAGGTGCTTATGGCCCGAACTGCGACTTTATGTTTCCTGATGAAACCGATCCCTGTGATTGGGGTACAGGTGGAGTTCCTCCTAATGGTGATAAAAAATGGACTGAGGAAACTGCAGGAAACCTTCCCAATGACCGTCGTTTTATGCAGTCTGCAGGCCCATTCACTCTGAGACCTGGAGCTTTAAATTATATTACAGTTGGTATTCCATGGGCTCGTGCTACTTCGGGTGGCCCGTTTGCTTCTGTAGAGCTGTTACGTCAGGTTGATGATAAATGTCAAAGGTTATTCGACAACTGTTTTAAAGTGGTTGATGGACCTGATGCTCCAGACATGACAATTCAGGAACTGGACAAGGAAGTAATCTTGTATTTGACAAACAATCTTGCAAGTAATAATAATCTTGAAATGTACGAAGAAGGTGATCCCTCAATTGTTTCACCGGATAGTATGAAATACGACTCAATTTACAAATTTGAAGGATATCAGATTTTCCAGTTAAGTGAAGTTTCGGTTTCAGCAACTGATATATATGACACTGATAAAGCACGCCTTGTTGCTCAATGTGACATTAAAAATGGAGTTTCCAGGCTGATTAATTATTACTATTCTGATGATTTGGGTGCCGTAGTACCTCGAGAGGAAGTGGATGGTGATGATGAAGGAATTATCCATTCGTTCCGTATTCTTGAAGATCAATTTGCATCTGGCGATAACCGTCTTATAAACAATAAAAAGTATTACTTTTTGGTTATAGCTTATGCCTATAATGAGTACGAAAAATATTCACAGGATCCGGCATACCAAATTCCAGGAGAAGCTTCTCTGAATGGTCAGCAAAAACCATATTTGGCTGGACGCAAGAATATTAAAGTTTATACCGCTATTCCTCACATTCCAGATCCAGAAGCATATGGCACTATTATTAATGCCGAATATGGTGAAGGCCCAAAAATCACTAGGATTGAGGGGCAAGGAAATGGTGGTCGTGAGATAGAGCTAACATCTGAAAGCCGTAAATATATTGCTGAAAACACCATTATGCTTACTCCTACATATGAAAATGGTATGGGGCCTATTGATGTTAAGGTTATTGATCCATTGAATGTAAAAGCAGCTCAATACTACCTGCGTTTTGATACATTGTCTTCGATAGATTCTGCAAACTGGACATTGGAAGAATATGATTTGTCAGGCAACTTGGTTTCGACCAATAAATCTGATCATAACATCAGTTCATCTTATGAACAAATTTTTATTGATTTGGGATTGTCCGTTTCAATTGTTCAGAGCCTCAAACCTGGCGATCAAACTCATCCTACCAATGGATTTATATATGCAGAAGTTGAATACACCGATCCTGCGCATCAGTGGTTGAGCGGTGTGCCCGATATGGATGGTCCTACTGTTTACAACTGGATACGTTCAGGAACGGTTGTCGATCCCGATGCACCTGACTACAATGACTACAAAGATGTTGATAATGGTCAGTTTTACGAGAAAGTAATGGGCGGCACCTGGGCTCCTTATCGTTTGGTATCGAATCTTGCTGATAATCCCGGAAATGCTAGTATTGCTGGATTTCAGGCGATTAATAAAATGGCTAATCTTGCTAGTGTAGATATTGTGTTTACCAATGATAAGTCGATGTGGACACGTTGTCCTATTATTGAGACCTGCGACGACGCTTTGTTGTCGGAAGGTGGTGCATCAAAGTATGGTTTGCGTAAGCATGCCTCTGTTGATAAAAATGGCAATACGGGCACAGCTGAAGCTACATATGATGGAAAAGCTCAAGGAATGGGTTGGTTCCCCGGATATGCAGTAAATGCAGAAACAGGAGAACGTCTCAATATTGTTTTTGGTGAAAATAGTTGGCTGATTGGTGAAAATGGCCGTGATATGTTATTGAATCCGACTTCAAACTACGAAGCTCTCAATCAAGTGCTTTTTGGTGGAGAACATTACATTTATGTTTTTGGACATAATGGAGATAATTTCACTGGCGACGTTCCTGCTTATGACGAAGGAGACTGGATTTATGATAAACTTCTTGCTGGCGGAAACACAAACCTGCGAAATGTATTCACGCATGCTATGTGGGTTACTATTCCTCTCACCGCATTCAACGAAACGTGGTTGAGCAACGATTGCCGTGTTAGAATTAGAGTTTCTAAACCATATGCTGCTAATTATTCAACATATGGATCGTCTACTCCGGTGAATAAAAACTATCCGATGTATAGCTTTAATACCTCAGATATTGCTACAAAAACCGGCGATGTAGCTGCAGCTCAAACAGCACTTGATTTGATAAATGTTGTTCCGAATCCATACTATGCCTATAGTGGATACGAAGAAAATCAGCTCGATAACAGGGTTAAATTTACCAATCTTCCTTCCAGCTGTACAATTAGCATCTTTACTGTTGATGGTATTTTGATTCGTCGTTTTACCAAAGACGACCCCAATACAACATATCTCGACTGGGATCTCAAGAATACTGCAGGTATTCCGATATCGGGAGGTCTGTATTTAATTCATGTAAATGCACCGGGAGTTGGTGAACGCACCATTAAGTGGTTTGGTTCATTACGTCCGATTGACCTTAACTCATTCTAGTCATAACACCTAAAGAACAACAACAATGAAAAATAATATGAAAAACCTGTTGGTATCAATTCTCATGGTTGCTCTAGTATTGCCTGCTAACCAGGTATTGGCTGGAAACGAAGACCGTGCTGGGGAAGCGGGTGCTGGTGAATTGCTCATTATGCCTTTTGCCCGTAGCTCGGGGTGGGGAATGTCGAATACATCTTGTGTGAAAGGGTTGGAAGGAATGTATCTCAATGTTGCGGGTACAGCTTTCACAAAAAGCACAGAGGTGATGTTTGCCCGTACTGAATGGCTCAAAGGATCTGGTATTTCTGTAAACGCTTTTGGTTTCTCTCAAAAGGTTGGTGAAACTGGTGTTTTAAGCCTTGGTGTTATGACCATGAGCTTTGGTGATATCATGATTACAACTGTTGATTTACCTGAAGGAGGTATTGGGACTTTCAAGCCTTCGTTTATGAACATCGGCCTTTCGTATGCAAAAGCATTTTCGAATAGTATTTATGGAGGTATTGCCTTGAAGATCATTTCCGAATCAATTGCAGATAACCGCGCTCAAGGTGTTGCTATCGATGCTGGTATTCAATATCTGACTGGCGACAATGAGAATATTCATTTCGGTATTGCTCTTCGCAATATTGGCCCGACTATGAAGTTCTCTGGCGATGGTCTTTCCTTTAGAGGAAGCCCCAATAATACTGACGTTCTGATGACAGTAGAGCAGCGCTCGGTACTGTTTCAGTTGCCAGCTCTTTTGAATATTGGTGCTGCTTATGATTTTCTGATTAGTGACAACCATACTATTACACTTGCAGGCAGCTTTACTTCAAATTCGTTTGGAAAGGACGTTTTTGCGGGTGGATTGCAGTACAACTTTAATGACTATCTGATGTTACGCGGTGGTTTGTCTTACGAAAAAGGGATGTTTGATTCGAATGAACGTACCTCTGTTTATACTGGTCCAACAGCTGGTATCACAGTGCAGGTTCCTTTGAATAAAGAAAAAGGTTCATCCTTTTCGATTGATTATTCCTATCGTACATCGAACCCTTATCAGGGAACACATTGTATCGGAGCACGTATTAGTCTTTAAATTTTCAGACACGACTATATAAAAAAATCGTACCTTTGTCGAGCAAGAGGGCCTTTTAAGGGGGTCTTCTTGTTCGTTTTATATCACCTAATTAAGTGAAGAATCAATGGCAAAGATCACATATCTGACCAAAGAAGGTCTTGACAAGCTCAAGGCCGAGTTTGAACATCTTATAACGGTTGAAAGACCTTCTATTTCACAGCAAATAGCCGAAGCTCGAGAGAAGGGCGATTTATCTGAAAATGCTGAATACGATGCAGCAAAAGATGCTCAGGGTTTACTTGAGCTGAAAATTTCGCAATTGCAGGATCTTATCAGCACAAGTAGAATAATTGATGAGTCGAAGCTTGACAATTCACGTGCTCGTATTCTTTCGGTTGTAACAATTGAAAATGCTAAAACGAAACAAAGGATGACATATACTCTTGTTCCCGATCAGGAAGCTGATTTGAAGTTGGGAAAACTATCTATCAATAGCCCCATTGCCCAAGGTTTGCTGGGAAAGAAAGAGGGAGAGAGTGTTGAAGTTACTGCCCCTGCCGGCGTAATTAAGTTTAAACTTATTGAAATTAAATAACTAATGGCAAGTATTTTCACCAAAATAATTAATAGAGAAATTCCTGCATTTGTAGTTGCCGAAAATGAACATTGCATTGCTTTTCTTGATATTAAACCTTTGGCAAAAGGCCATACATTGGTGGTGTCCAAGAAGGAGGTAGATTATATTTTTGATTTGGATTCTACTCTCTTGAATGAATTAATGCAGTTTTCGAAGCGTGTGGCCAAGGCTATTGATGCTTGCAAATTTGCCAAGCGTACGGGAGTTGCAGTTATTGGTCTCGAGGTGCCTCATGCTCACGTCCATCTTGTACCCATTAATGGTATTAGCGACATTGAATTCAGTAAGCCAAAGTTAGAGTTGTCGAAAGATGAATTGAGTGAAATAGCTGTCCAGATAAGTTCGTGTTTTATTTAACCTCTTTGCCGGGATTATCTCTTAGGAATGCTTCCCAAGAATTTTTAGGTTTAACTTTCTTTACTGAAGTAGTTGCATGGTTTTTTTGTAGTGTATAACTAATTGCAATTGCGGCTGCATCGGTCGAATCAGCATCAAGGAGGCTGATATCTAAGCCTGTAATAACACCAACCATCGACGCTACTTGTTCTTTAGAGGCCGAGCCGCTTCCGGTAACCGATTGCTTTACTCGCCGGGGAGTGATTTCCACAATGGGAATCTGTTGCGCCATGGCTATGGCCATCACAACTCCCTGAGCCCTGCCAAGTTTGAGCATCGATTGAACATTTTTTCCAAAAAATGGCTCTTCGATTGCAAGTACATCTGGTTTGTGTTCTAGTAGGAGTTTCTGCATGAATTCAACAATTCCATTAAGCTTTTCGAGATGAGAATTTAATCGATTGAGCTTAAGGCTACCAATACTGATAATTTTGTAATTGCTGTTTTTGAAACGCAAAATACAGTAACCCATGATGTTTGTTCCGGGATCGATTCCAAGTATCAGATTGCCATTTGCCATAAGCAAAAGTAAGAATTAATTCTTTCAAATTGTGTTTGCTACAATTGCTTTCACTATTTTTGTTTTCTTCAAAGAACTATCTGTTTTGAGACGAAAGATAATACATATAGCTATCAGTTTGGTTATTGCAGTTGCATTACTATGGCTGATATACTATAAAGTAAGTGAACGACTTGGAATGTTCGACTTCCGGATTGTTGTGTCATTGTTGTTCAATTCAAGCATGAAAGTGTTTATAGCAATCCTGTTCTTATTTCTGATGCCACTAAACTGGGCTTTGGAAGCCTGGAAATGGAAATTAGCTTCATCGACTGTAGAACGTATTGGCTTTTCTAAGGCCTACATTGCAGTACTTGCCGGAATAACCGCCGGATTTTTTCTTCCAAATCGTGTTGGGGAATTTGCGGGTAAGGCTCTTATCTTTCCTTTACGCTTGTTCTGGAAAGGAACAGTCGTGGCTATGTTTACGTCACTTGCACAGCTTTTTGTTACTATTGGTTTGGGATTTGTTGCGCTTTGGCACTTTGCCCCCATAGCTTCTGCGTATTTTCAAATTGGGGCTCAAAGGTTATTTTTAGTGTTGGCTTTGGTTGGCTTTAGCGCATTGCTATTAGTGTACTTCAATATTCAATCAATTGCAATTATTTTTCGGAAATTGCCGCGGTTGCATCGTGTTATGAGTACGCTGACAGCAATTTCATTTTCTCTCAAAACGAAAATTTTAGTTGTTAGCATTTTTCGGTATTTTGTTTTTACTATTCAGAATATTTTGTTGCTCATTATGGTAGAGGTCGAATTACCTGTAATTGACATGTTTTTTCTTATATCGTTGATGTTTTTTATCTTGGCGGCAATTCCAACTATTTTTATTACGGAATTGCCAACACGAGGTTCTGTAATGGTATTTTTGTTTTTGATGTATTTTGATGTCGGAGGAATAGTAGTTCCATTTGCTGTTGAAATGAAATTGTTGTTGGCTGCATCGATAGTTTGGCTTGTCAATATTATTGTACCATCTGTCCCGGGGATATTTTTTCTTACCCGAATGTCGGTTTTCAGAAAGGAAGACTCATGAGTGTTTTTGTTATAGCAATTGGTCTGTATTCAACACTTTTGCTTATCATTGTTTTGATTACAGTTTTGAGAAAAGAAGAAAAACACGATGCTAATCAGCCTTATTCTGTAATCATTGCAGCCCGAAACGAGGAACAAAATATTGCAGGGTGTCTTAATTCTATTCTTTTGCAATCACTCCCTCCGGAATCCATTGTGGTTGTAAGCGATCATTCAACCGATTCGACGGAAAAACAAGTAATGGAGTTTGTCGATAAATATCCCGCTGTTCGCTTGGTCTTGTGCGACGATAATCATACAGGAAAACGTGCAGCAATCGCTTTTGCATTAAGATTTATGAGAACAACATTGGTAGTACTTACTACCGATGCCGATTGTGTTGTTGGGAAGGATTGGGCAAAAGAAATGCTTGAGTCTATTACACCTGAAATGCGTTTGTGTACAGGGCCTGTAGTTATTGGTGAAGCTAAAGGTTTATTGTCGCAATTACAGTATTCTGAATTGTTTTTTTTGGTTGCAGGTGGTGCTGCAATATCTGTTATCGGAAAAACAATACAGGTTTCGGGTGCTAATATGAGCTTCTATAGAAACGATTATTTGGCTTTTTTCGAATCGGGATATGGCGAACATTTTGGGAGTGGCGATGATGTTTTTTTTATGCAATTTCTACAGAAGAAATACGGAAGACGTAGTGTGAGATTTTGTAATAAACCAAATGTGCTTGTAGAAACAAGACCTGAGCCCGATACAAATAGCTGGCTTAAACAACGCCTGAGGTGGGTTTTGAAAGCTCGTGGATATAGGAATAGGTACTCATTTATTTATGGTACATTGTTGTTGCTGGCCAATGTATCGTTTTGGACAATAGTTGTCGCTTATTTTTTTAATACTGTAAATGTGCTGATAGCTATAGCTACACTAGGTTCGAAGTTCTTAAGTGAAATAATGTTACTGGTGTTGTTTTCTGTGAAGTGGAAGCAGAAAGTACGCTGGTTGGGTATATTGTTATTGCCTTGTTTTTACTTGTTTTTTGTTGTAGGTGTAGCTTTATATCGGATTTTTCATCACAATATACTTTGGAAAAGCAGGTAATCCCCACGCAAATATGAGCAAAAAAGAATTATCGAGCACTCCTGCTTATAAAGAGAGTATATTATTTTGAAATTAAATTCACTTCAGTAGCTCCAATCCCATATTTGAGAATACTGGCATCTTCGTGTTGGAGATTTTCGTACAGATTCAAAATGTCATGAATTTCTTTTTTTAGTAAGCCAGCTCCTACTCCGTGAATAAAGACAACTTTTTTCAGGCCTTTGCTGATGGCGCTTTCGAGACATTGTTTGAAAAAAGCCAGTTGAATAAGCATCATTTCCTCTTTACGAATGCTTTTGTGGTCGCTTCGGAGTTTTTCGATGTGTAAATCAACCTCGGCAAATCCAGGCTCAACAATATACCGGTCGATAAGAAAGTTTTTTCCTTTTTTGACTTCCTGAGCTGGTTTTTCTTCAGCCTGATAGATCCCTTTTTGGGGAACTGCTGCTGCATTAGAACTAGCAATATCAGCTATTTTATACACAAAAGCCAGTTCGTCGAAAAACGAATTTTCAACATAAATATCCTCCTTCAGAAAGCGTGACGGCTTAATTTCTGCATCGTTAATTTCTGCTTCGAATAAATTTCCGTTTCGGGTGTCGAAACACAGACTTTGAAGACGGATCTTGCCAAATTGCTTTATGTTGTTGTGTTCGCTTGTGCCTAGCTGGTAAGCATCGCCTTTTTCCAAAAGTCCGGTAGCATGGCTATAAAACCCTTCGTGGTTGTCGAATAGCTGTAGTTGAAATGCAATCTGGTATGTGCTATAGTTGATAAGAAAAATATCAATTTCACCACCAATAAGTAAATCCTGATTTTGTGGAACAAAAACAAGATACAAACCTTTATCGGGTGTATCAACGTGTTGCTGTTTCTTCTTTTCGAGAATAGGCTCAGGCAAAGGCAGGACTTCTTGTTTTACTTCTTTCTCGGCTTCAAGTTTGGTGAATTCACCTTTTCGTAGAAATGGATTCACTTTACCCTGAGGTTCAATAACCACCAGATCGGATGTTTCAACTGGGATTTCAAAGCCATCTTCGATAAGAACTGTAGCAAAACCTTTATTTACAGAAGTGACAATGCCGCTTCCGGTTGTTGAAAGGAACCGGACTTTGTCGCCGTTTTCAATTTTTTTCATGATAGGGGAAAATTGTGTGAGATTTTAACAGTTCAATAAATTGACTATTTTTGCGTAAAAGTACAAAAATCAGTTCACATGATCATTCTCGCAATAGCATTGGCGTTGGCTCCTGTTCTGGCGCTTGGGATGTTTGTGTATTTGATGGATAAGTACGACCGCGAACCCCTTGTATGGCTTGTGGTTGCTTTTATTGCAGGTGCTCTTTCAATTTATCCGGCAATTGAGATTGAGAGATTTTTTACGACAATAACCATAGGGAGGCATTATTCCGATTTCGGCTCACTTGCTATTGATGCGTTTTTGATTGTCGCTTTAACAGAGGAGTTGGTGAAATTTATTATTCTAAGAATGTTATTTTACCGCAAACGTTTTTTTACCGAACCGATGAACGGAATCGTATATGCAGTTATGCTTTCGCTCGGTTTTGCTGCTGCAGAATCGTTTCGGTGGTTATTGGTGTCCAATAATGTTTATAATTCGGCCTTAATTCGTTCCTTTACTGCTGTGCCAGCTCATTTTGTTTTTGCTGTTTTTATGGGTTATTTTATGGGGAAAGCGCGTTTCACTTTTAGTCATCGACGTGCATTCCTTGTTTTTGCAGGTGTGTTTATGGCTGTTCTGGTTCATGGAACCTACGATTTCTTTTTGCTTGCTTCGTGGATGCCCAATGGATTTAATTACCTTTCGTTTTTGTTTTTGGCAGTAAGTCTGGTGTTTTCGCTGAAATTAATTCTTCGTGCACAAAAACGCTCTCCTTTTGTGCGTCGGAGGAAGTGGCGCAAAAATCTGGAACAAGCACAGCAGCAAGAATTCAAAGACTATTTAGCTGGCCAGAAGGAATTGCTGAAGAAACGCGTAGACCAGAAAAGGAAGAAAAAAAAGGATTAAATATTACTCTTAATTTAAATGGTAGTATACCAGTGTTTAATGCATTTTGATGTGTCGGACAATGGCCTTTGAGCTAATGCGTTGAATGACAAAAGTGAGATTGTTAGGTAAATGCCAATTAGAAAAAATCTCATTGTTACTAAATCAATTGATAAAAATAAAAAATCCGCCCTTTCGAGACGGATTTTTGGGTGAAATATGGGATTCGAACCCACGACCCTCAGAACCACAATCTGATGCTCTAACCGACTGAGCTAATTTCACCATTTTGGGACTGCAAAGATACTAATTTTTGAAAATCAAAATCAAAAATTTGAGTTTGATTATTTTTTTGAGTATTAGTTATTAGATAGTAGTATAGAAGTATAATAATTCATTGATGTTTTTGCTTGTTGTTTTACAATAAATTAATGAGGATTTTCTTTGGGATATATAACGTTGAAAGGAGTGGAAGCTTTAGTGTTTATAAGCCTTTGGTGTAGTTATGTATATGCTCTTTTATGCTTAATCCAGAACAAAGCTCTGACGGGAACAAGAATAATTCTCTCAATTACTCTTGTTGGGGTAAAATCCGATAAGCCTGTACTTTACAACGAAGCGGTACATCTTTTGGGGGACTTGTCTTTCTGAATATCGGGAGTCAAATGAAGCATACGAGTAAATCACAGTTTTCAATTATTCAATAAAATTTCATAGCTTTATCCCCGTAAAATAGCGATTATTATGAAAAATATTTTTGTTTGGATTTTAGCAGTCTTTGTTTGCGGTTTGTTTAACATGTCTGCTCAGGTGATTCCTGCTAAATCGACTGTGAATTCGGTAACGGTATATATGCTTGGTGCCGAACTTCATTCAACATCAGAAGTGAATTTGACAAAAGGGAAAAGCACTGTGGTGTTTGCAGGTCTTAGCCCTCAGCTCAATCCGGGAAGTATCCGATTCAGTGTAGAAGGCAGCGATGCAACTATTCTGAGTGTTTCGTCACGGACAAACTATCTGAACGGGCAGGGCGACAACAAACAAATCAAGTTGCTGAAAGATTCGGTTGAAATTTTGCGCGATAACCTGAGTCGCATAGCCATGAGTCGCGAGACCTATGTGAAGGAAAAAGACCTGTTGTTTAAGAATCAAAGCATTGGCGGGACCGAAAACGGAGTAAAAGTTGAAGAAATTCAACGTTCGGCCGATTTTTTTCGTCAGCGAAGCAACGAAATCAATGACCTTTTGTTCGATTTGAGCAAAAAGGAAGCTAAATTCCGCGAAACACTCAGTCGCCTCGAACAAGAGCTTAGCGAAATGAATGCGCAGTATAATCCACCTTCATCTGAGATTGAAATTACAATAATGACACAACGTTCGGGATTGGTGAAATTCGACTTTTCGTATATGGTGAGTGGTTGCGGCTGGGCTCCAAAATATGATATTCGTGCTGATGGTATCGACAAGCCAATTCATTTGGTGTATCGAGCCAATTTATTCAACAATTCGGGCGTCGATTGGAACGATGTGAAAATAAAACTATCAACTGCCGAACCCGGCCGAAGCGCCACCAAGCCCACACTCGACAAATGGGCACTCAACTATGGATCGGACGTTGATGATGGTTTTATTTCGAACGAAATCAATATGGATCAATGCGCTACCATCAACAAGGAATCCGGCGGTGGACCTGTTGGATTTGAGACCATCCGTGTTGATGAACTTAGTCAGGAATTTGATATTGCAGTGCCTTACACCATTCTTTCTGATTCGAAAGCTTATACGGTGGAAGTAAGTACATTCGATCTGCCTGCCAAATTCGACTATTTTGCAGTTCCCAAAATGGACCGCGATGCATTTTTGGTTGCTCGTATCAGCGATTGGAACAGACTGAATCTGGTGAGCGGACATGCTTCGGTATTTTATGCAGGTTCTTTTGTTGGTCAGAGCTATATCAACACTTCCACTGTGGCTGACACCATGAGCATTTCGCTGGGGCGCGACAAGCGTATTGTAATTAAACGCGCACAGAAAATGGAAGACTCGAAAAGCCAGGTTATTGGCAATTCGCTCAAAGAAACTTTTATGTACGAAATTGTGATTCGCAACAACAAAGAGTCGGTAGTCACTATCAGTCTTCAGGATCAGGTACCGGTTTCACAAAATGGTGATATCACTGTTGATGTAATCAATATTTCGGGGGGAATCCTGGATCCGTTGAGTGGAATTGTTTCGTGGAATCTGACCCTTCAGCCGGGCGAGACCAAACAATTGATTCTTCATTATTCAATAAAGTATCCGAAGAATCAGAAAATTGAGAAAAGGCGCTATCGTTCAGTGAAAAACGCCATGTTTTAAATCAGGCAATTAAATCTCTAATCATATGAAAATCCGTAATTATTTTTTCATTGTATTTGTTGCTTTGTCAACAATTTCAAACGCACAAACAGCCACATCGGTTGCCAATGGCAGTTGGACTGCGCCTACTACCTGGGATTGTATGTGTATTCCCACCGATGGTTATACTGTAACCATCAATCATGCTGTAACGATGGGCAATAGCTGGTCGGTATCTTCTGGTAGCATCACCATAAATTCGGGTGGTTCGCTTACCGAAACAGGTTCGGGCAATGGTATTCTTGTTTCCGGAACCGGCGACATTACCAATCATGGGACTTTCACCTTTTCTAAATTGGCGGTTTATGCGGGAACATTCACCAATACTGGAATTATGAATGGCTTTGATAGCTTGTATATGGGCGTAAGTACAACCAATACTGGCTATATCACAACCGATGCCTGTTATGCTCTTGGCGATATTACCAACAATGAGTCGATCACGGCAAACGAATTTTTGAATGATGGGATTTTTGTCAATATACAGAATGCTCATTTTGTTAACTTTTTCAACAACAATTCAGCTTCGAATTTGGGAACAATTGAAACCATCGATTTTTACAACAATGGTGGAATGATGAATTCTTCTGATATTTATGTTGCAAACGACTTTACCAATGCAGCATATTTCTACAATACTGCTTCGGCTTTGTTGCAAATGCTCGGAAATGCAACCAATGGAGACTCGGTAAACCACGATGCCATGTTGTATAATGATGGGCAGGTAACCATTGTTCAAAATTTCACCAATGTCGATACGTTGGAAGGAGCAGGTCATGTTTGTGTTGGCGAACTTTCATCGAATGTTGGTTATATGGATGGTACTTTTGAGTTTTGCGACAACACACCTCCCGCTGTTACTCCATTTATTGATGCAAATACCGGTTTCATCGGAGCAGGAGTTACCTACTGTAGTGGTCCATGTTTGAGTGGAATTGATGAAAATATTACGCAGATTATTGCGGTTTATCCAAATCCGGCCACCGATTATGTTTTGGTAGAATCTCAAACAGAAGAATATTGTTGGGCTATTTACGATGCTGCTGGACGAATAGTGTTGAATGGAAATGCAGAAGCAAATCAGGAATCGCTTATCGATATTTCCATGCTCAAAGACGGAATTTATCAAATGATATTGGTATCGAATAATTCATTGAAATCGGCAATCATTGCAGTGGAATAGTTTTTAATATTCTACTTCCCTGATTTTATCGCTGGTATTCAGTTTTTTACGCGAATCAACCATCACTGAAGCAAAATCCTCCTGGTCTTCTTTGCCAGGAATATATTTGTCGAGATTCTTTTCAGTCATCATGCCAGGCATAAGAAAATAGCCTGGCTTTCTATCGCACTTGTAGCGATAGAAAGGGATGAATCTTATATTTGAAACTTCCGGACGACTGTAGCGGGTTTTTTTAAGCGTGAAACCAACAAGCAATCCGGCGTCGGTAAGCGGGTCTTTTTGGTTTGAAATGAAATTGCCCATCGACCACATCACCAGTCGATTACTCATGCAGCCAATAGGTGTAACCACTTCCATGGGTTGAACCACATGTGGATGACTTCCTACAATCACATCGGCACCGTTGCGCCAAAGAAAATCGGCAATGGCTTTTTGGTTGCTATTGGGTTTGGGTTGATATTCCTCGCCCCAATGAATGGAAACAATAATGGCATCGACGTTTTCCGATTTTGCTTTTTGAAAGTCGTTTGCCATCTGCATGGTGTCAATATAGTTAACCATGTAGGGCTGGGGGGCTGCAATTTTATTGGTGGCATAGGTGCAATTGAGAATAGCAATCTTCCAGCCTTTCACCTCCAGTATGAATGGGTAATTTGCCATCCGCTCAGCAGGATTCCGAAAAACGCCGGTATGCCAAATTTTGACGCTATCGGCATAGTCGAGGTTGCCCTCAATTCCTTTAGCTCCTCTATCGCAAGCATGGTTATTGGCAAAGACAAAAAAATTGAATCCTGCGCGCACAAGGGCGTCGGCATATTCGCGTGGAGCACTGAATTTTGGATATCCGCTGTATGGTTCACCTGCAAGTGTGGTTTCAAAATTTACAAGTCGTACATCTGCTGTGTTAAGAATGGGGCGAAGGTAGGTATAGCATGAATCGAATTGAGCAATTCCCGTTTCAGAATCTTTGGCTGCACTGTATTGTGGCATGTGCATCATGGCATCGCCGGTAACCCAAAATGTAACCGAGTCGGCTTCGTCAAGTAGCGTTAGTGCTTTCTGAGGTGAGTTGCTCTTCCTACTTCCAAAAGGATTAAAAATGAGTAAAGCTGCCAAAACTACAACAACAGGTGCAGCAAAGAGAAATATTTTTTTTTGTTTCATCGACATGCTATTTGTTTTGCAAAAGTAATGGTAATATATAAAACGTATCGGATAATGTGACTCGTATCATATACAATCCATCTGAAAGATTACTGATTGAAATGGGTTCATTGGCGTAAATAGAGCTGTTAAAGACCTCTTCGCCCTGAAGATTAAAGATTTGTGCAAGTGCTTTGTCCTGACTCTGGAAATTGATCCGGAATTCACCCCGGGCAGGATTGGGATAAACCACAATATCTTTCTTCTGATGTTCGGGCATGGGAGTGAAATGAGCATAGTCGGATTCGTTGTAAACAGTGTAGCCCGTCACTTTTACAAGAAAAATGTTTGTTACTCCCGGTCCGTACGATTTTGTTGTTCCTATAAAGACCATTCCCCCATCTGCAGCAAAATCGAGATCGGCACCCTCGTCTTCCTGCAAGCCACCATAATAGTAATAATATGCTGAGCCTGCACTATCAATCCAATGCCCTACATCGCTGTTTCCATAACCAAAATAATACGAGAATGTACTCCCGGTCATGAAATAGCGGTTAAGGGAGTCAACAATTGCTCTTTTTATGTTTTGTAAATACCAGGGAGGGAAAATAATATCCCACGCATTTGATCCATCTGAATTAATACATCCGTACCACATTCGGTAAGCAATACCTGTGTCGGGAAGCATTGAACCTACTGCCAATATTCTGTGTAAGGTGTCGGTAAGGCATGAATTAATGGTAAAATCGGCAGAATCTCTAACTGGCGAAAAAGTCCAAATCGTATCCAGATTAAAATCGAAGCGCCAAATGCGACTGATGGTGGAATCGTTAGATTGTATGTGGCTGTTTGATGCCAAGACAAGATTATCTCCGTATGTTGTGTCGATATAAACCCCTTTGTCATCATATCCGCCGTCAATACGCTTGCAAAGCAACGAGTCACCTGTAGCTCCATCAATTTTATAAATGATGATGTCCTGATTGGCGGTGTCATTGCCCAAAGCATATCCGGTTAACCATACATTCCCGTATTTATCGCTTGTCGCACAGAATCCCTGATCCCATTCGGGTGTGCCAAAAGTTTTTTCCCAAAGAAGATTGCCGGAAGCACTTACCCGGGCGGCAAATATGTTATAGTCGGTTCCTTGAAGCACTGTTCCGCAAATTACCACTGACGTATCGTCGTGCCGGGAAAGATTTTCGCAGTTTGAGAGATTATATGAATCGAAATACCTTTCCCATACAATGTTTCCTGAGGAATTGACTTTGAATAGCCATGCTGAAGAAACACCTCCAAAGGTCTCACGATTTCCCGCCAGAATATATGTTGTGTCTTCGAAAGCAACAATACCTTTTCCTTCGTTGAAGGTACCCGGATTGCCATATGTCCTGATGAAGGCATTCTGCGCAAATGTTGAGGATATGAGTAAAAATGTTATTATGCTAAAAAATACTTTCATTCCGGCTGATTTTATAGGTCAGTTTCGATTCGAGAATATATGAAACCGGCGACAATTCATTGGAGAACGACATAAGTGATGGAACACAAAGCGTAAATGTAATATTTTTCGCAATTCTTGATTCGATGCCTAATCCGATGTTGAATCCCCCATACCCTCCATACTTCATGGGAACAACTACTTTTACTTTTGATTGTTCTGGCCACGAGATATCAAAACCGATTCGTGGAATAAAGCCAGGTAAGCCTATTTGCAATACGGAAAGACTTAGTCCCAAATTGTGGTATTGGGTCATGCATTGGCCGTATAGCATGAAAGGAAGAGATGAATGCAATTTTGCGGTATCTCCTTCGAGTTGAAGGTCTGATTCGAATTGGTTCAATTCGTCGTCGACAGCAGCGCTGAAATGCGAAAGGTCGTCGATATTGAGACCAGTGAAATAAAGCAACGAATCGCGTTGCGAATTAACTGATTTACTGTTAAACCACACATAGCCAAGATTTGAAGCTAGAATTTTCCAGTTAAATTGTCCGGTTTGCCCGGCAATGCCCAATTCGGCCGCAAATCCAATTCCATTTACTATTGGATAGCTGTTGCTGCGTTCGTATTGGCCGGAAAGCTGCAACGAAACGCTATCAGCGGATACAGAAGTGAAAAATGAAGATTTCCCAAAATCGACTTTCCCATACGAATACACAACAGCAGGTCCGGCTCCAGCAAAAATACGAATTGATTCATTTGGTTGAAAACCAACACCTCCAATGGCGGTCGAAAAATGCCAACGCTCAAGACGTGACGGCTTCATCTGCACCTCTTCGCCAACAAGGCTATTGTTTCCGGTAAAAACGAGTTGAAATAGTTTTTGTGGAAACTCCATGCCAATCATCGATTGATGCGATGCCGAAACATAAGGCGAAAACTTTTTTGTTGCAGCAAAGCGAAATTCGGATCGGTTGAGAGAGAAAAACCCAAGCTTGTTTTTATTGCCGAGTTGATTTACAGCATCCCATTTGGTTGTAGAATCGATAAAGCTGCCGCCATAAAACGCATTGAAAAATGTGGTAGTTAGAGTTGCACTTTCTATAGAGTTAAGTGAATAGATGTCGAATTCGGGTTTAGCTTTATCCTGAGCTTGCGCTAAGCACAGGAGAAGCACCAAAAGAAAAGCAAAACAAGCACGCATCATTCGACGTAGAGATTGAATAGTCCGGTGGCGAGCACCGATAGTTTGTAATTGGGATAGAATTTTACCTGCTGTCCGCTAGTTCCACCTGTGTTGAGGTGTGCTTCGATGATGGCTTGAACTCCTTCGTAAAGATGTACCGTTTGCGATGCGTCCAGAACCAATTTAAGCTGCGTAAGCGATGGCGCAATTACTTTGCCGTTGACATCGACTTGACCCGATGCAATTTCGTTGTCGGGAACAATGCTGTCAATCACAATTCCTGATGCGTCGGTTAGGAATATTTTGAATGTTGCTGCCAATGGAAATCCGTTGCTGACATTCAGGTACAATTCGCTGCTGTTGACCCATGCGTCTGACTTTGTGAGCGAATAATTGATGGTATCGCGAAGCAAAAGGCCCGAGAAGGCAATGTTGAGAGGAATTTCGGCATGCATGTGCGCTTTCAGCCCTTGCCCATAATATACAAAATCATTTCCGGTCGAAACATTACCCAAAGGATTCATGGTGCCCGAAATGTCGTAATTAACAAGAGTTGGCAGGTTTTCGAAAAACTCGGCAACATTGGCAGTGCTGAAATCGAGTGTTTTTGTAGAAGGTATGACAATCCCGGAGTAAGGAGGAACTTCGGTTGCCCTTGTGAGATTAATTGTTTTTCCAATCCAAGGACTGTTGAGAGCAACATTGGTATTTCCGGTTCCACTCAGCAAATTCATGGTGAAACTTGCATCTACGCCCAGATAGTTTTCAAGGGTAATACTCATGTCGATATTGTCCATGTCGAGATAGTCTATACCAAGATCGCTGATGTACGGAAAATTGTCGTTGCCCGAAGCCACAATTTCGTGACGGCCAAAATAGCCGCGCGTATAGTCAATTACAATGTCTTTAAACTCAACCAGAATATCAATACTGTCGTTATAGTTGATTACAACAGGTGATGTGGCTAATGGATTGGCATAAATTTTCAATGTCGATTTTAACGAATTGCAATGCATATACGAAGCACGCAAATCGAGAAACATGCCGCTGACATCAAAATCGGTCTGTAGATATTCGCCTGTCACCGGATAGCTGGGAATGGTTCCCGAAACAACCACAGGGCTCCCATTCAGAAGAGAATTGTCGAGAGAATATTCAATATAGGCATCATCGCCAACATAATTATAGGCTCTGATGCTTAAAGTTCCGCTTTTAATCAACATTTCAGTGAGAAAAGCACCATCAAGATTGTAGTATTTGCTTTCGGTTTTTTGCATCACCAATGTGCCTGGGGGAGCTGTGATCCCGATAGGAATAGCGTAGTGGATATAGTAAAGCGAATCGGGAAGCGAAACAAACGAATCGGTTGTAATGGAAAAAAGATCGTAATCGAAAACAAAGGTAAGGCTCGAGTCGGCGTTGGTTTGCAGGAGCGAATCGGCAATCAGGTCGTTCATTCCCAATTCGGTGCTGAAAAGCGGAGTGCGCACATCTACATCCCACGATGGATCTTTGGCACACGAAGCCATCAGCAATACCGCGGAAACGAAGATAATAATGAACCGAATTATTCCAATCATGCCAACAGGTTTATTGTAAAGACAAAGGTAATCATTTTAGGTTGCTTTGCTTTCAATTCTTGTTAAGATGTTGAATCATCATCAATTCATGAACTTTATTTTGACGAATTTCATGATTGCAATATAATTGCTATTCTGTTAGGGCAGAAAGACACCTGATCAATGCAAACAACTTAATTATGTTAAAATATTTTTTAAATTCGTGCCGATTAAAGTTAAAATTAATAGCGGAAGCCGAAAAGCTATACGAGTAGGCAAAATTAAATCTAATTGTCATGAAACTTACTTGTCTTGTTGTTGTTTTGTTTTTGTTGAGTTGCGATTTTGTGAATTCTCAAACTCTTCTTGTGCCTGGCGGAACAAGTGGAATTGGAGATAATTCTACCAATTCCTATGTTGGAATTGGTACTACGAGCGCGCCAACTGCTAAATTGGAAGTCGCCTCTTCTACTTCATATTCTGCTAAATTTTCAAATCTATCATTGGGAACTTATTTGCAACTTGGCGCAACATCGTATTTTGGGCTATTTAATACAAATACCCATGCATTTTTGTTTTACAAGCCTGTTGTTAGCTCGAATGGTATATTCGGATCTTATGCAAATCAGGATTTGTTCTTTAATACTGGTGTAACAACGACGACTACCGGTACAACTCGAATGACAATTGATAATACCTATGGCTGGGTTGGTATTGGCACCAGTTCTCCTGCTGCAATGCTCGATATACTAGATGCCAATACAGGTGATTATGGCTATTCTTTTGTTGTAAGGCCAAATCGTGATTTAAACAAGGCTGTTTCCGTTTATCGGAATGATTTGTCGCAGGAGGTCTTTACAGTATGGGGTAATGGAGTAGTTAATACAAAGAAAATCTATGCGGAATCATTTCAGGTACGCCCTGATGCAATGGGTATTTCATGGTTCGACTATGTGTTTGATGATGATTATTCAATGATGAGTTTGTACGAATTGGAAAATTATATTAATAAGGAAAAACATTTGCCCGATGTTCCTTCAGCAACAGATGTTCAAGCAAATGGATTTTCGTTGGAGGAGATGGATGGCATATTGTTGAAAAAAGTTGAGGAATTAACACTTTATACTATCCAGCAGCAAAAGGAGATTGATGCATTGAAAGCTATAATTAGCGAACAGAATAAGAATATTCAGGTTTTAATGAACGAGCTCGATTCACTTTAATTTAAGGAGTACTAATGAAAGCAAAATATATCATTGTTTTGCTAATCGCCATTTTGCGATTTGCAAACGGCCAGGTTTCGGCACAAAATTTTGTGACCATTGAAAATAACCAATTTGTCGATAACGGTGTCCCCTTTTTTCCTATAGTTGTTAATTACGGTGTTGATGTGGTTAAAAGTGGCTCAAATTATTGGCTGAGTCCTGATCACCGATATGGAAACACGAATGGTTTTGAGTGCAATGATGCAAGTGGTTGTGCAGATGCTATTCGTAATGATCTGACTTTATTATTCAATTTGGGTGTTAGGGCAGTTCGTTTAGTGGGACTAGGTGTTGATGAACATAATTCTAATGGAATATTATTGAGATGTGTTCAGGATTTACAGCAAAACATTTATTATGAATCCATTTCTTCCCCGTTCACAAATCAGTTTACATTGGTGAATTCTTTTTTGGATATAGCAGAAGATGTTGGTGTGAAAGTGATATGGTGTCCAGGCATAAGAAATGGGGTTGAAATTGCTCCATGGACTTATGAATGGTATCCGATAACAGCTGATTATGGATCATACCTCACTAATGCGGCATCTTATTTTGAGAACAATGAAACTTTAATGGCATACGATTTAGTTAATGAACCGGCAAATATTAGTCTCTTTGATCCATCTCTTTCCAAAACAGCTATTGCAAACGCAATTAATCAATGGATATCAAATATGAAGGCAGAAGATGCAAATCATTTAATAACAATTGGACTTTTGGGTTATGATGATGTTCTTCATTATGATCCGGATTTGTTGTGTATTGATTTTGTCTCTATTCATCCGTACCCAATAGGGCTCAGTTATTTGCCAGAGTATGATTATAGCAATGTTTTTAATGATATATATTTTTATTCACAATACTGTTCCAAGCCCTGGATGATTGGAGAAACAGGTATAGCAAATAAATTATATACGCCTTCTTTTGATGAACAAACAGATTATGTTCAGGTATCAATGGAAAGAACAGTGAATTGTAATGGATTAGGTTATTCATGGTGGTGGTATTCGGATAATTGGACTAACAGCCAGATTACTGATGATGAGGCAGATCTAGGTGTGGTTAATAACAGTGGTGTAATCCAGCCATTTGCAGGATTATTCGCTCCATTTATTAGTTCTTATGAACCTGATTATAATTGCAACTGTTTGAGTAGTTTTTACAACGAAAAGTCGGAACACAGCTACCGGGCAACTGGAGTTCTGAAAAATTCCATATCAAATTTGTCTATTGATGGTGGACTAATCATTATCAGAGATACAGACTGGGGTATTCACAAAACTTTTTCAAGTCAGGGAGGACGGTTCGATTTGTATTCTAATGAAGTATTGGGTTTCGACATGTGGGGAGATTGTTGTGATGCAACAGCTACAGGATTTGGGTACAGTAATACTGTTTTTAATTTTACTGGAAGTACACAACCAATTTCAATATCTGGAACTACATTCGTAACTGGGACTTCTGCTAGCTATTCAACGGCGAGTAGTATTTCAATTGCAAATTCTACAATACAGGGTAATGGTGTCACTGGAGCTGTAGTGAATTTGTATGGCGCTGGATATGTAAATTTGAACAATGGAACACTTGCCCAAAAAGGTGCAATTTTTACTGTTGAACCTGCTTATAATTTAGGCAATATTTATCTTACACCTTTAACCGTAAACTGTAGTCAATCTTCTAGTAGGACTCAGATTGATTCAGGAAAGAACTCAAGTGATGAGGAAAATCTCGAATTGATGCCAAATCCTACCTCAGGTGTGTTTGGTTTCAATACAGAGTTTAAAATGTTTGATAATGTTGCTGTGTATAATCAAATGGGACAACTTGTTTATTCAATTGATGGAATTGGAAGTGATAGGCAAATTGATATTTCATCCAATCCATCTGGCATATATATGGTTGTTGTTGTATTTGAAGGGAAAAGTATTACCCGCAGATTGCTTCTGCAAAATACCCGATAAATTATTTTTCGCATTACCAAAGATAGGAAAAAGGCTGCCCATCTTCGGGCAGCCTTTTATTTTTGTTTATTGTTTAGAGATAATGTGATATTCGAAAGTTTTGTCTTCGAAAATCACCTGAATAAAGTATGTGCCAGATTTAAGAAAATTGAGGTTGAAAGTTGCATCGGTATTTGAGATGTCAGCTTTTGTGAAAACATTATCTCCTCTTGTGTTTAGAATTGCTACTGATATTATATTCTTGCCGTCATTCGACGACACATTTAATTCGTCAGAGAATGGGTTTGGGTAAATGAGAAGATTTCTGTTATCATTCATTTCGATGGCAGTTCTGTTGTTACTAGCAGGAATAACTGGAATGTTGTGAAATGAAAGAGCCGCAATTTCATTACTGTTTTTCAAATAACAAGGGTAGTCTGGATTTATGGGAGAATTGCAATTTGGCAAAAATCCAGCATAAGAAATGGTTGCAACATTTGTACTGGAAACATCGAATGAGAAAATATTACCATTTATTGCAGGGTTCGATTTGACGTTGTATCCAGTATTAAATTTGATTACACTCAAAACATTTAATAAGTTGTCGGAAGTGTTTTCATCTAAGCTTTGATCGAAATATATTCTTACTCTGTTTCCCTCAATTGAAGCCCAAGTAACATTTGGAGGAGTGATATTTCCCTGAGAGTTGTTGTTGAAAATGTCACGCTCTACAAGTGGTACAAGTCTATTGGCAATATTAATATATCCGAGATCGGTGTAGTGAATCTCATGGGAGGTCTCGGTTCGGTGATGCCCAACTCCATTGGTGCTCATAACACACATCCTTTCAAAATGTTCAGGCATTGTGCGTTGAGCTTCACTAGTGCTTCTTACTTCGTCTTCAATGTTCTCTTCAACCCAAGAGTGAATCTGTAATAAGTACACTTTTTTAAAGTCAGGGAAAAATTTGTCCCAGTAATTATAAAGTGGTGTGAATTCGTTTTCGTAATACATAGATCCACCTTCGCCTTGAAGCCAGAAAATTCCGGAAATATCGTTTTCCAAGCCGGCATTGTAAACTCTGGTGTTTAAATGGGTGAAATAGCGATCGTAGTAGCCTGGACACCTAGCCTCGGTAAGTGACGTGTATGGATTTGTTGTAAGAATTGGATTGTTTGTGTAAAAATATTCCCCAATACTACTGTTGGGAAGGTGCTGAGCAATTGATGTTCCTCCAATAGCTCCATTCAAGATGCATGTTGGAACACTGTCGCGGGCTTGTAGCTCGTATTGCATTACGAGACCCCATGCTCCTACCATTCTTGTAGCATCTCCAATTGGAGCAATTTGAGAAACGCCCCATTCTCCATTTGGTGACCATATGCTACCTAATGTTCTAGAATACTTGCCAAAGACTGTTGTTGATCCATAAGTGCTGTTGAGATTTTCGATTTCTGTTTGACTTAAGTCTTGTGTTATTGCATTTGATTGCCCTGAAATAATGTAAGCATCTCCACAAACAACATGTTCTGCAAATAGAATATCGGGTCCGCCAATGCTGTAGTAAAAAGAGTATTCACTAAGCTCGGCGTGTATGTTAATGCCTACTTCGAATCTGCCATTTACAACACTTACAGGTAACCAGAAAATAGTTGATTCAATGCCGTTGATGTCTGTTTTCTTAGCAATGAAATAAATTGTAGAAATTCCAGGATAAGTACCCGATATGTTTACCATCGCCAGATTGTTAGCTTTTCTTGGAAACAGTTGATAATTATACGGTCTGTTTTCTTTTTCAATGGAACCATCGCCAGAATAAATTTTGTCGAAGGTTATTCCAGCAGGGATTGTACAAGCCGAGACAGGATAATCTTTGTCGTATGTTCCATCAAGCCAGCCAACAAGGCTTGGCGAAATTGAACCGTGGTCGATCCAAACAGGATTATTTCCACCACAGTCAATTGTTCTTATTGCACCACCGCTGTAAGAAGCGTTTAAAAGAAGAATATTCTTAATGCTGTTAAGTTGCTTTGGAAATAAGATTCTGTCGTTTGGGTCAACCCATCCGTCCAGCATCTGATTGTAAAATAGTTTTGTATAGCCAGTTGTTGGATTAATAACTCTAATGGCCTCTCCTTTTGTGCTTGTGTTTATCAGAATTAATTCAGATTTAGAGTCTCCATCAATGTCTTGGCAATATACCCTGTCGCAATTATCAAAAAATCCATTGTAAGTTCCATGTAATATTGGCGTTGTTGAAGGCATAGTTGGAGGAAAGCACAGATTCACTCCACCATTATAGATGTCAACTCCTTTAATAGCGGTTTGGGTTATATTGCAATTTGCATTAACAAACAGCATGTCTTTTTTCCCATCGCCATTTAAATCTGTCAAGAATATTTTGTCGTTCGAATCCATCATGTTCGCAAACGCACCATGATTAATTAAGCTGATATTGACTCCTGTTTGCAAATCGATAGCCCTTATAGCTCCACCACTGTAAAGCGTGTTCACCAATACAAGATCTACATTGCCATCTCCATTAACGTCTCCAACAAACATTCTGTCTGTGGCATCCATCCATCCACCGAAGGTGCCGTGATTTATCCAGCTGATATTAGTGCCATCCGATAAATTAATAGTTCGAATTGCTCCGCCACTATAAGAAGTGTTAACTAAAATGAGGTCCTGCTTCGCATCTCCATTCACATCACCCAAAAACATTTTATCAGTAGTATCCATCCATCCCGAAAATGAACCGTGGTTAATGATCGGATAAACATCGGCTCCAGTTAGAACGTTAATGCATTTAATTGCCCCTCCTGAATAGCTTGTGTTAACCAGAACAAGTTCATCTCTATTCTTGAAATCTCCGTTTACATTCCCTATGAACATTTTATCAGTAGTATCCATCCATCCTGAAAATGAACCATGGTTAACAAGGGATAAATTGGTTGCTGTTGAGATGTCAAGGGCTCTGATTGCTCCTCCGCTATATGTAGTATTAACCAGAATTAATTCATCTTGGTAGTCGCCTGTCACATTAGCTGTGAAAACTACATCGTTTTGGGCATATAGTTGATATGCTGCCAAAAAAACGAGAAAAAATGAAAACTTCATAGGGTTGCTGTTTTCTGCAAATATAGATAATAGTTTTAATATTAACATATGAGTAATAAAAATAGAAAAATTTATTGTGTATTTGCCATACTAAATATCAATATTTCGATATTAGATAATTTGGCATCTTTTTTCGCTTTCGACCACAAAAATACCTTTAGTGTCATTTTACTTTTGTCAGTTTGAGGACAATTTAAAGAAAATTTCCAAGGGAAGTCGGTCAGGCGGTTTTCACTCGTTAGCGGTTGTTGTGCAGAAGTAATAATTGTGTTTTCTTTGTATATAGATGCAACCAAAAACAAATCGTCAGGGAAAATATTTTTTGAACTTCCACGAATAATTACACGACTTTTCAACTCGTTAACATTATCTGGAATTGTTAGCTGAACTAAAGTGAAAAATTCATTTTCGCTTTCCAGTTTTATATTGGTTTGAATGCTAAGGAAATCTTTATTCCCGGCATAATCGGACAAAGGAGCCATTGTTGTTTTTTCACTTTTCCCTAATACTGCGCTTTCGTAATCGGGTCTTTCAAGTAGTTTCCAGAGGTTTTCAGAAGGCCTGATGCAGCCGAATGAATCGATATAGGCTTCTTTTGTCATCGAGTCCCAGTGAATTGTTCGGTAGAAATACTGCAACGATTGAAAAAACCCGTGAATTACAAAAAGTGTAATTAAAGAAAGTGAAATCACCCTTGCCTTGTATGAATAAAGGAAAGTAGCATTCACAAAAGCAGCCAAAGGAATTGCCATTATTGCATAAATGTCTATCATTGGCCGACTGCCGAAACTACCTCCATACCACCAGCACCACCACGAAAATGTGATGTAAATGAAAATAATTGCAAAAACAGCAATTGAAAGGCGGATATCTTTCAAATGGTTTTTAAGAAAGAATATGCCCGCAACGGCAATCAACATAATGGGGGTATAAACGAACCAACCCTTTCTGAAGCCAAACAAAGCATCGATAATATGGAAATTGTTGAAATAGAAACTTTCTCCATAAGAATTGAAAAAGTAATTTCCAGTTTGCATTTTCCAATAAAGAAGTTGAGGAATCCAAACAGTAATACTGAGAACGATAATTGAAACTACTTTCATTCTGCTTTGCCAGAATAAACTGAACCTTCTTCCAAAATCGTTGACAGAAGATATTTTCCATAGCAAGGGGAATAGCAAAATAAGTGCATTGGTGGGACGAATTAGCGTAATAAGCCCGAAGAGCAATCCAAGGGAAATAGTTGTTTTCCAACTTGTGTTTGCGAGCCACTTGTTGTTGAGCCAAAGGAATAAAGCAATCAGGGCGAAATTATAAACATGAGTAGACCCGGGTTCTATTGTTGCATAATGGAAAAGATTTGTTGCCATTACAATTGTGAGTAGTGTTATTCCTGAAACAAGTGGTGGAAAATACAGATGCAAAAGCTTTTTCGAAAAAATTAATCCCAGAAGCATAAAAAGGAGTGCTCCAAACGAAATTGCAGCTCGGTAGGGCGACGTGTAGCCATCAGCTTTTCCACCTGAAAAATTTTCGTAAGCGTGAGCAAGACCAAAAAAGGGAGCATAAAGAACAGCCATGCCCATGGTTGTCTTAATTACATACTTTCCATTGTCGATTTTCTGTGGCCAGAAATGATGTTTGCGATCTTTTGAAGTGTCGTCGATGAATGAGAGCGATAAATCGTTGTGGATGAAAATGGCAGGAAGATAGGCGTAGTAAGAAAGCACATCGTTTTCAATAACTCTTTTTTGCCATCCGTTTGCCCAAAATTTATATCCAAACGCAAAAGCCATAATAATGATAATTGAGACTTTGGGTACCCAACTGTATTGGATTATTGGTTTTGAGTTCATCTTCACTATTAAGAGCCCAAAGATATTATATAATTTTTCAAAACGAAAACCGATTCGATATAATGAAAATTCGACTGGCCGATTTGATTTCAAAACAGGGAATTACTATCTTTGACCCGAAGAAATATTGTCTATGAAGTTGAAGTCGCGTTATCTTCCACTGGTTGCATCGCTGATTATTGGTGCTGCATTGTTGCTCTTTTACCTGGGAAATACAATCCCAAAATTAAACGATGTGTATTTCAATGCTGGTGGCGACGGTATTAAAAATTACTATACGGCTGAATATCATGCTCGCTACGACAGCAGTGTTTTTTATTTTGAAGGAATGAACTACCCCGAAGGCGATCATGTGATGTTTACGGATGGGTTTTTCCCTGTTGTTTTATTGATTAAAGCCATAAAACCAGCTGTGGATGTCTCTCCTTATACACAAGGAATAATTAATGGAATTATTCTTCTATCTTTTATTGTTGCTGTGTTTTTTCTTTATAGGGTTTTTGAAGAGTTGAAAATCAACAAATGGGTTTCTGCTTTTGCTGCCCCTGGATTGGTATTTCTTAGCCCTCAAATAATGCGTATTCCAGGACATTACAGTCTATCGCTCATGTTTTTTCTCCCTTTGATGATTTATCTGCTCATTAGGTTTTACAAACAGAAAAAGTGGAAATATATCCTTTGGGCAGGAGTTACTGTTTTTCTTTGTAGCCTATGCCACTTATACTATTTTGCAATGAGTGGATTGTTGGTTGGAGGTTTTTTTCTTTATCTCGCGATATTCGATAAACAAAACATGCGTTTTGTTCAAGCGTTAAAATACTTTGCATTGGCTATTGTGCTGCCATATGCACTTATTTTTATAATCATGTACTTTTCCGATTCGGTAAGTGACAGATCCACATATCCTTTTGGCTTTTTGATATATAAATCGGGTTGGGAGGGTGTTTTTATGAAGGATTCGCATAGTAGTTTCGATTTTATAAACCAATGGTTTAAGCCCGATCAGATAGAGTGGGAAGGCTGGTCGTTTATTGGGAATGCTGCTGTGGTTGTCTATTTCTTTGTGTTTGGATTATTTGCATCTATTCCTTTCCTTTTTCATTCCGATTTCACATTGTTTATCGTCATAGGTATTATTTCTGTTATCATATGGCTAATATTCAAACGAAAACAAGGCTTGTTCAACTTAACAGGCAATCATGCTGTTAATGGATTGTTGTGGAGTGGGTTTATTGCCATGTTTGTTTCATTTGCTTTGCCGGTGAGTGTATTCCCCGATATGTACTACCACATTGGGCCGGTTCGCGAATTGCGTGGAATTGGACGTATGGCGTGGATATTTTTCTATGCTATAAACATTGGAATGTTGTTTTTTATTCATGCAAAAATTAAAAAGGATTGGTTGAAATATGGTCTTATGATTGTTGCCGTCTTGTTGATTTACTTAGATATGCATAAACAGTGTAAGGTTTTTCTTTTTTCGATTAAGGATAGTGAATCGGTGAAAACTTTTAAAGAGTCAATAGATAACTCACCATTAAACGACCCTGCTTTTTGTTCAAATTACGATGCTGTTCTTACGGTTCCTGCAATTTTAGTTGGATCAGAAAATGTCAATGTCTATAGTGAAGACAATGCCGATTTGATGGGGTTCTCGTTTCTTGCATCATTGAAATCAGGACTCCCAATTGTGTCTTCGCTGATGTCGCGTACTTCGATTTTGCAATCTGTTCAGAAAGCTGAGTTTTTTTTAGGACCATACAACAAACCATCTGAATATTTGGCAAAACTCCCAGCAAAAGGGAGTTTTCTTGTGCTTTCGTCTCCTACACAGCGTGAATTATTTGCCGGGGAGAAAATTATTTTAGATAATTCGGATAGCTTGTGGAGCGATGGTCGGTTTATTTTAAGCTCAATTTCATTTGAGAAACTTCGACAGCTCTATGCTCCGATTTTTCCTGATTTTTCCGACTTAACGAGCGTTAATCCTGTTTTTTGGACCGACTTTTCAGATTCAATAGGTGAAGGCTATTTTACAAAAGGTGCTTTGAGCAACCTGAGTCTGAAAAATCCTGTGTGGATAATGGATTTTACACTTCAGGCACCACTCGATTCTTCTGTTACTTCGGAAATTTCTTTTTGGTATTCAAATGTATTCGAAGACGGTTTGCTGAGAGGTAGTTGTGAAATTGCTATTCAGGATTCGCTTGGAAACAATCTGGTTTATGATCTTCAGAATTTGGGACGGTATGCAAATCAGATCGACAATAGCTGGGCTTTATACAAAAGGATACTTGATATTCCTGCAGGGGCTTCGAAGATTCAAATTGCACTGGTTCATTACGAGCTGAAAATCAATAAGATATCAGTTGACAATATTCTGGTTAGAGATACTCGTTATCCTTTTGTTGTAGAAGATGAAAACTGGTTCATGAAAAACAACTATTTTTACCCTAAAAATAAATGAAGCCGCTTTTGTCAATAGTTGTATCTGTCTTCAACGAAGAAGGAAATCTTTATTCATTGATGGATGCATTGCTGAAAAACACAGAAGCTTTTTCGTGCGAGATTGTTTTGGTGAACGATGGTAGTACCGATAACAGCCGGAATGTGATTGATGATTTGTGTAATACAAACCCTGAAATTGTAAAAGCTATTCATTTTTCAAAAAATTTTGGCCATGAAGCGGCGATGATTGCAGGTATCGATCATGCAATTGGTGATGCAGTTATTTGCATGGATGCCGATTTGCAACATCCGCCCGAATGTATTCCGCAAATGTTGAAATCGTTTCAGGGGGGGAGCGAGATTGTTCTAATGCAGCGCAATTCGCGTGGTGATGGCGGAATGAAGAGCTTTTTTTCAAAAATGTTTTACCGCCGTTTAAGCAAAATGAGTCGAATGCCATTTGTTGAAAACGCATCCGATTTTTTTCTGATTTCGGAAAAAGTTGCACAGTTGCTCCGCGAAAATTTCCGCGAACGGAACAGGTTCCTGCGTGGTTATATTCAAAGCATGGGTTTTGCTATGACCATTCTTCCATTCGATGCTCCAGCCAGGGTTGCCGGAAAAAGCTCGTATTCGTATCGCAAATTGTTTCGGTTGTCGTATAGCGCCATTGCAGCGTTTAGCAATGCACCTCTCAATGTCAGTCTTCTTTTTGGAGTTATAATGGGAATGGTGAGTGCAGGTATTGGAATTTATTCGCTTGTTATGTTCTTTGTCGATCGTCCAGTTTCGGGTTATACAACTTTGGTTGTTCTTATCAGCTTTATTTCGGCAGTTCAGTTTTTGCTCATGGGCATCATGGGCAAATACATCGGCTTTTTATTCGATGAAGTGAAGAAAAGACCGGTGTATATCGTTGATGAAAAATCGGGCATCAATTGAAAAGTTTTTTCCGTCAATTTGACTTGAATCGGCAAACACATCGTGCTTTGTTGCATTTGTGAAGTTGCTATTCTAATAATTATACTTCCCCTTCCACCGCTCGTTCAGAAATTTGCGCAAATCGTTTTCCCGTGCGTTTTTCCCGGGATCATAAAATTTAGTGCCGCTCAGCTTTTCGGGAAGGAACTCCATATCAACAAAATTCTTATCGTAATCGTGTGCATATTTGTAATCCTTGCCGTAGTTGAGCTCTTTCATGAGTTTAGTGGGCGAATTGCGCAGGTGCAGCGGAACAGGCAAATCGCCGGTTCTGCGCACATTTTCGAGCGCCGCATCAATGCCCAGGTATGAAGCATTGCTTTTTGCTGAT
>PHDB01000027.1 GCA_002842495.1 Bacteroidetes bacterium HGW-Bacteroidetes-6
TTATCAGATACACATCGTCCCATGGATTTAATATAGTGCTTTCGCCTTCAATCCATTCGTGATAGCGAGTCGAAGACCAGCTGATTGTTCCTTCACTTGTAGTCACTGTTCCGTTCACAACCAAAGTGTAAGTAAGATTCGAAGATGTATTGTGTCCGTTGTTGGTGAGTGTTTTAACTCCCTGAATATAATTATCGTTCACATAATAATTGTGGGGAGTAACAGTAATTACAGAGCCACTGTCGCGATACCAACCCGTAATACTCATTTCAACAGATCCCCTGCGATAGCGGCCATCGCTTCCCAAACAATTTGTTGTTCCAAAATCCACAATCACAGTTTTTGGAAATGTTATCAAATCGAATGGTGTAATGGTAAGTGTTGCACAACTACTCAGAACATGCTCCGATGTTTTAGTCCCTTCGACCGAGTCTTGTGCTGAATTAACACCATCAGTAGCCTGACGAAAAACATCGTCGAACATATTTTCGGCAGTAGCATTGTCAATTGCCGAGCGATAGTTATTTTCGTTGTTGTTTTCATCATCTTTGCGACAAGAAGACACAACTACAACACCAGCAAAAGCGATTATCAATGAAATCAGAAAAAAGCTTTTTTTCATATCTGTTTTTGTTTTGATTTTAGACCTGTTTAAATCCTAAAAGTAAAAATCAACCTTTCCGACTTAATGTCAGATAACGGTATTGAATACCACTTTTCGAATCAGTCATCACCTCAGACTCTTCGTCGAGCGACCAGTCGTCAGAGCTAAGTTCCGGAAAAAACGTATCGGTATCAAAGTTCCCAACAACGCGCGTAAGATATATTTTTGAGGCATATTGTAAAAACTGGCTATACATACTCTCGCCGCCAATGATAAAGTTTTCGGAATCATTTTTACAAATTTCCAATACTTCGGACAAGGTGCTTGTTTCGGTGGCTCCCTCTTCGCCAAGCGGATCTGGAGTTAGCACAACACTACGCCTGTCGGGCAATGGACGTTTTGGCAACGAAAACCATGTGTTGCGTCCCATAATAATGGTATGCCCGGTTGTAATAGCCCTGAATCGCTTCAGGTCGTCGGACAAATGCCATGGCAATGTATTTTTGATTCCGATGCCGTTTTTGCTGTCGGCGGCAACAATGATGCTGAGGTTGGGGATTATTTGTGTCATACTTTTTACCTTTTTTCGCGTCATATTGAGCTTGTCGAAATGTGACTCATTCAAAAACATCTATTGTCATACTTCGCGACAAGCTCAGCATGACTTAATAAAATCAAACAGCGACCTCGGCTTTGATATGCGAATGCGGATCGTAGCCAATAATTGAAAAATCGTCGAATTTGAAATCGAAAATATTATTCACCTCTCTATTCATTTCGAGCTTTGGAAGTGGTCGCAACTCGCGACTCAACTGTAGTTTTGCCTGGTCGATATGGTTCAGATACAAATGTGCATCGCCCAAAGTATGAATAAATTCGCCGACTTTCAAATTGGTGACCTGAGCTACCATGTGAATCAGAAAAGCGTAGGAAGCTATATTGAATGGAACACCAATAAAAATATCGGCACTTCGCTGATAAAGCTGGCACGAAAGTTTTCCATCGGCCACATAGAATTGAAACATAATGTGGCATGGAGGCAATTTCATTTGCGGTATTTCGGACACATTCCACGCACTCACCAGTAAACGACGCGAATCGGGGTTTTTCTTAATCTGCTCAATCAATTCCGAAATCTGATCGGTTGTTTTGCCGTCGCTGCCTTTCCAGCTTCTCCACTGCGAGCCGTAAACCGGTCCAAGTTCGCCATTTTCGTCGGCCCACTCATCCCAGATGGTAACGCCATTTTCATGCAAATAATTAATGTTGGTTTCCCCTTTCAAAAACCAAAGCAATTCGTGCAGAATACTTCGCGTATGCAGCTTTTTGGTTGTGAGCAGTGGAAATCCATCCTGCAAATTGTAGCGCATCTGATATCCAAAAACGCTGATGGTACCCGTTCCGGTACGGTCGGTTTTACGGACTCCATTATCGAGCACATGCCTCATTAAATCGTGGTACTGTTTCATTCTCCCTGTTTTTCTATGGTTGATTCCGGGTGCCCAAATTTAACCAAAAAACAGCCCGGATACAATTTGCTTAACTTGTTTTTCAGAATTATGGCTTCTTCCTGCGTACTGCATTTTCCACAAAGCACCCGAAACCATGTTTTTCCATTCAATTTCACTTGCCAAACTCGTGTTTCGGGATATTTCCCATCGACTTTTCGCCACAGGTTTTCGGCATTTGTCTGTACACCAAAACTGCCCAGTTGCACTGAAAAAAATGTTGATGAGTCGGGACTAAGAGCTTCGTATCGTACAGCTTCAACCTGCGCCGTTGTATTTTTCGCTGGCTGCGTTTTTTCGGTCTGACTTTCAACTTTCGCAACTACAACTGCCTTACTGTTTTTCGATGCCAGCAGCGGTCTGTTAATTGGAGCAGTTCCAATTATTTCGCAATCGACCGTTACTAATCCTTGATAAATGAAGTCGAGTGTATCGGCTGCAGCTTTACTCAAATCGATCATGCGGCCAGCAATAAAAGGGCCTCGATCGTTGATTTTCACCACACACGATTTTCCATTACTTGTATTGGTGACCCGCAAAAGTGTACCGAAAGCAAGTTGTTTGTGAGCAGCCGTCATCGAATCTTGCGAAAAAATTTCGCCGCTTGCAGTTGCTCTTCCATGAAAAGGAACGCCATAGTATGATGCAACACCTGTAAATTTAGTACCGACTTGCGCATAAAGACTTCCTGACATTAGTAAACATATTAAAATAACCAGAACAAAATAAAAACCCAGGGCCCCTTTCTCTGTTCGTTTATTTATATACAAGACAGTTTTTATACTCACAAGTCTTTTTTAATAAGCAAATATACACAATAATAAAATGATTCCTTTTTCAAAAAAACAGCCATCAAACCGCAATGGGCTTAATGGCTGTAAGAAAACAAGGAGACCTTGTATAGTTAAATCAGTGCCTAATGTAGTATCTGCATTTTTATTGCACTAATTTCAACGGTTGTCGAAATTATAATGATATAAGTGCCACTTGCCAAATTGGTCAGGTCAAGATCGAGGTTATGCTCATTCACATTTTTCCGCATAAATACAAGCTTTCCATAGATATCGGTCACCATGGCATCCTGAATGATTTGTTGCGACTCAATACGTGTAAAACCATCCGACGGGTTCGGGTACACAATCAATACATTTGTTCCGGTAATGGTCTCGTCAATTCCAACATTGTTGATTTTGAAATATGCATCCACCATTGTACCCGCAGTAATAGTCATTGAATGTGGATTGTCGTTGTACTCAACCCCGTCAATGATCCATTTTTCAAAGATATAACCGGGAGATGGATATGCATTTAAGTCAACCACAGTACCATCATTGATATAATGAATCCCCTGAGGAGGAGTAGTAGTTCCGCTACCGATATTGGATACAATAAGCTGGTATTGTGTTGCGGTTGATGAATCGAAAAACACCTGTACGGTTGTATCCTGTATCACGGTCAGATCAAGCGACTGTGAATAGAATTCTGTTCCCCCAATAATCCACTTACTGAATTGGAAGCCTTGCGAGGGCGATGCATACAAGTGAACAACATCATTAATATTTACACTGCTATATCCGCTTCCGGGCATCGTTGTTCCCTGACCAGAGGCAACTTCGATATTAAGTACACGTGTCTCGGAAAAATAGGCCTGTACCGAAATATTCGAGTCAACCACGATGCTAGCCTGAGGATTATAAATCTCTGTTCCATTGACAAGCCATTTTACAAAAGCATTCTGGGCTGCAGGATTGGCACTCAGATCAATCGTAGATCCTGCTGTAATCAGATGTGATCCTGCCGGCGGCACCGTAGTTCCGTTTCCGTCAACCGATAAATTCATGAGATATTGAGTGGCCGTTGTTGCAGTAAAATAGGCAGTAGCATTAGTATTTGCTGTCATATTAATGGCAATAGAAGGGTCGGTGTAAACCTGTGAGCCGACAATCCACTTCTGGAATTCATATCCAGACGATGGAGAGGCATACAGATAAACCGAAGTTCCTTCGCGGTAAGTATTAACGCCGGCACCAGGATATGTAACGCCCTGTCCCACTTGAGTGACAGACAAATCGTAAGTTTTATAAAACAATGCATTGAGGTAAACATCATGCGATACTTGATCGTCGCATTGCGACTGAAGTGTAAATTTCAATCCATTGTACTGCATAGCGGTTGGACCTTTGCTAACAGTTACAGTTGCGTTTACAACACCACCCGCAGGAATAGTGTAGGGGTAAGGTACATTTCCCACAACAGGACCTCCGCCAATTGTTAAAACAGCTCCATCGGGGTTGCTCGTATGGTCAAAAATCAAATCGTAAGTCATCTGTTCATTGCTTTCGCTTGTGTTGGCAAGTTGAAGTATATAGACAGCCTGATTGCTCTCCTCTACTTCCTGATAGTATGTATTGGAAATCATCTGCAACTGTTCCCTGTGAAGTGTACCCTCTTCCCATGGACAACTTGAACGGCCAGCAATTTGGCGAAACACAGGTGTTCCATAAACCGAATCTTCGGCAACAACAACCATATAACTATCACCGTTATCGTCATCGGATAGAACATAACCTACAGTTGTAGTACTGGTACTTCCATTTTCAGCTACATTGCCCCAAGTTGATCGACCACGAACAGCAACTCCACCTGTAAGTCCAACCCCATTAATTGTCAATCCCAAATCAACAGCAACACCGTAATCGAGATAATAATTCATTTCAAGCGAATGTGAACTTGAGGATTCTGTTGCCATTGAACTCTCGTACGATGTCCCACCACTAAAAGAGATTGTATCGACTGCAGCTGCATTCGCAATATGGTCGTGATTGAGAGCTACAATCTGCTCCCAAACGTCCAATTGATTCTCATAATATTCAGCTGTATCGGTAGAACCAGATGCATTGTACAAATCGGCAATGTACTGCAACTCGGGGATAATTACTTCTTCAATATGCTTTTCAGTGTAAATGAAAGTTGTTTCAATGCCATTGGGTTGCATCATCAGTACAACACTGTCTTTTAGCTGACATGCATTGAAATCATAAAGCACTGCGTCGCTAAGTGCATATAGCATGTTTAATGCTCCTCCAACATACACATCGCCTTCTCCTCCAATCATATCAACATTGCCCGATGTTTCAAACCTTTGAGTTGCAGTTGTTGTTACTGAGCTGCACCAATTGGACAGACCACTTGTTCCAAAACCTAAATTTGCCGTAACATCAGCAGTCATATCCAGATCCATCGAAACTTCAGCTCCAAAACCGGTTGAGACTGAAATATCCGGACCTGCGTGAACAGCTAAATATGTATCAACACTACCTTCTTGGAGAAAAGTATTTGTGAAAGAACTTGTTATACTTTCGTTCTGCTCTAAGTAGCTATAACTTGCATCGCCCGGAGGATTATGAAGTATGTGAAAAGGCATATCCGGTGTTACAGTTGTAAATGTCTGCGATCTTGGGTTATGTCCAAGAACAATTACGTCGTAAGAAACGGTATCAATTACACTAGAGCAATAAAGAATGGCTTCGAACGATTTCTTATGATCGGGAAATGCTGTATTGGGAGTTCCTGGAATAAGGTGGTAGTGAATTGTATCTCCCTGTGCATAATAAACTGTATCGTATCTGAAAGTAAGATCATTCGACGAAACATTTTCGATAATAACAACATGCCCATCGCCGGCCGGGCACGAATAAATATCTAAAGTTTCCGTTGCAACAATATCAAGAGTATAATCAACACGTTGATTCAGCAATGGAACAACTTCACCAGAACAAGTAACAATATCATCAACATTATTCACAATTAACTCCGGAGAACGGCGGAAAATAAAATCGTGTGTAAGAGTATCGCCATGAAAAAGAGTTGTGTCTTTAATTGTCAGATTAACAGTATCTTCATTGATAAAATAATTATTTACCTCCAGAGAAGTAACAACGCCTTCATTGAACGATGTAAATTCAATCAAATCAATTTTGTACTTATTGGATGGGATTTTTATGGAGAAATACCCATTTGCATCGGTAATAAGAGTGTCGCTAAAGCAGGTGTTTTCGAAGTCAAACACCCTGAGCTTTGCTACTCCGATGTATGTGTTGCAACTTCCCAAAAAATGACCATCCAATACATATTTGGTTGTATCATTAAAATTTATACCTGTTTTATCTGCTGTTATCGTTTCTACTCTTTGCAATGGAGAGAATTCATGCTCGCCAAGCTGAGGCTTAATAGTATAAACACCACCAGATGAAATTGTCAAATCATAATCGCCATTTGCATCGGTAACAACACCTGTATTAAGTCCGTTAACGTACATTTCAACCCCTTTAATAGGACATCCATACAGCAAAATAGTTCCCGATGCCAAAAACGATGAGGTATCTGTGAAATTGACATACTGTGCGCCAGGAATTGTTTGATTCAATGTAACGTTGGTACTTTCAGGATTATACCCTCTGCCGCCAGTTGTATCGGGCTTTACAGAATATGTAGCACCCAAATAATAATAGACGTTATTTATGGTATATTCACCATTAGAGTTTGTTGTAGCAGAATAAGTTGTTTGCGGGCAGGTCGAAGTTGGGCTATCGGGCATTGCAGGCCCCTGAAGAGTTGCAACAACCTGCATATTTGGAACTCCTACTCCAGTTGGGGTTGTGACCGTGCCACTGATTCTCCCGTTTGAAACAATTTTGCCATAAGCTGTATCAATGATGTTATCCGACAACGGCAACACCTTGGTAATATATCTATAACTATAGCCTGGGATTAATGTAGCCGCAGCATCTTCATATGCAGTAGCATAAATACTACTGCTATTTACTATTTCAATAGATGTTGTTCCATCGTAGCGGTTCAAAAGATAACCTGTTGGATTATTGACATCTGTAAAGCTCGACCAGCTTAGTACAACTTTGTTGCTGTAATTGCTTGTTGCATCCAGATTCATATTGAATACCGAGCCGTTATTACCGGTTGGAGCATTTACAAGCGAATTGTTGACCAAACCGCGAACAGTATATACTCCACTGGCTCCTGCAGGAAGACCGCTGTGTGTAAACGTGGTGGTTCCTGCTGCGAGGTCGCCGCTGACCTGTGTACCATCACGGTAAACACGGTATTTGTGCGTATTGAACTGCTCATTATCGGACCACGTAACAATTACCCTGTCGCCATATTTCCCATCTGTGGCCGACACACCGGAAACCGGATTATAGGATGCCAGACTTTGCAGATATGTACTGCTTGTACTCGAATAAGTCAGTGCTCCTGCATAGGGCCAAAGGCAATAATAATGGTCGCATACAACCCTTATGGAAACGCTTGAATTGGGGGCCAGATCTTTACAGTCAAATGTATGCGATGCATCGAACCATTCATTGTATTGCAACCAGACTGTTTCACTATATACTTCCGTTCCGTTCCTATACCAGTGAACTACAGAATAGTCGTTGTTTCCAACACAGGCATTCCGGCCCTTATAAGTGGCCGTGACAGTAGTTGTTGTTGAGCTTATATTGTACAATGTGTTTTCCGATTGCGCTCTCAGACAATCAGGAGAAAAGAGAAGTACAACACCGAGCAGTAAAAATCCCATCAGAGAAATGCATCTCCGTACAGGCTTGAAGTAAATACTATTCATAAAAAGTGTTTTGATACAGCAAAAGTAGCTGTATTTAAGGCTCAATACAGAAGTAATACCTTAGAAAAACCTTAACAAAATACTATATTTTATTTATGAATAAAGCAAGATTATCCGCTATTGAAAGCCCGAGTTTCTTTCTAAGACGAGAGCGGGATACATGAACACTTTCAAGCGTGTTGTGAGTGAGAGCAGAAATTTCCTTTGATGAAAAGCCCAGTTTGATATAGGCGACAAGCTTTTGCTCTGCCGGTGATAGTTTGGGGAAACGCTTTCCAAGCTTCTTAAAAAACCCAAGTTGAAGTTCCTCAAATCTGCGCTGAAAACCACCCCAGTCAATATTTCGGATTGAAACCGAGATTTCGGAAACGAGCTTTTTTACATTAGCAGTAACTTCTTCCGATTCACTTACACTACTGAGCTCTTTCAGTAAGTACCTTTGCATATTATTCACATGTGTCAGCATCAGAGCATTGACTGCAAGTTCCTTCTTTCGTTTCTCGAGCAATACTTTTAACTTCCTCGATTTTTCCGCTTCTGCAATAATAAGTTCATCCTTCTGACGATTGAGCTTCTGAAGTTCTTCATTCTGATTGCTGATCAGAGCTTCATTGTCTTTTATCTCAGTAATATCCCTAACATTCAAAACAATTGCATTGATGGCAGGATTCTCCAGATGATTCTGTCCTACCGCTTCCATCCATATATATGTTTTCGATTTGTGGATGTGCCGATATTGCACTTTAACCACTTCTTTTCCTGAGCATACTTTTATATATGCATCTCTGACTTTTTCGAGATCGTCAGGGTGTATGACTTTTTCAAAAGAGCCGAGTAATTCTTCCTTAGAAAAGCCTGTTACATCAGCTCCCGCTTCATTCAGATATATCTGATTTCCTTTTGCGTCCATCAACACAAAGGAATCGTTCGAATTCTGAATCATGAGCCGGAAGATTTCCTCGCTCATTTTTAAATCAAAAGCCGAAGCATCTCCTGTGTCAGACACAGAAGAATCAGTCTTTTCTTTGCAGGTTTTATTCATCCGGGAAATTACAGATCAGGTAATCAGTGAGCTACATTCTGCAATGCTGGGTCATTCGGATCATGTTTGTATCGGAATAAAATGGCAAACAAAACAGCTACTACTAGTGCATAAGCGGCAAAAAGCATCCAAATGCCGGACCAGTCGCGCATTCCATTGGCATCGGTGTAATAATCCCTAATTATGTACCCGGCAGAAATGTTCCCCAAAACGGCACCAATGCCATTGGTCATCATCATAAAAACACCTTGGGCAGAATTTCTAATTTTTTCGCTGGTTGTTTTTTCGACAAATAAAGCTCCAGAAATATTAAAAAAGTCGAAGGCCATTCCGTAAATAATACAAGAGGCAAAAATGGCCACAATTCCAAAACTGGTCGGACCTGCAATGCCAAACAATCCGAAACGTAACATCCAGGCTACCATGCTAAATAACATCACTTTCTTTATTCCAAAACGACGCATAAAGAAAGGTATGGATAGAATAAACAATGTTTCTGAAATTTGGGAAACAGAAAGAATAATGGTACTATACCCTTTGGTGAACCAGTGATCAACGCTTCCGATAAATTCATCACCATATGCATTTGTTAGTTGTAGTGCAGCTCCCAGAAGAATACTAAAAATAAAGAACAAAGCCATTTTATAGTCTTTAAACAATGCAAATGCCTGTAAACCTAAGCGGTCTACAAGTTTTTTCGCCCCCTTCAACTTATTCTCAGGCTTTATCTCAGGGATTGTCACGAAAGTGAAAACAGAAAGCAACAATGCCCCAAATGCGCCAATTAGAAAGCTATATCCTGCGAAATAGTTGATTGAATAAATATCAGGAACTGCAATAAAAACAAAATTCGTAATCCACATTGCAGCAATAAAGCCAATTGTGCCCCAAACCCTAATTGCAGGGAAATCACGTTGTGGATTTTTTCCATCACGTACAAGCAACTCAAATCCAATAGAATTATTCAAGGCAATGGTTGGCATATAAAAACACATAGCCAATAACAACAGAAAGAAAAATGTCCATGCATTATCAACCAATGGTAAAAAACACAAAACAATCGCAAATAGCAGATGTAAGGAAGCAAACAATACATTTGACTTAATCCATTTGTCTGCAATAATTCCAAACAAGGCAGGCGTTATTAAGGACGCAAAACCCATAGTTGAAAAAATGATTCCGAATTCCCCGCCGTCCCAATGCTTAACCCCGAACGCATATTTCGCCAAAGTCATCATCCAGGCACCCCACACGAAGAACTGAAAAAAATTCATAACCGAAAGACGCACCTTCAAATTCATAATTAAATATTTTTGTGGTTATTTTCTGCGGTTGATTTCGTCGCGGATCTTCGAAGCAAGCTCAAAATCCTCGTTTTCAACTGCTTCAGCCAGCAATCCCTCAAGTTCTTCGAGAGCAAGTGCCGAAAGACCTTGTTTTTCGCCGGCTTCGGGCATATCATCGGTATCGTTGTCCTCTTCATCTTCGGTATCGGCAGTATCAAAAATAACCCCGACTTCTTCAATAATTTCAACACTGGTATAAATAGGACAATTGAATCGAATAGCAAGTGCTACTGCATCGCTCGTTCGCGAATCGAGTGAAAATATCTGGTTTTCTTTCTCAAAAATAAGAATGCTGTGAAAAACGCCTTCCTCGAATTTATTGATAAATATTTCGTTGAGCTTGATATTGAATGCCCGCGCAAAGCTGCGAAACAAATCGTGGGTAAGAGGCCTGGCAGGCTTCATCTTTTCCATCTCAATGGCAATCGATTGTGCTTCGAACTGCCCGATGATGATGGGTAGCTTGCGCTGCCCACCCGACTCTGACAGTATCAGTGTGTATGCACCGCTCTGAGAGTAACTGTAACTAATGCCGCCAATTTCGAGTTCAACTTTTTCCATGGTGAAAAATCGGATAAAAGTATTAAAAGAATTTGAGATTTCAGGCAAAAAAATATTGAGTTTGTCAACTATGTTTTGTTAAGTAATCTGTTTACGGCTTTTTGAAAATTAAAATGCAAGCAATACTACAACTCAAATTACAACAATCCTTACTCTCCGTGAATATTTTTTCAATAAAAGTATTACCTTTGCACATCCAATCGGGATGTAGCGCAGTTGGTAGCGTGCTTCGTTCGGGACGAAGAGGCCGCTGGTTCGAGTCCAGTCATCCCGACTTTTGCCACTTTAGCTCAGTCGGTAGAGCAGCTCACTCGTAATGAGCAGGTCGTGAGTTCGAGTCTCATGAGTGGCTCAATTAAGTTGCAATTGCAACTTTTTTTATTTTAAAAAATATGAAACTCGAATATACCGACCTCGGCAATTTCGCTTACCAGCAAGCATGGGATTATCAACAGAAGCGGATGGACGAATTGATTGAAATGCGTAAGAATCCCGACTATCAATCTACCGATTTTGCAGGTTGGTTTCTGGCAGTCGAACACCCACATGTATACACATTGGGTAAAAGCGGCGACGAACAAAATCTGCTGCTTGATTTCATTCAGCTTCAGGCAAAAAATGCCGAATTCATCCACACCAATCGTGGAGGCGATATCACTTACCATGGTCCCGGCCAGTTTGTAGGCTACCCCATTATTGATCTCGACAAACTGAAAATCTCTGTTCGCCGCTACATCGAGCTGATGGAAGAAGCCATTATTAAAACCATGGCTCAATACGGCATCGTTGCCGAACGTCTCGAAGGTGCTACCGGTGTTTGGGTCGATTCGCTTGTTCCTGGCAAAGCCCGGAAAATATGCGCTATTGGCGTTCGTGTGTCACGCTATGTCACTATGCACGGCTTTGCACTCAACATCAACACCGATTTGAGCTATTTTGGGCACATCAACCCTTGTGGTTTCACCGACAAAGCCGTTACTTCGATGGAAAAAGAATTGGGTGCAGCACAAGACGCTGAAAAAGTAAAACAGCTGGTTTTTGCTGAGTTTGTGAAGCTGATTAATTTGCAGTAGCCTTCTAAATTGCCTGTCCGTAGGTTAACTTGGGGGATATGACATTTAAATAATTCTCAAGTTAGTTTTCAAGCATGAACGGAACTTTCATGTATTAGCAACACAAGCTTTCGTGTTTTGCCAATACAAACTATTCATGTCTTCAAAGAACAAGCTTAATCGTTATCTTCAATTTCCTCAAAATCGACATTTTCTGCCGAAGTGTAAGTACGTGTACGGGTCGACTTTTGTTTGCGGGGAATATTGACAGTTGTACCCTTTTTACGGGTTTTCTGTTGTGCAGCACCCGGATTCATGCGCTCCTGCATTTTTTGCATATATCGGCGCAGCAACCATGGCGCAATCCAACGCGACATGATGCGCATAAAAATATACAAACAGAGCACTACCAACAGAAACGTGTACATGGCGCAAAGATAATGAAATCGGACAAAATAAACGGTTTTGAGCTTATGGAATTGTTGGAGAAGATTACAATTGCAACTTAAATGTTTGATTGCAAAAAAATCTGTTTATCCTAGCTTTAATCAACAGTAAATACGGCACAATAATTGGCGGCCTGAGGCAATGCTCAAAAAAATTGACTTTAAAATTAAAAAAAATGAGAAAAACGAGAAGTACACTTATCGCGAAGCGCAGCTTAATGCTTGTGACAATATTTTTCGCAATGATTTTTTCTTATTGCAATGCGCTAAACGATATAAATAGTCAAGCACTCGACTCAATAAAACTTAAGGTCAAAATAATCAACAAACTTCCTGTTGGGTGGGGAGTTAAATATAAAGCGACTGTTGAAGAAATACAAGAAGGCTGCATGAATGATTTTAACGATACAATTGTATTCGGAATCATAACATCCAACGAATATAATGTTGGTGATACTTGTTTAATATCCTTTAAAAATTCGAAAGAAATTAACAAAACAACATATATGCCTTCAATTTCCGGAACGGTGAGCAACCAAAACGAAATATGGTTAATTACGGATATTTATAAAGTTAGCAAACGCAGCACTTTTGTAGGCACTGCAGCAATGAATGACGGACAAGCAATGTTTATTTATGATTTCGCACTTTCAGAAGCGTTTTATCTTGACGGTCTAACCAGTTGGGATAATAAATACTTAAACAAAAAGATAACAATTGAAGGAGTTCTGATTCAATTCATTGATGGAAAATCGGTGATAAAAGACTGGAAAATAATAGAATAATAAATCACAAGCGATAAAAGACTTATGCTGCTTGTAGCAGAACTGTTCTGCTAATGACAAATATTTGCAAGAAACTGAAATACAGGCAAATAAAAAAACACAGCCGCATGTCACTTTGGCTACATAAAATCGATTTTCGTACTTCACTGATAATTGTCACTATCTCTTGTCTTTGACTGATATTGTAGCTACCTTTGATACACAGTGAATTCAACATTGGATTGAAGCAGAAACATTAACAATATCGCAATGAAAACAAGACTCAAAATATTGCTCATTTTTTTGCTAACAGCGGGATTAATTTCGTGTTCGAAAGTACAGAGTTCATCTGAAAAACGTAATGAGGAACAAAACGCAATAACAATGGACACAATAAATACGGATACCGCAACATTTGCAGCAGGTTGTTTCTGGTGTGTAGAAGAGCAATTGAAGCAGTTGAAAGGAGTAGAAAAAGTGATTTCGGGCTATACCGGCGGAAAGCTTAAAAATCCGACTTACAACGAGGTTTGTTCCGGACTTACAGGTCATGCCGAAGCTTGCAATGTCATCTACAACCCGGAAATAATTACTTACGACGAACTGCTGGAGGCATTTTTCCAGACACACGATCCTACACAGCTCAACCGGCAAGGCAACGATGTAGGCACACAATACCGTTCTGCCATTTTTTATCACAACGAAGAACAAAAAAAACTGGCGGAATACTATATTCAAAAATTGAACGAAGAGGAGGCTTATCCTAGTCCAATAGTTACAGAAGTCAACCCGTATTCAGTTTTTTACGAAGCAGAAGAATATCATCAGGATTATTATGAAAACAATTCGCAGAAACCTTATTGCCAAATGGTCATAAAGCCAAAGCTGGATAAATTCCGAAAGGTTTTTAAAGAAAAATTGAAGGAGTAATGAGGTATGAAAGCAATAATCTGGCTATTACTTGGCATCTGTTTTTCTGCATGCAACAGTCAATCGCAACAAAACGACACCAATATGCACTCAACAGATAATCCATACTATTCAAGAACCGATACTGCACATCTGGAAGTGAGCAACACAGAATGGAAAAAAATTCTCTCACCCGACCTATATGCTGTTGCCCGCGAATCTGCTACCGAACGTGCTTTTACAGGAAAATATTACCAGTACGATGTAAAAGGCACCTATTTTTGCGCTGTGTGCGGCAATAAACTCTTTCGTTCTGACGCTAAATTTGCCAGTTCGTGTGGATGGCCGAGCTTTTTTGAGTCCGACCGGGCAGGTAGCGTACTTTACAAGCCAGATTATTCGTTCGGAATGAACAGAACCGAAGTACTTTGCGGACGATGCAACTCTCATTTAGGCCACTTGTTCGAAGATGGTCCTCCACCTACGTATAAACGCTTCTGCATGAATTCTATTTCGCTCGATTTTGAACCCGATAAATAGAATGCTCCTAGCTATATTGCCAACGTGATACACAATATCGTTATCTGAAAACTTCATTTTTCAAGCACAAAGCATGAATATTGCTTTAAACTGAAACAATGAATTGTAAAAATAAAATCAGTTTATATTTGCATCAAGTAACACTAAAAAACGCAATCTACTGAAAATAAGACTTGCGCCAGGAATTAAAAATTTAAACACATTTAAAAAGGAGCAACCATTGAAAGACGCAAATAAAACAATAGGAGACATGATTGACAAAGCGGGTACAACCATCATTAGTTCAATCGATGAAAATGGATTTCCTAACACCAAAGCCATGCTAGCGCCTAGAATGCGAAATGGAATTAGAGAAATATATTTGACTACCAATACTTCGTCTATGCGAGTGAAACAGTATTCAGATAATCCAAAGGCATGTATTTATTTCTACGACAAACGATTCTTCAGGGGCGTTATGCTGAAAGGGAAAATGGAAGTTCTACAAGACGCCAAATCGAAAAAGATGATCTGGAAAGAAGGTGACGAAATGTATTATCCGAAGGGTGTTTCTGATCCGGATTATTGCGTTCTGAAATTCACCGCCCACGAAGGAAGATACTACAGCAATTTCAAGTCCGAAACCTTCGAAATAGCAGATTGATTTATAGAAAACATGAAAACAGCATTGATCATTATTGACATCCAGAACGATTATTTCGACAAAGGAACCATGCCTCTTGTTGGTTCTGACTGCGCAAGTAATAATGCAAAATTGATTCTCGAAAGATTCAGAGTAAACAGTTTACCGATAATACACATACAACATATTGCAACAAGCCCAACAGCAACATTTTTTCTGCCCGAAACAAAAGGAGCCGAAATTCACGACAATGTAAAACCGCTAGCACAAGAAAAGATAATTATCAAGCATTACCCCAATAGTTTCAGAGAAACTGAATTGCTCGATTTTTTGAACAGTAAAAATATAACCGATTTGGTTGTTTGTGGCATGATGACTCACATGTGTGTTGATGCAACCGTAAGAGCTGCTAAAGATTTTGGTTTTAATGTTACAGTTATTGGCGATGCTTGTGCAACCAAGAACCTGGAAATTGATGGCCAGTTTGTAATTGCAAACGAAGTTCAGAATAGCTTTTTAGCTGCTTTAAATTATTTTTATTCCTCAGTAAAAACCACAAAACAATATTTGAGCTAAAATTACCTGTCGATACATATTATATCATTGACTTACAATGTGCCACCAGACAGGATTGACAAAACACCGCACAACCTTTTGAGTTTTTAAAAGAGCAATATTCATTGGGTGATTTTCAAGCGTCAGGAAGAAAAATACCAAGAACCGGAGGAATAATATTATCTCAAATCAAGGATAAAACAGAACCTGAAAAAATAATTCAGAAAGACCCTTTTTATCAAAAGAATTTAGCGGATTATCATTTAACTGAATTTGCACCTTCAATGACTAGTGATAAATTGAAATGCATATTAGAAGTTTGATAGAACACCAACAATCTGTATGCTACAATATTTCGCCCATCCACAAGTAAATTAATATGCTGTAGCCCATTTCTCCTTTCCATTAATTTGACGGCAATGTAACCCGTAATCGTCATACGCAACTCCCAACCCAAAAGCGCCTGCCCACAAAATCAAAATTGGTTTATATTTGCATTAAGGAACTATTGAACAAGCGATATAATCACAGCCAAACAGATTAAATTAATGGATAATAATTTTATTGAAGTAATGGAAAAGCGTTCCGATAGTGAACTGCTAGAGATTGTAACAAAACTCCGAAACGATTATCAACCAGAAGCAATTGAAGCTGCTGAATTGGTAATCAAAAACAGAAATCTATCTGCCGACCAGATTGAACAAGCCAAGCAGGAGATTAAAGAAAAAGAAATCGCAATTACAGAAAAGGAAAATGAACCACTTAATACTGGACAGAAAATATTATTCTTCATGTTTTTTTGGGGAGTTATTCCTTGGGCTATGGCAGGAACTTTTAAAACTAGTGGCTATTTGAAACAGTATAAAGATGCATGGAGGTTTATGAAATATGGATTATTTACATTTTTAGGCCTAAACGGATTAATATTTCTGATTTTATACTTCATCTTTAACTGATTGAAAATAAAAAAGTGACAAAACATATCTTTCCCTAAACAAAAATCATTAGATATTTTGAGATTAACATCTCTCCTGATAGATTTAAGCCATATTAAATGACCTTATAGATATTAAGCATATTGCGTTAATAGATAAATTGCCTTTTAGAGACAGGTTTAACACGTGACCAATTGGTTCAATTTAAGTGTTTTTCAGCGCAAGCCATAATCATCAAACAATCCAAAACCATTTACCCACAAAAACAAAATTGGTTTATATTTGTTGCATTAAGCAACCTTAAAAAGCGCAAAACGGCCACCCGTTATCAGCAATAGCCAAAATGAAAGAACTTGAGCATATATATTTTATCAACAGAGTCTCATTTCGAGATTGGTTAGAAAAGAACCATAACAAGAGCTTTGGTATTTGGATGGTATTTTACAAAAAGCACTCGGATAAAGAATGTATAAAATATAATGAAGCCTTAGAAGAAGCTCTTTGTTTTGGATGGATTGATAGTATTATAAAAAAAGTGGATAATGACAGATATGTGAGAAAATTTACACCAAGAATCAATGTTTCCAAATGGTCGGATTTGAATAAAAGAATAGTGCTTTCATTGATAGAGGAAGGGAAAATGACCAAAGCCGGACTACAAAAAATAGATATTTACTTAAAAACAGGAAGAGTTGATTGGGAAAGCAAAGAATTAAAAAAAGAATTTCACATTCCGGATTTTATTCTGAAAACATTCGCAGAAAACGAACCGGCGTTGACAAATTTCAATAATCTTGCCGGGACTCATAAACGACATTATATACTTTGGATTACCAGCGCCAAAAAAGAAGAGACTATTCTAAACAGATTAAAAGAATCAATAGAATTATTAAAGGAAAACAGAAAATTGGGATTAAAGTAAAAAAAATTAAAGCACATGCTGTTAGCATCAAGTAAATCCTAAAATGCGAAAATTCTATTCCACATTCATTCTAATACTCATATTGGCGGCCTGCACGTCAAAGAGAAACAAAATTGAATCTGAAAACACAGATGAATTAAGAAGCTATACTTTTTCGGACTACGATTATGAAGTTAGGTATTATTCAAACTCTATTACAAAGGACAACTTTAATTCTACAACCTTTTATCGAAATGACACTATAATCAGAAACTTAAGCAATGAGGGAGGATGCACAAGATATATTTACGACTCAATTGGTCGCTTAGCACAAACAATTTCTGGGAGAGATTGTTCTTGTGGCTTTAGAAAATTCTCAATTTACGACTCAGCAAACAATTTAATCGGGTATTTTTCAACTCAAGATTCACTTGTTGATTTGAATACTGTGGAATTTGATCAAACATTCTTTTACAACTCCAATGGTCAACTGATCAAGGAAAGAACAAGCAAAGGCAATGACATAAATGGGGTTGCATTTGAAAGATGGAGCTATTTTGATTATAAAGACGGAAAAATATTTTCAGAAACTATTTTAAGGAACAATGATACAGTATGGAATTGCAAATATCAATACGACTCAAAAGGGAATCTGATAAAGATACATCGAACACGAGATGATGTTTACGAAACAGAATCCTTTAAATACAATAAAGACAACTTACTAATTAAAAAAGAAATTATTTCTACTGCCAATCCTGTTACGCCCAACATTTCTTTCTGTGCAGGAAACAACTATTCCATTTTTGAATATGACTCGACGGGATTTTTGACAGCCGAAATTGTCTATAATCATAATGGCAAGCAGCAAGTCAAGAAAATATACAAAAAAATATACAAGAACAACAGCTAATATTGGCAATTCGGACAGAGTTTATAATCAGAAATAAAGAGCATTATCGGGCACTGCAACCAACCATCACTCCCCCCTCAAACAATACCTCATTCCATTTTCGGTGAGGCAAAAATCGGCCAGGTTAACCAAAATGAGTTGTTCGAGCGTTTTGCGCGTGAGGCGCGAGGTGAAACCGGTTTCTTCGATAAGCTGAGCCAAACTGAGCTGCCCTTTTGCCACAAAAATGTCGAGCAAAATTTTGTGCTGCTCAGCAATGCTGATTTTCACACCATATTCCGATTTGCGGCGCTTCCATACGCGTTCGTACACAATTCCGGCCGGATGGTTGCTATCGCGAAACCGAAGCCATGCAATATCGGTTCCGTTTTCGGCCGGAGCAAGCGTCAGAACTTTGGGCCGGGCAGGAATAATAATTTCAAGAATTTCCTTGCTTTGAATTTCGTACAGCACACTTTTGAAGCTCACTTCGGGCTTACAATGAATGGTTGCAGCCGATTCGGCCATATAAATTTCTTCTTCGCTGCGAATTCCGGCAAGGCTTCCGTTGTCTTTTACACCAATCAGCAACGAGCCGCCATCGGTGTTCGAAAAAGCCGACATACTTCGGGCAATTTTGCGGCTGTCGTTTACTGCAAACTTGAAGTCGAGCACCTGGCTTTCGCCTTGTGCAATACGTTTTAGCAGCTGAAATTCAATTTCATCCATCGTGTTGCTTTTTTCGCGTTCATGACTCCGATACTGCAAAAATACCGAACAATTCAGAAATCACCTAACAACTATAGCTATGGCCAAAAATCATTTACCCGCAAAACTCATAATCGCATTATATATTGCTCCTGATAATTACACCCAGTCAATCCAAAACATCTTTTTCCCCGCGTCATTCTGGTGAATTTCAGGAAAGAATCTCACTCGAAACAAAAAAAGAATAACCAATACACATATTGAGCAAGCAGGCTCTAAAACAGAGGCTAAAACCATGACTTTGGATTGGTAAATTTGTTCAGCATGACAGCTATATGGGAATTCCCAAATGCATTCTCTTTTGATTAACCGGAACCAATCGCGTGATTCACCGACAGATATGTTATTTAAGTATTTTCAGCAATTATCCGGATTTACAATATTTTTTGTATCTTTATCCGTTAATTTCGAAACCATGTACAAGATTGAAATAGAAATGATCAACGATTTGTCGCAAAAAGCCAAAGCTTCGGAGCGCAAACGTATGAACCTGAACATTCACAAATCGGCCGACGATCAGCTTCAACGATTCATGAATGCCATGGAACCAGGTACCTATATTCGTCCGCACAAACATGAAATGCCACACAAACGCGAGCTATTTGCTGTTGTCCGGGGCGAATTTCTTGTCCTTGAGTTCGACGATAATGGTGAAATTTCCGATCATTTCATTCTGAGTCAAGACACCGGGAACTTTGCTGTAGAAATCGATCCCGCCATCTGGCACACCGTTATTGCACTTAAGGTAAGTTCGGTTGCTCTCGAAGTAAAAGACGGTCCCTATCACCCCGACAGCGACAAGATTTTTGCCGACTGGGCTCCGGCTGAAAGCGATACTGCCGGTGCAAAAACATTTCTCGACAATCAGCTGGGCAAACTAGGTATCTTTTTCCCAAACATCTATTAGTAACAAACTGTTTTCTCATATATATTCCCGGTAATGTAGCCCAATCTGCTTCCGGACGAAATCCGTTTTAAAGCATGACCAACGAATTGTATCCACTAAAATTCAAGCCACTCTTTTTCGAGAAACCCTGGGGTGGACAAAACATTAAAAAACACAAGGCTTTCGAAACAAACAAAGCTCTCAATTGCGGCGAAGTATGGCTGGTTTCGGGAGTCGAAAATCAACAAAGCGAAGTTTCGAACGGTTTTCTGGCCGGCAACGAAATCAATGAGCTGGTTGAAGTGTATATGGAAGATTTGGTTGGCGAAAAGGTGTATGTGGAATATGGCGACACTTTCCCGCTGCTTTTCAAGATTCTCGATACCACCGACTGGCTTTCGGTTCAGGTACACCCCAACAATGAGCTTGCGCAGAAAAAACATGGCGTTCCATTTGGCAAAACCGAAATGTGGTATGTGCTCGAAGCAAGTACCGACGCAGCAATTCTGAATGGTTTTAGCCGAATGACCGACAAAACCCAGGTCGAAAAAGCACTGAAAAACGGAAGCATTGTTTCGCTTCTGAATAAAGTAAATCCTGTTGCAGGCGAAGTCTATTTTACGCCGGCCGGAAAAATACATGCCATTGGTCCGGGTCTTACGGTTGCTGAAATTCAGCAAACCAGCGACTACACTTATCGTCTCTACGATTGGGACAGAACCGATGCCGAAGGCAAATCGCGCGAACTGCACATTACTGATGGGCTCGATGCTTTGAATTACAATGATGTTTCGGATGGCAAAACTGCCCCGGTAAAATCGGGCGAATATGTTGACAATCTTGTCACGTGCAGCCAATTCGTAACCAATCGTATTCACATTCCGGCGAACACAAAACTCGAACGCGATTATCTTGCTCTTGATTCGTTTGTTGTTTTGCTTAACGTGAAAGGAACTGCAAAATTCAGTTTTAACAATACCGAAGAAACGCTTCAAATGGGCGAATGCCTGCTTGTTCCAGCTATGATAGACGAAATGCGCTTTACCTCAACCGAAGGTGCCGAGCTGCTCGAAGTGTATATTCAATATTAAGTAGCTGCCTATAAATAAAAATATCCAAGTCTGGGATAGAATTTCATTAGGATTAGCTGCTTAGAAGCCGATCCGCAGATTTTGGGGATTATTCACCCATTGAACTATTTTCAAAGGTGTTCATGAGCTCAGCGCAATAGCGCTTCGGTTACGCAGAAAATCTCAAATTTCAGTGAGAATCATTCAATTTTCGCAGATGGAATCAGCTCCAATCTGAGATTGAATCTGATTCGAATTGACCAACTGTTTGTTTTGCGAAGTAAAATAAACAAAGCTTCTGCGTGAATTCCTATCCTTGCTGGAGCAATTCAAAAATCCGCGTAATCTGAGTAATCTGCGAATAATGTATTTCATTAAAGCCCTCTGTTTCTCTTTGTGTAAAACACTACAACCTTTGTCTTACCACTGGCGGATTCGTGCAACCGAGGCACCTAAAAGGCACGGAGTTCATGAACAACAATAAAAATATAATAATGAGTGAATAATTCGTGGACCAACAACAAAGCCGACTAAAAATTATGAAGTAATTGGGTTTCAGGCAGCAAAGACGACCATTCTTATTGATAATTCGCGAAAGTCGGACATCGGTATGGCAGAAATTGTACTTTTGCATTTTCCAAAACAAAGTTGACCGCATTGTGAAAACGTTTTTCAACTCCATCCGAAATACCATTACTGAAGTGCAGCTTACCCGCGAAACAGGTAATAAAGTAGCATGGAAGCCTTTCATCATTCTTTTTGTTGCGAGCAGTTCACTCATTCTGATTGAATATCTGGGCAAAAGTCCGGGGCATTATCTGATGCAAAAACTGGCAACGCAAGCCGGGCTGAACCGCTTTGCTGCATTTCTGCAATACAACATGCAGGAATCGCCCGATCGTCAATTGTATCAGCTGGCCTATTGGGTAAGCATCATATTTATTTGCTATTTCATTATTCCCGCACTTGTTATCCGCTTCGGATTCCGGGAGCGATTACGCGATTATGGCCTGCAATGGGGTAGTTTCCTGAAAGATTCGTGGGTTTATCTGGTTATGCTGGGCATTATGTTTCCGCTTGTGTATTTTGCCAGTCGCACCCACAGTTTTCAGGCGCGCTATCCGTTCTACACTCCGGCCAATGGCGAATCGCTCTGGCCCAACTTCTGGATATGGCAAATGATCTATTTTGTGCAGTTTTTCGCCCTCGAATTTTTCTTCCGTGGCTTTATGGTACACGGACTTAAAAAATATGCCGGCTTCTACAGTGTAATCATCATGACTGTTCCCTACTGTATGATTCATTTCGGTAAGCCTATGGGCGAAACCTTTGCTGCTATTTTTGCCGGAATTGCGCTCGGAACCATGAGCCTGAAAAGCCGCAGCATTGCACTGGGCGTATTTTTGCATTACAGTGTTGCCATCACTATGGATATGGCCGCTTTGTGGCAGGAAGGGTTTTTTCAGTAGCCAGTGGTCAGTTGTCAGTTGTCAGTAGTGAGTTGACAGTGGTGAGGAGCGATGGGTGATGAGTCAGGAGTGTAGAGACGCGATTTATCGCATCTGAAAACAACCCGCAAAGGCGTAATACAATGCGCAAAAAACAAAAACAAACAGCACAAACAAGTGGCAACAAGAAAATTACAATATTATTATATTTCTATTGAGAACAAAATAAATATCTTTTTTTATTGTTTTTGTCAGTAAAATAAACCAACATGAAAAAAACCATTTTTATTTTGAGTTTTTTGAGCCTTTTGGCCTTTTCGGCCTGCCACAAAGACGAAGAAACTCTACCAGAGGATTCACTTCCAGTAATCATTGAAAACTATCTGCCATTAACCGTCGGCAACTACTGGATTTACGAAGAATTTCAAATCGACACCAATGGCACAGCAACCGATCTCGGGAAAATTGATAGTTGCTACATCGAAAAAGACACTTTAATCAACAACAAAACGTACTTCAAATATTGCAGGGTTGCTCCTGGATATGGATCATCTATTAAATTCATCCGCGATTCTTCACATTATATTGTGAACAGCAACGGAATCATCCTGTTTTCTTCTGTTGATTTTTCCTCAATTCTCCACACCTATTACACAATCATCCCTGTTTCCGATACTGTTTCGGTAAACACATCGAAAATGACAGACAAGGATGTTGAGATAACAACGCCTTATGGTACATTTACAACTTACAACTACAAAACAACCTGCGCAATCACTCCGGCATTTGCTTCAAACGGCAACGAACGTTACTGGAATACCCGATATGCCAACAATGTTGGGATTGTAGCAGAAACAATTGCAACCTACCTTTCCACGCCGGTATTTACCGAACGAAGACTTGTAAGATACCATCTGAACTAGCAATTGCAGCGACACCAGCTTGAAAATGATGACTCGTGTCGCTGTATTTTTAATTTAAAACTACCTCTGCACTTCAATTTCGCCTGACCAGATTTTGTTATCCGATTCAATTCGCACCAGATAGGTTCCGGCGGCCCAATCGGAAACAGACACATTTCCTCCAACGAAATCTGTGGTGTGGCAAATGGTACGACCATTGATATCGGTTACCCAAAGTGTTGTTTCCTTCTGCAAATAATCAACAGAAAAATAGTCGCTTGTGGGATTGGGATACACTTTGAGTTGCAGCAAAGGAAGGTCTTCAACACCCTGAACACCATTTACTTTTAAGATCCAGCCATCGGCGCTGCCATGATTATTGGTAACATCATAATCGGTTGAATAAGTAAAGCCGGTAACCACAAACAAATTGCTGCTTTCCTCGTAAATATTGAAACTTTCGTCTTGTCCGGAACCACCACAACAGCGTTGCCACAACAATGTTCCGGATGAAGTCAATTTTGCAACCCACACATCGGGTTCAAAAAACGAAGCATGAAAGCCCGAAACATCGCCATCGGTCGAATTGGTGAGTCCACTCATTGCATAACCCCCATCCGAAGCAATGGTTAAACCATTGGCCTGATCGTCGCCTGTGCCGCCATAGCATTTGGCCCATTCGAGAACTCCTGCCGAGGTGAGTTTCAGCAACCAAAAATCGTCCATCCCCGACGAACCATGATGACCGGTAACATCGCCATTGTTGTGTGTAGATGTGTAGCCAAGTGCGGCATAACTTCCATCGTACAGTTGAACGACCGAATTTCCCTCTTCCGTTTCGGAACCACCAAAACATTTAGCCCATTCAACCATGAAAGTTGATGAAATTTTCGCCACCAACATATCCGAACCGGCATGATAACCAGTAACATCTCCATCCGATGAATACGAACGACCAACAAGTACACAGCCATTATCGGTTGTTACAGCCATATTGAGACCTTCTTCGTAATCGGAGCCACCCACACACAGTTGCGATAGCAGATTCAGAGCAGTGTCGAGCTTGATCACCCACAAATCGGTTTCAGAACTGCTGTGGTTTCCTGACACATCGCCATCATTTGAATAAACTGTGCCCGACACCAACAAATATCCGTCGGGAGTAAAGCCAATTGCAGCTGCATCGTCGTCGCTGGTACCTCCAAAACACTTTTCTTTCAATAATATTCCAGAAGAACTGATATGTAAAACCCAAAAATCGGAACTGTATGTTCCGTGATTTCCAGTCACATCGCCATCATAAGAATTTGTCCAACCGGCCACATAGAAAGTACCGTCAGCAGCTTCAACAATATCGTAGCCTTCCTCATCCTCGGTTCCACCGTATGTAAATGACCAAACAATGGCTCCCACTGAATTCACACGGGCAACCCACAAATCAGTATTACCAGCGTTATCGGGCACATCTCCGTTCGACGATTCCGTATTCCCGGTAAAAACAAATCCCCCATCGGATGTGGGAATCGACTTCCAGGCATACTCATGCGCACTTCCGCCATAATTTTTTTGCCAGGCAATGGTTGGCTGAGCTATAAGAGAAACACTCAAAAATGAGAGTAAAAAAAAGCAGAAATTTTTCATATGTGTTATTTTGTGGTTATTGAAAGCAAACACTTATCTACCAAAGAACAGAACATCAGAGATGCTAAAAAATCAATCTGTGTTTTTCGCAACAGCAAGAATTTGCTCAACTTTCTCTTCAAGGCTTTTTCTGCCATCAATCCAGTGAATCTCAACTCCACGCTTTTCCATCCGCCGAAACCAGGTACTCTGACGCTTGGCAAATTGGTGAATAGCAGTTTCGAGCGAATTAAACATTTCGGGGTAACTTATTTTGCGTCGTAAATGACTACTGATAAAGCGGTATTCCAATCCCAGCGCATTAAGCCATTCCACCGATACTTTTGCATCAATCAACCCTTTCACCTCCTCAACCATCCCATTGTCAAGTCTTTCAATGAGTCGGTCCGAAATGCGCCGACGAACAATTTCGCGTGGCAAATCGATTCCAAAGACATGAAGCTTTTTTATTTTCAGCGACTCGCGCGTTTGTTTTTCTTCTTCCGAAAACAGCAACACTTCGAGCATTCGAATCAACCGATGACGATTTTTACGATCTTCGGCACTCAATTTTCCACCTAACACTTCAATTTGTCGTGCAAGAATCTGATTGTCCATTTCTTCGGCTTCGGCCCGAAAGTCTTCTTGCTTAGTGGCTGCACGAAAATGATAATCGAGAAGAAGCGATTCAATGTACAATCCCGTTCCACCACAAACCAAAGGCAATTTTCCGCGCGATTCTATTTCCCTGATAATAGCTGAAGCATCGGCTTTGAACTGAAATGTATTGTATGTATCGCCCGGATCGAGAATATCTATCAAGTGATATGGAACCTGCTCTCCCCCTTCGGAATATTCCGCCAAATCTTTACCCGTACCTATATCGAGTCCACGATACACCTGACGGCTGTCGGCACTTACTATTTCGGCATTCATTCGTCGGGCAACCTCGACAGCGAGAGCTGTTTTGCCAGTTGCCGTAGGCCCCAGAATGACCATCAGCTCATTAATTTCCATATATCGTGTGTTTTTTCGTTTCGATGTGCAAAGTACTCATTATATTTTTCCTGAAGGAATTTCTCTTCAATCTGCATCAGTAAATGACGAAGGGTATTGAGATTTTCTATACTCAAGTGGTGGAGTTGAATTGTTTCATTTTCCAAACTAAAGTCACATTGAGCCTGTCGAAATGCGTCTGAAGTTTGATCTTCAATTTTCAAAACATCAAGCAATTTATCAATACTCTCAATATCATTCGCTTCCGATGGTTGATGCGCTTTCACATATTTATAAATGGCAAAAGCATCGGCCTTCGAAAAACATGCGTGAATAAACCGATTTAGCTGTGGATTATTCTTTCGGAGTTTTTCGTATTCCAGGTCGGGAAAAACATCAAGAATTTTCTGTAATATTTCGCTGTTTTCAGTTTCAAATATTTCAGCAAATCTGCCACAGGCTGCGGCAATTTCGTCGAACAATTGTGGATGATAAATCGGATAGCGCTCCACCTGCCCAGGCGCACCCAGCGCAACAGTTGGACCGGTACCAAAAATTACCCGGTTCGATTTTCGCGACGACGGATACACTCTCGTTTCGCAAAAAGGAATTACAATGCCTGTCTTACGAAGTTTCATCATAAAATAAAAATCTTCGCCCGATGATGTTGCCTGCAAACCACGAATTTTCCGATATGCCGACACCCTTGCTGCCATTGCGCTACCAATAGGCGTATAGGCAAACGGATGCCCGATCCGCAACAAATTGATGGCATACGAACGCAGATAAATCTCGTAACGCAGCATCGATTTTTGATGGTCTTCGTCGCCCTGCGGTTCATGAAAATAGGGCAATGCCATCGACGACGCTTTCGGAAACAATGCAAATTGACGCGCAATTTCCTGAAGATAGTTGCTTTCGACCCGCGTGTCAGCATCGAGTGAGACAATAATATCGTTTTCGACTGCTATTTCCGAAATAGCATCCATCAGCACTTTGCGTGCCCAGCCTACCCCACCCTGTTTTTCGGGCCAGCCTTTTCCGGGCGAACTGCGGTCGATAAGTGTAAGTTGGATGTTATTGCTGCCGCAAAAATCGAGAATAAAATCGATGGTTTTGAGATTGTTTTGACAAATAGTCACTTTTTTATCGTTTTGCCACCACCGCTCGGGTTGATTCACACAAACAAACAGGCTGAAATTGTTCATTTCCTGTGCAACAAGGTCCGATAAAACATCGCCAATAAAGTCCAACTCGTTGAGTGCTGGAATGGCAACGTAGATATGCGAAGTGTTTGAGGTCATTGATTTGCTGATGCAAAGCTATGAAAAAACGATGTTATCCATATATTTATGCTGCCGATTGGTTTCACGATAAAGACACAAGTTATTCAGCAGTATCATCCTGCATAGATCCTGAATCTAGTTCAGGATGACGATGCAGGATGATAGACGATGTTGTCAAATACAGAATGAAGCCTCAGCTCTACCTTGCAGTCATTCTGAACTTGTTTCGGAATCTCTCCTACTGTATTGGATTAGTATGGACAATGAAAAGAAAATGTAATACACAAAAATTCATTATTTTTACTCTCCAATTATCGAAAATGATAAAAACGGGCTTTGTTTACATATTGTCGAACAAGAGTAGAACGACACTTTACATTGGTGTTACCAGCAATCTAATGAAAAGGCTAACTGAGCATAGGGCCGGATTAGGTGGTGTTTTTACAAAAAAATACAACGTTCACGAATTATTGTATTTCGAAGAAGTTCAAGGAATGCTGTATGCTATTGCAAGAGAAAAACAATTAAAAAACTGGCATCGCGACTGGAAATGGAATCTAATAAAGGAAAGAAATCCTGATTTGCTTGATTTAGCTGCCGATTGGTTTCACGATAAAGATGCAAGCTATTAATCAGTGTCATCCTGCATAGATCCTGAAACCACTTTAGGATGACGATCCAGTCTCTTCTTGAAGTCATTCCGAACTTGTTTCGGAATCTCTCCTACTGTATGGATTAGTATGGACAATGAAAAGCAAACAAAAACACACAAACTATTTATGCTGCAAAGCAGCAGAAGGATTGATGCGTCGGATGATGAGCGACGGAAGTAAAACAGCCAGCAACGACACCGCAATAACGCCAGCATTCACGCCAATGATATAATCGGCACGCAAAAGCACCGGAATGTGGCTGACATAGTACATTTCTTCGTTGAGTGGTAAAAATCCGGTAACCTGTTCTAAAACAATAAGTCCCAATCCAAACAAATTCCCCCAAAAAATACCCAGCAACAGCAAGCGCGCTGACATATACACAAATATTTTCCTCACCATCTGATTATTTGCTCCCATTGCTTTCATGAGCCCAATAAACGGAATACGCTCGAGAATAAGAATTAAAATGATAGAAACAATATTAATAATTGCCACAAGCGTCATCAGTACAAGAATAATAAGCACATTTGAATCGAGCAGGTTCAGCCAGTCAAAAAATTGCGGCTGACGCAAAATAATATCCGAAGCGTCGAGATCGTAGTAAATGGTTGAATTCACCTCTGCCAACACTTTTTCGAGGTCGTCGAAATTGTTCACCATAATTTCGTAGCCACTCACCAAACTATCGCCCCAGCTGTTGAGTTTCTGCAAGTGGCGCATATCGCAAACCACAAAAACCTTGTCGAATTCATCCATGCCTGTGTTGTAAACACCACTCACCCTGAATTTACGTCCGCGCGGCTGCATTTCGCCAGGCATAATAAAGTACACCCGTACAGGACTATCAACATCAAGTCCAAGCAACGACGACACTTTAGCCGAAATAAGCACATCGTTCGAAATATCGCCCGAATAATCCGGTAAAGCGCCATGCACCAAACTTTTCTGCAGAAATGTCCACTCAAAACTTTTGTCAACACCTTTCATTACAATGCCATGCAAATTGCTATCGGTTTTCACCAAACCACCTTTTTCGATGAATGGATAAACCGATTTGATCCCATCAACCGATTGCAGTGCTGCAATATCTTCACGGTCTGTCGCCACGGGCAATTGCTCAAGCGATTCATTAGTATCAAACAGTCTGATTTGAATGTGCGCCCCGAAACCAATAATTTTTTCGCGGACTTCTTTCTGAAAACCACGAACAATAGCAAAAGCAATCAGAATAACAGCTATACTAAGCGCAATACTGAACACCGAAACATGAATAACCGGCCCCGTAACACCCTTTCGGTGCTTGCCAGCCAGCTTTCGAGCCATGTAAACGGAATAGTTCAAAGGATAAAGGTTTTTGCAAAGGTAATGAATTGGATATTTTGGAAACAACCCAATAGAAAAACCAAAAGACTCGCCCGCTATTCCACTATTGCAGGCTGCATTCTGACCCGTTCACAAACCGGATCTATCCCTCCTTTAAAATCCTGAAAGCTTGTCTCTATCACGACATTCGGAGCAATTGTATTCATATCTGTTTTCGTTGCTTTAAAATATTTGGTTGAATTAATCACACTTAAAAGTGAGCTCGGCAACTCAAAACTTCTGATATCGCCATAATTACATGGAAAACAATCTCCTTTTTGCTATTTTTGTTCATTAATTTTGAAGCATGCAAAAACTCAAACCGCTTTTGTTCATATTGTTGCTTTCTTCGGGCAAACTGTTGTTCGGGCAATTCCAAACCGAGGCTTGGCTAACCGGCGGGCACAACCAAACGCGCTGGGATGGATACATGAATGTGAGCATCAAGCCAGCATATACCAAGAACAATATAAAAGTGAGCTCCGGATTCGATTTGTCTTTACTCAATCCACAAAATAAATTTCTGAACGCCTGGGATATGGAATCGGAGATTGTTTTCGAAATAAAAGAAGAAGAATTCTCTTTTGTAAACGGATTGTGGTATTGTCCGTTCTCGGAGTGGGTGCACGAATTTAATATTGTGTTAGCTTTGCGCCACAAAACAACGCACTGGGACATACTTCTGGGAAACAACTCCAGAATATACTCATTAACCAAAGCATCACGCAATTTGGGCTCCGACACAGATTCTTCGGACAACAATTCGGTAAAAGAATGGCGCAATCTGATGTATAATTTCGAATTTCTGCTGAAGCCCGAAGAAAGCAGGTGGAATGCAACAGCCGGGATAACCGACTATGCGCCGTTTTTCTTCAATCAGGAAACAAACCCTATGGCTTACGCTGGCATTAAATACAAAATGGTCAATAACATCACATTGTATTCGAAATTTTGGTATCAACCTGCGGGAAACTTCAATTTGCAGGCCGACTATTTTGGACTATTTATTCAGGGAGGTATAATATGGAAAGCAGAAAAATAACCTTCATTATCGCAATGCTATTTCTTGCAGCTTGTAACAACGATCTCGACGAAGCAGGTTTTGCAAACTCGAAATACGACGTAAACACACGCTTTGCCATGTCGATGGACTGGAACTCGAATCATCCGGCGCAAAATATTATTGTGAACGACTCATCGTATTCTGTGGTAGTATGCGGCGATACACATATTGGAACACACGAAAAATTCAGCCGTGTTTTACAAGTTTCCCAATTTCCCGGAACGGCTGCATTGATTGTTGCCGGCGATATCACACGAGGTCATCCCGAAAACTACGACACTCTTTTCAACCTGATGCAAACAATCGATTCGACAAACTGGTTTTTTGTCCCCGGCAATCACGATTTGTATTTTGGAGGCTGGGAATACTTCTACAATTATTTTGGCTCATCGGTTTATTATTTCACCGTCACATCGTTGAGCGGAAACGATTTGTTTCTGATTCTCGACAGTGGTTCAGGCACATTGGGGCATGAGCAAACAGACTGGTTACGCGATTTTCTGAAAAACAAGCGCCAATCGTACAGGAATTGCTTTGTTGTAACGCACTTGAATATTTTCAAAAACGGAGCTGGAATGGCAACCAACTTACCGGTTGAAGAGATGTACACCATCATCGATTTATTTTCGGAATACAACATAAACTATGAGATAAGCGGGCATGATCACGATCGCGACGAAAGGTTTCTTGGGAATACCAGCTTTATAACCATGGATGCCTGCCGCGACGATGAACAGGGTTCATCTTATCTGGAATTAAAAGTCTCAACTGGTTCGATACAGCATGTTTTTCACGATTTGAACTAAAAACAATCTTTTCTTTACTGAATTTGAAATCCTGAGTAAAAAGCTGATTCCAATAATATCATCTTTTTTCTCTACCAATGGATGCTATAATTCCACCAACGATTCGAACAGGCATTAAAATGTGATTTTCAACTATTTCCAGTATTTTGTAACATTTAATCAGTACATGGCGTCGTACCGTCGGTGTTTGTCGATTGTGCTTTGAAAACACCCTGTTTCGAATGCATCTTTGATTTGTTAACCCCCCAAAATATACAGTCATGAAATCTTCAATTATTTTTTCTTTTTGTTTTCTTCTGATGGCCTCTTTTTCTTTGGCCAACGGAATCAACGACCCGGTGAAATTCAACCGTGGCTATAATAACGATGCTTCGTCGATGATAAAAATGCATAAACAAATACTCAACGACGACGAAAAGCCCACTCTTGATCGGACAAAAAAAGACGAAACTGCAAAAGACACTCCAACTCCCATCGACGAAGAGAAGGCACGTAAAATAAACGTATTCCCAAATCCATGTACCATAAGCTTTAAAATTAGTGGTGTTTCCGAAGGCGACCAAATCTACATTGTGAATTCCGCAGGACAAGTTGTTATGAATTTACTTGCCCAACAAGACGACCCAACCGTCGACGTGAGCAACCTTTCTCCGGGTATTTATGTAGTTGCCATTCAAAACGCAAAAGAACTCAATACAATTGAGTTTACAAAGTAATAGTATCTAAAGATTGAAGCTCACTTCATTTTTTATATCGCTGGTATTTTCCTCTTCGTGGTGCAAGTATCGACGGGCTCCTTCTCCCAAGTGGGGAAGGGCTCTGTTGATACCTTTCTACGATTAACGAAATGTCAAAAAAATATTTATTTATACAAGACCATTGAATCCGAACGAAACAGATTACAATGGTCTTGCTTTTTCATTGAAAATATTACAATCCGATAATCAGTTTATATAATCTTGCTGAGTCGTCGGTAGCTACAATCAAATAATAAACCCCTGATTCCAAAGGCGACACATCCAATTCCCCATCGGCTACGAGCGTCTGTTTTAACACTACCTGACCAGCAGGGTTAGTAATCGTTATCTCTGATATCTGCCCCAAACCCGAAATAAATATTTTATCGACTGCCGGATTGGGATAAACATTAACACCTTCTCCGTTATTTTCGTCCAAAGTGGCACAAACAACATAGGTCACAAATACTGTATCACCTCCTATGCAGCCATTTGCATCGGCAACCTGCACCGAATACGATTGAATACCTGCAGATGTAGATGAAACCGACAGCTCGTTAGTTGTTGAAGTCCCACCAACCCATACGTATGAACTATAGCCCAATCCAGCATCGAGCAACAAAGATGTAAACAAACACATCGTTGTGTCGGCTCCCAAATTGGGTTGAGGGTTGTCTGCTATTGTCACTAAGTAGATAGTGCTGTCTTTGTCGCCGCAAGTATTCTCGACTACCAGTTTCACATTTTGACTACCTGTAGTAAATGAAACTGAAGGAAAAATCTGCGAAGAAGATGCAGGTGACCCATTTTGGAAAGTCCACTCGTAAAAAGAAGCATTTTCAGAAAGGCTTCCGTCGAAAACAACAGGCACACCATTGCAACCAACCGGATTTGGCGACCACGAATAATCGGCCACCGGGGGCTGATCAACCACAATTGTGATTGAAGCATCGTCGGAGCAACTACCTGTTGTTCCAACAACGGTGTAAGTTGTTGTAGTGGCAGGTGTTGCCGTTGGATTTGCCACTGCGGGATTGCTAAGACCTGTCGCTGGTGTCCATGCATATGTTCCTGCTCCACTTGCCAGCAACAAAGCTGATCCGGATGGACAAATTGTATCGGCGCTGGTTGAAATGGCAATAGCGGGTGTTGCATTCACCGTCACAACAGTTGAGTCTATATCGTAATATCCACAAGTATTGTATGCAACAAGGTATTGAGTGTAGCCTCCGGCAACATTATAAATCACCGAAGGATTGGCTTGCGATGTGGTATCGGTTGGTGATCCATTGAAATACCACTCGACATGTGTAGCATTTGTACTTCCAGCCGAAGAGAAGTTAACGGCATCACCAGAACAGATCGAAGGTGTTGTTGGCGACATGGATGCCGATACCGGAAATGTTGTTGCATAAAGATAAACATGAAAATTTTTCTCACTTGTAGAATAATTAACATAATCTTCCCATGTTCCACTTCCCATGGCATTGTATTCCCAAATTGTATTTGATCGGCCTGTCACACCGGCAATATCTTGGTTTGCTGCTAAAACAACAGTGTCACCTGCGGCCATCGTTAGTGTATATCCGATAAAAAAGTCGCCTACAGGCAAAGCTACATCACCGCCAAAGTCAACCCGGGTTGGATAAAAACCGGTTCCTGTTTGATTGTCTTCAATTTCCTGCAACAAAACGTTCTTTGAAGCAATAACAGCACCCGGACTACCGCCCGCTCCGGTTGCATCCCAAATAGTCGCTGTAATAAAAGCTGTTGAGCTGTTTGTCATCCCTTCCACGAAATAGTAATCAATGAAATGGATATAGGTTCCGACCGGATATGTATTGGTAAATTTATCGGCCCAACGAGTAATCTGATAGCCGTTATGTCCCCCAAAATAGCCATTCGGAGAAGCATATGAATAAATATAAATATTATCTCCTGGCTGCGTATTTGTTAACGTATCACAGCTATTTGCAGCCAATACATTTATATAAGCCGTTTTTGTTTCAGTATCCGTACCATTGCCATTGCTTACCTGAAGCGAAACAGTATATGTTCCCGGTGCCGCATAGGATACATTAGGCGGATTCTGACCATTATAGGATGCCGGTGATCCGCCGGTAAACGTCCAGGTCCAGATTGTTGGATTGTATATACTTTGATCGGTAAAAGAAACCGAACCTCCTGCAGAAATTGTTGTTACATTGGCAACAAAATCGGCCTGCGGTGCCCACGAAAGAGTTGACGAAATACACGACATTGCCGCCTGTGCATTGATTCGCCCTGCTCCGAGCTGATTGATATACGAAGGATTTTGAGTGTCTATATTAACACAGGAATTTTCGAGACATGTTTCGACATCTTCGGGCGAAAGGCCCGGATTTAGTGAAAGCATGAGGCCACAAAGGCCTGCAACCAACGGGCTGGCCATCGAGGTTCCCGACATATACCCATAGCTATTCCCTGGTAAAGTACTGTAAATTGAACTTCCGGGAGCAGAAACATCGACATCGGCACCATAATTCGAAAAACTCGATTTTGCATCGGTACTGGTAGTACTCGCAACACTGATTACATAATTGTAAGACGATGGATAATGTGGTGTAGAAACATTATCGTTTCCGGCTGCAGCCACCAAAACACAACCATGGTTGTGAGCATAATTAATCACATTTTGTCCTGTTGCCGAGTAGGTTGTACCGCCCCAGGACATATTGATAACATCGGCTCCCGAATTGGCTGCATAAATAATGCCATCGTATCCATTGGTAACCGAAGTAGGACTCGAAGCATTGGTGGTCGATTTCACCGGAATTATGCGAATTCCATAGCCTATACTGGCAACTCCGCTGCTGTTGTTCGACCGGGCTCCTACTGTTCCGGCCACATGTGTTCCGTGATCGAAGCTGGTGTTGGGTGGACTGGGATCATTATCGCCATCTGCCACATCGTAACCATTGACATCGTCGATATAGCCATTTCCATCATCATCAATACCATTAGAAGCAATTTCTCCCGGATTGACCCAAATGTTAGGCGATAAATCGCTGTGAGAATACTCAATGGCATTGTCAACAACAGCCACCGTAACCGATGAACTTCCTGTTGAATAGTCCCAGGCGCTCCCAGCATTGATTTTGTATAACCCCCAAGCATAGGAACTATTGTAGTATGGATCGTTGGGTGTTACGATATCGGTATAGTACATCGGCACCTTTTCGGCATACTCAACAGCCGGATCGCTTGTTAGAATTTTCAACAGTTTATCTGCATTTGAAATATCTTCGAACTCGACTTGGTACAAATTTTCCAATGGTTCATAATTCCTTGCCATGTAAAAAGGCCTGGACAGCTTGGAAATCTGGTAGACTGGCGCCAGTTTTTCAACAAAAGCAAGCGCTTTCAATGGCAAATTTGTCGGGTCGTCAAGCGATTTACCATCGAAAGAGACATGCCGATAAACAGGATAATCGGCTCGGACTTTAATCCAAATCTTTCCATCCTGATATTGAGGCCGGTTATTCTGTGCAAACAAGCTCATGCTAAGCAACAACAACAACAATGCAATAGAATATTTCATGACGATATTATTTGGTTCGACAAAAGTTTCACAATAATAAGACTAATTTTCTAAACAAAGGTTAATCAAGTTTTCATTTTCATCATTCTACTCAACTTGCAAAACAGTACAACTTATTTTCAGCACAAACAGCTCATTAATATGAAACACTATTCCATATTAATGAGCCTGCATTAGTTTCAAAAAGCTCTAAAGGAAACGACCTTTTTCAGGTTTCTATCTTACTCTCTTACGTTTGCGAAGTCCGGCCGAATTCATATTTTCGGCAGCCTCAGCATGGTAAACCCTTTTCCACAATTCGTATTCTCTTTCTGAAAGCTGTTTTGCAAGATAAGCGTTTTCCAACTTTTTGAGTTTATCGTCTAAGCTTTCTCTGTTTTCAATAAAAATCATAATTCCCTCCCTTAATAATTGGCAAATTGACGACAATAATCGCTAATTCGAACTGCAAAAATACAAACTTTATCCAAACAAGCAAGTTCCATTTCAAACAATAATTAACAGAGTTTGACTAAATAAATATTTTGCTGATGTGATAATGAAAATAATGTTTTAGTGTACAGTATGTAATAATACTACCAAAAAAACAATTGTCACACGTGAATTGAATAAATATGTTGTTTATGAATATAAAAAGCAACTAGTCCGCCTCTATCCGTATCGTAAAATGCAAGAAAAGAAACGAAACAAATGTCGGAAGCGCTGTAAAATGATCCGATTCGCAAACTTTCAGATAATCTGTCTCTATTGCCTTGCTGTTTGCTTTTCTAAATCTCCTTAAAAACTCTTTCAAGTCACCGACCATTCGCTTGGTTTCGTTGGCGCCAATCGCAAAATGAGCAACCAGTTTTTTGTTTTTGCTTACTGGCAGTTCTTTTCCCAAAAATTGAAACATATAATCATTGTCCCACCACAACGAAGGGCTAAAGATGAAATATTGCTGAAAAAGATCGGGTCGTTTTACCAAAGCATATGTTGCAAACAAGCCCCCAAGAGAGTGCCCTGTTAAACTTTTATTCGTATTTGTTTTGAATTTTTTATCAACAAAAGGGATGATTTCGTTTTCAATTACGTCTAAAAAGGAGTCGGCACCTCCACTTTTCACAACGCAGTTGTAAAGCTTACTCATCGAAGAATCGGCCTCGGACATTACCGATGGTGTATAATCGCGAGTACGATGAACGATGTCGTAGGTAAAATCGGGCACCTGATAGCCAATAGCAACAATGATAAGCGGCTGCAAAGCTCCTGCTTTATTCATGGTATTATATTCTGCAACAGCCAACGGAAACCATATATTTCCGTCCAGAAAATAAACAACCGGATAACGAATGGAATCGTTCTCGTTATAGTCTTTTGGTAACGCAACATTGATTTGATAATCGGTTGAATTAACCTTGGAAATTAATCTATAAACATAGGAATTTGTCGGTGAAATTGTTCTGATTGAATCTTGTGCAACTATTTTTTTTGCAAAAAAACAACAGCCCAAAACACCCAAAACAACAAAAAATGTAAAATACCTCATCAGCGTTTCATAATTAATGTTCTTTCTGTCGTTTTACCGAACAATTCGAGCATATACAACCCCGAATTCAGCATACTTACATCCACAATAACATTTCCATTGCATTGCTGCTGAAGTAAAATTTTTCCGTCAGTTGAAAACAATGTTAAAGTATAAGTGTTACTGCCAACGCAATTCACATGCAATTCATTCTCAACCGGGTTGGGAAATGTAATAAAATCCACTTTGTTGTAATCTTGATTTCCTGTAATCGCAAAAACTGCAATTCCATCGGAACACGTGGTATCGGAATGCAAACCAGCCCCATTCACAGCATAAACGTAGGTATAGTAAAAGCCATCGACACCAAAAACACCCAAAACCGAAAAAGTATCAGTAGCATTGGTAAAAGCAAACATACTATCGGTTCCACAGCTAAGTCCAAAATCAAAATAATACGCTGAAACACCGCTATTGGTGTCGAAGGTTGCCGCACATCGGGCATTATTGAAACTAGTCCCCGCATAGTACAAAGTATCGTAATCGCCAAAGCCATTATCGAAATCATTAACCCATGCCGGAGCCAATGGAGGCGTGTAATCGATATTCACATTTTCGGTTGCAACAGCACTAAATAAATTGGCCTGATCAAGTACAATCGATTTAATTCGGCACGAAGGTGTTAATGGGTTGGGATTCTGCCACTGAACCATATTCATCGAATCGGAACCTACGGTAACTGTTTCGTTTCCCGAGCGACTTCGGTACACTTTCACATCGTCGTACCAGGCCTTGCTGTTCCCAACACGCAGCGAGAACCCCGTACCCGATTTTAGTGGAGTTGCATCGACCCACGACGACACCAGCTCATTATTTACCCATGCAGCATTGTAGCCCGTTGAAGGATTGTAGAGCACTTTGATATCGTACCAAACCCCTGCCGAAAAAGCATACGCAACATCGGTTTGCAAAGTGTAAGTATTGTTTATATACTCGTACAATTGAATTCGTTGATTGTCGAGCCTGAAATATGCCATATAATTATTTTCGCGATTGCTTTGCGAAACATCGCTGCAAAAATAATGAATCCCAGCACGCCTGTTGGCGGTGGCATCGCCAGCCCCAAACTGCAGCTGGTAGTGATACAACCACACCGAGCTGCTATCCTGCATTAACTGTACAGCATAATTGGTATTCGAAAGCGATGAATCGATTTGTAACAGATGTCCGGTATTCCAACTCCATGTTCCCAGATAACTTGTCCATTCAGCAGGTAAATTGGCGTTGAAATTTTCGTTCAAAAATCCCACCCTGGCATTTCCTTTCCAGTCATTTCCGTTTAAATTGAGCACTTGCCAAAACGAATTATTCAAAGCCACATTATCCACATCGATAAATGAAACTGTAAAACTATCTGTTTTCCAGCCCGGAAGCGCATCGATAGCTGTTGTTGGAGGTATATTATCGGAGCTGCAATTCCATATAGCTGTCCAACCCGCATGTTGCGTAGCCCCATCGCTATGAAATCGTAGTGTCAAAGCGCTTCCTGAAGAATTGATTGTTCCTGGCGTATTGGTACTGCTATAAGCACCTATCAATCCTGATGAAGTTGAATATCCGTCATAAATCCACAACGAATCGTAATTTGCCTCAAGATCGAATGCCGAAAAGTCGAGACTCACTCCTGTTGCACCCGACGGAGCAATGGTGTAAACAAAATCTTCGTTGGCATAATGAGCATAATTTGGCCCCCCTAAATCCCAAATAGTGTCGGAGCAAGGAACAACGGCACAATTGCTAAATTTCTGTGCAATCAAATCCCAAAAATCGGAGTAACCATTATCGTATCCCAATGCCCAAATGCCAATTCCTCCTATATCACGAATATTGATCAGGTCGAACCTGCGCCCCATAGCCCGCACATCATCAACCCAACATTGATAATTCAACCCAGCACTATTAAAAGACCAATAGTTCGACAGACTGTTGGGCTCCCAGTATTTATTTGCATTCGAATAAAACCCCGTCGAATTATTCATCACTGTTGCATATGTCTTCGAAGTTCCTGTGGCTAATGTTGAAGAGGGTATTGTTAAAGCGCTGGTTTGCCATTGAAAGCCATAATACGGCACTGCCATAAGAAGTTTAGATGGAGTCACCCCTCCATTCAAATAATATGTTACTGTTTTTGAGTAATTAATGCTTGTCGGAGACTCAAAAGCGTAAAGCGGATCGGTAGGACCAGCCGTAGGACTTCCACCATAATAGTAATCGTAGCCCATCACAATAAACAAATCGACGTACGGATTGAGTGCAGGTAAGTCCCATGTCCCCCCCCAATCAACTGCTGGCATAGCAATAGTAAGCTCTGCACCGGGAATGCGCGTATGAAGCGAGTCTGCAATCCGTTTTACAAATGTTGTCAGGGCCGTTTTGTGAGTACTGCTCACGCCTTCGAAGTCGAGATTAATTCCGTCTGCATTGCGAGCCTGAACAGCATTGATAAGATTTGTAATCAGATTTGTTTGTGCTGTTGTGCTGCCAAAAAAAGTAGTGTGATCGGTCGAGTTGAACATCGTCACACATAAATGCACCTTGGTTCCGTGTGCTTGTGCAGAATCCACAACCGGTGAAGTTAAAAAACCATTTGTTGCAGTAATGGCTCCCGTGGAAGCGTTAAACTCATAATTAAAATAGCAAAGATCCGAGAGAAGATTCCACTGATAATTATTTGCCACGCTACTACCCACCCACGAAGGATGCCATCCAAAAACCCGCTTATCAAGAATGCACGATGAATTTGTAATCGACTTCGGCTGTACACCTGTTGTATCAGAGAATGCGTGATTAGCATAATACTCCCGTTCGATTTGATGAATAGACGGATGCTCTTGCGCTGAAATCCCCAATGCGCATATCAAAGCCATAAAAACACAAGTTAACCTCATATTTTTTTTGACAAAGATACACTATTAGCGTAAAATATATTTTGGTCTCATTCACAATCATAATAGAGCCTATTTGGCAAAAAGAGCTTTAGCACTCATTAACAAAAGCAAAAACATGATGCTTGCGTCGCTCCAAAGTAATATTGTATTTTTGCATCGCTCAATTCGAAATTTTGTGAAGAAGATTCTTGTCCTGTGTCCATATCCTGAAAATTGTGCTCCAAGCCAGCGATTAAAATACGAACAGTATTTCGATTCATTCCGCCAAGCTGGATATCAGGTGAAAACTTCTTCGTTTGTAAATAAGCGTTTTTGGAAAATCATTTACAAACATGGCTTATGGCTTTCGAAAGCCTGCTTCACTTTTACAGGCTATGTTAAAAGAATTTACGATTTATTCCGAATCCGTCGTTTCGATGTGGTATATATCCACCTGTGGGTAACACCTCTGGGCCTTCCGGTTTTTGAATGGCTGGTAAGATTGCTTGCCCGGAGCGTGATTTACGATATCGATGACATGATATTTCTGGGACATTCCAGCAATGCCAACCGTTTGCTTCAGGGACTCAAGGGCAGAAAAAAGATTATCTTCCTGATGAAATCGTCCGACAGCGTAATCACAAGCACACCCGCACTAGAAACATTTGCCCGCAACCATAATAAAAACGTAACCGATATTCCGGCAACCCTGAATACCTGTGGCTTTGATGCAAAAACCGAATATAGTATTCAGGGTTCTGTGGTTTTAGGTTATAGTGGAAGCCACAGTACATCGAAATATTTACACTCGATTGAGCCCGCTTTCGAAAAATTGCTGCAAATAAAAACCTTTGAATTTGTGGTCTTTGTGGTTGGTGATAGCCGTTTCCGATTCAGCAATCCGGATATTCCGGTTGAAGCGAAAGACTGGACCCTCGCCGACGAACACGCCGACCTCATGCGCATGGACATTGGTCTATATCCGCTCACCGACGAGCCATGGGTATATGGCAAACGTGGGGGAAAAGCTCTTTTGTATATGGGAGCAGGATTACCTGTGATTGCAACCGCAATTGGAACCAATTTCGATACATTTCAGGATGGGGAAAATGGCTTTTTGGTTGGGGTAACAGACATGGAAGACTGGGTCAGCAAAATCGTCATGCTAGCTCACGACGAAAATCTTCGTAGAAAAACCGGAGTGGCTGCACGCGAAGCGCTGGAAAAGAATTTTTCGGTTGAAGCCAACAAAGACAAGTATCTGAAAGTAATTGCTTCTATTACAAAAAGAAAAGATCGATAAATTTTTTAGCCAAAAATATTCACGATAGCAGACTCAGAAGCAGTACTTTGCAATAAATAGTGATTTTTGTTGTTTTTTTCAATACAAAATTTATTATATTTGCCGACTTTTTTCGACAAAGTGTCTAAGAAAGTCGAAAAACTTGTTTTTTCGTTTGAAATGTCTAATTTTTGCAACAAAACGGAGGTTTTTATGTATTGGACTTTAGAATTGGCTTCCAAACTCGAAGACGCCCCTTGGCCAGCCACCAAGGAAGAGCTCATCGATTTTGCTATCCGCTCGGGTGCCCCCATGGAATTGATCGATAACCTCAGGGAAATTGAAGACGATGAGGAGGTGTTTGAAAGCATCGAGGACCTTTGGCCCGATTATCCAACCAAAGACGATTTTTTCTTCAACGAAGATGAATACTAAACTGAAGGCTGCTGAAAAGCAGCCTTTTTAATTAATAAAAAAATTCTATATTTGAGCCTCAAAACTGAAAGTACTGGATAATTCTATCACACATACAGCACAAGCACTCAGTAGCACTGAATTTGAGATACTTTTTCGCAAAGAATTCAAAGGGCTTGTGCATTTTTCCATGAAATATGTGAAAGACATGGAGACGGCCCGTGGCATTGTACAAGATGCTTTCATTATGTTATGGGAAAAACGTGAAAGTATCGATACAACACGAAATCCAAAATCGTACCTTACAACAGCCATATATACACGCTCTCTCAATTATTTGCGCGACAACAAAAAGTTCGACAAAAACATTGTGGAGTTCGAAGAAATAATCGACAACAATTCGCAAAGTGCCGATTCGGCTTTGCTGGGCAAGGAACTCAAAGCAAAAATAGATTCGGCTATTGCCGAGTTGCCCGAAAAATGCCGCGAAGTGTTTCTGCTCAGCCGGACCGAAAACATGAAATACCAGCAAATAGCCGACACACTTCAAATATCGATAAAAACTGTCGAAGCACAAATGAGTAAAGCGCTGGCCCATTTGCGATTGCGATTGGGACCATACCTTCCCCTTTTGTTTCTTATGCAATGGGGTTTCCGGGAAATGTTTCATTTTTTCAACAACTAACTAAGGGTAAATCTATTTTGAGGTGTATTATTTCCGAAGCCTAAACAACAATGAACGCTGAAAACACATATTACGAATTGCTCATGAGCCGCTACTTCACCGGAGAAGCAAGCGGTGATGAGATTTCGGAACTTTCAGCATGGCTCGAAGAAAATCCGGAACACAAAGAAATCTTTAGTGAGCAAAAGAAAATATACGACGCTGTAAATGAAGAAATGATTGAGCAGCAAGTCGATCTTGATGCGGAATGGGAAATCATTCGCAATAAAATATCGCTCAAAAAACCCGAAGGCAAAAAAGTTTCGTTTGTTCCACGCGAAGCGAAATCGAATCGCCGGATAATCTGGCGTGTAGCTGCCGCTGTTACCATTTTGCTTGCCATTGGTATTTTACTCAGGTATGTTGTTTTTCATCCCGATTCCGACATTCAAATTGTGGCCAGCAACGATGTGATGGAAACACGCCTGCCCGATGGCAGTAACATCTCGCTTAATCAAGGCTCCAGCATAACATATCCCGAAGAATTCAAAGGCAATACCCGCGAGGTGAAACTGGATGGCGAAGCTCATTTCCAAGTAACTCACGATGCATCCAAGCCTTTTATTGTCTCGGCTGGCGACCTCCGCGTAGAAGTGCTTGGGACTTCATTTTACATCAATACGCATGCTCCGGGGGGAAAGATACAAGTGATTCTCATTGATGGAAGTGTAGCGGCTTATTACAAAAACACCCCCGAAGAAAAAATCATCATGAAACCGGGCGAGCAAGTTGATTTTTCCCCCGAAACAAAAGAGATTGCCGCTACCAATCAACACGAACAATACTTCATGGTATGGAAAACACGCAGCATGAAGTTCGAAAACGAACGCCTCGACCGTGTTATTTATACCGTTTCGCGTGCCTACAACAAAAAAATAACACTCACTAACCCAACTGCGGGTAATTGTCGCCTCACTGTTGCTTTCGAAGGACAAACACTGGAATCAGTGCTTAAGGTGCTGGAATCAACACTCGACCTGAAAGTAACACAACATGGCGATGAGATTCTGGTGGATGGAAAGGCGTGCGAATAATTCCCTATATTTGCTTATGTCTTTTTCAAAACCAATCATACGGCTGCTCTTGTTTGTTGTGCTTGTTGCAGCATTACCCTCTATGATTTTGGCTCAAAACTTAGACAAAAAGATTTCGTTGACACTCTCCGATGTTACCTTGCGGCAAGCATTGGACGAAATAAGCAAAAACTCGGGTCTGTTATTTTCGTACAACCCACAGCAAATTCCCTTAAACGAAAAAGTTTCGGTGAATTGCAAAAACAAGCCGGTGCGTAATGTGCTTGATGGCCTTTTCAAACCCTTTGGAATCACGTATTCCATTGTCGAAAAACAAATAGTTTTAAAAGGTGGTACAAAAAAGGCAAACAATACAATTGAAAAAGAAGAGTTGAAATATACCATTAGCGGTCACGTTACCGATAGCTTGAGTGGTGAAGTGCTTATTGGCACTGCAGTTTATATCAACGGAACCACAACAGGAGCAATTACAAACACGTATGGTTTCTATTCGCTCTCTTTGACGCCAGGCAAATACGAGCTGGTGTTTTCGTTTATGGGGTTCAACAAAAAGATTGTTCCTGTTGAGTTGAAAAAAAACGAGCAATTGTCGGTTTCGTT
>PHDB01000028.1 GCA_002842495.1 Bacteroidetes bacterium HGW-Bacteroidetes-6
TTGGCACATCGAGATTGAGACGAATAGTAACAGTAGTGGTGGCAATATTGCCAATGCCGTCGGCCGAACGTTGCACATAAATGCCCATACTATCGCCAACAAAGACCGTTTGCAATGGTGCTCCAACACTAAAATCGCCAACAACATTAGTCATTTTCGCATGATGCCACTCCTGATACGATTCACAGTTGGATGAACCGGTTGGGACCTTCTGATATTTAACAAAAATCCATACAGCATCGTAGTTATTTGGACCCGAAGAAACACGCCAGCTATTATCCCAGGCTATGTCGAAAGTAATAATCGGGTCGGTTGCTCCCGGATTGGTGTTGGTAACATTGGTAATGCGAACATTATTGGCTTCGGCGCCAATCCATGTTGCAAGCAATAAAGAAAATAGAATCATCCGTAAAAAAGCGGAAGATGCTGACAGAAAAAGTTTTTTCATACTGTTTGGAATTTATGTTTCTACAGCAAATATATAACTATTGAATGCTGAAAGCAAGTAAACTCCCGCTTTCAAAAGATAACATTTGGTTATCACTGAAAAACCGCCTCTGGGATTTCTTCATAAGACCAAAAACAAATAACATAAACAACTGTATTACAGGTAGTTAACACACGCCAGTATTATTCATAAAAAATTCAAAATAAAACCTGAAAATTATTCGCAAAAACATGCATTTTTACTTCGTCTTTTCGCTATTTTCCACTATCTTTGTACAGTTATCGCAAATAATATAACACGCTGATTAACAAACCATTACCTTATGACGACGAATGAACCCAAATCTCAAAACGTAAACATCAACGAAAAGCCAAACGGCAACGAATATTCAGCCGACAGCATACAAGTACTTGAAGGACTCGAAGCAGTAAGAAAGCGACCAGCCATGTATATTGGCGATATCGGCATCAAAGGATTACATCATCTTGTTTATGAGGTAGTTGACAACTCTATTGATGAGGCCCTGGCTGGTTACTGTTCGAATATCGAAGTTGTGATTCATGCAGACAATAGTATTACTGTCACAGACAATGGCCGGGGTATTCCTGTCGACATGCATGAAAAAGAGCAACGATCGGCACTTGAGGTTGTTATGACTGTTCTCCATGCAGGAGGTAAATTCGACAAAGACAGTTACAAAGTTTCCGGAGGTTTGCATGGTGTGGGTGTTTCGTGCGTTAATGCACTTTCGTCGCAACTTATTGCAACCGTTTATCGCGATGGTAAAATTTACCGTCAGGAATATTCATATGGAAAGCCTCTTTACGACATCAAGGAAATTGGCACTTCAGACAAAACCGGAACTGTTATCTTCTTCAGACCCGACGACAGTATTTTTATTACCACAGAGTACACTTTCGACATTCTTGCAAGTCGCCTGCGCGAACTTGCATTTCTCAACAAAGGAATCCGTTTGACCCTTACCGATGAACGCGAAGAAGAAAACGGTGAATTTGTGAATGCAGAGTATTATTCGGAGTTGGGGTTGCGCGATTTTATTGGGTATCTCGACGGCAACAGAGAAAAATTGATTGAGGAGCCTATCTATTTCGAAGGCGAGCGCAATGGAATTCCTATCGAGATTGCTATGCAATACAACACTTCGTTTTCGGAAAACATGCACACATTTGTAAACAACATCAACACCATTGAAGGTGGAACACATTTGGCAGGTTTTCGCCGAGGTCTTACACGAACATTAAAAACATATGCCGAGAAATCGGGATTACTTTCGAAACTTAAATTCGATATCAACGGCGACGATTTTCGAGAAGGACTCACCGCAATTATTTCAGTCAAGGTACAGGAGCCGCAATTCGAAGGTCAAACCAAGACCAAGCTCGGGAACAACGAAGTGATGGGAGTTGTCGATATGGTTATTGGAGAATACCTCAATTACTACCTCGAAGAAAATCCAAAAGAAGCCAGGGCTATTGTAAACAAAGTAATCCTGGCTGCCACTGCGCGTCATGCTGCTCGTAAAGCCCGCGAGCTTGTTCAGCGTAAAAACATTTTAACGGGGAGTGGTTTACCCGGAAAGCTAGCCGACTGCTCGGAGAACGATCCCACTATGTGTGAGATTTATCTGGTTGAAGGTGACTCGGCCGGTGGAACAGCCAAGCAAGGTCGGAACAGGGCTTTCCAGGCAATTCTTCCTTTGAGAGGAAAAATTCTGAATGTTGAAAAAGCCATGGCACATAAAATATTCGAATCCGAAGAAATCAAGAATATTTTTACGGCATTTGGTGTTACTATCGGAACAGAAGAAGATTCAAAAGAGCTGAATTTATCAAAACTCCGCTACCACAAAATCATCATCATGACTGATGCTGATGTTGATGGAAGTCACATTGCCACTCTCATTCTCACGTTTTTCTTCCGCTACATGAAGCAACTCATCGAACTTGGGTATGTGTACATTGCAACCCCTCCTCTCTATTTGATAAAAAAAGGCAACAAAGAGACATATGCATGGGACGACAATCAGCGCGACTTGATTACCGAAGGGCTTAAGGGAGACAGTGGCAGCGACAAAGGCATTCATGTACAGCGTTACAAAGGTCTTGGAGAAATGAATGCCGAACAGTTGTGGACAACCACCATGAATCCCGAATCGCGCACATTGCGTCAGGTAACTATCGAAAACGGAGCTGAAGCCGACCGCATTTTTTCTATGCTTATGGGAGACGAAGTTCCGCCCCGCCGCGAATTCATTGAACGCAATGCCAAATATGCCCGTATTGATGCATAATCAGCAAAATATAAATCGATATATAAACAAAAACCCCGAAAAATTTCGGGGTTTTTTATTGAGTAATATTTTTGATCAATCATCAAATTCTACATCTTCTTCCTCTTCTCCCTTATAAAAATTTTTGCTTTCGGTAAGGTTCCCCTCCTCATCGTAAAATTTCCAATCCCCTATCCGTTGATAATCGCCCATCGAGGCATTCATTTGCCTTAACCCTTCCGATTTGAGCTGACCATTTTTGTAATATGTTTTCGCCGTATAAATCCTCTTATCCTTATCTACAAGCTCTAGCACACTTTGTGGCTTACCACTCATGTAATAAAAATTGTATTTGATATAATATTCCATTTTAGAGTCGTACTCTTCTATAAATTCAAGATTTCCATTAGGATAATAATCGGCCCATTTAACTGCATTTTTTCTGCGATACTCAACTTTTGAGCGCATAGTACCATCTTTATAGTACACGGTTAACTCAGCACTACCCGCATTAATAATCACAAACTTACGTTCCAGTTGTTCATTATCAAAATAATTCTCATATCCATTTGTGATCAGACCATTCTGATAATATGCTTTGTGCTTTAAAACACCATTCTCCCAATAGTCTTTCTGTATTCCATTGCAAGGACGTTTATCGCACATTCTCACAGAATCGCCTTCAGTAAAAGCATTAAAATGCTCGTAGTAGAGAATCGGTTCTTCAACGTTATCGGTAATATTCTCAACATTGTCGAACCAATCGTCGCCGCCTTGCGAAAAAGCCACTGTCGATATCAAAAACAATGAAATAAGAATCAGGAACCGCATACTACATATTTTGGTTGATAAAAGCTTCCATTTCTTTTTGCATTCGTTCAGCTTCTGTTTTTGCTGCTAACGCAAAATCATCTTCCGTTGATGCAAATATAATAGATCTCGATGCATTAATCAAGAGACCGCCAGATTTATTCCAACCATTTTTCAACACTTCGTTCATATCGCCGCCCTGAGCGCCCACTCCAGGTATTAACAAAAAATGCTCGGGGACGATAGAACGGATTTTTTTTAACATTTCGGCGCGGGTGGCCCCGACAACATACATCAGGTTTGATTCGTTACCCCATGTTTTCGATTGCTGCAATACTTTCTCAAACAATTGCCCATCGGCACTTTCAATCATCTGAAAATCGTTGGCTCCCGGATTCGAAGTAAGTGCCAGCAAAACGGCCCACCTCCCCTCAAATCCCAGAAACGGGCTTACTGAATCGACTCCCATATACGGGGCAATAGTAACGGCATCGAAATCGGGAGTAGAAATCCCATCACCAAAAAATGCCGAAGCATACAAACGCGATGTGTTACCGATATCGGCTCGCTTGGCATCGGCAATAATAAATACGGGTTCTTTGAGCGACCTGATATAAGAAACTGTACGATACAACGCCGACATCCCGGCCAAGCCTTTTGCCTCATAAAAAGCAAGATTAGGTTTATAGGCCACCGTGTAAGGCAATGTTGCATCAATAATAGCTTTATTGAATTCAAAAATGGCATCTTCAACCGATCGTCCAGCTCTAACATGAGCTGGTATTTTCGATAATTCCGAATCCAGTCCAACGCATAAAACCGATTTTTTCGCAAAAATAATATCTGTCAATTCCTGTCGTGTCATATCTCCTGCTTTTAAATATTTACGCCTTCTTTTAAACGCTCTGCATTTTCGGCTACCTGTAGCGAATCGAGAAACTGTTGAATTTCGCCATTGAGTACTGCCGGTAAATTGTACATAGTCAGCCCTATTCGGTGATCGGTAACACGGCTTTGCGGAAAATTGTAAGTCCTGATTTTTGCAGAACGGTCGCCGGTAGAAACCATAGTCTTGCGTTTACTGGCAATACCATCGAGATACTTTTGGTATTCTATTTCAAAAATACGGCTTCGGAGCACTTTTAATGCTTTGTCGTAATTCTTAATCTGACTGCGCTCATCCTGACACGAAACCACTATTCCGGTTGGAATATGTGTAAGACGGATTGCGGAATATGTGGTATTTACCGACTGTCCACCAGCACCCGAAGAGCAAAAAGTATCTTTCCGAATATCGCTTTCCTTGATTTCGATATCAACATCATCGGCTTCGGGCAATACTACAACCGATGCTGCCGAAGTATGTATCCGACCTTGAGCTTCGGTTTCGGGAACACGCTGCACCCGATGCACACCCGACTCAAATTTCAATGTACCATACGCACTATCGCCAGTAACATTAATAATAACCTCCTTGTAGCCCCCCATGGTTCCTTCGGTAAAATCAACAAGCTCCCATTTCCAACGCACTGTTTCGATATAACGTGTGTACATGCGAAACAAATCGCCGGCAAACAAACTAGCCTCGTCGCCACCTGACCCGGCTCTGATTTCGATAATAGCATTTTTCTTATCCTGAGGATCGGAAGGCAAAAGCAGCAAACGAATCTCTTCTTCCATTACAGATTTTTGTGTAATCAGTTCATCGAGCTCACCTTTGGCCATTTCACGAAATTCGTCGTCTTTTTCATGCTGAAGAATACTTTTGGCATTCTCAATATTTGATATCACATTTGAATAATCAAGATAAGCCTGGGCCACCGGCTGGAGCTCTTTGTATTCTTTATTGAGCCCAACGTAGCGCTTCATATCCGAAACCACATCGGGTTCGGTGAGTTGTTCGCCAATATTCACCCATTTATCGTGAATCTCTTTTAGTTTTTCCTGCATTCCCATTTTCACTTCTCCTTTTTAACAAATTTCCCAAACGGAGTAATCAATTCTACAATATTCTCAGACGAAGGAACACAATGTCCAATCACTTGAGCATCGATTCCTCTGTTTTTTGCCATTTTAATAATTGTATTCGCATCTTTTGGATCGACAAATATTTCGAGACGATGTCCCATATTAAAAGTGCGATACATTTCTTCGGGTGCCGTACCCGTTTTCATAATCAGATCAAATACTGGCGGGATAGGAAACAAATTGTCCTTCACTACACGTAAAAGATTGATAAACTTTATTGTTTTAAATTGCCCGCCGCCAGTGCAATGAACCAATCCATGAATTCTCCCGTCCATATGTTCAAAAATTTCCTTCATTAATGGTAGGTAAGTACGGGTTGGTGACAAAACCAATTTACCTATATCAACTCCTTCAACAGGTGAACCATCGGTAAGTTTATGACTTCCTGTATAGGCTACCTCCTCAATTGAAGCATCATATGTTTCAGGATACTTATGAGCAACCTCTTTCGAAAACATATCGTGACGAGCCGACGTCAGTCCATTGCTTCCTATTCCGCTGTTATACGAATCTTCCCACTCGCATTGCCCGTAAGAGGATAAACCCACAATTACATCACCCGGGGCGATATTATTATTACTTATAAAACGTTTCTTCGTAACAAATCCCAAAGCAGTTGCATCAACAATAATAGTTCTTACCAAATCTCCCACATCTGCAGTCTCTCCACCCGACAGATGAACATCGATTCCATAGCGTTTCATCTTTTCAACAAAACGAATATTCCCATCGATTATAGCTCCTATCACCTTACCCGGGATCAGGTTCTTGTTCCGGCCAATAGTGGATGACACAAATATATTGTTATCAGCGCCGACACAAAGCATATCGTCAGTGTTCATCACCATCGCATCGGTGGCAATTCCCTGCCAAACCTCCAGATCGCCGGTTTCTCGCCAATAAGCATAGGCCAGCGCACTTTTAGTACCTGCACCATCGGCATGCAGAACAATGTAGCGCGAACTATCAGCAGGATCAGTTTCAACCCTGCAGAAAGCTCGCGGAAAACTGCTTGCTGCAATTTTTTTAACAGCCTCGTGGACTTCTTCTTTTCCCGAAGAAACACCTCGCTGCATGTATTTATCGTTGTTCATAATCAGTATTCAATTAAAAAGCATTCTCCCGCATGGGAGAATGCCGTAGTAATTCTTTAAAAAGCTATCTAATGATGCAGAGTCCGAAACAGTGTCGACAAAAAACAAATGCTATTCAGAGTTCCACATTTCATTAGTTATTCCCTCCACCATTGGTGTTTTCGTCATCAGTTTTCGTACCATCAGTGTTTGTTCCGTCGTTACCGTCGTCCTTGATAATCTGAATATTAGGATTAACCGGGGTGTTTGTATCCTTTTTAGGAACATAGTCGGTTCCAATAATCTGGAAAGTCGTACGACGATTCAACTGGTGAGCTGCTTCCTGCTCCTCTTTCGTTTTTAAGCTATTAATGTATTCCTCGGTCATTACAGTGCCTTTGACAAAAGTATAAGGTTTGTCTTTATATATAACCGTTTTGTCTTTTTCGAGCACACGTGGTACACGCTCGCCATAGCCTTTGGGAACGATACGATCGGGTTCAATACCCTGACTAATGATATAAGTAACACAGCTTTGTGCACGTTGGAACGAAAGAGTATCGTTATAATCATCCGAGCCACGAAGGTCGGTATGCGATCCGAGTTCAATTACAAATGTTGGATTTTCTTTCATGATAATAACCAAACCATCCAGGCTGTCTTCATACTGAGGCAACAATTTGAAATCGTTGAAATCGTACAAGATATCAGGCAGTACAATAGGTTTCACAGGAATTGGAACCAAATTGTAATCGTGAACGAGATCTTTACTTTGTTCGAGACCAACAGTAGTTTCTTTCCCTTTTTCAGAATAATACTTGTCTTTGGCAACAGTCATCGTATATGTGGTATTTTCAAGAATCTGAATGTTGTCGAAAAAATATGTTCCTGTATTATCTGTTGTATCGGTAAAAATGGTTCCGTTTGAACCCTCGATGCGAACTTCTGCGCCGGTAATAATTGCTTTTGTACTATCATCTCTTACAACTCCTGTGAGTGTAAAAAGAATCGGAGGCAAACGAAAACGCCACAAATCGTCATTACCACGACCACCTTTTCGGTTTGTTGTAAACCAGCCCATTTCTTTAGCATCGGCTTCCTTAAGCATTTTTGCGTCGTCGTTGAAAATAATATGGAAGTCGTCAGAACTTGAGTTGATCGGATATTTCATATTTTCCGGCTCAGACCAAACACCATCAATCAATTCGCAACGGAAAATATCGAGTCCCCCCATTCCTATACGACCGTTCGAGGCAAAGTATAGATATGTATGTCCGTTTACTTCACGAAGGGTTGGATAAACTTCATCTCCAGATGAATTAACAACAGAACCAAGGTTTACAGGCTTTTCGAAAGGTTTGTTTTTCTTAGGGCGTGTCACCATCCAGATATCACGTCCACCCTGACCACCAGGCATATCACTGGCAAAAATCAAAGTGAGTTCATCGTTGGTGAGAGCGGGATGCCCAACAGAGAAAGAATCCGGAGCCAGCGGAATCAATTCGGGTTCACTCCAACTACGCCCTTTCTTATCAGATGTATAGATTTCGCATCCCAAAATTCTTTTCTTTTCTTTGCGACAACGAGTAAAATAAATGGTGCTGAATTTCGAATTAAATGTACATGCACCTTCGTTAGCGTCTGAATTCACAATACCTTCTTCATCGAGAGGAACAGGAGTACTGTAATTGCCTTTTTTATCCATCGATGTCACAAAAAGATCGGTAAAAGGAAGGCCGGTCCAAGAGTCGGCACCTTTACCATTCACTTCATCGCGTGAAGTAGTAAAGACTATGGCTTTCATTTTTTTATCAAAATAAGCCGGAGCAAAATCGGCATTTTTTGAATTGAGTTTTTTATCAGGTTCAACCTCATAGCGGGTTGGATTATCCATCCACCCTATCGCCTGCTTACACGATTCAATACCCATTTCCGCTCGCGGATCATCGGGGAATTTCTCTTTAAACTCCTGAAAGGCTATTAAGGCTTCTTCATATTTCCCCTGAGCTTTCATACTTTCGGCATACATGTAATAGGCCCCTTTTTCAGGGTAACCAGCCTTTATTACACGCTTGAGATTTGTCGCAGCATTCTTTACATCGTTAATCAGAAAATAGCTATAACCAATCTGATAAAGAATCCTGTTTTTCTCAATTTTATTGCCTTTCACTCTGGCGTAGGCTTTTTTATACAATTCAATAGCATCGTAATACTTATGCAATCTGAATCGCTCGTCGGCTTCGGCACTAAAGTTCTTCTGAGCTATAATGCTTTTGGCCGGAATAATAACGATGGCACTAAACACCACCAGTAAGACAAATAACCTGTTTTTCATACCCTTATTCATGCAGTTTTGAATCAACAACATTTTTTCATGTTGCTAAATTAATCATTTCTAATAAACTCAATGCCTTTTTTATCGGAAAATTACAGATTTTTGAACCCCATATTTACTTAAAACATCTAAAGTGCTGTATAGCAAAAAGATAGCCGAACTTGTGTCCGGCTATCTTTTATTGAAGATAATTTCAAAAATATTATTGCTTTTTCTTTTTGCTCATCAATTCATAAGCAAGTGGAGTTGCAACAAAAACAGAAGAATAGGTTCCAACAACAACACCTACCAAAAGAGCAAAGCTAAAACCACGAATTATTTCACCCCCTAGTAAGAAAATAGCCAACAATACAACGATGGTAGAACCTGCAGTATTTACTGTACGAGCCAGTGTGGAGTTGATGGCTCCATTCATATTTTCACGGGCAGAGCGTTTCGGAAACAAAGTATTGTATTCACGAATACGGTCGAAGATAATAACGGTATCGTTGATTGAATAGCCGATAATCGTGAGGATCGCCGCAATAAAAGCCTGATCTACCTCCAGATTGAATGGCAGTATTCCATAGAAGATAGAGAACAAACTAATAGTTATGAGCGAATCGTGGAAAAGAGCCAATACCCCGCCAAGACCATAATACCATTTTTTGAATCGGATTGCAATATAAATGAATATGATAATCAAGGCTACAATAATGGAATAAACGGCAGCTTGCTTAATGTCGTCGGCTATGGTTGGACCCACCTTCTGACTGCTAAGTCGGCCAAGTACTTTATCCGGATTATCGCTGGTGAATTCTTCGAATGTCATTGTTGTTCCAAAAAAGCCCTTCAAAGCCTCATAAATTTTCACTTCAACCAACGAATCGGCTTGCTCACTATTATCATCAATTAAGTATTTTGTTGTGATTTTAAGCTGATTCGCTCCACCAAAAGTTTTCACTTCAGGTGTTTCTTTCATTTCGGCGAACAATGAAGAGCGAACTTCATTGGCTGAAACATCCTTGTCGAAGCGGACAACATAGGTGCGACCCCCTGAAAAATCGACACCATAATTCAAACCTTTTACTGCAAGGAAATAAATCCCGATAGCAATAATAGCCCCCGAAATAAAATAGGCAACTTTACGAGCTTTAATGAAGTCAAGTTTAGTGTTAACAAGAAATCCTTTGCTGAATTTATTCTCGAAAGTAATATTCTTGTTGCGATCGAGCAACCAGATAAAAAACAAACGCGAAATAAAAATAGCTGAAAACAACGAAGTAAGAATACCAATAATAAGCGTTGTTGCAAATCCCTGAACAGGGCCTGTTCCAAACCATGCCAAAACAATACCGGTAAGCAAGGTAGTAACGTTACCATCAATAATAGCTGAATAAGCATTTTTATAACCATCGTCGATAGCCAAACGAACACCTTTGCCAGCCCGAAGCTCTTCTTTAATACGCTCGTAAATAATAACGTTGGCATCTACCGCCATACCAAGAGTCAGAACAATACCTGCAATACCGGGCAACGTCAGAACAGCTCCGAGTGAACTGAGGGCTCCAAAGATAAACAGTACGTTCGAAATAAGTGCAATATTAGCTGCTAAACCAGCTTTGTTGTAGAAGAAAATCATATACAACAACACCAGAATAAATGCAATGATGAACGACATCAAGCCAGAGTGAATTGCTTCAGCTCCAAGCGACGGTCCAACAATAGCCTCTTCAACAATACGTGCCGGAGCCGGAAGTTTACCCGATTTCAAAACGTTGGCCAAATCCTGTGCTTCAGCAACACCGAAAGTTCCGGTAATTGAAGAACGACCACTTGGGATTTCTCCGTTTACTGTTGGATAACTGTATACATAGTTGTCAAGAACAATGGCAATACATTTTCCAACATTATCTCCGGTCATTTTTTTCCAGATTTTAGTCCCCTCTGAAGTCATCATCATCGAAACTTCAACGCGGCCATTCTGGTCGTAATCCTGCCATGCATCGGCAACTTTATCTCCTTCGAGCTTGGCTTTTCCGTCTGAAGTAGTCAAACGAATTGCTATAAGTTCAACAAACGAACCCGGACGTTCCGATTTTGCAGGAGTTGCCCCCCACAAGAAACGGGTATTGGGAAACATATCGGCAGTTTGTTTCAGATAGCTATTCATTAAGGCTGTGTCCTTGGTTTGAACAAGGCCAATAAGTGGTCCTTGTCCATAATAAGACTGACCTTCGTCAGAAACAATATTCAATCCTCCGGTAAAAAGAGCCAGCAACGGATTATTTACGGCAGCCTGAGCTGCATTGTTAATCTGTGCTGAATCGGTAGCTGCAGGGACATTGTTGAGTTGCTGCTCGAGAGTGGATGCCTGCTGATCGTTAGGCTTAACCTGAGCAGTATCGGCTGCTGCAACAGAGTCCTTTGCGATAGTATCTGTATCGATAAGTCCCGATTTATCTTTTATGCTTTTAATGCGGGCATCAGCTTTTTCGAGAATCGGGTAAACCTGTGCAAATTCCCAGGTTTCGAGAAATTCGAGTTTCGCAGTTCCCTGCAAAATTTTACGAACACGAGTAGGATCTTTAACTCCGGGAAGTTCAACAAGAATACGCCCCTGAGTGCTGAGTTTTTGAATATTGGGCTGAGTAACACCAAATTTATCAATACGTTTGCGCAAAACCATAAAAGTGCGATCGATTGCACTATTGATTTCTTCGTTCAAAACCCCAATAACCTCATCGTCGGTACTGGTGGTTTTGATTTTATCGTTCATATCGCGCGTAAGGAAATAAGCTGCCAGTGGTTTGTTGGGTTCTAATTCCCTAATACTTTCAACAAAAAGATCCAAAAATGCTGTTTGTGAACTTCTCTGTTTCTCAATAGCCATATTGATAGCCTTGTTGAATGCAGCATCTTTATTGTTTCCTGATAAAGCCCTGATAATTTCGGATTCCGAAATCTCAAGCGTAACATTCATCCCCCCCTTGAGGTCGAGACCTAAATTCAATTCTTTTTCTTTGCAATCCTTGTAGGTATATTTTTTAACCAGAAGATTGTAAACCACCTCGTTCGACATTGAATCGAGAAAGCGGCTTTCCTTAGCAACAGCAAGTGAATCGTAAAGCATGCGTTCGCGCAATGTATCACCGTTGGCCAGCATCTTTGCTTCTTGTTGGGTCTGTTCGTTGTAGGCAAAATCTTTTGCATTCTTCTCAACCCTACGTGTACAATAGGTAAATGAAAGTGAATAAACACTCACTAGGATGAACAAGATAGCAAAAAACCTGATGGTTCCTTTAATTTGCATAGTATAAAGTTTAAAAGACTTCGAGTCTAATTTTTTGAGGGTGCAAAGATAGAATAAGCAGTTGAATTATTCAAAATTTTGCTCCAAAATAATTGAAAAATATGTATTATTCAAGCTGTTGACCAACTTTAATGAAACTGGAAAGGATGCTTAAACACCTTTTGCAGTCTACGTTTGTTGCCTTTCAGAAACAGTTTTTTTTGTTTGTAATCAATTTTTGCATCGCAGGCAAGCAACAGGTCGGTCCCAATAATTCCATCAATCTCGATGCTTCCGTACTCTCGAAATGTATCATTGATAATGCTCAAATCAAGCATTACAAAAGGAAAATACTTTATTTCAATATCACCCAATGCAAATAATTCGGCACGCGACAATGAGCTGTGAATATTACCAGATCCAAGCCCTACAGCCACTTCGTTGCCAAACGAGTTGTCGGCTGCCAACTCAAAAAGACTTGCACGAGTAACATCGAGCACGCAATTCGACGCACCGGAATCAATGATCAGCATAGCATCGCAACCATTAATGCTGCAAATAACAGCAATATGACTAATCTGACCATTGTTACCTTTAATCAGATGAAGCGGCAAAGCAGCCTTCATTAATCAAAAATTAGGTTTCAACGAATATTTTTCATAGTAACGCTCAATCAGACCAACGGCCTCTTCTGCAGTTTCGGCAAACTGATAGAGTTCAAGATCCTTTTCGCTGATATTGCCAAATTGAACCATGGTTTTGCTAATCCATTCATGAAGTTCTTTCCAATATTCGCGACCAACAAGAACAATCGGGAAATGTGCAATTTTTTTTGTCTGAATAAGAGTAAGCGCCTCGAACATTTCGTCGCAAGTACCAAAGCCGCCGGGCAATACAATATATCCCTGACTATATTTCATAAACATTACTTTACGAACAAAGAAATACTTAAAAGTAAGTAGCTTATCGCCATCAATATATTCGTTCGATTCCTGTTCAAATGGCAAAGTAATATTCAACCCAACCGATTTGCCCCCAGCACGCTTGGCTCCACGATTTCCGGCTTCCATAATTCCCGGGCCACCACCTGTAATAACTCCATAACCCATCTTAACAAGGTTGTAGGCTATTTGCGAAGCCAATTTATAATATTTGTCGTTGGGTTTGGTTCGGGCCGATCCGAAAATAGTTACACAAGGTCCGATAGCTGCCATTTTTTCAAAGCCTGATACAAATTCAGACATAATGTTAAAAATCTGCCAGGAATCGTGTGTCTTGATTTCATTCCAGTCTTTTGGGGCCAGTGCTCTTCTGATTTTATCCTCGTCGCTGAGGAAATCCATTTCGTTCATATCTTTATTATTTTTGAATGTTTTTACTCCGAAGAATAAAGTGCTGTTTCAAATATTTTCCGGTTAAACTGTCTGTCACTTTGCTTATTTGCTCCGGTGTTCCGGTCGCAACAATCCTGCCACCGTTTTTGCCGCCTCCGGGGCCCAAATCGATAACATGATCAGCATAAGCAATTACATCGAGATGATGTTCTATCACAATAACCGTATTGCCCCGTTTTACCAATGCGTTCAAAACTTCAAGCAAAACCCTTACGTCTTCGAAATGCAATCCGGTTGTCGGCTCATCGAGAATATAAATGGTTTTCCCTGTATCGCGTCGGGTGAGTTCGGTTGATAATTTCACACGCTGTGCTTCGCCTCCAGAAAGCGTTGTCGAACTTTGCCCTAGCTTAATGTATCCAAGTCCAACCTTTTGCATTGTACTCAAATATGTCAGAATTTGCTGCTGGTTTTCGAAAAACTCGGCAGCCTGATTGATGGTCATTTCCAGTACATCGCTAATGCTTTTACCTTTAAATCGGATTTCGATTGTTTCGCGATTGTAACGCTTACCATTGCATTCGTCGCAAGTAACATACACTTCGGGAAGAAAATTCATCTCAATGGTTTTCACTCCCGCACCTTTACATGTTTCGCAGCGGCCACCAGCCACATTAAATGAAAAACGACCGGGCTTGTAACCACGTGCTTTCGATTCGGGCAAAACAGCATACAACTTTCTGATTTCATCAAAAACACCAGTATATGTCGAAGGGTTACTTCGTGGTGTTTTGCCAATAGGCGATTGATCGATACCAATTACTTTATCTATAAGCTCCAGCCCTTCTATCGTTCCAAAACGGAGTGGCTTCTGAATACTCCGATACAACTTATTGCTCAGTGCAGGAAACAATGTTTCGTTGATAAGCGAGCTTTTCCCACTTCCTGAAACACCAGTCACACAAATAAACAATCCTAGAGGGATATCCAGATCAACATTGAGAAGATTATGGCCTCTTGCTTTAGTGATTTTTATACTTTTTCCCTGGGAAGTTCTGCGCTTTTCGGGAATAGGAATATACTTGCGTCCGCTCAAATAATCACATGTAAGCGAATTGCATTTCATCATATGGTCAGGAGTTCCCAAGCCGGTAATAAGTCCGCCTTTACGACCGGCTCCGGGTCCCATATCGATTACATAATCGGCCGATCGAATCATTTCCTCATCATGTTCAACAACAATAACCGAATTACCTGTGTCGCGCAGATTTCTGATACTGTCAATCAGTTTACGATTATCGCTCTGGTGCAAACCAATACTGGGTTCATCAAGAATATACAAAACACCCCTAAGACGCGATCCAATTTGGGATGCAAGCCGGATTCGCTGCGATTCGCCACCCGAAAGCGATGATGCCGGGCGGTTTAAACTCAAATAATTAAGTCCTACATTCGACAAAAAGCCAATTCGCGCACCCAATTCCCTCACAATATCTGTTGCAATAAGGCTAGTGCGCTTATCGAGTTTATCGGGCAGCGCTTTCACCCACGCTTCCAGCAAATCAATGTCGAAATTGGCCACTTCTGCTATATTTAACCCATCTATTTTAAAGAACAACGATTCCTGCTTCAACCGGGTGCCACCACATTCGGGACAATCGATTCTATTCATAAACGACTCAGCCCAACGTTTCATTGCCGGACTCACATCGTCGTCCTGACGGTTAATAAGCAAATTGATTATTCCATCAAAAGTAAGATTATAGCTACTGGTTACTCCAACATATTCGTTGGTAAGAGTCAGCATTTCGCTGGTACCATACAAGATGGCATTCATTGCATCTTCGTGCAAATCGCCTACTTCGTCGTCGAGCGAATTTCCATATTTTTTGCAAATGAGTTCCACCTGCTTAAATACCCAATTACTCTTGTAATCACCAAGAGGAGCAATTCCACCTTTCCGAAGCATCACGCGTTTGTCGGGAATAATTTTATCCATATCAACTTCCGAAACAATGCCAAGACCTTTGCAACGAGGGCATGCACCATAAGGGCTATTGAATGAAAATGAATTGGGTTCAGGTAAATCGTACGAAATTCCAGTGTCTTCGCACATCAGTTTGCGGCTAAAAAACGCAATTTGATTATCGGATGAATTGTGAACAGCAACCACGCCTTTTCCGTAGCGCAATGCCAGCGCAATTGCTTTGCTAACACGTTTTGCCGATTGATTCGAAACATCTATTCGGTCAATCAGCAATTCAATATCATGGACTTTGTAACGGTCAACCAACAACCCCTGAACAGCTTCCAAAATTTCGCCATCAACCCTGAAGTGGGTAAACCCAAGTTTTCGGTACTGCTCGAACAATTCGCGGTAGTGACCTTTGCGAGCCTTAACCAGTGGTGCAAGTACAGAAATGAGAGCCCCTGAGAATCGAGACAAAATCATTTCCTGAATTTGCGCGTCGGAATATTGTACCATAGGCTTGCCGGTTTCGGTAGAATAGGCCGTTGAAATACGCGCATACAAAAGGCGCAGATAATCGTAAATCTCGGTAATGGTCCCTACTGTGGAGCGGGGATTGCGACCAGCTGTTTTCTGATCGATAGAAATAACAGGCGAAAGTCCGGTAATACGATCGACATCCGGACGCGTAAAATCGCCAATAAATTGCCGGGCATAAGCCGAAAAGGTATCCATATACCTACGTTGTCCTTCAGCAAAAATGGTATCGAAAGCTAGCGACGATTTTCCACTCCCACTGAGTCCGGTGATTACTACCAGACTATCGCGTGGAATCGAAACAGTCACGTTTTTCAGATTGTGTTCGCGTGCACCAACCACTTCTAGGAAATCGGTTTCCTGAACAACAACTACATCCTGCTCTTCTTTCATGCCTTACTCCACTTTAATTGAATCATTGAAAATCTGGTTTGGGGCATCAATACGCGAAACGCTTTCCTTCTGACTCATCCCTGCAGGAATCGCAATCTGATATACTTTTCCCGCAACAACAGGCAAACGGTTTGTGCGCAACCAAGGGTTCATATATCGAAGTTCTAGATACGAAATATTGTTTTCAATAGCCCATGCTGTTAAATCGGGTATCTCAGTATTCACTTCTTTATAGGTAACCTCAATGGGTTGATAAATATCTTTGTTACGAATAAAAAATCCATACGTAAGCGGATTGCTCCAAATCATTTTCAGGGCAACAATTCGGTACAAATAACGCGAAGTTTCCTCGTTGAGAAAGAGTTGATAATAATTATTATTCTTCTGTGCTGTTACCTGTTGTTGTAAAGCTCCGGTGCCCATATTGTACGAAGCAGCAGCAAGTGTGTACGAACCAAACATATTCCGTGCGGTCTTGATATAACGACATGCAGCATGAGTCGATTTTTCAAGATTATAGCGTTCATCGACATCGGCACCAACTTCCAGACCATATTCCTGCCCTGTCTTTTTGAGAAATTGCCAAAATCCGGCTGCTCCTGCCGGCGAAACCACATTCGACAATTCGCTTTCGGCCATAGCAAGAAATTTGAAGTCGTCATGAATCCCTTCTTTCTTCAGAATAGGCTCTATGATCGGAAAAAAGCGACCACTACGCTTCAACATATAAATGGTATGCGAATGCCAATACATAATGGCAATCAATTCGCGTTCGAGTCGTTCGCGCACTATCAAATGATCGACTGGGACCATTTCTCCCGCAAATGAGATAGAATCAGGAATATATGGCTGAAATATCTTATAATTCTGCCGACTTTGCATAAAGTAGCGATTATCGGGATCGTCCACCCCGTTTTTATAAGTAGAAAACATAAAAAGCTGCAAGCCTAAAACAACAGCCAGCAAAGCTATAACAATAAAAATCAGGCTTTTCTTCACGTGCATGATCAAATTTTTCTTGGATTAAACAGCAACAGATACAAATAACGACAACGACACACAAATTCGTGTGACGTACTATGTTTTGGTTGTAACTAAATTGATGACTGAATCACTAAGTCAGCAACAAATCACTCTTTTTCTTTGTGTCTGTTCAAATGAGCAATATAGAACAATCCGAAGAAGACAGCTGAAACAAAAGTAACATAGCCTAACGTTAAAAAGCCGTTCCATCGGTTGAGCAAAGTTAGCATTTTTAGAATTGCCAGCACCGAAAACAATCCGATACCAATATAAACCAACGCTACCAATCGCTCACTCAATCCAAGATACGATAGATGATGTGTTGTATGATCTTTTCCGCCCACAAATGGAGACTTGCCGGAACAAATTCTTTTACAAAACACAGTTGTGGTATCGGTGAGCGGAACAATAAAAATAACCAGCATAACGAGAACTTTCTGCCAGGCAACAGGTTCTAAACTTTCGAGTTGCAAATTCCAGGCATATTTTATTCCCATAAAAGCGACTACAGAACCCAAAAACATGCTGCCGGTATCGCCCATGAAAAGTTTGGAAGGATGCCAATTGAAAAACAAAAAACCACCGATAGCAGCCATTAAACCAATAGTCACAAATAGATACGGACCATCGGAAAGGCCGTTGAGCTGCATAATCACCAAAAATGTTGCAAGAATCGACATTACCACAATAGAAGAAATGGCATCCATATTATCAAGCAGATTAATGGCATTCATGATTCCAACCACCCAAACCAGTGTAATGGCAACATTGAGCGAGTAAACACCTGTTATTTGAATATATGTGTTTGAAAAAATCATCACCACAGCTGTAAGAAGCTGCAATCCCAACTTGATGAATGGCTTGGTATCGAATGCATCATCGAACAAACCAGCCACAAAACCAATGCTAAGTGCCAGCATAAAGCCAAGAAATTCAATATTTCTGATTAGCATCGCATTGGGATCAAGCATCGAAAAAGCAATAACAGAAATAAGAAACAGTATGTAGAATGTAATACCTCCAAAAGAGGGCTTTTGATTCGGATTCCACCTCACACCGTTGTTTTTTGCCGTTCGCAGGCCAAGATTATCCGAGAATTTCAGAAAAAGTCCATTAATAATTAATGAAAATCCCAAAAAAAGGATAACTACAATTAAAATGTCGTACCAATTCATAAGTTTAGAGTTTTAAGTTGAACTTTGACTGAAACATCCTTAAAAACTCCCCCCTATTATCTTTTGAGCTCACAACCGACGAAGGACCCGGCCAGGGAATGGCCAAATCGGGATCGTTCCACATAATAGTACGCTCTGCTGATGAATTATAGAATCCCGTACATTTATAATTAATGATTGTATTATCTTCGAGTGCCATAAAACCGTGAGCAAATCCCGGAGGTATCCAGAATTGCAGATGATTTTGCGCCGACAAAACAACTGACTGAAATTTACCATAGGTTGCAGAACCGACCCGTACATCGACAGCAACATCGAAAATGGAACCTGCAATAACCCTAATGAGTTTTCCTTGTGCAAATGGAGGATCCTGCAAGTGTAAACCACGAACAATGTATTTTCCCGACATACTTTCGTTATCCTGAACAAAATTGCCGTCGATGCCAGCTTCAGCATAGCGAGCAGCATGAAAGGTTTCTTTGAAATAGCCCCTATCATCAACGAACACCCTGGGCTCTATGAGTAATAAGCCCTCAATACCAAACTTTGTAACCTGAATCATTTTTTGCGAAACTTATCCCTTAGACGTTGAAACCACCCGCTACGTTTAATTTCGTCTTCATCGTAGTATCCATGCTTGTTGTTGCCATAGCCATATCCAAATCCGTAGCCGTAGGCAAATCCTTCGGAACTACCGGCACCGGTAACTTCGGGATCGACACTATTAAGAATAAGACTTAAATACCTGAGATTGTTTTCGTGGTACAGTTTCTCTATATTATAAATGTATGAGCGCTTCGAGAAACTTGCCCTTACAATATAAATCGGATAGTCGGCAAACTGTAGCGGTTTCATTGCATCGCTCACCAGACCAATAGGTGGTGTATCGAGAATGATATATGAGTATTTCTCTTTCAGATAACTGATGAGTTCATCCATTTTCTCACTCAATATCAGTTCAGACGGATTGAGTGGTGTTGGACCTGCTGTGATATAATGAAGATTCGGAATGTTGCTCTGCTTGATACATTCATCTGCATTCTGAAGCCCAAGAAGAATGGAGCTAATCCCGGTTTCGTTATCGGTATTGAATCCTAAATGGATTTTAGGCTTTCGCAAATCGAAATCGAGAACAATAACACTCTTTTCATTAAATGCAAGAACGCCCGCCAAATTGATAGCTACAAATGTTTTTCCTTCGCCCGAAACAGTACTGGTAACCGAAATCACCTTGGGCAAACCTCCATTTTTCACAAACTGCAAATTGGTTCGTATTGCACGAAGCGATTCGGCCAACAACGATTTAGGCCGCGAATCGACAATGAGCTGACTCACCGGAATATAATTTTTGTATTTAGGAATAACACCCAGTACCGGAACAGAAGTTAAGCGCTTAACATCGCGAAGCGATACTACTTCGTTATAAAGCACATAACGAAGAATAATAAACGCCAGACTTAGAATAAATGCAAAAGCAATCACTCCAATCCAAATCACTTTTTTATTCGGAAATACCGGCTTATAATCGGGTTGAGCTGGTTGTAAAACAATAAGCTGACTTACATAACCAGCCTGAGCAATGCTATACTCGATTTTTTTCTCAATTAACTGATTATAAAATTTTTCGTTCACGGTATAGTAACGCTCAATCCTGTTTTGTTCATCGGGCGCATTCACCAGAGGACGCCCCAGCAAGCGCGAAATTTTATTTTTCTCGGCAATATAGCGCTGCTGCTCGCGGCGGAGTTTTGCAATAATGCCACTTGCGCTTTCTCTGATAATTCGCTTCTGGAAATCAATTTGCGAATTCACACTTTCAACTGCTGTTGAATTCTCGGTAATATGAACAAGTAAATCCTGCTTTTTCATCTCAAGCTCCTTAAGCGATTGAAGATAAGGCGCCAGATACACCTGCGATTCGAGGCCACTTAGCAACGAAAGCAAAACTACAAAATCGGAATTACCACTTTCGAAAGTATTATAGAAACGATCAAGCGATTCAAGCTCAGATATGTTTGCGGCAAGTAAATTATCAAGTTCAAAAAGCCTTGCTTGTAACGAAGACCTATCAAGAGTACTATCAAAACTCATGTTTTTGCCTTGACGCATAGAGTCTTCGGTTTGGTCAAGATTATCCTCAACAAGACCCAATTGTGTGTCGATAAAATCAAGAATACTATTCGAGCTTTCCTTCTGATATTCCACTTCGAATGCAGCAAATTCCTCAGCAACTTTGTTCACCAGATCAGCCGCTTTTCGGGGATTCATATCGCGAATGCTGATGCGAATGGTTTTAGCCACATCGTTGAGAACAGCTATGTTGATTTTCTGTGAATAGGAATTAGCTAAATCCTTTACCGAATTAAAAACTATCAGAAATTGTTTTCCGTTATTGGCGGCAAAGAATGATTTTGCATCGCCGGCTACCGGAGTGAGAAGAAAATTAACCTGCGGTAACGAAACCGTTTCGTGAAAACGAAATTCAGTTTCACTTTCAGTCCCTCCCGCCGTCTTTGTTGAAATCACAAATGTACTGTCGCCTACAGTAAGCGAATATGGTGTTCCGTAGGATAATGAATCGACAATTTGATATTGAATATGAAAAGGAGCACCATCGTATAGCTCGAAATTCAAAATATTACCCTTCACAAAAATGCTCACATCCAGCGGAAGCTTTTCGATAACACGCTCCATAAAAACAGGAGAGCGCATAATTTCAATTTTCCGGTATATATCCTCGTCGTAAAAATTTTTACTTTCAAAAAGCTTCTGTGCTTTGTCATCGCTATTAATCTGGACAACGCTTGATGCCTCATAAACGGGCAAGGTATAGCGCAAATACATAAAAATAAGAGCAAATAATAAAGCAAAGAAAACGAGAATGAATTTCAGATTTCTTCTTGCAATGAAGAGGAACAATTTAAAATCGAAATCGTCGTTCAGCTTTGATTTTTTGTATTCGGCCATGGGGGGAAGGATATCAGCGGGTAAAGTTGTAAATGATTAAAACGGTGGAGACTAAAGTGAGATATGGTGAAAGTTCTTCGAAAACTTTACGCACGGTGCGATGTCTGGCAGCCACATAAACAATATCATTAGGCTGCATCAAAATGCCCGAATATTTTGCATATTCGAACGAAGATAAGTCAATATTGTAAATTCTTTGCCCCAAACTATCGGTGCGAATGAGTCTTACAGCATATGCCTTTCCGTCGTTAATTCCACCTGCCGTTGCAATCACATCCATCAATGTGGTATTTGTATTTAAAAAAGGCACAACAGTGGCTGTTTGACTACTACTTCCTGTTAGAAAAAAAGCACGTTTATTCACAACGCTTATTTGCACAAACGGATCAACAACACTTTGGGTATAAATTGTCTTAAGTTCCGATTCGCATTGACTGGTGGTTTTCCCTGCAACCAAAATGCGTCCGACAAGTGGTAGCTCAACCATTCCTTCAACATCAACAACATAAGTAACCGGAGCTGAGGCAGACGAAGAGCCCTGAATTCCGGCTGAAAGTGGATCGAGCAGTTTTTCACCCTGATTCGACAATACAAGAACTTTAAGTTCGTCGCCAGGTTGAATAATGAAAGGTGTGGGTTTCAGCAACTCATCGTTGGACGAAAAAACGTCTTTATCTTTCACCCGATACATATCGGACGGATACATGGTGCGCTGACACGAAGCGCTGAACAGCAAAACACCAAGAAGAATTATGAATTGAAGCTTACCAATCATAGAATATTTTAACAAATGCCAAAGGTAGTATATTTTTCCTTTATTCTGTTTTTTATCATCGAAATTTATGAGGTAGTCGTTGTTAGTAATCCGCATTTCAGGGGATTATTCCTATTTTATGCGATACAGAATGCAACAAATAAATCGTATTTGAGCGATTTGTTCGACAAAATATTTTCAAATAACAAATTCGTTATCTAGCGTTTTAACAAAGTCTGATACAATTCATCTACATCTTTTACCATCCGCATAAAGTGAAAGCGATTGCGCACAAAATCGTTACCATCAGTTTTAAACTGCGAATAATAAGCCTTGTCGGTCATAAGCCTTACAATATTGTTGGCCATAACATCTGCATTACCTCCTGGCGACAACAAAGCTGTCCGGCCATCAACAACTATATCGCGAATACCTCCAACATCGGTACTCACAACCGGACAATTGGCCGCCTGCGCTTCGATAAGGCAAACAGGAGTGCCTTCGTTGAGCGAAGTAAGAGCTACGAGATCGAGTCCGGCTATAATGGCATCGACATCGGTTTGCCACGATGTAAAATGCACTGTAGCGACAGGGCCACCATTTTCGGTAAATGCAATTTCTTTTTGCTGCAATAATTCAACAGTAGCATCTTTGGTTTCGCCGTCACCAACAATAAAAACCCGAGGAGGGCTCCCGTTCTTTTTCATAACCCTATCGATTACCTCAACAAATAATCTGTGGTTTTTTACCGGAACCATCCGGCCAATGATACCTATGGCAAAATCGTCGGGCGCCAGATGGTATTTGGAGCGAAAAGCTCTACGTTTTTCATCAATTCCAATCTGAAATTTATCGAGATCAAAGCCATTCGGGATGATATGTACCAGTTCGGGCTTACAAATACGATGTTTCAACACCAAATCGTTGCGCTGTCGCTCGCTTAATGCAATAATTGCATCGGTTTTACGAGACAAACGCCTTTCAACACCTTTGTAAAAATTACTTACCAAACCATTGAAATAGGCTTCGAAAACATGACCATGATACGTGTGAACAATAGCTGGAACATTCAGATGATGTGCTGCTCGACGACCCAAAGCTCCGGCCTTCGAAGCATGGGTGTGAACAATATCAGGCTTAAAATCAGCAATAATCTTTTTAATATCGTTGTATGCTTTTCGATCTTGATATAAATTCACCGAACGCACCATCGAATCGACAATAAGTGGTTCAATTCCCAATGAATGCGGAATATGCATCGAATCGTGTTCGTTCTTTTCGTTCGGGCCACCAATGAGCAGTGTTTCGTAATTATCGGACAGATACTTTGTAAGCAATGATGCATTGTAGGTGGGGCCACCCAGATTGAATCGGTTTAATATACGTAGTATCCTAGGTTTGTTCATTCTCCCATATTATTAATCCACCAATTCTGAAAAACAATGACCGACCACAACAAACTCTGCCGACGCATAGCTTTCCCATTTTCCACTTCGTTCAACAACCGCCTCATAGCAGCTGAATTAAAAATTCCCTGTCGGCGAACGAATGAATCGTCGAACCAGAGTTCTTTCATTTGTTTCAGCAAAATGCTATTCATCCATTTTGCCACAGGAACTTCGAATCCGTGTTTGGGACGATTGAGTATCCGTTCGGGAAGCATACTACGAAATGTGTCCGTTAGAATTTTCTTGGTCGCCAAGCCATCGAATTTGTGCTTTGACTGTAAAGAAAAGGCAAAGTCAATTACGCGAAAGTCAAGAAAAGGTGAACGTACTTCGAGCGAAGCTGCCATCGACATCAGATCAACTTTGCGAAGCATGTCGCCGGCAAGAACAAGCTTAACATCGTTGCGTAAAACATCATTCATTTCGTCCGGACGATTAAGTAACAACTGATTTTCGAGTCTCGAAAAATCAGCCGAATTACCATTCTCCAATAATTGGCTTATTTCTTTCTCCGAATGAAATGCAGCCAAGAACAAATAACGGTCATGAGGAGTTGTTCGCGCAAGCAATCCCAGACGACGAGCCTGACGAAGTTTGTCGGATAATACCGAGCCACGTCCAAATATATCGGGAACAATGCTGGCTGTTGATAAAGCAAAGCGTTTTATTGCCGAAGCTTCGTTTATCATGGCAAGTGCACGGTGTTTGCGGTAACCGCCAAATATTTCATCGGCGCCATCGCCCGACAAGGCTACAGTGACATGTTTTTTCACAAACGATGACAATACATTCACTGCAATAGCCGACGAATCGGCAAAAGGCTCGTCGAGATACTCCAATACACCTGGAATCGCCTCAGCAAAGTCTTTTTCGGAAACAGGAATAATGGTGTGCTGCAAGCCATGCATGCGTGCCACTTCGGCTGCAAATTCCGATTCGTCGTAATACGGCGTATCGGGAAAACCAATAGAATAAGCATGTATGCCGGGATTGTGCTGTGCAGCCAATGCCGATACCACCGACGAATCGATTCCTCCACTCAAAAACGAGCCCAGAGGCACATCGGAAATGAGACGCAGCTTCACACTATCAGATAAGAGTTCCCGAAGATGCTCACAGGCTTGGCTGTAGCTTCCGTCAAAAGATCTGTTTGAAATATGATAATACGAACTCAATTCAAAATTATCGGTAGAAATTATGGCAAAATGTGCTGGTTCGAGTTTATGAATATTCGAAAAAACAGTGTACGGTTCAGGAATATAGGTAAGTCTGAAATATTCGTAAACACTGGTTTCGTCGAGTTCTTTCGGAAGGCCGAACCGCATTATTGCTTTCATTTCCGAAGCAAACACCAGGGCCGAATCGTCGGCAAAATAAAGCAAGGGTTTAATTCCATAACGATCGCGGGCTAAAATCAGCTTGTTCTCAAGCGCATCGAACACGGCAATGGCAAAAAAACCATTGAATTTTGCAAAGCATTCGGTGCCAAAATGAATAAATGCCTGCAGAACTACTTCAGTATCGCCCGATGTTTGAAACACAACCCCTCTTTGTTCGAGGTTGGTTCTGATTTCACGAAAGTTAAAAATCTCCCCATTAAACACCATCGTGTAGCGTTTGTCGGCAGAATTGAAAGGCTGGTTAGAAGCATCGCTTACATCAATAATAGAAAGTCGTGCATGACCAAAACAAAACCGATTGCCTTCTGCTGTGCCCGCAAAATCGGGTCCACGCTGCCCAAGTTTGGCAAGCGCAGCCGGAAGCATAGAAAAATACTTCCTTCCATTATCGGTTTTTGCAAAAACGCCAGTAATTCCGCACATAGTGGATGATGTTCATTGCGAAGATACGCCTTTTATAGATGAATTACTTCTCCATAAGCAGCTGCAACAGCTTCCATCACTGCTTCAGACATGGTTGGGTGCGGGTGTACCGATTTGATAATCTCGTGTCCGGTGGTTTCGAGATTACGTGCCACAACAACTTCAGCAATCATTTCGGTAACATTGTCGCCGATAAAATGTGCACCCAGCCATTCGCCGTATTTCGCGTCGAAGACAACCTTAACAAAACCATCGGTATTGCCCGACGATTTGGCTTTGCCACTGGCCGTAAACGGAAACTTACCCACTTTAATTTCGTAGCCAGCTTCAATAGCTGCTTTTTCGGTAAGTCCAACTGATGCCACCTCGGGAAATGTATATGTGCAACCGGGGATATTGCCATAATTGAGTGGATGAACATCCATCCCGGCAATTTTTTCGACACAGATAATTCCTTCGTGCGAAGCCACATGAGCAAGCGCAGGTCCTTTCACTATATCGCCAATGGCATATACACCTTCAACATTGGTGCGGTAGAAATCGTCGACCAATACCTTTCCTTTTTCCGATTTCACTCCGGTTTCCTCAAGCCCCAAGCCTTCCAGATTAGTTGCAATACCTACTGCCGAAAGCACTATGTCGGCTTCGATAACTTCTTCGCCCTTTTTAGTAGTTACAAACACTTTACATTTGTCGCCAGTAGTATCCACTTTTGTTACTTCCGATGAAGTGAGAATACTCATGCCAACTTTTTTAAACGAACGTTCGAGCTGTTTGCTTACCTCTTCATCTTCTATGGGTACAATATTCGGCAGATATTCTATTAGGGTTACTTTGGTACCCAATGTATTGTAAAAATATGCGAATTCGCTTCCAATGGCTCCACTGCCAACAACAACCATACTTTCGGGTTGCGAAGGCAAAGTCATGGCTTCGCGGTAGCCAATAATTCTTTTTCCGTCTTGCTTTAGTGCGGGAAGCTCCCGCGAACGAGCTCCGGTGGCCAGAATAATATGTGATGCTTCGTAAACGGTTTTAGTTCCGTCTGCAGCTGTCACTTCCACTTTTTTGCCCGCAAGTAGCTTGCCATTGCCTGCAAGAACATCAATTTTATTTTTCTTAAACAGAAACTGAATGCCTTTGCTCATCGCATCGGCAACTCCACGACTGCGACTTACAATAGCTTCGAAATCGGGCTTTGCCTCTCCTTCGAACTTAATGCCATAATCGGCAGCATGTTTTAAATACTTGAATACCTGTGCACTTTTCAACAATGCTTTGGTTGGAATACAGCCCCAATTGAGACATATTCCGCCCAGTTCGGCGCGCTCCACAACAGCTGTTTTCAGTCCCAATTGCGAAGCCCTGATGGCAGCAACATATCCGCCGGGACCACTTCCAATAACTATAAGATCGTAATTCATGGTGGTTTTCTATTTTTCTTCAAAAGTAAACAATCTATCGAAAACAGATACCAAAAGGAATATTGATAGATATCAGGAATTAGGAAGATTGATTTGGATTAACCTTTCATTTACGCTTACAAAAGGACTGGTTTCGGCAAAATGCCTGATAGAAAAGAACCACATCACACTTTTCCTTATAACCGCCCCAAAAAGTATACAAAAGAAAACATGTTGTTGTATTCTTCAATCATTATCTCAGAGATTCTTTATTTTTGTCGTTTCGTTCCGTATTTCTCTCCGATGATTACCCGAACCGCAACAGTTGTGTATAGAACAGGCAAATAGAAAAACGGTATTTATCGCTATTGGTAGCGTATCCTGACGAAACTTCAACAAAATCTACTTCATCAGAAAAGAACAAATACACGGAATCATCCAAGATTCACTAAGGAAACGCTCAATAACATGCCTAAGAAAGCAACGAAAGAATTATTGTTTTTCTACAAGCGTTGAATCGGTTACTGTCTCCTGCTTTTTAGGGAACATTTTTCTTTGAAAAACGAGAATCATGACAACGCCGATTGAAATGTAGGAATCGGCCAGATTAAAGACCGGACGGAAAAACATAAATTCTTTGCCTGCATTAAATGGAAACCATGATGGATAATGGCCATGAAACATCGGAAAATAAAGCATATCAACAACTCTTCCTTGCAGGAAACCGGCATAGCTACCTCCAAACAACGAAGTGGCATCGGCTCCCGAACCATAAATTGAGCTTGAATCGAAAATAAGTCCGTAGAACATGCTGTCAATAATATTACCGGCTGCTCCGGCGAAAATAAGAGCTATGCTGAATATGTAAAGCGGATGTTTTTTTTCACGAATAATTCGCGACAAATACCAAAAAATGGCTGTAGCGGCAATGATACGAAAAATGCTTAAAACATATTTACCAAAGACTCCTTTCCATTTCAACCCAAATGCCATGCCTTCATTCTCAATGAAGTTGAGTCGAAACCAGTCACCTATCATATTCACTTCTTCCCCAAGGAGAAAATGAGTCTTGATGTACAATTTCAGAATCTGATCAATTATCAGAAGACCTACAATAAAGAATAAAGCTTTGCGTAACACGGATGTTATTCTTCGGGTGGCAAACTGATACGAACCTCTTTTTTAGTCATCTTGTTTTTCGCATCAATACTGAGTGTTGCATGGGGAACAGCTCTCAGTCGCTCTTTCGAGATAAGCTGACCCGTCACGCGACAGATACCATAGGTTTTGTTCTGAATACGAACCAAGGCAGCCTCGAGGTCGCGAATAAACTTCTGCTGACGAGCTGCCAACTGGCTGTTTTCTTCTTTAGACAAGACCTGCGAGCCTTCTTCAAGAACTTTAAAGGTAGGACTGGTGTCGCTAATGTCGTTGTCGTTTGTTCCGGTGAAGGCTTCAGTAAGCAATTCCAAATCGGAATTGGCTTTCGCAAGTTTTTGATTGATAAGCTGGCGAAACTCTTCGAGTTCTTCGTCGGAGTAGCGGTTTTTTTCTTTTTCTTCTTTTGCCATAATTCTGGTTTTTACACTTTTTCAACAACGGCGCGGATGTTTATTTCGTCGGTTAATTCCAGCAGCACGGCTTCCGCAGCAGGATGCATGGCTTCAAGTTTTAGCTCAGTCGCCAAAATCTCATTGCAAATATATGAATAATTGTTATTGATTGAATTGATTATCGATTCTGTATTTTCAACAACAACTTTAATCTTATCGGTCACCTCATAATTACGATCTTTCCGAAGGTTCTGGATACGGTTGATAAACTCACGCGCAATACCTTCCTGAATCAATGTTTCGCTCAATGAAACATCGAGTGCTACCGATAAATTTCCTTCATTCATTACAACCCAGCCCGGAATATCTTCTGTAACAATTTCAACATCATCAAGAGCTATTTCTGCTGTTCCTCCTGCAATAGCCAGCGAAAAAATTCCTTTTGTTTCGAGTTCGTTGATATTTTCGCTGCTCATTGCAATAATAGCTGCTGCCACTTCTTTCATTTGTTTTCCAAAACGAGGTCCCAATTTTTTGAAATCGGCTTTGATGCTCTTTACCAGGAAGCTTCCGTCGTCTTTCAGATATTCGAGTTCCTTCACGTTTACCTCAGCAAGAATAATGCTCTTGACCGCTTCGATGCGCTCTTGCAAATTGTTATCGCTTAGCGGAATCAAGATTTTTTGTAGTGGCTGACGAACACGATGTCCTGTTTTTTTGCGCAGCGAGAGAACCATCGACGAAATTTTCTGTGCCATTTGCATACGCTCTTCCAATTCGGTGTCGATAGAGCTTTCGTCAACTTTGGGGAACATGCACAAATGAACACTTTCGACTTTTTGACGACCCGAAACACTATTCAAATCGGAGAAAAGACGCTCGGCAAAAAACGGAGCTATAGGCGAAATGAGAATAGCAAGCGATTCCAATACATAGTACAATGTCTGGTAGGCCGAATTTTTGTCGTGCGAAAGTTCCCCTTTCCAGAAACGACGTCGCGAAAGACGAACGTACCAATTGCTGAGAAATTCATCAACAAAGTGTTGAATTGCACGACCTGCACGGGTTGGTTCATAATCGGCAAACGATTCGTCAACAGTTTTAATCAGACTATTGAGTTCCGATAAAATCCAACGGTCGAGTTCAGGTCTTTCAGCAACAGGAATCTCGGGAGTGCCGTAATCGAAATTGTCGATATTGGCATACAGTGCAAAAAACGCGTATGTATTGTAAAGCGTTCCGAAGAATTTGCGTTGTACTTCGCCAACACCTTCGCTGTCGAATTTCAGGTTGTCCCATGGTTGCGAATTGGTAATCATGTACCAGCGGGTTGCGTCGGGGCCAAATTTTCCGATTGTTTCGAAAGGATCGACCCCATTGCCCAGTCGTTTCGACATTTTGTTTCCGTTTTTGTCGAGTACAAGACCGTTTGAAACAACCGTTTTGTATGCCACCGAATCGAAGGCCATGGTAGCAATGGCATGCAATGTAAAAAACCAACCACGGGTCTGATCGACTCCTTCCGCAATGAAATCAGCCGGAAAACTTTTCTCGAATATATCTTTGTTTTCAAATGGATAATGCCACTGTGCGTAAGGCATGGCTCCGCTATCAAACCACACATCGATAAGATCGGGCTCTCTGCGCATAGGTTTTCCTGTTGCCGAAACCAGCACTATCTGATCGACATAAGGTTTGTGAAGATCGAATTTTGCATAATTTTCATCGCTCATATCTTCAGCAATAAAAGCTTTCATTATGTCTTCTTTCATAAATCCGGCTTCAACGCTTTTTCTGATTTCGTCGTGAAGTTCCTTGGCTGAGCCAATGCATATTTTTTCGCTTGCATCTTCGCTAAGCCAAATTGGAAGTGGCACACCCCAGAAACGTGAGCGACTCAGATTCCAGTCGAGCAGATTTTCGAGCCAGTTGCCAAAACGTCCCGATCCTGTCGATTCGGGTTTCCAGTTGATGGTGTTGTTGAGTTCAATCATTCGGTCCCGGTAAGCCGTTGTGCGAATGAACCACGAATCAAGCGGGTAATACAATACAGGTTTGTCGGTACGCCAGCAATGTGGGTAGCTGTGCTCGTATTTTTCGGCACGGAAAGCCTTGTTTTCCTTCTTCATCTTAATGACAATGTCAATGTCGATGGTCAGGTCTTTCTCGGTTTCGGGAGTGTATTCCTGATAGTATTGCGCTTTTACATATTTTCCGGCAAATTCGTCCATTTCTTCAGTAAAGCGTCCTTGCTTATCAACCAGTGTTAAAGCTCCCAGATTGAATTTTTTGCCCATGCGAAAATCGTCGGCGCCAAAACTGGGAGCCAGATGCACAATTCCTGTACCGTCTTCGGTGGTTACAAAATCGCCCGGAATCACACGGAAAGGATCGCCTTCTTCGGGCCGGGCGTAGGGAAGGAGTTGTTCGTATCGGATTTCGGTAAGTTCCGAGCCTTTGAAGGTTTTCAGTACTTTAAAGGGGATGTTTTTTTGCCCGGCTTCATAGCTGTCGAGTGGCAATTCAGCATTTTCGGCCGGAAACCAGCGGTTCAGCAAGGGCATTCCCAGAATGACAGCCTGAGCATCGCCGGTGTATTGGTTATAGGTTTGAACGAGAACGTATTCAACATTTTCACCGACAGCCAGACCTGTGTTTGAAGGCAATGTCCATGGTGTGGTAGTCCATGCCAGAAAATACATGTTGCCTTTGATTCCGGCATCGAACAAAAATTCGCTTCGGTCGTTGCGTACAACTTTGAACTGGGCAACAACGGTGTTGTCTTTCACATTTTTGTAGCAACCGGGTTGATTCAACTCGTGTGTACTGAGTCCTGTTCCTGCTGCTGGCGAATAAGGCTGAATAGTATAACCTTTATACAACAAATCCTTGTCGTAGAGCTTACGCAACAAGTACCAGACCGATTCGATGTATTTGTTGTCAAAAGTAATATACGGATGTTCCAGATCGACCCAATAGCCCATTCTGCGCGTAAGATCGTCCCATGTATCCTTGTATTTCATTACTTCCTGACGGCATTCCTTATTATAATCTTCAACTGAGATTGTTTTGCCAATATGTTCTTTGGTGATTCCAAGCTTTTTTTCAACGCCTATTTCGACCGGAAGACCATGCGTATCCCAACCGGCTTTACGTTTTACCTGAAATCCTTTGAGTGTTTTGTAGCGACAAAAAAGGTCTTTGATCGTACGTGCCATCACATGGTGGATTCCCGGTAAACCATTGGCGCTGGGCGGGCCTTCGTAGAATACGTATTCTGGCTTTCCTTCGCGGGTTTCAATACTCTTGCGAAAAATATCTTTTTCGTCCCACCATTGTTGAACGTCGTTTGCAATTTCGGTAAGCTTTAACTGCTTGTACTCGTTGTATTTAGCCTTCATCTGTGCGGTTTTTGTCTGAGAAGGTGCAAAATTACAAAAAAAAACGAGGGTTTTTTTGCCCAAATCCATTAATATGAACGAATATTGAGTACTGATTGCAATTTGACGTTTTACAAATGGTGGATAAAACAGGAATGAGAAAATCGACAGCACTGTTGATAAAATTAACCCATACAACAGCAACCGCTACTATATCAAACTCGATGGCGATAATAGTGGAAAAGGATATTGGATGGGCGAAATTTACCTTGAACCACCAACAGGAAGCAGCACCGAAAAATCTACGTCAACTTCGTCTGGTTCATACAAAGTGGGTGATGATGTATATATTGCAACAGCATCTGGCAAATTAAAAGCAACCATTAAAGAAATTTCGGGCAAAAAAGTGTTTGATAACTACAAAAGCCCTATGTACGAAAATGCCCGGGTAGCGATAGGAACACTTTCGAAAGAAAAATAATCAGTAATCAAATATTAAAGCTGGAATTTCAGAAATGGATTTCCGGCTTTTTGATTTATTAAAAGTTATTTTCGCTCCACGCCCGTCATTCCAAGCACAGGATCCTCGCCACGAATTGTCATTCCCATTTGTTCGGCTGCTGCACGACATCCTGCAAAGCAGGCTGGATAGAGTTCACATCCACTGCAGAATTCAGGTTCTTTCTCGTCCCAGCTTTTTACGTAGTCGTTGTTGAAAATTTCTTCGAAGCTGTTTTCGATGATATTTCCGGCATACACCGGGCTGTGATTGCACAAACGAATATTTCCCCAATGATCAAGTGTAATTGGTTTAAGCTTTGGATCGGACGAACAATGGCCAAAACCAATATGCGGATAGTCTTTCGGATTGAGCACGCACATGGGGGTACATACATTCGATGTAAGCGGAATTTTATTTTCAGTTATCACCTTGTCGGTCAACGCAAATGCATCGCGAAGGTCGTTCAACGACGGCATCAGATCTTCGGCCCATTGTATTCCTGCTCCACCAATATTGAAACGATTGAGCATTACTGAAGCAACATTCATTTCTTTGAGTTTCAGCAGTGTTTCTTCTAATGTTGGGATGTTATGCTTCGTGAGAACAATTACAGCAACTACTCTCCCACCCAACCGTTGTACCATTTCTATAGTTTTCAGCGATTTAGCGTGAGCACCTTCCACACCTGCCATCAGGTCGTGAATTTTGGGGTCGGTGCTGTGATACGGAAATTCGAATAATCCTACGCCAAGCTTTATCAGCATTTTAAAATCGTCTTCGGTTCCTGCATTTCCATTGCTGATAAGCGTAACCGTGCTTCCTTTCAACCTTACATACAACACCAACTCTGCAAGACGTTCAAACAAAAGTGGTTCTCCGCCGGTAAATGTAAAATGATCGACATGTGCTCTTTTATAAAGCTTTTTTATTACTTTTCGGGCTTTGCGGTATGTTACCTCACCCGGAAATTCACCACCCGGAGCTTTCCAAATATTGTAGCAATAGCGGCATTTCAAATTGCAGTTGGTACAAACCTCAAAGCTGATATGAGGAAGATGTATTTTGTTGTTCTTCATGCTGGTCTTGTGTGTTTTGAGTAGCGGGAATCCGGCTTTCGTTGATGTTGGTATCCTGAGGGATTGTGTCATTCGGAATCGAGTCTTGCGGCACTGCGGGGTCGTAGCACATGGGTTGAACAATTCCATCACATGCCGAGGCCGACATTGCCAGCCATGCTAACAGTAGTAAATGCTTGTTACGTAATCTGCCTTTTTTCGGAATAATACTGAAAAACGGCATCAACAAAAGGCCAATAACACTTTTTCTCATACACTCATTTTTTCAGAATTGATGACACTATCGTTTTTTGATGAATCGGGAGTTGGCATTGAATCGCAGCTTTTAACATTTACTGAATCGTTGTTTCTGCTTTCGTTTTCTGACGGCTTACCCGAGCAAGCTGCCAAAAGAGCAATGCCCGATAAAAGCAATATTTGACGAAGACCTAACAACAATGCTAATGAATGTAAAAATTTGAGACACCGCTTTTTCATAAGACTCAAAAATAAGAATTATTACTGAATGACGACTTAATCTTCAAGTATTTATTCCATTACCTGTTTTTAAATAAAATATCATTCAATTTCTTTATCTCTGTTTGGATCGATTGCCGCTGCATAACATGTTTTTGGCAAGGAATCGGAAACATTATCAACCGGCTTTGCATAGCAGCTATGCATGGTTGTATCGGGGCTGTCCTTGTCGCTCAAAGTATCTTTGTCGGTTTTGCCCGAATTGCTGCTGCCACACGAAACCAAGCCCGCTGCAATAATCCACGAACCCAACAAGAATCTCAAATGAGCCGAAGGGAGCAAGTGCCTGAAAAGCAAAAGAACAGAAGTAAATATTTTTTTCATTGTAAACTATCATTGGGAGCTACGGTATCGTAGCAGGTTATCATTATGGTTTTTTCTTCCAAATTGTCCTTTTCGCTTTCAACCGGAGCTACCTGCATTTCTTCTTTTTCAACAACATCCGAATAACAGGTTGTTTGCATTGAATCGACGTCGGGTTTTGTGCTATTTTCAGCGGTTCTATTGCTGTTCCCACACGAAGCAAAGCCCGCTGCAAGCAACCACGACCCTACAATTAAGTACAAATGCCTGAAAGGCAGTACCCGAAAGGGAAACAAAACAAGGGCAAAGACAATTTTTCTCATTTTTCTGAAATAACAAGCCAATTATCAATTGTTGCGACCATTATCGTCGTGCTCTTCCATTTTTACCGAATCGACAGGAGTTGCTCTATCGTAGCAACGTGGTTCGTTGATAGTGGTGGTATCGACCGGAATCGGCTCATAACACATTTTCTTTCCTGTGTTGCACGACTGCGAACTACCCAAAAGCATGAAACCCGAAGCAAAAGCCAGCCATCTCCAACCCGAAATCCGGCTCATGGAGTATAAAAGTCTGAAAAGGATTTGCTTCATAATTTCATTTTTAAATTATTGACCGTCAGTATTTTCAATCGCAATTGAATCGATAACAGTATCGGTCACTACTGTAGGTTCGTAGCAAGTAACCATAATAGAATCGTCGTTCACGACGGTATCAGTCGATTTGTTCGAATCGGTTGCGTTTCCGGAACAAGATGTATTCAAAGTTGCCACACCTGCAATAACAACAGCCATACGAAGCCATAATCTGCGTAAGTGTACAATAGCAAAAAGTTGCAGGACAATTTGCAAAATGCGGATTTTGAGAATTTTCATCTTACAAATGAATTACTGTACATTATTGAAGTCCGGAGCTGTAACATTGATATCTTCTGCCGGAGCTACCGGAGCCGGCATATCGTAGCACGAAGGCTGCACTGCTTCAGTTGTATCGACAGGAACTGCTTCGTAACACCGGTGTGGTGTAACCTTGCACGATTGAGTGCCGGCAAGCATCGAAACTCCGGCCACAAACATCATCCAGCGCCAGCCAGTTGCAACAGCCAGTCGATATCCAAGTTTATTCAGAATTCGTTTCATACTATACTGATTTAAGTTTATCGGTCTCTGTCAAGATCTTCCATTTCTTCAAACCAATCGTATTCATCGTCATCGCCAAAAACAGGCTCGTCGTTTACATCAGGAGTCAATTTTTTATTTTTCGCTTTGGTGCTTTTAGCCGTAGCGGTATCGCTTTTATTGACAGGTACAGCAGTGTAGTAACGATGACGAGAAGTGTCGCACGCCTGCACCAAAAACAGTACCGAAATAAATACAGCAAACATCAGCCACTGCATTCCTGAAAGCGAAGCTATTCGGTAAAACAATATGCGAACAAATTTTTTCATTGCTACAAAAATAATCAATTCAATCGTGTTTATCGTCGGAATCGGATTTTTGAGTCGGTTTCAATATTTCAGGCTCTCGTGGAACTGCAACTTTATAGCACGAAATTTCAACATCAACAGGCTTATCTTCAACAACCTGAGTTTGATAACAGTCGGTTGTTTCCTCTCTGTTCCTGTTTTTTGCCGGAATCAAATGTTTCCCCGAAACCATCATTAACCATCGCCATCTTAGCAAACGTGCAATACTGTATCCGATTCTTCCGAAAAAAAATTTCATTTTTCGTTCTCCATATTGATCGTGTCTGTTCTGGAAACAGTATCATCCGGATTATATGCCTTATAGCGGGTATGCTCAACAGTGTCGCCGGGTGGGTCTGCAGCTTCGTAGCATTTAGTTTGCGTTCCCGAGCAAGAATAAGTCAAAGGAGTTGCGGCCAACAACAACAAGCCCAATCGGATTCCAATCCTCCGAAATCGCATCAACCTGGCCATATTCATGGAAAAAAGAAGCAGTGTTTTTTTCATCATTCAGGTTTAAGGGGTAAGGGTGCATAACACATAACATCAGGTGGACGAATTATAGCTGTATCGGTTGAAGATTCAATCAATTTTTCATCGGAGAGCTGTTTGTCAGTAAAAATATTTTGTTCCCCGATAGCTATTGTGTCAATCAATTGGAGTTTCAAAGCAAGTGACTTCAAGTTCAACTGACTTGCAGAAACCGATTTTTCAGAACTTCCGTTTTTGCACGAAGAAATAACCAGCAGCGATACACCGGCCAGCAGAAACTGCCGGCGAATCGAAGAAGAATTTCTTAAAAGAAGCAGAACCTTCAATACACAATAACGAATCTGATACAAAAAACGATTCATGATTATTAGTCTCTGGGTACAACTGATTTGTAACACATTATCTGATCGGAGGTGTCTTTTTCCGGAGGCGTCTGAATTACCGTATCAACAACTACTTCGTAGCAAAGAGTCTTGATAGTATCGTCGCCCGAGATGGGCACAACATAACACGTTGTTCTTTTGTGCTGATTGCACGACAAAAGCGAACCCAGCGAAAACAGCAGCAGTGTACCTGCAACCAGTTTCCGATCTCTGAAATAGTGCATTCCGGAAACAGCTGTAAGCAGCGACAAAATTCGATATTTAATCTTCAGTATCCAGGTTTTCATTGGGCGAAACATTACTTACTGTTTGATGCAAAATATTTTTTTGAGGCTGGATCGAACTTGTGGAATCAGCATCTTCGGGAATATATGGTTTATAGCAAGTTGGTTGTGTGTGACGGCACGATTGCGAAGAAATCCCTATAATAAACAGGAAAAATGCTCCAACCAATAATTTTATCGATCTAAACTTCTTCATGGTGTTTTTTTCTTTGCTGCAAATTTCGTGCACTAAAATTAGCAATTCATTTTTAATCTGATGCATTTTAACAACAGAATTCACAACTATATTTTGTTATTCAAACAACTTAAATTCAAAATACGCTTTTCATCGGCCTGTAATTCCACTCAAAAAAACAAACCGTTTTTCAACAAACAGGTTAACAGAAACTGCATATGCCAACGCTTTAGCAAGGCATTTCGACACTAATGTGTACAAATAATCACATAATCGATTTTACCACTTCCAAATTGCATATTTTTCGGATATTTGCCAAAATTACCCGAATGAATCAACAGAATAAATCAGGACAAACCTTTGCTTTATTTGTAATAGGTGTTTTCTTTTTCATATTTGGCTTTGTAACCTGGCTCAACGGCGTACTGATTCCTTTCTTACGTACTGCCTGTGAGCTAACAACCACTCAGGCTTTCTTTGTTGCTACGGCATTTTACATTGCGTATTTTGTGATGGCAATTCCTGTTTCGTTTATTCTGAAAAAATTTGGTTTTGTCAACTCTATGTCGCTAGGACTGCTTATTATGATTCTTGGTTCATTGATATTTATTCCGGCTGCATATTCCCGCGAATATGGATTGTTTTTAGTGGGTTTATTTGTTCAAGGCACAGGACTCACGATGTTGCAAACAGCTGTTAATCCATACGTAACACTACTCGGCCCGGTAGAAAGTGCGGCAAAACGAATTAGTATTATGGGTGTAGCCAATAAACTGGCAGGTGCATTCAGCGGAATCATTCTTGGTTCGGTTCTGCTTTCGAAATCGGACGAAGTGATTCAAACAGAGCTCTCTAAACTTGCCAGTGCAGCAAAATCGGTTTATCTCGACGAATTAGCCCAAAAAGTAGTTATTCCTTACATCATCATGGCTGTTGTGTTGGCGGTGTTGGCCTTGATGGTCCGTTATGCGCGACTCCCTGAAATTTCGGGCGACGAACCCGAGGCAAAATTTACAACCAAAGGACTGCCAGCCTATGCATGGCTGGGTGTCTTTGCTATATTCTTTTATGTCGGAGCCGAAGTAGTGGTGGGCGACAGTATTATTCTTTACGGGCGCTATCTCAATCCCGATCCTTTTTTGATCAACCTGTTCGGATGGGAGATCAACATGCTTAATCCGAGCTATTTCACTTCGTATGTTATGGCTGGAATGATTTTGGGCTATTTTATTGGCATTGTATTAATACCTAAAATAATCAGCCAGCAAAAAGCTTTGCAGTTTTTTGCCATTAGTGCCATTACATTTGCGTCAGCAGCACTTATCACCAGTGGAACAATATCGCTTTTCTTTATTGTATTGCTTGGGATATCAAACTCCGTGATGTGGCCTGCCATTTGGCCGCTTGCTATTGAAAAAACAGGAAACAAAACACCTATCATTTCCGCATTGCTCATTATGGGAATCATTGGCGGAGCAATCATGAGTCCTCTTTTTGGGAAACTGGCCGATTTAACGAACATGCATCTGGCATACCTCATTCTCATCCCGTGTTATCTCTATATTCTTTTCTACGCTGTCAGCGGTCACAAAACAGGAAAACAAATCTGACATGCTGTGGCTTTCGGTCTGGTACAACTTCATTCATTTTCTTGAAAAAAATCAGGGAGCATGTCCCGTAAAGCATTTTACCGGTCTCGATTGCCCCGGATGTGGTTTGCAACGAGCATTTATTGAATTGCTCAAAGGAAATATTTACGAAAGCATTTCAATTCACCCGGGATTGATTCCGCTCATTCTGCTTGTTTTTCTGGGCATTTCTCAATTGATTTTCAAATGGAAAAACGGTGGAAAAGCATTGATAAGTTCAACTATTGTTGTAGTATTGATATTTCTTATTAATTTTACCCTTAAAAGCATTTAACATGGAAAATCAGCAAAACGCCCCTCAATTCCAGTACAAACCACCGGTTCCTAACGCAACCGGCGCTTTGGTTCTTGGCATTCTTTCTATTGTTTTCATTTGGTGCTATGCATTGCCCGGATTAGTAATGGGAATTGTTGCCATTGTTCTCGCGAATAAAGCAACACAAACATTCGAAGCCAACCCGGGAATGTATAGTGAGAGTTCACTTGGCAATGCCAAAGCCGGAAAAGTAACCGGAATTATCGGACTTGCTGTAAGTGCACTCGTTTTTATTCTTATCATTGTCTATATTGTCATTCTTGGAGCAGTTCTCTTTCATCTGCCATGGGAATCGATGAGTCATTAGAATATGCTAAAAATCCTTCCAGTCGGAACCATCAGAGCTGCCGATGCATACACCATTGAGCACGAGCCTGTTTCGTCGGATGACCTTATGGAACGTGCGGCTGGATTGTGTTTTGAGTGGATATCCGAAATATTTCCGGAAAAAGAAACGGCTTTCACCGTGGTAGCCGGCACAGGCAATAATGGCGGCGACGGTCTGGTGATTGCCCGCTTGCTTATTGAAGCCGGTTATGATGTAAAAACGGTGCTGGTAAAATTTGGAAAGACGCTGAGTGACGACTGCAAGCTAAATCTGAAACGATTGCAAAAACTTAAAAAAGTTGAAAGCATCGACTCTGAAAGTGAGGCAATTGCATTTTTACCCGGCAGCATTATTGTTGACGCATTGCTGGGTTCCGGAATATCACGTGCTCCTGAAGGACTTGCGCTACATGCCATTCAAAACATCAATACAAGTGGTCTGACTGTCATTTCAATCGACATGCCTTCGGGTCTGCTGGCCGATGCGAGTTCTTTGGCTCATGGAAAAGATATTGTAAAAGCAACATTCACGCTCACCCTCGGAGTTCCAAAACTGGCGTTGATGTTGCCCGAAAACGAACACTATTGCGGGCATTGGGATTTCATTCCGATCGGATTGCATTCAACATTCATAAATGAGGCCGAAAGCCGGTTTTTTATTTCCGAACAAAACGATATTGCTTCATTTTTCCCGTCCCGGCGTACTTTTTCGCACAAAGGAACCTATGGTCACGCATTGATTGTGGCAGGCAGCAAAGGAAAAACCGGTGCTGCTGTTTTGGCCGCAAATGCATGTCTTCGTTCGGGTTGTGGACTCACTACGGTTCATTGTCCTGAACAATCGTCCGGAATTATTCAAACAGCCGCGCCCGAAGCGATGTGTTCGGTCGATACTGAAAAAGATTTTGTTTCGCAATTGCCCGATTTGTCGGCCTATACAGCTATAGCATTCGGGCCGGGTTGCGGACAGCACAAAGCGACTGCATCGACACTCAAATTGCTGATACAGAATTCGACTACACCGCTGGTAATTGATGCCGACGGGCTTAATATTCTTGCTGAAAACAAAACATGGTTGTCGTTTTTACCCAAAAACACCATCCTCACACCACATCCGGGCGAATTCAAACGATTATTCGGTAGTTTTCAGGACGATTTTGCCCGACTCGAAGGAGCCCAATCAGCAGCCACAAAGTTCAATTGCATTATTGTTCTCAAAGGTGCCTGGACTGCGGTAGTTACGCCATCGAGCCAGGTGTTTTTCAACCCTAGCGGCAACCCGGGCATGGCCAAAGGGGGTAGCGGCGACACACTCACAGGACTTATTGCCGGTTTGCTGGCTCGTAAAATCTCACCCATTCACGCAGCCATTGCAGGAGTTTACCTCCACGGATTGGCCGGCGACCTGGCCGCCGAAGAACTCGGCATGGAAGCCATGAAAGCCGGAGACATTATTGAGTCTCTGAACGAGGCATGGACGTCAATTCTCTCATGATTGAAAGAATATTCAACCGCTTGTTTTTCTGAAAAGCACTTGCATTTTTGAAAAAATATGTACCTTTCAACAATAAACCAAAATTACAAAACCATGAAAAAAGTAATTTTCATCGCAGGGCTTGCTTTTGCCTTAGCATCGTGTGGTAGCAAAAGCGACAAGACCATGACCGCAGAAGAGGAAAATCAATTTGCAACCGAAGAAGTTCAAGCCATCGACTCGTCGGTAACTACTGTGGTTGACAGCATCGATGCCAAAGAAGCTAAAGTGAACGATTTACTAAAAGGAATTTAAGGGAGGCCAACATGAAAAAAGTATTATCAATAATTGCAGTAGTTGCTTTTGCAGCTTTTTCGACAACTGTTTATTCTCAGGAAAACGGAAAGGGAAATGGGCAATCGCAAAATAGTGACAAACACGAAAAAGTGAGTCAGAACGATCAGCAGCAAAACAATACCAACAGCCCGGAAAGGCCACAAAATACCCATAGCGACGAAAAAGGCAAACCCAACGAGCACAGCGATGTTAAGAAGGAGAAGCCCAATGAACAAGGAAGCGGTTCAGGTTCGGATAATGTAAAAACCAACAATGGTCAAGGACATGCCTATGGACGGGAAAAAGGTGATATGAGTGGTCGCGAATTTGGTCAGTTACGTTCCGAAGAAGCCAAAAACAAAGTAAAAACCAAGCTTGACGAATCGGAGAAAGTGATTGCAGAACAGCAAGCAAGGGTTAAAACCATGCGCCAGAACTGCGAAAATGCCCGTAAAAACAACGAAGAGAAGTTGAAATCGGGCAAAATCACCAGGCAAGAATACGAAGAAAACAATACCCGAATCGAAGAAGCTGAAGCTATAACAAGCGAAGCCGAACAGCAGGTTGTTCAGGAGCAGGAAAGAATAAATGCGGCACGAAAAGAGATAGATCAGCCCGCTGAAAACACCGGAACTCCAACCCGAAATTAGAGAACTGATTCCTAATAAAAAGCCCCGGACATGTTTCGGGGTTTTTGGTTTCCGGGTATCTCCGAAAGCTCTTTTTATTGCTTTGAGGTCCGCAGAGAAGAGCGTTAACCGGATATCTTTGCCCCTACGGAACGATTAAAACCTGGATTCAAGTTGTAAAGTCAAATTTTTGGTTTTTTTTGAAACAGCTGAACACGCAGAAAATTGAACATATTGATTATATAGACATATTAATACGACAGATACAATATTTTTGAAAAAGTGGAGTTTTTACACCCATGAAAGATAGACGTTTTTCATTGAAAAAAAGGATTTTAAGCTTCCGATATGCTTTCAATGGTCTGCGTATTCTCTTTCGCGATGAGCACAATGCGCGTATTCATTTGATTGTACTTGCTTTTGTTGTTGTTGCTGGTTTCTGTTTCAACATTTCCAACGTCGAATGGATGTCGATTGCCATTGTTTCGGGTTTTGTGTTGTCGATGGAAGCAATGAATACAGCCATCGAGACATTGGCCAACTATGTTATGCCCGAGCAACACCGGCTCATAAAAGCATCGAAAGACCTGAGTGCGGCTGCGGTTCTTATTGCTGCGATAGCAGCTGCAACAGTGGGTGTCATTATTTTTCTTCCCAAAATTATCGATTTATGTTCCGCTTACTAAAAAAGCACAACCGACTGATTGAGGCATTTGTGCTTTTTGGCATGACTCTCATGTGCTTTGGATTATCTCTTTTCAGAGTAAAAATATCGGAGACCCATTTTTTCCTGTTCCTCAACTGGAATCTGTTTCTGGCTTTTCTTCCGTGGTTTTTCAGCACCTTACTTATTATAAAGCCCAACTGGCGGAAAAACATTTTCCTGCAAATATCAATTCTGATGCTTTGGCTGCTGTTTTTCCCCAATGCACCATATATACTCACCGACCTGTTTCATCTGCGTCTCTCCACAGGTTTTCCCATTTGGTTCGATTTAGTACTTATTCTGAGTTTTGCGTGGACTGGATTGCTGTTTGGATTTATCAGCCTGAGAAACATCGAAATCATTTTGTCGTCGTCGATAAACAAAAAAGTGATTCCGGTTGTTAGCTCGCTACTTATTTTTGCAGGAAGCTTCGGCGTTTACATTGGTCGTTTTCTGCGTTGGAACAGTTGGGATATTCTTCGCGAACCCATGCATTTGCTCTACGATATTGGCGACCGATTCCTTAATCCGTTTTCGCATCCCCGCACATGGGGTGTTACCATTTTTATGGGAATATTTCTGAATGTGGTGTATTGGTCGATGAGAGTGATGCTGAAAAATCGAAATACAGAAGAAGTTCAGTGATAGCCCGATGATAAGAATTATATTATTCTTTTTTCTCATTTTTATCGATGCAATAACTCTTTCAGAAAAATGATAGTCATCCAGAGCTTGTCAAAGGATGACTAAGCATAAAACAATCATTGAATTTTGTGAATCACATTTCGACAGGCTCAATGTGACTGACTTTTGCTTTATTTTAAACTTTATAGT
>PHDB01000105.1 GCA_002842495.1 Bacteroidetes bacterium HGW-Bacteroidetes-6
AAGATGTTTCTCGCAAGTCGATTGTCAAAATCAACTACTTTGACGCCGACTGGACAGAACACACCAAAACATTCGATGGCATTGTAGCTCGTATCATTCAGCACGAATACGATCACCTCGAAGGCATTGTTTTTACAGACCGGTTATCGCCTATGCGTAAGCTCTTGCTGAAAGGCAAGCTTACCGATATCACTAAAGGGAATGTAGATGTAAGTTACAAAATGATTTTTCCTTCCAAAAACAAACGATAAAAATGAAAAAGCTGTTAATAATTGGTTTTGCAATTTTTCTTGTTGCCTGTTCGGGAGGTCGCCAACAGTGCCTTGACGAAATCAGGGAAAAAGAAAAAATTGTCATGAAATCGTACGAAGATACCCCCGATAAAAAAACATCGGAGTCTCTACGGCAAGACTATTTGAAATTTGCCGACGATTATCCCGAAGACTCGTTGTCTCCAAATTTTTTGCACAAGGCCGCCGAGATTGCACTGGCTATTGATATGCCAAACGAAGCTGTGGCTCATGTCGATACCCTGTGTCGGCGCTACCCCGACTATACTTTTCTTCCTGATGCCATTTTTTTTAAAGGATTTATACAGGAAAGTCACTTGAAAGACAATGCTGCAGCACGCAAAACTTATGAAGACTTTCTGAAACGTTTTCCAAAAAACGAATTGGCATCGCAGGTTACTTTTTCGCTTGAGAACCTAGGTAAATCGCCCGATGATTTGGTTGAAGAGTTTATGAATCGTACACAGCAAGCCGATTCTTTACTTTCCGACACAAATTCATTAAAATAATTCCAAATTTATTTGGTCAATTCAAATATTATTCAGACTTTTGCAGTCCCAAAAAATACCACTATGGCACGTGTATGTCAACTTACAGGAAAGAAGAGAATGTCTGGAAATCATGTTTCCCACTCAAATATTAAGACAAAACGCAGATTCTATCCGAATATTCAGGAGAAGAAATTTTTCCTTCCGGAAGAAAATCAATGGATAACACTGAAGCTTTCCACTTCTGCATTGCGTACCATCAATAAAAAAGGAATTACTGCCGTGATGAAAGAACTCATCAGCAACGGTTTTATAAAATAGTTGCGAATTATTTCGTATATTTGAAGCTGCTTTCAGGCAGCTTTTTTTATTTTATACTAAACCGGAAGCACTTGCGTTATTAAGCCTTGAAACGATGCGTTTACTTTTACTAACTGCCATATCGCTCCTGCTTACAGCCTCTTCGTTACGTGCTCAGCCTAACGATGGAGAAAGCGGTAATCTGGTTCAGTTTAGTGGCGTGGTTGTTTCGGCCGATAGTTTACGACCATTGGCGTTCACACATATCATTATAAAAAACACACGACGAGGTACTGTTTCCGATTTTTTCGGTTTTTTTTCGTTTGTAGCCGAAAAGGGAGATATTATTGAATTCACATCGGTTGGATACAAAAACTCGTTTTACAAAATCCCCGATTCATTAACCGGCTCTAGATATTCGCTTATTCAAATGATGCACCGAGATACCATCTGGCTTTCGGAAACTGTCATTTACCCCTGGCCTACGCCCGATCAGTTTAAGCAAGCATTTATTCACACCTCGCCACCCGACGACGATTACGATCGGGCATTGAAAAATCTCGAGCTTGCTGAACTTCGCGAGCGGGCTTCGTATATGCCCATGGATGCCAGCATGAACTATCGAAACTACATCGAAAAAACAACGTCACGCCTTTATTATGCGGGACAACTACCTCCCAATAACCTCCTGAACCCTTTGGCTTGGTCGAAATTTCTGAAAGCCTGGCGCGATGGAGATTTTAAAAAACAAAAAAGCGAAACGGAGTATTTTTACAATGATCCTTTGGAATAAAAAACCATATCTTGTTGTTTTTGCAATTTCACTTTTGCTCAGCTTAAATATTGCTGCTCAAAGCGATGCTGTTGTTTATGGCAAAATAACCAACGACCACAATCAACCTCTCGAATTTGTGAATGTATCTATCATGGGGCGAGTCGGGGGAACTTCGAGCAACGCTGAGGGTAATTTTGAATTAAGTATTCCGGCTGGAAAAGAAGTGATTGTTGCCTTTTCAATCCTCAGCTATCAAATACAATATGATACATTGAAACTCGAACCCGGGCAACGGTTCCAACTTGACAAAAAACTGACTGATAAAATTGTTCAGCTCGATCCGTTCGAAGTACGTGACCATTTTGAAATGGCTGGTGGTATGATTCGTCTCGATCCAAAAAGTTCTCAACTTTTACCAACATATGGCGGACTTGAAACTCTTGTGAAATTGATCGGACTTGGAGTATCATCAGGCAATGAGCTTTCGTCCACTTATTCGGTTCGTGGTGGAAATTTCGATGAAAACCTGGTATATGCCAACGATATCGAAATTTACAGGCCTTTTCTTGTTCGTAGCGGGCAACAGGAGGGATTAAGTTTTCTGAATTCAAGTTTGGTTAATTCAGTTTCGTTTTCATCAGGAGGATTCGAGGCCCGATATGGCGACAAAATGTCATCGGTACTCGATGTTCAATACAAACGGCCTGATTCGTTGCGAGGCGATGCTTATGTAAGCTTGCTCGGCGCTGCTTTCCATATTGAAGGAACTGGTAAAAACGGACTTATGTCGTACATGTCGGGATTCCGCTACAAAACAAACCAATATGTACTGAATGCTCTTGATACCAAAGGCGATTATAATCCATCGTTTCTCGATTGGCAAAATTATATTACGCTGAAGTTGAACGAAACTTCTGAAATCAGCTTTTTGGGCTATATAAGCTCAAATCGATACACACTCATTCCCGAAACACGTGAAACCACATACGGAACCATCAATCAGGCGATGCGCCTGACCATTTATTTCGACGGACAGGAACGCGACCGATTCACTACTTTCTTGGGCGGATTACGTTACATGCATCGACCCGACAGTAATTTGCTTATGAAATACATTATTTCGGCTTACTCGTCGCTCGAAGATGAAACCTACGATATTCAGGGACAATACTGGATCGGATTGCTCGAATCCGATTTAGGCAGCGACGGTTTTGGCGATGTAGCGGAGAATCTGGGAGTTGGCACTTTTCTTGACCATGCGCGCAATTATCTGGATGTTCAGGTATTATCGGCAGAGCATAAAGGCTTGTTTTCACGGCAAAGTTACTATGTGCAATGGGGCGCCAAAGCTCAATTTGAAAATATTCGCGATAATATCTGGCAATGGAGCTATATCGACTCGTCGGGTTTTTCATTGCCTCATCCTGCCGATTCTGTTGGATACTTTGATCCAGCTCAGCAAAGCTATCAGAATCTTGAAATATCAGATTTGCTTATCAGTTCGCTAAGTTTATCTTCGATGCGTTATTCAGGGTTTCTACAAAGCGGATACGAATGGAAACACGATAGTGTACGCTACAACCTCATTGGTGGAGTTCGTGCATCGTACTGGGATGTAAACGAACAACTGATTGTAAGTCCACGTGCAGCGTTAAGTATGACGCCAAACTGGAATCGGCATTATATGTTTCGTTTAGCTTCGGGTTACTATCAGCAACCACCTTTCTATCGCGAATTACGCGACATGACTGGAAATCTGCATACAGATGTGAAAGCTCAAAAATCGATTCATTTTGTAGCTGGCTTTGAACATACCGATTCGTTGTGGAAAAGACCTTTCAGAATTGTGGGAGAGATTTATTACAAAATACTCGACCAAATGATTCCATATGTTGTTGACAATGTCCGCATTCGATATTTACCCGAATATACATCGCACGGTTATGCAACCGGTATCGACTTCAAAATGAATGGCCAGTTTGTTGCCGATGCTGAATCATGGGTAAGTGTGAGCATCATGCAAACACGCGAAGACATTGACGGTGATTACTATTATAAATATTACAACAGCGATGGCGAAGAAATTATTTCCGGTTACACCTATAATAATATAGCTGTTGACAGTGTACGTTTCGAACCGGGCTATATTCCCCGCCCTGCCGATCAGCGTGTGAATGTGAGTTTATTTTTCCAGGACTATTTGCCGCAAAATCCCAGTTACAAAATGCACATGAGTCTGGTATTTGGAACAGGGCTGCCTTTTGGACCTCCGAATTCGGACAAATATAAACAAACACTTCGCATGCCCCCCTACAGGCGCGTAGATATTGGTTTTTCAAAACAACTTATTGGCTATATCAATCCCCAGAAAAGCACTGAAAGTCAAACAGCCCGAAAAAACATGAAATTCATTCGCAATGCCTGGTTGAGTTTAGAAATTTTCAATCTACTGAACATCAACAACACAGTTTCCTACATCTGGGTCACCGATGTTACTGCCCGCAGGTATGCTGTTCCCAATTATCTCACAAGCAGACAACTTAATCTGAAGTTACTGGTCGATTTTTAATTTTTCTGTAGAAAATCATTGTTTTTTGTTTCAACTGGCAATTAATAATCTCATTCCTTGTTGTGCCTCCTGAACTGGTTTCAAAACAATCTAAATCTGGGATTACGATCAAATGAATTCATTATGATTAGTTGTGTGGAATGAGGTTATTTGAAACACGATTATTTTCAATCTATCCTATTTCACTGTAAATCGCAAAAGGTTTATAAATCAGCTCATTTTTGAAATTTACCTCCGAAAATATCCGGGATTTTTTATAATTTAGCCCAAAATTAATTTTACAGGAGGAACAATGAGCATCAATAAGCTAGACCAAATGATTTCGGCCCTTCAGGGCAAACAAAAAAAACGCCTTGTTGCAGCATTTGCCAACGACGCCCACACTATCGAAGCTGTTTCGGCTGCTACCGATTTAAACATTATTGAACCCATTTTGGTAGGTGATGAGGTCACCATCCGTCAGGTATGCGAAAAAGAAGGTATCGACGTAAATAAATTTAAAATTGTTCAGGAATCAGATGAAATTAAAGCTGCACGCAAAGCGGTTGAAATGATCAATCTTGGCGAAGCCGATGTATTGATGAAAGGTTTGGTTTCAACAGACAAATATATGCGAGCCATACTCGACAAAGAAAAAGGGTTGCTCCCTCCAAAAGCTATTCTCACACATGTTTCAGTAATTGAAATGCCTGCCTATCACAAGCTACTAGTGGTTAGTGATGTTGCTATAATTCCCGCTCCCGATCTCGCACAAAAAGTTGCTATTACAAATTATGTAATCAAGACTGCACATGCTTTGGGAATCGAAAAGCCGAAAGTAGCTCTCATTGCTGCTACCGAGCAAATGTCGACCGGAATGCAAGCCTGTATAGATGCTGCTATTATCAGCAAAATGAATGATCGCGGGCAAATTGCCGGAGGAGTTGTTGATGGTCCTCTAGCACTCGACGTAGCAATAGATCCAGAAAGTGTTCAGATCAAGAAGCTGGTAAGTCCGGTTGCAGGCGATGCCGATGCGCTTGTATTCCCCAATATTGAATCGGGAAATGTTTTTTTCAAAGCATCTACAAAACTTGCTGGTGGAGAACTCGCAGCCGTAGTTATGGGAGCTAAGTGTCCTGCTATCCTCACCTCGCGTGGCGACAGCTCAAAAACAAAAACTTATTCTATCGCACTTGCGTGCTTAATTGCTAAATAAAACAACATGAGCAAACCATTGGTTCTTGCAGTCAACCCCGGATCTACATCTACCAAGATTGCCGTTTTTGACATTCACAGCGATAAACTCTTTCAGAAAAACATCAAACATTCAGCCGAAGACCTGGCTCCTTTTTCCACGATTACCGAACAATACGAATTCAGGAAAAACATCATCCTCAAAGAGCTTAAGGACGGTGGAATTCTGATCGATGACATTAGTATCATTGTTGGTCGGGGAGGTTTAGTTAAGCCTATCCCATCGGGCATGTACGAAGTAAATGATATTCTTAAAGCTGATTTACGTACTGGAGTACTTGGCCAGCACGCCAGCAATCTGGGCGGGCTCATTGCCGACGATATTGCACACAGCATCCAAGGAGCCAAAGCTTTTATTGCTGACCCGGTTGTTGTTGACGAAATGTCCGATCTGGCTCGTATCTCCGGACATCCCGAATTTCAACGCGTCAGTATTTTCCATGCATTAAACCAAAAAGCCATAGCTAAAACTCATTCGAAAGCACAAGGCAAAGACTACAAAGAGCTCAACCTGATTGTAGCTCACCTCGGTGGCGGTATTAGTGTTGGTGCTCACCAAAAAGGGATGGTTATCGATGTTAATCAGGCACTCGACGGTGAAGGCCCATTTTCGCCCGAACGTAGCGGAACCCTTCCGGTTGGCGCTCTTGCAAAAATGTGCTTTAGCGGAAAATACACCCACGATCAAATTAAAAAAATGATTACAGGCTTAGGTGGTTTAGTGGCATATCTCGACACCAACGATGCTCTCGAAGTAGAGAATCGTGTAAAAGCCGGGGACGAAAAAGCCCGTTTGATTTACGAAGCCATGGCCTATCAGATTTCAAAAGAGATTGGTGCTTGTGCTGTTGTTCTCAAAGGAAAAGTGGATGGTATTCTCATCACCGGTGGGGTTGCCTACGACAAAATGTTTGTTGAATGGATCAAAGAGCGTGTTGCATTTATTGCTCCGGTTTTTGTGTATCCGGGCGAAGACGAAATGCAAGCACTGGCTTTCAATGGCATTTGCTTCCTGAAAGGCGAAGCTGAAGTCAAATTGTATTCTTAGT